>CBFDEC010000024.1:0-44882 GCA_965603725.1 uncultured bacterium | reverse complement strand
AATTGTCCTCCAATTGCTTGACCTGAAAGGCCAGTTCGACAATCGAGTTTTCAATGAAATCCCAGTCCTGATTGGTCTCCGGATTCGACAGCTCAGCTTCGAGGCTGGCTAAACGGGTTTCTAAACCAGAGATATCCGGCTTACTTGCGGCTACGCTCGACACCTGTTTTTCAAGACCGTTTAGACGGCTCTCAAGACTGGAAATATCCCGACTGCTTCGGGAATCCTCATTAATCCGCTGTTCAAGATTGTTAATTTTTAACTCGAGCTTGTCAAGCTTTTCCAGTATCAATGAGAATCCCTGGGCAAAAACCGGCGATGTTGCCGTTGAAAACAGCAATACAGTTGATGCGACAGCCATTATGACTATCAGATTTTTTCTCATAATTCATCCCTCCTTGGCTTTGTGATTTTCTGTATCGTTATAAATTGTCCGAGTATTTTTATATCTTTAGTCGGAATCTGAAAAATAGATATTAATTACAGGTGCATAATTATATTTAGGTAGTGAAACAGTAGTGTTTCAGCGATATACTGGGAAATTATACATATATCTACTACTATTAATCATTTAAATACGCAATTATACTTAGTTTATAAATTAACATTAAGTTGCATAAATACTTAAGTCGTTTTATTTAGCAGAGATCGAGAAGTCTACAATCAATATTATTATGCTTCACGTCCTCGATGTTTATGTCAAGGGATATCTTAATATAAGAAAGCCAGTGTTGTAATATAGGTAGAAGTATGAAAGCTTCACAGTAATTTTTCGGACAATCTTTTTGATTTTGCCCAAAACAGCCAAAGACTTTAAAATCAGCGGATTGAATACTGATATATTCAATTGTTTATAATTCACGTCATTATTCTATTGAAAAGACCCCGGTCTTGAATTGTTGATTTCGTTCCTGGGAACAATTTGTCCTTTAATAGTAGAGAATACATGCCAGTAAGTTCCTTCTTTATTTAATGGCGCCTGGAATACGCCCAGAAGTTCATTACTGCCGCCAAAAAACTTCACGCTGGCTTTGGAATTGGAAAGGTTCTTGTCAGATGATTTTTTTCTGTCGGTATAATTATGAATATAATAATGATATACCGCATTGTCATCAATTCTATTAGCAGTAATTGTTTCGGGACCATAGCCATTGGTATCGTCGCGGTCTAATCTGGCAACACCATCCTCGGAAACCTTTTTGTTTCTGTAGGATATGTGAAAGCTTCCTATTTTTAATAAATGGGCATCCAGGTCGCGCGGCTCTTTACTCCAATCAAGAACTATTCTTATCGCCCCCGGCAGCAAACCCGGCGATATGGAAAACCTGTTGAAAATCAAACTCCCAACCTGGATCTCTATTGAGAAAACCGATCTAATAAAACCTTTCTTTTCAAAAGTCACCTTATATTGCCCGTCCTCCTCCGGAGCTGGAAAAAGAACTTTACCCTCAAAATCAGATTGATATTCTCCCACGTTCTCAATTTCCACTTTCGCATCCGGTATTGGCTCGCCATTGACAGCATTGAAAAACCTCAGGGTCAATTGTTCGGATTCCAATTCCCTGAAAACATCATCAGCCCTCTCCGACTCTACCTGTGCAAATGATACATTCACCGGAATAGCCATCATCAACATAAGAACAAACGCCATTGAAATCGATTTGAATCTCATGCTGTATCCTCCTTTGTTTGTTATTCTTGACAATATGAATTAGCCGCAGCTTGGCAAATTACTCTAATCCGTTTTCGTAATAATAAAGAAGCTTTGCCAGCAGCTTATCAATCTGGTTTAGCCTGAATGGCTTGGCAATATAGCCGCTAGCCCCCTCGACTTTTGCTTTTTCTGGAGGATAGGCTAACGGGTAACCTGTTATCATTACAACCGGCAAATCGGGATATTGGGCCTTTATGTCTTTCATGAGATCAATGCCATTTTTTTCAGGCATCCTGATATCAGTTATGACCAGATCAAAGGAATCTTTATTCATAGATTCCAGCGCTTCTTTACCGTTGTTAGCGCCGGCAGCCTGGTAGCCAAGAGCTTCCAACGAATCGATAAGCGTTCTTAAAATAGAAGGCTCATCATCTACAACAAGGATCTTTTTTTTCTCGCTCATAGGCTTCACTTTATCGATATCGTACTTTATCAGGGTTTTGGTAATCATATCCTCAACGACGCCGATCCGGAAAGGCTTGGCTAAAAAACCATCGGCGCCGGCGTCATATAATATTTTTTCAGGCACACCCTTACCGGAAATCGCCAGCACCGGAACCTTTGAATATTTTTTTTTAATGTACATTATCAATTCGACTCCGGATTTATCGGGCATTACTACATCGGTAACGACAACATCAATACTTTTGGTTTCTAATATTTCAACAGCATGATCAAAACTTGCGGCAGTAATAGTCCCATAACCTAACGCGCTGAGCGTATCAGCCAACAGATCGCGAATCATTTTCTCATCATCGACAATCAGTACATTTATCGGCAAATAAATATCCGGCAAGCCTACCTCCTGATAATCTCCAGAACTTTTTCAGCAGCTTCTTTCATGATCTGTTCCGATTCAGCTTCCAGGTTTAATCGCAGGAGAGGTTCGGTGTTTGAGGGTCTGACATTGAACCAGAAACGTTCGCTTTCGATCGTGACCCCATCCAGATAATCGACTTTAGCGCCGCCAAATGCCTTAACAAGTTCCTTCAGTTTGCTGGGTATATTGTCAACTCGTGAATTAATCTCGCCGCTTCGATAATAGTAGTCGAATGAGGCGACAAGCTCAGATAATTTCGATTGACTTTTGCTTAAAAGCTCCAGGCATACAGTAAAAGCAATAAGCCCGGAATCGGCGAACCAGTTGTCTTTAAAATAGAAATGGCCGGAGTGTTCTCCGCCGAAGAGGGCGTTATGTTCTTTCATCAACGCCTTTATGAAAGCATGCCCAACTCGTGTGCGTATCGGCCAGCCGTTGCAAGCCTCTATCACCTCTGGAACCGCCCTGGAGCAGATGAGATTATAGATGATATTGGCGCCGGGATGCTTTTCGAGTATTGACCGGGCAACCAAAGCTGTTACCATATCGCCGCCAAGCGGTTTGGCGTTCTCATCGATTAAAAACATCCTGTCCGCGTCGCCATCAAAAGCAGCCCCAAAATCGGCATTTTCGCCTTTGATCCTATCGCAGAGGTCGGCAATATTTTCCGGTTCGATCGGGCTTGCCGGATGATTCGGAAAACTGCCGTCAAGCTCGAAATACATCGGTATCAGCTCGCAAGGGAGCCTTTTGAAAAGCTCGGGAACAATCAACCCGGCCATTCCATTGCCGGCATCGATGACAACCTTAAACGGCTTGATTATTGATATATCAATGAAAGACAATACATGCTCAATAAAATCGGTGATGATATTTCGTTCTTGCAAAGAGCCTCTGCGTTTTGATGTTTTAAAACCATCGATTTTCAGCAGACGCCATATTTCCATCAGCTCCTTTTCTGAAGACAGGGGTTCGGCTTTTGCTTTGCACATTTTAAGGCCATTATAATGGGGCGGATTATGGGAGGCTGTAATCATTGCGCCGCAGTCGA
This sequence comes from uncultured bacterium, assembly GCA_965603725.1. Lineage (GTDB taxonomy): Bacteria > Zixibacteria > MSB-5A5 > UBA10806 > 4484-95 > JAGGSN01. Next base: position 41,297 of record CBFDEC010000024.1, on the reverse strand, counting down.
ATCCATACCGGCCAACGGCAAAATACAAAGCATCGGTGGAAACAAGTCCGACATCGACAACATCCGCGCCGGTCGAAAGCATGCCCTCAATAAAAGCGCCGGTTAATTCCAGCGATGAATTTCGCATGTCCCGGCCGACCACACAGGATTTTGGATTGAGAACATTGCCGACAGCTATGCCTATCGCTCGACATATTTCCAGGTTGATCTGGTCAGGGAACGTGCCGCGGACATCGTAAGCTTTAAAAATCGATTTCTCAAATCGCATTCTGCTTTTTCCTATTAATACCCTGTTATTCTATAAGCTCTTAAAAATAAACTGTCAAGACATATATAAAGAAATAATGTCTCTGCCAGGTATGTCATTGACAGTTAAATAATTCCATTATATATTCAATATGAAAATGATTTTATTATTAAAACAAAAAGGAGTTGTTATGAAATCGATTAGTGCATTGAAGGTTGGTATTATTGTTAAACTAACGGTTTTCCTGATGGCGGGCGCTCTGTTTGCCGGAGAAGGCGCTTTGACAGGCGAAGACATTATCCAGATGCGTTCAACGCTCATGATGGATACTCACACAAGAACCATGTATAACGCTGTCACAAACAATAATATCAAAGAGCTTGCCTTAAATCGCGATTTACTGCAGCAGAGCAATGAAGTCTTCAGCCACAAAATAAAAACAAAGGGAATCACCAATCAGAAATCGAGCGGTCGATGCTGGCTCTTTGCCGGGCTCAATATCATGCGTCCGGCAGTTATCGAGAGGTATAAGCTAAACAAGTTTGAGTTTTCCCAGAATTATCTGGCTTTTTGGGATAAGATGGAAAAGGCAAATTGTTTTTTGGAGTATATCATCGAGTTTCGTGACAGAGATCCTCTCGACCGCGAAATGGAGATAATCCTGAGAAGTCCGTTCGGCGATGGCGGTTGGTGGAAATATGTCGTTGAACTCATCGAAAAGTATGGGGTTGTCCCTAAAGAAATTATGCCGGAAACAAACAGTTCCTCAAATACAGGTATGATGAACAAAATAATCAGTCGAAAGCTGAGAGCAGATGCAGTGATGCTTCGAGATTTACACCGGCAAGGACGATCTGTCGAGGAACTTCGCGCAGAAAAGAATAAAATGCTGACCGAGATCTATAGGATGCTTGTTATAAACCTCGGCGAGCCGCCTACTGAATTTAAGTATCGCTTCGAGGATCGGGATTCCGTTGTAAGCTCAATGAAAACATACACCCCTAAAAGCTTTTTCGAAAATTTTGTCGGCGTCGACTTAAATGAATATGTCAATATTTTTAATGATCCAACTAAAGAATACGGCAATCATTACACGTTAAGACTATCAAGAAACATATACGATGGTTATGACATAAACTATGCCAATGTCGAAATCGAAAAGCTTAAAAACGTTGCAATGAAATCAATACTCGATGACGAACCGGTTTGGTTTGCCTGTGATGTGGGCAAAGACCAGAGTAAAAAGCATGGCCTTATGGCGATGGATATATACGATTACAGTTCAATCTATAATACCAGCCTGGATATGACCAAAGCAGAACGGGCGCTGTATCGTGAAAGCGCCCCCAACCATGCTATGGTGTTTATTGGAATTGACATCGATGATGGAAAACCTGTAAAGTGGCTGGTTGAGAACAGCTGGGGATCTGATAAGGGAAACGATGGCCGCTGGTCGCTGTATGACACCTGGTTCGACAACCACGTCTATAATGTTATTGTAAAGAAGAAATTCGTTCCCAAAGATATCCTTAAAATATACGAACTGGACCCGGTTATCCTCCCGCCATGGGATCCGATGTATTCGATGTTGAAATAAATACAACCTTCCGTGACTCAAGCCGCCAAACCTGATACTCACAATGGATAGCTATATTCATCTGGCGAATATGTGAAGTCAGATATTCAATATCACAATGGATTTGACATGCATTTTCAGAAAAACACGACTATGCATAATTTTCCCTTGCACAAAGACTTTATAGTGACAATATTTAGAATTGGGAAAAGAGCGTTTTAATTGTGAAAGTTATTTATTTTAATAACGGAATAGAATGATCCTGCCTCGTTTCGATGTATTAGCGCCTGAGTCAATTGAGGAAGCTTGCTCAATGCTGGCAGAAAATGCCGATAAAGGTGTGCGTCTTTTGGCTGGCGGTACAGATTTATTGGTGGAATTGAAGAGTCCGATTATTCCTCAACACGTTCCCCGCTGTGATGGCTGTCCTACTCATCCTGATGGCGCTGTCAGTTCGACAATTGATTGTAAGATGTGGACATCAGAACCGCTGATGGCGCCCGATGGTTCTCTTCGTACTGCTCTGGCAGATTCAAAGAGCGCCTCACCGGCTTGCCTTGTTTCATTGCACAAGCTTAAAGAATTGAAAGGCATCAATAAGCTTGATAATGGCGGTTTACGGATAGGCGCTTTGACAACCATCACAGACATAGAACGTTCCTTTGAAATCCGCAAGGAGTGGACCGCCCTTGCCGAAGGCGCCGATAATCTGGGAAGCCCGTTAGTACGCAACCGCGGCACGCTGGGCGGCAACATCGCAAATGCCCGTCCCGCCGCCGATACAGCAGTACCTACCATAGCCCTGAGTGGTGTTCTTACATTACAGGGGAAATCAAGCAAACGTATTGTGCCTGCTGAGAACTTTCCTCTCGGACCGGGAAAGACAGTAATTAAACCTGATGAGATACTCACTGAAATTAACTATCCGAAACTGCCGCCCTATTCCGGCAGCGCCTATTATAAGCTGACAAACCGTAAGGCGCTTGAAATCTCTATGGTTGGGGTTGCGGTCTGGCTGGCATTGGAAAAGCCTGGCGGCCTGGTAGCTGATGTTCGAGTTGCTCTTGGAGCTGTAGGCCCGACTCCGATCCGGGCTGAATCGGTAAAAGATGTCCTTATTGGGAAAATTCCGGATGAGAATATTATTGATAAAGCGGCTCAGGCCGCTATGGCAGATGCTCGACCCATTGACGACCATCGCGGTTCTGCATGGTACCGTTTGCAGATGGTTGGAACAATCACTAAACGCATGTTAAAATTAGCTGTAAAACGGGCTGAAGGAAAATAAATGAAAAAGATAATCTCGCTCACTGTTAACGGCATTAAACATGAACTCGCTGTCGAACCTCGCCGTACTCTGCTCGAGCTGTTGCGTGAAGACCTGGGTTTGACCGGCGTCAAGAAAGGCTGCGGCATAGGCGATTGCGGAGCCTGTACGGTGCTGGTGGATGACGTCGCCACATTTAGCTGCCTGACGCTTGCCATACAGGTGGAAGGCTGTTCGGTTGAAACAATAGAGAATCTCGCTAAAAATGGCAAATTAAGTCGCCTTCAGCAGGCTTTCGTCGACCATGGAGCTATTCAATGCGGTTATTGCACACCCGGGATGCTGATGACATCGACAGAGTTATTAAGGCGCAATCCCCATCCTGACGAACAGGAGATCAGACAAGCAATCTCCGGCAACCTTTGCCGCTGTACCGGCTATCAAAAGATCGTCGATGCCATTAAAGCGGCTTCCGGAGAATATGATGAGTAAATACCGAATTCTAAATACACGCGCTCCCCGTGTAGATGCGGTCGATAAAGTCACCGGTAAGGCTCTTTACACAGATGACCTCAAACGCCCCGGTCTGCTTGCAGGCGCTATCCTTCATAGCCCTTTAGCTCACGCCCGTATATTAAATATCGATACATCCCGTGCCGAAAACCTGGCCGGTGTAAGAGCAGTGGTAACTCACCGTGAGGCGGGCACAGTACCATACGGTGTCAGCCCGGCGCGTTATGATGAAACGATATTTTGCCATGATAAGGTTCGTTATGTTGGCGATGAAATCGCCGCTGTTGCCGCAGTGGATTTAGACACTGCCCTTGAAGCAGTCAGTCTTATTAAAGTGGATTTCGAGGAGCTGCCAATCGTGCTGGACGGTTATACAGCAATGGACGAAGGACAGCCACAACTTCACAAAATGTATAAAAATAACATCTGCGCTAAGGTCAACTGGCATTTTGGGGATATTGAAAAAGGACGCCGGCAGTCTCACATTATACGCACCGATCATTTAACCAGCAAGATGCAGGATGGCGCTTTTTTAGAGCCGCAAAGCATACTGGCCGAAGTGGATTCGCAGGGCGGCCTTACAATGTGGAGTTCTACGCAGGCGCCCCATTATGTCCAGCGTACACTGGCGATGGCTCTTCGCTTACCTTTACACAAGGTACGAGTAATTAAACCGGCAGTCGGCGGCGGTTTCGGTCCTAAAGCCTCATGTTCATCGGCTGAACTGGCAACATGCCTTCTGGCAATGAAGACCGGCAAACCGGTTAAGTTCACTTTCGACCGTGAACAGGTCTTTCTCCATTCACGGGCACGTCACCAGTTTTTCCATACCATGACTACAGGGGTCAAGAAAGATGGCACGCTGTCGTTTCTCGAACATCACTGTATCCTCGATGGCGGAGCTTATGCCAGTTTCGGTATTGCCACGATCTACTATTCCGGCTCTCTTTTAGGAGGACCATACCGGCTTAGGAATATGAAATATGACGGTTACCGGGTTGTCACCAACAAGCCTGCCTGCGGAGCACAGCGGGGTCACGGAGCCGTTATCGCCCGAGCATTATTCGAAATACAGCTTGATCGAATTGCAGAAGAGCTGGGAATGGACCCGATAGAGTTAAGGCTCAAAAATGTTATGGAAGCCGGCGAAACCACCTGCAACGAACTTTATGTTTCAAGCTTTGGCATGCGTGAGGCATTAGAAGCGGTACGAGACTCTGCCGCCTGGAAAAAGAAACGCTCTATGGGCGGAAAGACCCGCGGTAAAGGGAAAGGGATTGGCGCAGCCTGCGGTTTCTTTGTTTCGGGGGCCGGCTATCCGATTTATCGCTCAAGGACCTACCACTGCACTGTCATTACAAAGGTCGATGATGTGGGCGGCGGAGTAACGGTTTCATCGGGAGCCGCCGATATCGGCCAGGGTTCTGATACGGTACTGGCCATGATTACCGCCGAGGAGCTCGGCTTATCTTTAGATGATGTTAAAATAGTATCCGGTGATTCAAATCTCAGCGTTGACCTGGGAGCCTATTCAAGCCGTACGACATTGATGACCGGCACCGCCTGCCGTGATGCCGCTCGCGATGTCAAACGTCAGATTCTGGAGGCGGTCGCAAATAAACTTGACGTTGCTCCAACAACGCTTGATCTAAAAGATGGCCTGGTAATGAGCTTATCCGAAGAAATCGATTTTTCGGAACTGCGTAAGGAATACCTTCAGGAACACAAAGGCTTCATGGATCTGCCCGACGGACCTGACCTTACCTTCCGGGAGGCAAGCCGTATCGCTTTTCTGGAAATCGGAAGTATAATAGGAACGGGTAAATACAAACCTCCGCCATTGGGCGGCTCATTCAAAGGGGCGGCTGTTGGCACCTCGCCGGCTTTCGGTTGTTCGGCGCAGGTGGCGGAGGTCTCAGTCGATCTCGAAACCGGCCAGGTATCAGTAGATAAAATAACAGGCGCGCACGACTGCGGCTTTGCTATCAACCGCACCCAGGTCGAGGGGCAAATGCAGGGTTCCATGATGATGGGAATGGGTGAGGCGCTCATGGAACAAATTATTTACGACACCAAAGGGCGAATTGTAAACGCTAACCTTGCCGAATACAAAATTCCGACCGCAATGGATATGCCTCATTTAGATGCGATTATCGTTGAATCAAACGAACCGCATGGACCTTACGGCGCAAAGGAAGTAGGCGAGGGGGCTATCATGCCGGTGATTCCCTCGATATTAAATGCAATTTATGACGCTACCGGTGTGCGTATTGAAGAGTTGCCGGTTACACCTGAACGTATCATAGCAGCAATGCAAGAGTCGAAAAAGAAGGCTAAAACATAAAGCAATGTAGGTCAGGACCCCTCCTGGTTTTGACTACATATCTATCAGGAAATGAGTTTTCATTCTTGTTACCAAACTCTGTTTGGTAACGCACTGATTCCTGAAACTCTGTTTCAACCAGAAGGGAAGAATAATTAATGAATATGAATAGATCACTACTGTCCGGCCTTTCTATAAATAATAAATTAACAATTGTCATTCCCCGCTTACCAGGCTGTGTCATAATCCGATTTAAATTGGGTTAGCATCTTCCATTTATTTATAAATCACGGGTATTTTTTATATGTATAGATAATCCGATATCAAATTATCTAAATTGGCGACTTTCCACTGTTATTCAAGACTGATATACTTCTCTATTGATGCTTTTTCTCATCATAACAGCATATCTATTCAGCATTGACGTTAATTTCTTAATTCCCAGTATCGTTATTATCCTCGCAATATTAAAACAGGTCGACAACAAAGACATCTCCAATTTCCGCGAACTCCGCCACCCATATGAATATCCATATACCAATAGCTTTAACATCGATTTCGGATCATAAGCGGGATTACCGACTTTGTTGTCTTCGACAACTATCCCTAAAGCCTTTATATCCAGGGCTTCTACAAAAACGTCATATACCCGTACCGGATCGTCAGCCGAAACGTATTCATCGATCGATGCCGGAAACATCTGGAGTTGTTCTCTATCACCGTGCCTAATAGCCATGACTCTCTCCACAATTTGTTACATTAATATTACTGATAGTATTATAGATTAAAATATACCCCACGTAAAATAAATTATGACACAGCCTGCAAGTCCGGAATGACAATTTGTTGGAGGACGAGCCCCAACCCACCAAGCCTCTCACAATCAAGATTTATATAACCTCGAAACAGATTGACACATTGAGTCTTACTATATAAATTACTGCCTATAAAAAGAGTAATTTGCTGATGAATTTACCCAACCTGCTGACAATCTCGAGGATATTCTTATCGCCGGTATATATGGTGCTTTTTCTCATTGAAAATCCTTACAGCTGTCTGGCGGCCACAATCGTATTCATTATTGCGGCATTGACCGATCTTCTTGACGGCTACCTTGCCCGTCGGATGGGCAGTATGACTGGTTTCGGAAAATTTATGGATCCACTGGCGGATAAAATCCTGGTTTCGACCGCTTTTATCTCATTTGTCAACATCGGTTATGCCCAACCCTGGATGGTTACTACTATTATTGTCCGGGAGTTTCTTATCATCGGGCTGAGATCCATAGCCGCCTATAAAGGGATGGTGATAACATCATCTTATGCCGCTCAGATAAAAACCGCCTCCCATATGATAGTTATAATCTGTATCCTGGTCTTCATAAACTTAAAGACCTGGCTTGTTCCGGCTGGCCATAATTGGGCAATGTTCAATTCTCCCATGACAAATACCGTTTTTGATATTATAATACTGCTCAGTGTAATACTATCTGTGGCGACTGGAATCGATTACCTGTTTAAGTCCAGCGGAATGTTAAAAGGATTGCTGAAATGAACGAGCAAAAAACACCAAAGGTTATTGAGTTTTTCCATAAGTTCTTTATCACCGGCGTTTTTTCCGGTTATTTGCCGATTGCTCCTGGAAGCTGGGGGTCGCTCTTAGCCTGTATAATCTTATGGTTTGCCTGGCCGTCATTATGGTATTACCAGCTTTTGATTATTTTTCTTTTTTATCCCATAGCTGTGTATTTTGCCGGTATCGGTGAAAAATATTTTGGTCATGACGGGCGGCCGATAGTAATTGATGAAATAATCGGGCAGGCGGTTGCCCTGTTTATGGCGCCGCATAATATTATTACTTATGTGCTGGCATTTTTATTGTTTCGAGTTTTTGATATCATTAAACCTTACCCGGCAAGAAAGCTCGAGAAAATGCATGGCGGAACCGGAGTAGTGGCCGACGATATTGCCGCCGGTATATATGCAGTAATTGTATTACAATTGATAATTATACTTCTCAGAAGATGGGGGGGCGGATGGATTTAAAAAAAGCAGAATTGATAACTATTGGCGATGAGCTTCTATACGGGCAGACAATAAACACAAATGCCGCCTTCATAGGTGAGAAAATGTCCGAGGCGGGTATTGAGCTGCTTTATCATACCACTGTCGGCGATAACACCGAATACCTGATAAATGCAATTGCCCAGGCGTTAAGCCATGCAGACATTGTTATAACCACCGGCGGTCTTGGGCCGACTCATGATGATATCACCAAAAAAGCTGTCTGCAAATATTTCAGAAGACAGCTTGTCTTCCATGAAGATATCTTAAAAAAATTGGAAAAAAAGTACCAGGCACAGGGTATGACAATGCCCCCAATAAACCAAAACCAGGCTCTTTTGCCGCAAGGGGCGAAATTTCTCGAAAACAAAATCGGTTCCGCCCTGGGGATTGTAATCCAGGAACATGAAAAGATATTCATTGCAATGCCGGGTGTGCCCACTGAAATGAAACTGATGCTCACCGAACAAGCTATCCCGCTGCTGAAACAGAAGACAAGCGGCCAGGTCATCCTTCATCGCAAGCTTCGCACGATAGGTATCATAGAGTCGGCGATTTTTGAGAAGGTTAAAAATATTGTCGAGGAGAAGTCGCCGGTTAAGATTGCTTTTTTACCAAGTTTCCAGGGCGTGGATATACGTTTGACTGTGAAATCAGACGATGAATCATCGGCCAGAGAAGCTATAAATGAAATGGAAAAACGTTTCACGGAAAAATTAAAAAAATACGTATTTGGCTATGACAATGATGAACTGCCGGAAATTATCGGCAAACAGCTTATTAATAGAAACCTTACTATCGCAACAGCAGAATCGTGCACTGGCGGCATGCTTGGCAAGCTTTTCACCGATATTCCCGGTTCGTCGGCTTACTTTTCAGGCGGGGTGATTTCCTACGACAACGATATCAAGATGAAAATCCTCAATGTGCCATCGATCACTATCGAGCGTCATGGGGCCGTTTCGGCCGAGACTGCCAGGTTCATGGCCGAGGGAGTGAAAAAGATGACCGGCGCTTCGATTGGCGTTTCCATCACCGGGATCGCCGGACCCACCGGCGGAACACCGGAAAAGCCGGTAGGCTTGACTTATATAGGACTGGCTGCAGATGATATTATAAAGACCAAAGACTTTCGCTATGGTCTTGATCGCGATCGCAACAGGTTGCGCGCCTGTTTTTCAGCGCTGGATATGATTCGACGATACCTGTCGGGTATTGAATAAAAAAGGCGCCGATTTTTTCCATCGACGCCATCAGGATAATTCATTCCTTACAAAATCAGAATTTATTCACCGCCAAACAGGCTGTCATCAAATGGAGTGTTTATCTCAAAATCAATATCAGCCGTTCCGCCTATGCCGATTGTGATTGTGTCGGGCTCATCAATCGTACCGCAAATACCAAGATAATCGCCCTCATTAGGTCCGCCGCCCTGACCGGTGGAGTCACCCTCAAATCCGGAACTGTCGGCATCCCAGACGCCGACCACAAAGCCGCAGTAATCCGGCAAACAGGGCATCCCGTATGTTTCAGATGTATCATTTATCATATCAAAGCTTATCGGTGGTCCTAACAATGTATCATCAAGCGGATAGTTAAGAGGATTATCCTCAAAGAAGAAAACATATATGTTGCCTTCAGTGTAGGATGAACAGCTTATTGCACCTGTAATACCTGCCATTTCAAAAAATGAGCCTTTTTCTAAACATAATCCCTCCTTGAATTAATAAAGTTTTTTCATTTTATCGGAATTAATATTGCGGTGTTTAAAAGTGTCGTTTCAAAAACTAGCAAACTGAAAAGAAAGCAGAAACAGCCATTTCCCTATAACAGCAACTCAATATCAATATGTAGATTACTGATATTATTTCAATTGTTTATATTTTTAGAGAATGCGGGATAACACCCGAATTTTCATTAAAATCTATACCTGAAGCCGATTTGGTTGACTGGCTTATCGATAAATGCGCCATAGATACGCTGATAGTTTAGCGACATTTTTTTCCATACAGGTTTAACTATGCCGATTTCCATGTAATAATCGCTGTCTTTTCCCGGCGTCATTTTACGGTTGAAATCTGCAGTGAATTCGAGGCTAAACTCGGTGAACACTCTCACCGAATTGATAAATACAATCTGCAGGGTCTGCCCGGCATTGTCGCCATCATCAAGAAAATTCTGATAAAGCGAGACCTCGTTGCAGATTGATGTAACCGGCAAAAAAGCCGGCTGGGCAAATGTTAATGTTGCCGAACATAAAGCCAGGATAAAAATAAACGCTAACTTTGACAAAGTATCCTCCTGTAAATTTGATTTTGTGGTTGGTGTATGTCCTCATGCACCAACAAACCTATATATTGAGCCATTCATAATTCTTCTCAATTTCAACAACCCCATTTTCTCCGAGCAGCCAACCACGGAATTTTATTCGCCGATTATTTTGATTATCATCCGTTTTTTCCTTCGACCGTCGAACTCGGCATAGTATATCTGCTGCCAGGGACCTAAGTCAAGGCGGCCTTCGGTAACCGGCACAATCACCTGATGGTGCATAAGCAGGTTTTTCAGATGAGCGTCGCCGTTTGTTTCGCCGGTGCGGTGGTGACGGTAATCCGGTCCTTCCGGCGCCAGCTTCTGCAGCCACTCCTCGATATCGGCAATCAGGCCGCTTTCGGCGTCATTGACATAAACCGCGGCGGTGATATGCATGGCGCTGACCAGGCAGAACCCCTCCTTGATGCCGGACTTATGCAGCTGCTCTTCTACCAGGTCGGTGACCCTGATGAATTCGCGTTTTTTCTTTGTGTGATGATAATGATAATATGTGTGTGATTTCATGCTTCCTCCTTGGATATTGTGCGCGGCATCCGCCATAGGCGAACCGGTCTGCCCGATAATGGGGCACACGAGGACGTGTGCTGCCCACCATGCTAAAAACTATTCGTGGTTGGTGTATGTCCTCATGCACCAACAAGCCTATATATTTCGTGGTTGGTGTATGTCCTCATGCACCAACAAACCTATATATTGAGCCATTCATAATCCTTCTCGATTTCAACAATCCCCTTTCCTCCCAGTAACCAATCCCGAGCGCTGGAGTATTTCCAGCCTGTGGATTCTGCAGCAAATCCATCCTTTACCGGATTATTATGAATATATTCCAATTTGGTCTTGAATTGTTTTTCGGAATAAATAACCAAATCATCGAACCTGCGCATCCAGAGATTAAACTTGCCATTATTTATTAATATTTTCCTGTATCTATCTATGTCAAGATTTTTTATTCTTGCGGAAGTTAGTCTTTTAAAAGCCTTCATAAATTCTGACATAATTTTTATATCACGAAACCCCACAAGCATATGCACATGCGAAGGCATAATTACATATCCAAGAACAGCAACGTTAAAATGATTAGCTGTTTCTTGAAGCTGCAGCATAATTTCGGTTGCAGCCTCATCGGATTTGAAAATGGGAGCCCATTTTGTTACGGTTGTTGTGATAAAAACTACTGCTGAGCCTGTGATATTTATTCTTGTTACCGGCATTCAAGTTAGTCCAAAAGTTTTATAGCAATGGCAAAGTTAGTTGGCGCATGAGGACATACGCCAACCACGATAAGGAAAACACTTCCTTCTGGTTGTGGCATCGGCTTGAATAAAATCACCTTAGGGCTATTCGTTGCCGTAAAAATCCTACCGTCAATTAGCTTAGATTCTTGCCATTCAATTTGGTGCGATTCCACCCGTGCGGCAGAAAGGACAAACAAATTCGGTTGCACCTTTAGGCCTTCCAAGTTTCTCGTCTGTCTCTTTACTGCATAATCCGCAGAATATCCGCAAACAATTCGGACATTGGAGAGCTCTCTTCATTATGTGGTCTAAGACTCCCATACCACCTGCTATTGATAGTCCTGTTCCGGTATGAAGTGCCTTTCCGCACTGTTCGCATTTGTGCTCAAGCGGAGCGCCAAAACTATGCTTTTGGCGACTACCAAAGATTTTTTCCCAAAGTGACATTTGTTTCCTCCATTAAATCGACTATATTCTCATGTTGACTATTTGCGTACTTTGCTTCGGTTATCATTGCGATTTCATCACGGTGCTGATTAGTTATATTGAACTTCAATATAACTCGTGGTTGGTGTATGTCCCCATGCACCAACAAGCCTGCCCTCATTCCTCCATAAACACATGCGCAAACACTTTGGCATCGCCGAGGATGTATGAGATATAAGTGTATTCGTTCGGCTGATGGGCGGTTTCGTTTATCCTCGACCAGACAACGACCGGAAAGCCTTTCGTACGGATGAGCGCTCCTACCGTGCCGCCGCCTATGCCGACCGGTTTCGGCTCGACATTATACACTTTCCTAATTGCTTTCGACAATGCCTGAACCACAGGAGAGTCCACCGATGTAGCCGGTGCGGCCTCGACACGCTGTGAGTGCGAGATTGCAATAGTTACGCCGAACTGTTTTTCTATCTCATCGGCCCATTCGCGTATTTTAGCCTCCACATCCTTAAGCGGGTAATTCGGTAAAACACGGCAGTCGATATAGAAAACATCATCGCCCGGGATAGTGTTTACATTCGGCACGTTTGCCTCTTTCTTAGTTGGCTCGAAAGTGGAAGTGGGCGGATTAAACAGCTTGTCTTCGACGTCGAATATTTCATACAGCTTTTCAACCTTAACCGCAAGATTAGAGGCGGCTTTAAAGGCGTTTATCCCCTGGTCGGGTCGTGATGCATGACACTGTTTTCCTTTTGTTTCAACTTTTATCCATATGATGGACTTCTCGGCAACTTCGATATCGGCGCCTGACGGGTCGCCCGAGTCGGGGACTATAATCAGGTCGTTTTTGCCGAAAAGGTTGTGGTTGTCAAGCAGATATTGAATGCCATAAGTCGAACCGACCTCCTCATCGGCAACGAAAAGCAGGCCGATGTCATACCTGGGGGTAACGCCTGCTTCCATCAATGCCTTAACGGCGATATATGGGGAGACAGTGCCCTGATGGTTGTCCTCCACGCCGCGTCCGATAAGCTTATCGCCATCCACTTTAAGCTCAAACGGCTGGGAATTCCAGAGCGACAGTTCTCCCTCGGGGACTATGTCCAGATGGCTCATAACCCAGACACATCGGGAGGAATCTTTACCTTTGATGCGGTAGACAATATTCGGCCTTTCACCGGAAGAAACTCTCCTATCAGGCGCCGGGTAATTCTCCGGTTCGGGAAACTCCTCATCTTTAAGATAAGCCATCAGGGCTTCCGCCTTCTTTGTTTCACCATCACCGTCATTCTCAGGAGCTAACGCCGGTATCGAAACCAGCAGTTTCTGAATGTCGATTACTTTCTGCTTATAACCGTCAATAATATCGCATAATTTTTCAAACATCATCGTTCTCCTTTAAGATTTCCCCATAGTTTTGAATCATTTGCGGCGGCGTTTCTCCAAGACATCTCAAATAGGTGTAGAGATTTCCCCGGTGATGGATTTCCTCATCCACCGCTACCTGCAAGAGGATTTCACCCGATATATCGCCGTAAGGCGTTTTCATAATTTTAATAAAATGACCATCCGGCACTTCCGACAGTTGCTGAATAGTCTTGCTGTGTTCGATTTTCAGTTTATCTTTCAACATTTCCTTTTCAAATATTGAATTATCGAAATCGTCCGGGTTACCCCATTTACCCGTTAAAAAACCTTTACGGATGAATACCTCAACCAGCAAGATATGTTTGAATTGCTGTGATACCGTCATTATCTCGTCAGCGGGCCTGTAATCAAACGAGTCAGGCGGAAATTCATCCAAGAGCCTAATAGTAAGCCGGCGTACCTGATACCAGTATCTTAAAAATGATTTTTTATCCATATTTTTCCTCATCGTTGTGTATTGGCTTACTAGCAACAAATATCAGCGTTACTGGCAGATGCCCGGCAATATAAGGGTAATCGTTCATAATCTCTTTTGACAAGCTGATATGCGGCGTATTTAAAGTCGGTTTCGGCTCAAGCATTTTTTTTACTATAAAACCGGTCTTTGTTAGACAATTATGATATTCAGAAATCGAGCGAAGATAATGTTGAAACCTGATAGATCTATCTTCAAAATCCCAGCTCCACTTCAGAAGACGGGGTTTGAATGGATAAGCCGAATTAAAATACATAGCATCCTTCTCGCCATCGAGAATATACTGCAAAGGATGCATTACCGAAACAATAAAGTTGCCGCCGGTTTTAAGTATCCTATATGCCTCTGAGAAGGCCGCCTTAAGATCCGGAACAAATGCCATGGTGCAAGCCGAAATGGCGATGTCAAATGTCTCATCCTTCAGAACAGGCATTTTAGTTACATCGCTATTTACAAACTCAATCGAAATCTCTTCCTGCAACGCCAGTTTTTCAGCTTCAATTAGTTGTCGTGATGAGAAATCTACAGCGGTTACAACAGCCTTTGATTTTGCTAAAGAAATTGCATTCTGGCCGGCTCCGCAGCCGAGATCGACAACTCTGAGGCCGCGAATATTTCCCAGCAGTTTAAGTTTGTTTTCACCGGGGCAAAGCGGACCGTAATGAACAGTGTTGGTTTTGATCAGGTATTTCTTATGATAAAGTGAGGCTATTTTATCCCAGGCAGTTTTAATATCCGGCATAATGGAATTTACAACTTTAAAATCCTGAAGACAAGGATAATAATCATTTCAATAATATTCTCAAATTTTATGACATCTTTGATATTGTGGTTATATTACGCCCATAAAGAAATTGTTTGATAAAGACTATAATTAAAACCGGATTGTTCTCTTTTTTCCGTTCAAATTTATTAGACAATCTCGAAAAGAGAATGTGCTGTAAAGATACTTCAAAGATTTCAAGTAGGCGGGCGCTATTTACGACTGTTTATTTCGTTATTATAAGCATCCAGTACCATGCTTTCAATCATTCTCCTGGTTTCAGTGTTAATCGGATGGGCAACATCCTGAAAAGAACCGTTGGCCCTTCTCTTGGATGGCATAGAAACGAACAGTCCCTTCGTGCCGTTTATTATTTTTAAGCCCCTGATAACAAAAGCGTTATCGAGCGTAATATTGGCGAACCCTTTCAGTTTTTCTTCATTTCTTATGGTTAGCTTAATCTCAGTTATTTCCACTTTTCCTCCCCTGAAAGCATATAAAACCTGTTGCTACATGAATTGCTTTCATTCAGTGGTTGGCAGCAGAACAGGTCTGCAAGCAAACACTGTCATTTTCTCATCTGTGAACCTCCTCGATGCTTTTTCAAAGTTGTAATTAGGGGGAAATAATCCAAAAATTGCTGATCCCGAACCGCTCATGCCAGCATAAAACGCACCTTCCTGCAGGAGGGTTTGTTTTACCTGCAACAACTCGTGGCGCCAGGAGAAAACCACCTCCTCAAAATCGTTTGTAAAATGCTTGGCGGCACGGACAAAACCTGAGTCCGTTAACCTCTTTTGTAAGAAACAAATATCTTTTTCTTTTGTCAAGGTAAATTTGCCCTGCCGATGCAAATTAAGAGCTTGATAAGCCTTTGAGGTATTAATGGAAAATGAAGGTTTTATTATCAATATTTCATAATTTAGAGGAAGAAAATAGTCTTCCATTATATCGCCGATTCCCCTTATTCGCGATTGGCCGTGTCCCAGGAAAAAGGGAATGTCTGCACCCAGCGAGACTGCCTTGTTTACAAGTTCAACCCTGTCAAGCTGAAGGTTAAATAGCTTGATTAGACCTCTTATGACAAAGGCGGCGTCTGAGGACCCGCCGCCAAGCCCTGAACCGATCGGGATGTTTTTATTAAGGGCAATCCGTACGCCGGGGAAATAAGCCATGCCAGAAACAAGCTTAGCCGCCTTATACGCAAGGTTGTCTTCTACATTAATGTCATCCAGGCCCGAGCATTCAAGCTCGATATCATCCGATATTTCAAGCGTGATATCGTCATACAGGCTTACCGCCTGGATTAGGCTGTCGATATTGTGGAAACCATCCGGCCTTTCATCTATTACTTGCAGGAAAAGATTAATCTTTGCCGGCGCTTTGAGGTTGATTTTACCCATGATTGTAGTATAATATTAATAGAATAACATATCAAGTAAAGCTGTTGGGGACATCAATGAATAATACAAGCACTGATATTATTTACATTGATAAATCAAAACCAAGAAAGATGTGGGCTGCTGTTCTTTTCAGTGTGCTTATCATTGGAATGGGACAGTTTTATAACGGTAAAACTAAAAGAGCCGCCGGCTTTTTCTTTGCCAGTATATTGATTGGATTTTTCGGCAAGATAATTATATACTTCACTGAAAGCCCCACTATGTTTTTAGTGTTGTTGTTAGCTTCATTAGCTATATGGATCGCCGCCCTTAAAGATACTATCAGATTAACAAGAATAAACAGTCAAAACTACTTTCCCACTCGATTTAATGATGATTGGTTTAAGTATTTCGGTGTTATTATTTTATTAGTAGCTATACTTTGGGTAACAGGATTTGTTGAGGATGAATATTCTGTCGAGGCATATCGAATATCGTCCGGGGCTATGGAAAACACTCTTTTTATCGGGGATTTTATAACAGCAAAAAAATGCAATTCAGAGAGAATAAAGAATGGTGAGATCATACTGTTTAAATATCCACGTGATCCTGATATAATGTATATTAAAAGATGTGTCGCTAAAAGCGATCAGATAGTTGAAATAAAGAATAAAAATCTATATGTAGACGGACAATTTATTCCTTTGCTGAAGCATAGTATGCATGAAGATTCGCAAATGATTCCACATCACAAAAAAAGTCGTTGGGGAATCGGTATAAGAGACAACATGCCATTAAGAAAAGTCCCGGAAGGCCATCTGTTTGTCATGGGAGATAATAGGGACAAATCATCAGATTCCCGTTTCTGGGGTTTTCTTGATGAAGACCTGGTGGTAGGTAGAGCAATGTTTATTCACTTCTCATGGGCGCCTGATCGCTCAGAGCCATCATCATGGTTAAAATTGTTATTATATAATATAGCTCATATGTCTGATCGTATCCGCTGGGAAAGAATTGGCTTGAAACTGGAATGATTTTTTTCTTCTTATGGCCATTGATGTTTATACACTAAATCGTACAATGACATTGACATCACTGCCCATTGAAACGTATTATTCGGTATAAATGAAATGAGGTAAAAATGAGAGCTTTAATTACCGGTATAACAGGACAGGACGGATCGTACCTGGCAGAGTTTCTGCTTGATAAGGGTTACGAAGTATGGGGTATGGTCAGGCGCGCCTCGACAGAGAGTTTTGAACGCATCGAACATATAAAGGATAGAATTGCTCTGAAACAGGCCGATCTTTTAGACCAGCTTTCTATAGTCGAGCTTATCGATGAATGCCGGCCGGATGAGGTGTACAACTTAGCGGCTCAATCGTTCGTGCCGACCAGCTGGAAACAGCCTTTATTAACCGGCGAGTTTACCGCCCTGGGGGTCACCAAGATGCTTGAGGGAATCAGGCATATCGATCCGAAAATTAAATTTTACCAGGCATCATCCTCGGAGATGTTCGGCAAGGTGGCTGAGGTTCCGCAAAATGAGAAAACGCCTTTTTATCCACGGTCGCCTTATGGAGTGGCCAAAGTATACGCCCATTTTATCACTGTCAACTACCGGGAAAGCTACGATATTTTCGGTGTGTCGGGCATTCTTTTCAATCATGAGTCGCCGCGGCGCGGGCTCGAGTTTGTTACCCGTAAGATTACTCATGGGGCGGCAAAAATAAAGCTGGGGCAGGCCGATAAGCTCCTGCTAGGCAACCTCGACGCCAAACGCGACTGGGGTTACGCCCCGGATTATGTCCGGTCAATGTGGCTGATGCTTCAGCAAGACAAACCAGATAATTATGTTATCTCCACCGGACAGAACCATTCGGTTGAACAGTTCTGCAAACTGGCATTTGGCCATGTCGATCTCGATTATAAAGACTACGTGAAAACAGATCCGAGATTCGTCCGTCCGGCTGAGGTCGATATCCTTCTGGGCGATTCCTCCCATGCTAAAAAAAATCTGGCTTGGGAACCGGAGGTAAGCTTTGAACAAATGGTCAAATTGATGGTCGATGCCGACCTGAAAAGGCTGTCGAAAAATTGACATATACAGTAGCAAATAGAAATTCCTCATGGCTTCAGGCTGTCAGGGACATCTTGATCCCCGAACCTGATTTTTCTGACAGTCAAATACAGAGACTTAAACGCACTCCCGAGGGCACATCATTACTACGCTTGTCATCCTGCAATAACATTTCAATAATAGGTATAAATTGGATAAAAATGATAAAAAATTGATAGATTTCGCCAAGCTCTGGCTGGCACATGATGGCTTATGGTTTCAGGCGGTCGAGCAAAAATTTGGGCTTAAGGCGGCTATCGAACTGGATAAGGCCGCCTGGAGTAAATTCTCGCCGATTGAGGCTAAACGGATAATGAAGCGTCTGGGTTTAAAAGAGGGCGGCGGAATCGAAGCATTGCTTGCAGCTCTGGGGGAAAGACTGTACGAACGTATAAACGAGCAGGAGGTTATCGAGGCCGATGAAGAACATGCCATGTTTATAATGAAGGCGTGCCGCGTTCAGGACGCCCGTCGCCGTAAGAACATGAAGCCTTTCCCCTGTAAGGAAGTCGGTATTGTCGAATATACGAAATTTGCCGAAACCATCGATCCCCATATCAAAACAAGATGCGTCCATTGTCCGCCGGATGAATATAACGGCGAATACTGGTGTAAGTGGGAGTTTTCGATAGATAAAAAATAGCTTAAACTATACAACCAGGCTTTGGAGTGTATATATGGATCATATTGTAGATATAACCGTACAGGAGATTCGGGGCAAAGGAATATGCCCTCACGGCCATGAAATTGGCAATGTGCTTCGCATCGGCGATGGCAAATTATGTCCTTGGGCGTGTCACACACTTTTACCTTTCGCTGCAGCTTTACGGTTTGGCGGCGAGGTTCCCTGGAAAGATGTCAATAAAGATGAATTAGAAATCAGCTGCCCGGATCCCGATAATGTCGTGGTCTTCAAGCTGACCAGGCATCCAAAACCTGCAGACGCAGAACCAGGCTGGTAATTAGTTGGTGAAAAAATCAAATATATTGCCAAGCATACTGCTGTCAGCCTTGTAGATTTCGGTATATTTACATCGGCCGCAGGTTACTGTCGTAAATCGGGAACCCTGTACATCAAAAATTTTTGACCAGAATCCACCTGCCGCCCTGAATTCGCCAATGTCATAACCTACATTGGAACATTTGGGACAAACATAATTTAAACGTTTCATGCGTTCTTCACCTTTGATTAAGTCTATATCGCATCAGTTCAATCAAACCATATCCTTTATAATATTACACACTGAACCTGAAAAATATTCAAATTTATATTTCTTTAAAAGTTTTTATATATCTGGGTTAATGCAATCATTTTCTGTTGAAATTTGGCTAAGAATTGCAAACAAGGTATCTCCCGTAATTTGATTTACTATGATATCTTTCACAATAGACCTTTATTCCTTTCATGAAAACGCCAACGGGTAACTCACCCAGCGGGTGAGTGAAACAAAGGCTGGTTGATTTATTTCTACTTGCCTGCCCGATGGTGGAACACTATCTTGAGAAAGCAATGATTATAAACCGAATCAAACAAGAAATCGCCAAATACGATAAGCCGGAAAACAAACTCAATTATCAGCGCTTCTTCAAAGAAAAACTGAAAGATCCCTATGGCCTCAAGACAGCCATCGTGAGAAAGATATCCAATACATGCTTTAAAGAGGTCAAGGGCAAACCGCGCGACGAAATCTTCGAATACTGCAATCAGCTTCTTGAATCGGGCGAACGTTACATGATAAGCATAGCCTTCGAATGGGCATTAAAGCTTAAAGAACAATACATCCCGAAGGATTTCAGGCAATTCGAATCCTGGCTCAAGAAATACGTGGAAAGCTGGGCATCGTGCGACTCTCTCTGCTGCGGCCCAATGGGGCATCTGATAGAGCGATTTCCCGACCTTGTTTCGAAGACAGAAAAATGGGCGGAATCGAAAAACAGTTGGCTGAGAAGAGCCTCTGCCGTTTGCCTGACAGTCCCGGTAAGCAATAGGCTTCTGCTGGACGAGGTCTTCCGGCGGGCGGATCGGCTTTTAACCGATAGCGACGACATGGTGCAGAAAGGTTACGGCTGGATGCTCAAGGAAGCCAGCAATCAATTCCCGGATGATGTATTCGAATACGTGATGGAGAATAAAAAGACGATGCCCCGCACGGCGCTTCGTTATGCCATAGAAAAACTACCGGCAGCCAGGCGTAAAGAGGCGATGAAGAAGGATTAGTGATAACACCTTCAGCATTTTCTTTTGCTGTCGGATAGCCGCACCCGACAGTAAAGGTCGCTAAGTCTGGGGACAATACATAAACCGCGGAGATAATATATCATGTTTTTCCTTAAAAACCTTTTTAGCCGATCGCCTGAGCCGGGTAAACCTCGCCCTGTCACTGATGAGACCTTCGAGCAGGAGGTTTTAGCCTCTGATATTCCGGCGGCGGTCGATTTCTGGTCGGTTCGTTGTCCGCCCTGTCAGGTCATGGGCGGGCTCTTAGATGAAATCGGTCCGGACTATGTGGGGCGAGTGAACATATTCAAACTGAACGTTGACTATAACCCGCAGACATCCATGCAATACCAGGTGCGGAGTGTCCCTACACTAATCTTATTTAAGAATCATAGAAAAGTGGATTCGATTGCGGGGCTTTTGCCTATGAATAGCTTAAGGCAAAAACTGGACTGGCTTGCCCGGTAAAACCAAAAGGTAAATCGACCCGAAAACAAAAAAGGGTATGAACGACATTCTGTCCTTGTATTAACGGATTCACAAGCAGCGGGCAGGTCTGAGACCTGTCCCATCATTATGCCGAGGCAGTTGACTTAGAGCTTTAATTATTTTATATTCTACCGATTGAAATAGTGTTATGGAAAAAAGAGATTACTACGAAGCGCTGGAGATTCCACGTGATGCCAGCGCCGATGAGATAAAAAAAGCTTACCGCCAGAAAGCCTTACAGTATCATCCTGATAAAAATCCGGGCAATAAAACTGCCGAGGATAAGTTCAAGGAAGCTACCGAGGCTTATGAGGTTTTAAAAGACCCGCAAAAACGGCAGATATATGACCAGTATGGCCATCAGGGGTTATCAGGTACAGGCGGTTTCGGAGGATTCGGCGATTTTGCAGGTTTTGATTTAAGCGATGCTTTACGGGCGTTCATGAATGATTTCGGGGGATTCGGGTTTGAGAGCATATTCGGCGAGTCGACCTTGAGAAGGCGCAGGAGCGAACCTCAAAGGGGTCGTGATCTGCAGATTAAATTAGTGCTGACTCTGGAGGAGGTTGCCGCCGGCGTTGAGAAATCGATCAAGGTTAAAAAACTGGTCGCCTGCGACAGATGCGACGGCAGCGGTCGTGAAAGAGGCACCAGTGAAAAAACCTGTCCCCGGTGCAACGGCAGCGGCCAGCAAAAGACCGTAACGCGCTCGCTTTTCGGCCAGTTTGTGAATGTGAGTGTATGTCCCTATTGCAATGGGACCGGTAGGATAATAGAAAAGCCATGCCTTGAATGCGCAGGCAACGGTCGTATAAAAGGGCAAACCACAATCAGGGTCAAGATACCCCCGGGAGTCTCATCGGGAAATTACATACCGGTAAAAAATGCCGGTGACGCCGGTCCGCGCGGGGGAGCGCCGGGTGATTTGCTGGTGATTATCGAGGAAAAAGAACATGCTGTTTTCACCCGTCATGATGATGATCTGTTTATCGAACAGGCGATAAATTTCAGCCAGGCGGCTCTTGGCGACCAGATTGAAATACTAGCGCTTGAAGGTAAAGCTCTTCTTAAAATACCTCCGGGAACACAATCCGGAAAAATTTTTCGCCTGCGCGGCAAGGGGATACCTCATCTAAACGGCTACGGTCGAGGCGACCAGTTAGTGAGGGTGCTGGTTATCACGCCTGAGAAATTATCTCCTGAGGAAAGAGAGCTGTTTATACACCTATCAAAACATCAAAAATCCAAGCCGCTTCGAACCGATAAATCCTTCTTTGAAAAACTGCGCGAAACTCTGGGCGTTTGAATTTGTCCATCGATAAATATCAAAAAATCAGTATCGCCTGCAGTAATGATATAATGGAGGCGTTTTCAAATTACCTGTTGGAACGCAATACCGGCGGGCTGGTAATCGAGGATGGAAAGCAAAACGGTCAGCAAATCCTGACAGCATATCTGTCTTCACTGAAAGATAAACCTTTTAGTGCCGGGGAAATCGAAGACTTTTTTCATATGAATAAATCCCATTTTCCGGATGCCAGCTACCGGCTTGTTGCGCTGTACAATGAACTTGATAAATCTCTGACAGCCGATGGATATATAATTTATTCTGGAATTCCATTCGATGACAGGCAGCGATTCCTGGACTTTATCGAAAAAAAGCCTTATAAAATTGTCGATGAAATTTCAGGCGATGAATGGACCAGCTATATCGGTCAGAAAAAATAAAATCAAATAATGGAAATTAAAGCCACCAATTTTATCGTTGACCCTAAAGCTATAAATAATAACAGCTTATCTTTGAGTGAGACAGAATCTCACCATCTATCCAGAGTGTTTCGAGCCAAACAGGGTGATATTTTTTATGCCATCGATGGTTCCGGGAAAAAGTATCGGGCTGTGATCAACTCGATTTCCTCAAAGAAAATCACCGCCGAAATTATCAGTACCGTCCGGCTTGAGAACGAGCCGCTTGTTAAGTTGAGTTTAGCGGTTGGCCTGTCACGACCGTCAAAAATCGATTATATCATAGAAAAAGGAACCGAAATCGGCGTTAACAGATTTTATTTTTTCACCTCGGAAAAAACCCTGGTTGAAGATAAACTCGATAGTCCGGCGATGCGAAAAATTTCACGCTGGAAGAAACTAGCGCAAAGCGCCGCCAAGCAGTCTTTAAGGTCTGTGGTGCCGGAGATTTTGCCGCTGGTTCATCTGGATGAAATTCTGGCATTAGCCGATGATTACGAGCTGGCATTGTTAGCTGATATGAAAGCAACTCCGTCATCCATTTCGGATTTGATGGCTGATTCGCCGCGTGAAATTCTGCTTTTAATTGGGCCCGAATCGGGCTTGTCTGAGAATGAAATCAACAGAGCGATTAATGCGGGTTTCAAGGCAATCAAACTCGGGCCTCGCCGTTTGCGGGTTGAGACCGCCGCGATGGTCTCGGCTACGCTGGTGATGTCGACAGCGGGTGAATTATGACCGATTGCATCTTCTGCAAAATTATCGAACGTCAGCGGCCGGCGAGTATTGTCTATGAGGATGACGACATGATCGCCATAAACGACCTGCATCCGCAGGCGCCGACACATATTTTGCTGATACCCAAAAAGCATATCCCGACAATCGAGGAAGCATCGCCGGAAATTATCGGCAAGCTGATATCGCAGGGTTCAGTCCTGGCTAAAGAAGCCGGGATATCGGCAAAAGGGTATCGCACAGTCATAAACTGCGGTCAGCATGGCGGGCAATCGGTGAATCACCTTCATGTACATCTTCTGGGCGGGCGTTGGCTCTCCTGGCCACCGGGGTAGGGGGGATTTCCCACAGCAAGCTGTGGAGCACCGGGCAATTTGAGGTAAATACTATTTCTACCATGGCAACGTATAAACCTCATATTGTTTTTAACTTCAGTTTGATAAAATGCTAATCCCGATAAAATAGGATCATCAAATGTTATTTTTCCGTCTTTTTGCTTGAATAATGGAATTTGCCATAAGCCGCCTCCGCTTAATCCCCCAAAACTTTTTGGCAAGTCGTCTCGGCTCTCATAATTGACAGAAGTTTCAAAATAATCATAATCATCAACAACCGATTCACTCTCAATTCCGCTAAACCAAAGATAATGATGAAATGTCATTACCTTACTGTACCCTCTTTCATTAGTTTTAAAATCAGTGAATTCATGGGCACAGCCACATATGGCCCAGACACCATTATTCGCATAAGGCAATCCAAGCACAATATCTTTTTGATTCTGTAGATTCCAGAAATTTTTCTTAGCTTGAATTGTTCCAATATGATTTAGCGGTAATTCTATTAAACCTAAATCCGGTCCCTTGGATTGGTATTGTTTATTCCATTCATAACAAATTGACAAATATTGCTTATCAATTCTAAAATTGTGTACATCGGGTGAGAAGCTTAATCCAATCGCTTGCGAACCATTAAAAATCTTACTTGAAATTACATGAGCAGCAGTAAGAATAAAAAATCTTTTGTCTATTTTTATAAATGTTCCAGAACCAATGAAGATACCTTCCTCACCATAATCTTTTAAATTGATAGCAATTAATCCTACAGAATATCTAGCAACTGTATTCAAAATCTGTACCATTAAATCTTCTGGCAGATCTCCTACTAGAATTTTCTCTATATCATTCATAACAGAGCTTTAGTCAAGCAGGTCGGGTTCTGACCGGAGGGAAAAACCCAACAATATATAATTGTCGGCCTTCTCCCGCTAGTCGAAAGCCTATCTACTAAATGTCTATTGTTCATAATAAATCCACATACTTGTTTTTATTTATGGCGCATAAGTGTGGTGGAATGACCCTTCGAATCAATTAGTTTTTCAATAAACTTGTTGGTAAATTTCAATTCAGTTAATATGCATAATTCTAGTATTCTTTTTAAATATTTGATTAATTTGTATAATTCTTTTCCTTTTTTTGCCTTGGATTTTAAGTTTGAAGGATAATGGACAAAATAGTTTCTTGTATTACGAACATTTTTTATAAATTCTTCTTTATTATCAGCAAAATTCGGTGCGACAGAATTTAGAATTTTAGCTGAATATCTATCTAATATACTTTCTAATCTACTTTTTAAAGTTAGCTGGTTACTAAAGCTTAATTTGTCTTTTAGCCAAATCTTATGTTTTTCCGGGGCTTTATTTAAAATTTGCTTAATTCGATATTGATGATTCTTGGTAGAGATCTCTGTACCATTGAGAATTTTTCTATGGTATGTCTCTAATGCAAACACAGTATTTAGAAATTGATGTTCTAATGATAATGACGGATCATGAATTAGACTAAAATATAGATCGTAAACCGGCTTTAATGCTGAGTAACTATTGAACCAATTAGATAATACTTTTCCGTATCTTCTTCTAATTAACTTAAAGTTGAATTCGAAGTTATAAGGAGAAATAAAGGATTTAAACTGGAGATTTTTTATTAACTGATAATAAATATAAATTTGTTCGTAAATCTTATTACCTTTAACCTGTATAAATTCTTCATTTGTCGAACCATATAATACAAGAGGGGATATAGATTCATTTGTCACAAAGCTAAGAAAATTCTGAAAAATGAATAGATCGCTCATGCACTCTTTGAAATCATGTGGTCTAATATATTTAATTTCTAAAATAGCTTTTTGCTTAATTGTTGCTTCTTTTTGAATAAAAGATTTCTGCGGAGGTTCAGCCGTAAAATTAATACTTACCGATTTGTTGGCATCCAAATAAGCACTTATTAAACTAGGCAACTTATATTTAATCGATATTTTTTTCTTTTTGTGATTAATATCCAACTTAAATCCTGATACATTAATCCATTCCTGCATATATGGCAATTCTGCTGATATTTTATTGAATTTTAATCTATTAATATCGGAAAAATGGGCACCTATAAATATATAATTTGCGATAAATTCAGAACTTTGAATCCCAGTATGTCTATATGTTTTTTCAAAGCATTTATAAAGGGTGATCTTTTCACCGGTAGTTGACACTCCTAAAATTATATCGGGCTCTAACATTTTTTCTAAATTTAGTTCGTTATGAAATGATCCAACTAATTCTAAAATTGCGCCTTTTATGTGATTAAATGTCAACTTACCCGATAATTTTTTATCCAGCTCTTCGGGCAAATACCAAACGCCCTGCAGTATTATTTCTTCTTGAAATTTGTACATTTGCTTAATTTAATTTCAATATGCTGTCGGGTTGCCCTGACCCGACAGTTTCTGCTCTGCCGTCATACCGCTTTTCAAGTCGCAAGCCTGACGGCACAAATTTACTATACTCTTTGCCTGTGATATTTAAAACAACGGTCATACGCCTCCCACCATGTTACAGCCGCCAGCCCGGCGGCCGGCTGCAATATGGTAAATGTCACCGGCGGTGTCAATGTATTTTTTCATTTTATTTGGCGCATGGGGTCATACGAAAGCCACGAAGCACATATTATTGTTGACGGCGGGCGAATGGCGATTTCCATACGGATCTGCAGGACGCCCCTACGCGAAATTGTATCGATGTGAAAAGACTAAATCTGCCCATTTTCCTCAAAGCCATTTGTAACAGTTGACTTTCGGAATCGGGTTTTGTATCTTTTCGCCTTTGATAATATGCTGTGAATTCAGGAGGAATGATGAAAGAATATACAACGGACAAAATCAGAAATATCGGGGTCGTCGGCCACGGAACTACCGGAAAAACATCGCTGGTTGAAGCAGGGCTCTACATTGGCAAAGTAACAAGCAGGCTGGGCAGTATCGACAGCGGCAACACTGTAACAGATTATGCCGCCGACGAAATTGATAGAAAAATATCACTAGGCACCGCTATGGGTCATTTCGACTGGAATGGAACCAAAATCAATTTTATCGACATGCCGGGTTATACGGATTTTATAGGTGAAGTAATCGGCGGTTTACGGGTGGCCGATACCGCGTTGATTACCGTTAACGGCGTAACCGGCGTTGAGGTCGGCACTGATATTGTCTGGCGTATTGCCTCAGATTATGATATCCCGCGGGCTTTTTTTGTTAATCGCATGGATAAGGAACATGCCGATTTCATGAAGTGTGTTAATGACATCCGGGAAAACTTTTCCAACCATGCTTTGCCGATAGTCATATCCTGGGGAGACGGCCTGTCTTTTAAAGGCGTAATTGACCTTCTCAAGATGAAAGCTTTCGCCTTTGAAAAAGACAGCTCTGTCAAACCTCAGGAAATTCCCGATGAGCTGAAAGATACAGCCCGGGAGTGGCATGATAAGATGGTCGAGGCGGCTGCCGAATCCGATGAACCTTTAATGGAAAAGTTTTTTGATAAGGGCACGTTATCCGATGATGAGATAATTGCCGGTCTAGCCAAGGGCATTGCCGACAGGTCTGTTTATCCGATATTCTGCGGCTCTGCCGTTGCTTTAGCCGGTGTTTCTACTTTCTTGGACTATGCAGCTAAAATCCTGCCCGCACCCGATTATATTAGTGAAATGAAAGGTTCGGTTGACGATAAAGAGGTTGCTGTAAAAATATCCGAGCAGAATGGTACAACTGTGTTAATATTCAAGACTATTTCCGAGCCGCATGTCGGCGAGCTGTCGTTTTTTAAAGTTTATTCCGGTAAGGTTAAAACAGGCGATGATTTGCTGAATACCCATAAAAACGAAACCGAGCGTATTGGCCAGATATATATTTTAAATGGTAAAGAGCGAAAGGAAGTGAGTTCGGTTATGGCCGGTGATATCGGGGCGCTGGTTAAGCTTAAAAGCACTCGTACCGGGGATACACTGGCTGAAAAACGTAATCCTGTTGCTTTTGATCGTATCCCGTTTCCCAGGCCGGTCATTCAGATGGCAATTAGGGCCAAGTCAAAAGGGGATGAAGATAAAATTGCCGGCGGACTGGCAAAACTTCGTGAGGAAGACCCTACGATTGAAATGACTATCGATAATGAACTTCGGCAAACCATCCTTTCCGGGCAGGGTGAGCTTCATCTCGCAGTTGTCACCGACAGGCTAAACAGGAAGTTTGGTGTCGAGATTGGCCTGGCTAAACCCCGGGTGCCCTATCGATCGGCTATCCGCAAAAAAATCGAGGTCCAGGGTAAATACAAACGGCAGTCCGGAGGCCGGGGCCAGTATGGCGACTGCTGGCTCAGGCTTGAACCATTGCCGCGAGGCAGCGATTTCGAATTTGTTAATGCTATTGTTGGCGGAGTAATCCCTTCCAAATACCTGCCGGCGGTTGAGAAGGGGATTGTTGAAGCCCGTGCAGAAAGCGGTTTAGCCAGTACTAAAGTAGTAGACTTCAAAGTGACCTGCTACGACGGCAGCCATCACAGCGTCGATTCCTCCGATATGGCGTTTAAGATTGCCGCCTCTATGGGTTTTAAGAGCGGCTTTGCCCAGGCAGACCCGTATCTTTTAGAGCCTATCTATAATGTGGAAGTAGTCGTCCCGGATGAGTTTACCGGCGACGTGATGGGCGATATTTCCTCCCGGCGCGGCAGGATTATGGGGATGGATCCCGAGGGCAAAAAACAGCGAATCAAAGGAAAAGTGCCCCAGGCCGAATTGTACAAATACTCTACAACATTGCGTTCCCTGACTCAGGGAAGAGGGGCATACTCATGCGAATTTTCTCATTATGAGGAAGTCCCCCGTGAAATTTCCGAGAAGGTTATCGCCGAGATCGAACGTGAAAAGGAACAGGAAGATAAAGAGAAATAATAATTGCGCTGTCAGTAACCCTTTCCTGACAGAAAAGTAGGGCATGTCTCCCCGAGACATGCCAATTACCTACTATACTTAGAAACAAAATCATTCAGTAGGACAAACATTTATGTCTGTGCGGACAGGTTAAAAACCTGTCCTACCCCTACTATCCTGACTTATGGGACAGCCTCTGACCGTCATGTCACACCCTTTGGGCACGACATGACAGAACTTTAATATAAATCCGCAGATGGTCTTAAGCCAACAATCCCCTTGCTTAACGGGGGCAACTTTGTTAAAATATAACAATAAAATTAGTTATCGATTAATGGAGGAGATATGTCCGGACATAGCAAATGGGCGACTATCAAAAGGAAAAAGGGCAAACTTGACGCTCAACGCGGCAAGATGTTTAGCAAGCTTATTAAGGAAATTACTGTTGCCGCTCGTGAGGGTGGAGGCGATCCGGAGGGCAACCCTCGTTTGCGGACAGCGGTTTTAGCCGCAAAGGCTGCCAATATGCCCCAGGACAATATTAAACGAGCGGTTCAGAAAGGCACAGGCGAGCTCCCGGGAACAGCGTATGAGGAAGGCAACTATGAAGGATACGGGCCAGGCGGAGTTGCTATACTTGTACAGGTCTTAACCGATAATAAAAACCGAACGGTGGCCGAGGTCCGCCATATCTTTACCAAAAATGCCGGTAGTATGGGTGAGGCTGGATGCGTGGGCTGGATGTTTGAAAAAAAGGGATACATCACGGTAGATCTGGATAAAGCGGATGAAGAACAGCTGATGGAGTTGGCAATCGATGCCGGCGCTGCAGATTTTTCATCTGATGGCGGAATCTATGAAATTTATACTGAATATGCTGATCTGGAAAAGGTACGCGCCGCCCTCGAAAGTAAAGGTATGGAAATGATCACCGCCGAGATTACCATGATCCCCCAATCGACAGTTAAGCTCGAAGGCAAGCAGGCCGAGCAAATGATCCGGCTGTTTGAAATGCTCGAGGAGCATGATGATGTTCAGAGGACTTACGCCAATTTTGATATAGATGAAAAGATATTAGAGGAGCTGACCGGATAAGTATGTCATCAAAAGGTGATAAAAGTTCAGCCAATGATGAAAAATCGATTTTTGTCGGAGTCGATCCCGGACTTGGGATTACCGGTTATGGAGTACTCGAGTGGTCTGATGGAAATGTTGAAGTAAAAGAAGCCGGATGTATCAGGACCAAAAGAAATTTGCCCCTGGAAGACCGCCTGGAAGAGATATTTTCCGGGTTAAATGACGTATTCAAGGAGTTCAAGCCCGAATCTGTCATCATCGAGGACCTGTACTCGCATTACCGTCACCCGAAAACCGCTATTATTATGGGACATGCAAGAGGAGCTATCTACCTAAGCGCCGCTTTCTCAAAAATTCCGGTAAAAAGCTATGGCGCCACCATGGTGAAGAAATCGTTAACCGGTAATGGCCGGGCATCCAAACATCAGGTACAGCTAACAATCAAGAACCGTTTGGGCCTAAAAATAATTCCCGAACCTTCTGATGTTGCTGATGCGCTGGCGGTAGCGTTGTGCCATATTAATCATTTAAAAGTTGAGTGATATTAGTAAACATTAATGATATTTAGGTTATTTAGATTTGATATCCAGAATCAAAGGTAAAATAAGCGAAGTAAATTCGACCAGGGCTTTTATCAAGGTTAATGGCTTAACTTATGATATCATGCTTCCCTCCGGTCTGCTGGAGAGATTACGTGATAATATAGATAATGAACCGGTGGAGCTTTATACAATATATTACATCGAGGGTTCAACTGTCGGCAACCAGTTTCCACGTCTGGTAGGGTTTGCCGATCCTGTTCAGCGGGAGTTCTTTTTGGTTCTTACTAATGTCAGCGGTCTCGGAATAAAAAAAGCATTACGGTCGCTGGTATTGCCAATTAACGTAATAGCCCGGGCAATCGAGACTGAGAATGTGAAAAAGCTGACCGAACTGCCAGGTATAGGACCGCGAATGGCGGAAAAAATTATCGCCGAGCTTAAAGGCCGTGTCGCCAAGTTTGCTCTAATGCAGGATGACCAACCATTGGCAGGTCCGGCAAAGCCTCCTGATTTTGCCGCCGAGGTGATGGAGGTCCTAAGACAGCTTCAGTATAATCACGCCCAGGCCAAAACAATGATTGAAAGAGCGCTTGCCGCGAGTAAAAGTTTCAAGTCATCTGAGGAGATGCTGGAACAGATATTTAAACAGCAGGGAATGAGTTCATAGTATGAGAGAAAGAGTGGTATCACCATCGGTTTATTCCGATGAAGACGAGCAGGCGATCATATCGCTCCGTCCGGACAAGCTTGATGAATACATAGGCCAAAAACAGATAGTTGAAAAACTGTCCGTATCGCTTAAAGCGGCGTTAGGCCGTAACGAACCCCATGAGCATATACTTTTTTACGGTCCTCCAGGCCTCGGTAAAACGACACTGGCTCATATCCTGGCTAACGAAATGGGGACCAAACTTGTAGCCAGCTCGGGTCCGGTGCTTCAGCGGACAGGCGACCTCATGGGAATACTTACTAATCTTAATAAAGGCGATATACTTTTCGTAGATGAGATTCACCGTCTGGCTCCAGCCGTGGAGGAGTTTATTTACCCGGCAATGGAGGATTTCAAGGTTGATTTTGTGGTTGATAAGGGAGCCTATGCCCGGGTGATTAATGTCCCGCTGAAAGAATTTACATTTGTCGGGGCAACCACCAGGGCGGGGCTCTTAAGCGCGCCTTTGCGAAGCCGGTTTGGCATTTTTCATCATATCGATTTCTACCCTGATGATGAACTGGCAAAAATTATAGACCGTTCGGCAAAGCTTCTCAAGATTAAAATCGATGATGAAGCCTGCAGTGAGCTCGCCAGAAGAAGCCGGGGCACTCCCCGAATCGCCAACCGGCTGTTAAGGCGTGTGCGTGATTTTGTGCAGGTTAAACGCGATGGCGAAATCAACCTCGAATCAGTCAACTCCGCTCTTGATATGGAGGGAGTTGACTCTGCCGGCCTTGACGTCCTGGACCGAAAACTTCTTACTACAATTATTAAATACTATACCGGCGGTCCAGTCGGGATTGAGGCGCTGGCCGCCACTATAAATGAAGAGGTCGATACGCTTGAGGAAATGATCGAGCCATACCTTTTGAAGATTGGCTTTTTAAAACGCACAAAACGAGGTCGCGTGGTCGGTAAAGAGGTCTATAAGCATCTGAACATAAAACCGGACAGAGGCCTTCAGCAATCACTGCTATAACATGCCCCAGCTAAGCAAAATATTGATATTGTTTGGAGTATTTTTAATTATCGGCGGAGTATTATTCTTTGTCGGTTCCAAGCTCGGGATCTTCGGTCATCTACCGGGTGATTTTGTAATAAGAAAGAAAAATTTCACTTTTATATTCCCGCTGGCCTCATCAATATTGCTCTCAATCATACTAACGATTATTTTTACTCTGGTCAGGTATTTTAAAAAATGAAAATGGATATAACAGGTTATGACTATAAGCTTGACCGAGAAAAAATAGCTTTATACCCCAAAAGCGACAGGAAATCATCACGTTTATTTATTATCGATCGCCTGAAAGATTCATTTGAACATAAAGTGTTTTCGGATATCACCGGTTACCTGAAGAAGGGCGATTTGCTTGTTTTGAACGACTCCAAGGTCTTTCCGGCGCGTTTACGCAGCTATAAGAAAGATACAGGCGGCAAAGTTGAAATATTTTTACTAGGAAAACTACACAATAACAAATGGCAAGCCCTGGTAAAACCGGGTAAACGTCTTCAGCCGGGCACAATGGTTGAATTCGCCGATAAACAGGTTTTGATAAATATCAAAGAGCGAACCGAAGCCGGCGGCAGGATTGTTGAATTTTCAACCAATGGCAAGTTGATGGATTTAATCTGGCAATATGGCGAGGTTCCGTTACCGCCATATATCGCCCGTGAACCCGAGGAGAAAGATAAAACCACTTACCAGACTGTCTACGCTGAAAATGTCGGGGCTGTTGCGGCGCCGACTGCAGGTTTTCATTTTACAGCGGACATTTTGCAAGGGCTTGAAAAAAAAGGCATCGAGATTGTTTATTTAACTCTTCACCCCGGGTTGGGCACATTCCGTCCGATAACGGTGCAGGATGCAGCCAAACATAAAATGGAAGATGAGTTTTTCAGCATACCGCTTGATACTGCAGAAGCCATTACCAATGCCAGACGGCAGGGAAGAAGAATAATCGCTGTCGGCACAACCACTGTACGCGCCCTTGAGAGTTCGTTTGATGATATAACCGGCAAGATCATCGCCTCTGAGGGCAGATACACTGATAAGTTTATTTATCCACCCTACGATTTTAAAGTAATCGACTGTTTGCTGACTAATTTCCATTTACCGAAATCGACGCTGCTTTTACTGGTTTCTGCATTCGCCGGAAGAGAAAGGATTATGTCCGCTTATGAGGAAGCGATAAAACAGAATTACCGTTTTTACAGCTACGGCGACGCCATGCTGATACTATGAAAACACGAAGAAACATAGCGGTTATTGTGGCCGCCGGAGCCGGAAAACGAATGGAGTCAAAACTGCCGAAACAGTTCATCGAGATAGGCGGAAAGCCTGTTTTGGCACACACAATTGATCGATTCGACAGGTGCAGTATAATCGATGAGATAATTCTGGTAGTCCCCGATGATTATTTAGCCTATGCATCCCGGGCCATTGTCGGCCGGTACAGTTATAAAAAGATTAAAAAAATTACCGCCGGCGGCGAAACCAGGCAGGAATCTGTTCTGGCCGGTCTTAGCGCCTGCCCGCGTATTACTGACGATGTCGCCATCCATGACGGTGTCAGACCTTTTGTGAGGGGCTCTCTTATCGAAGAACTCTTTATCAAAGTAAAAGAAACAAAAGCAGTAATACCAGCTATCAGGGCGAAAGATACTGTGAAATATGTCGAGAAGAGCATAATCTTGAAAACACTGCCGCGGGAAAATATTTATCTTGCTCAAACTCCCCAGGTGTTTTGTTATAAAGATATTTTTGACATCCACAAGAAAGCCGCTGAGGCTGAATTCGAGGCTTCCGATGATGCCATGCTGGCTGAACAGTACCATATGAAAGTGGCCGTTGTTCCCGGCTATTATGATAACATAAAGATCGCTCACCCCGAGGATTTAATTTTAGCGGAGGAGATACTCAAAAAATGGTAAGAACCGGCATTGGCTTTGATGTGCATAAGCTGGTTGAGGGCAGGAAATTGATCCTTGGCGGCGTCGAGATAGATTATGCCAAAGGGCTGATAGGTCATTCCGATGCCGATGTTGTCTGTCATGCAATAGCCGATGCTCTTTTGGGCGCAATCGGACTCGGCGATATCGGCATGATGTTTCCGGATACTGAACAGAAATATAAAGACATATCGAGTTTGAAAATATTATCTGAAATTGAAGAAAGACTGGCACAGCATAATTTTGCAATTATAAATATTGATGTGACCGTAATCGCCGAAGAGCCCAGAATAACACATTATGCCGAGCGCATGAAAAAAGCGATCGCCGGCGCTTTGCTTGTTGATACTGATAGAATCAATATTAAAGGAAAAACAACTGAAAAGCTGGGTTTTATCGGACGCAGAGAGGGGATAGCGGCTATGGCAGTCGCTGCCGTTGAAAGTAAATGAGCTTTGAAGAAATCCTTTTTTACCTTACTACAAAGCAGGCAATAGTAATTTATATGGCGCTTTTATTAAGCGCTTTTATTGAGAATATCTTCCCGCCGTTTCCCAGCGATACTATTACCTTAGTGGGGGCGTTTATGGCCGGCAGAGGCGATCTGACATATATTCCCCTCTTTATAACGGTAACAATTGGCGGTCTGACCGGGGCAATGCTGCTTTACTATTTGGGTCGGTTCAAGGGACGTTCGTTTTTTAGAAAGTATGATAAATACTATTTGAGGATCGACAACCTGCATAAGATTGAAAGATGGTTTAAAAGATGGGGCGTTCTGGTTTTAATTGTCTCGCGGTTTATGGCCGGTGTCCGGTCGGTGGTGGCAATTGCCGCCGGCGTCGGGAATGTACCTGCAGGGCGAATGGCGGTTTTTACCTTCATCAGTTTCTGTTTATGGTATTCGGTCTTAATCGGTGGAATGTATTTATTAAAATCAAATTGGCCGAAACTTGTTGTGGCAGTTAAATCGTATAATATCTTACTGGTAATAATAAGCGCCGTGGCAATTACTGCCTGGCTTATTATAATTTATAGAAGGAGTGGAATTAAAAGATGAGAGTAGCCGTTTTAATGGGAGGAACCTCGGCTGAGCGCGATGTCTCATTAGTTTCGGGGGCGGCTGTAGTCGATGGTCTGAAGGTCGCCGGTCATGAGGTTGTCCCGATTGATACTGCCAGAGGGTATCAGGTTTTAAGGGGTGATGATATTAAACATCTCAACAGCATTAAAACACAACCGCCTTCAATCGAGGAACTGAAAAAATATGCCGGTGAACTCTCCATCGAAGCTGTAAAGTCTCATGATCTGCGAAACGTCGACGTAGTATTCATTATTCTTCACGGCGGCAGCGGTGAGAACGGCGTCATCCAGGCGCTTTTGGATCTTGTCGGAATACCCTACACTGGATCGGGAGTATTAGCCTCAGCCCTGGCGATGAATAAGTTTATGGCCAAAAAGATTTTTATCGCCAACGATATTCCCACTCCTGGTTTTTTCATAATAGATCATAAACAAAATCCATCTTTAAAAGGAATTGATGATAAGATAAAATCTCAGCTAAACTACCCGGTAATAACAAAGCCGGTCAACCAGGGGTCGTCGGTAGGACTTTCACTGGTTAAAAGCGGTAATGAACTGAAGAAGGCGCTGAAAACCGGTTTTCATTATGACAGCAAACTGCTTTTCGAGAAATATATATCCGGACGTGAAATAACAGTTGGCATACTTGGCGATCAGATACTGCCGCTGGCTGAGGTCATTCCCCAAAGCGGTATATACGATTACGAGCATAAATATACAGACGGCAAATCAAACTATATCTGTCCGGCGGACTTACCCGATAACCTTGCCGATAAAATCAGTTCACTGGGGCTGAAAGCATTCAAAGTTCTTGGCTGTGCCGGTTTCGGACGAGTTGATTTCCGTCTTGCTGAAGATGGACAGGCATATTGTCTTGAGGTCAACACACTGCCCGGGATGACAACGCATTCGCTGGTGCCCAAAGCGGCCAAAGTCGCCGGTATCGATTTTCCCCGGTTGCTGGAGAAAATTTGTCAGATCGCACTGGAAGATTTCAAAGACCGCCTAATTAACAGAGAAGAGGATTGACTTGAAATTCAAGGCAGTATTATTCGATCTCGGCAGCACGCTGATCGAATACGAGAACCAAGATTGGCCGATGCTTGGCAAAATGGGCGTTGCCGCCGGATATCCTTTAATAAAAAAGATGTTTCCGCATCTGCCCGGGGTCGAGCAATTCGGCGAAACTTTCTATAAATACTTGCGGGAGATTCTTGATGGGCGTGATAATCATTCAGAAATCGAATTTTATGATACATGCGGCAGAATATTTAGTTATATGGGCTTATCGATGGACGATGGTATAATCGAGAAATTTGTAGACAAGTATTATCAACCGGTTACCGAGCAGATAACTTTAATCCCCGGAGCGGTTGAAATTCTTGATAAAATAAAGGGACATGGGCTGCCTATCGGTCTGGTTTCTAATTCGATTTTTCCGGAAAAATTCCATCGTGCGGAAATGGAAAGGTTCGGATTGCTTGAATACTTCGATTTTACGGTATTCTCAAGTGCCGTTGGTATAAGAAAGCCGTCAAAGGAAATTTTTGATATGGCGTTGAAAAAGGCAGACGTGAAATCATCACAGGCAATATTTATCGGTGATAGGTTTGACAGTGATATTGCCGGCGCTCAAAATGCTGGCATCACTGCTGTCTGGAAAAATCGCCATGAGCGCGAAAATCCTGATAATGTTAAACCAGATTATTCTATAATGAATCTTAAAGAACTTAAGTCGATAATTATTCAATAGGAGGAAATTTGGATAAGACCGAGAAACTATTAGCAGATTTAACCGATGCTCACGGAGTGTCTGGTTTCGAGGATGAGGTATCCCGGGTTATGGTCGATCATCTTGAGGCCGCCGATGAAATCACCTATGACAAACTGGGAAGTGTAATTGCCAGAAAACGCGGGAGTTCCGATAAACCAAAGATCATGATTGCCGGTCACCTTGATGAAATCGGATTCATAGTTAAAGAAATCACCGATCAGGGTTATATAAAATTCCTGCCGCTGGGCGGCTGGTGGGGACATGTGGCTCTGGCTCAGAGAGTGATAATCAAAACATCAAAAGGCGACGTGCTTGGCGTGATCGGTTCCAAGCCGCCGCATTCACTCAAAGATGATGAGCGCAAAAAAGTGCTGGAACTGAATGATATGTACATCGATGTCGGCGTCACCGAAAAAACCAATATCAAAAAGCTGGGGATTCGTCCGGGCGACCCGATCGTGCCCGATGCGAAATTCACTGTGATGCATGATCCGAAGATTTATCTGAACAAGGCGTTCGATAACCGAATAGGTGTCGCCGTGGCGGTTGAGGTTATAAACAAGCTCAAAGGAAAAAAACATCCCAATACACTTTATGGAGTAGGCACAGTTCAAGAGGAGGTCGGCCTTCGCGGAGCAGGCACAGCCGCCTATGCCGTCGATCCCGACGTTGCCTTTGTGGCCGATGTCTCGCTGGCCGCCGATGGCCCCGGAGCAGAAAAACATCAAACAGCCAAACTCGGTTCCGGTCCATCGATAACGATTCTGGATGGAAGCATGATACCCCATAGGAAGCTCCGCGACTTCGTCATCGATACCGCTGAAAAAGAAAACATCCCTTATCATCTGGCGGCTCTGGGCAGAGGCGGAACCGACGGCGGCAGAATTCATATTTCACGGGTAGGAGTGCCGTGTATCTATATGGGTGTGGCTACTCGCTATATTCACAGCCATACCAGTATTATCCATCGAAGTGATTTCGACAACTTAGTGAAATTATTAATGGCAGTGATCAAAAAACTTGATTCCAAAACTGTTAAAAAACTGACCGAGAGGTAGCATGGCATTAGTATTGTTTAACACATTCACTCGCAAAAAAGAGGAGTTTAAACCGATCGAGTCGGGCAAGGTCGGGATGTATACCTGCGGACCCACCGTTTACGCGCCGGCTCATATTGGTAATTACAGGGCTTGGATGTTCGAGGATCTGCTCCGCAGACATCTGATTTTCAAAGGCTACAAAGTTACCCAGGTAATGAATCTTACCGACATAGATGATAAAACGATCCGCGATTCCAATGCCCGTGGAATTCCCCTTCAGGAGCATACAAAGGAATTCAAAGACCTGTTCTTTCAGGATATCGATCGGCTAAATATTCAAAGGGCGGAACACTATCCGGCCGCTACTGATCATATTAACGAAATGGTTGAAATGGTAAAGACACTGCTGGATAAGGGACACGCTTATAAATCGGGTTCATCGATTTATTACAAAATCTCCACCTTTCCCAATTATGGCGCTCTTTCTCACATGAAACTTGAGCAGTTAAAAACAAGCGCTCGAATAGATTCAGACGAGTACGAAAAAGAAACGGCTTCCGATTTTGCCCTCTGGAAAGAATGGACTCCCGATGACGGCAATGTTTTCTGGGAGACCGACCTTGGCAAAGGCCGTCCCGGCTGGCATATCGAGTGTTCGGCGATGAGTATGAAATACCTGGGCGAAAGCTTCGATATCCATACCGGCGGCGTTGACAATATGTTTCCACACCACGAAAACGAAATCGCTCAATCGGAGGGAGCCACCGGAAAAAGGTTAGCAAAATACTGGCTTCACTGCGAACATCTCATAGTCGAAAGCAAGAAGATGGCCAAGTCGGAGGGTAATGATTATACTATCCAGGATCTGGTGGACAAAGGTGTTAATTTAGCGGCGGTAAGATACCTGCTTTTGGCGACCCACTACCGTCAACAGCTGAATTTCACTTTCGAGGCTCTTGAAGCCGCCAAAAATGCCATTACACGCCTTCGCGATTTCCGTGATGCGATT
This sequence comes from uncultured bacterium, assembly GCA_965603725.1. GTDB lineage: Bacteria > Zixibacteria > MSB-5A5 > UBA10806 > 4484-95 > JAGGSN01. The sequence continues at coordinate 2,508 of CBFDEC010000024.1, read as the reverse complement.
CAATCTTATTCGGGCGAAGGTGAAAATTCACAGATTACCGCTATTGCTGAGAAGGCGCTTGGAAAATTTAAGACCGCTTTGGATGATGACCTGAATATTTCGCCCGCCCTGGCGGCTGTATTTGATTTTGTTAAAGAAATTAATGTGGAACGCGAAAAAAATCCCCTGTCTGAAACCGATGCTCGGGTTGTTGAAGATGCCCTGAAAAAGTTCGATTCGGTTCTGGGAGTAATATATGTGGCCGAAGAGGCGCTGGATGCAGAAATTGAAAAGCTGATCGAAAAACGGAATGAAGCTCGCAAAAATAAGAATTTCGCCGAATCTGACAGAATTCGAGATCAACTCCTCGAAATGGGAATAATCCTCGAGGATACGCCATCCGGTACCCGCTGGAAACGGAAGCTGTAATAAAAAGAATTCGCATCTTGTGGGGCGTCTTGAGATTTCCAATGGATATGCGGGACGCCTCCTTAATTTATCCTTATAAAATTTCATTAGTGTCCGGTTTTTCCATAAAAATTAATAAACAATTGTCATTCCGGCGAAACAGACTGTGCCAAAATAAGATTTCAAGACAAATTCCAGACGTGAAAAGAAAACGGGGATTGCTTCGTCCGCCAAAGGCGGACTCGCAATGACTTACAAAAGCAGCAGTAGGTCGGGCTTGTCCCCGACAGGGTTGCGGCCGGATAAACCGACCGCCTACTTTCCTCATCTCTGTTGGTGCATGGGGACATACACCAACCACTAATAATGGGAGGTTCGCAATGACTTACAAAAGCAGTCATTACGAGGAGTGAAATGACGAAGTAATCTTACATGACTCTTGGCACAGCCTTTTCTTCGCCAGACCTGTCGGAAGCAACTTCCGACAGCACAAAAACACTGCGTATTTTTAATGGATTTCTGGCATTATTAGTATTTCTGCCTTTATGTCATTTGTATTCTTTTACTGCCGATAAACATCATATGAAACTATTATTAATCCTGTTAATTATTATCGCTGGCGGCTATGATGATCCTGCCCTTATATCGAAACTCGAAAGAAAGGTTTCTGATAATCCTGGTGATTGGCGGTCATGCCTGGAACTGGCGGAAGTATTCATAGAGCAGGAGAATTTCAAAGAAGCGAAAAAATATCTTATGCAGGCCCAGGAGTCTTATAAAACCGGCAAAATAGACACCTGCAGCGCCAGGTATTTTTATATATTGGGTTTGTACAACGACTATAATGTTAATGTTCCTGTGGCCATTAATTATTACTCAAAGGCGATTGAATGTGATTCCACCTTTAGCGATGCCTGGCGTAATCAGGGTTACCTTTACGAGATCTTTGGCAATTACAATCAGATGCTGAACTGTTTCAAACATGCTTTGTTGTCCACTGACGATTCCGCCGGAGTATATTATGATCTTGGAGTAACATACGATTATCTGGACAGTATCGAATTAGCCCTTGAAAGTTACTATCATGCCTTGAAATTGGGCGGGAGTTCTCCGCGTGTATTTTTAAATATCGGAGTCGACTGGGGATTTACAGGCTATGTAGATTCAGCCGCACATTATTTTGAAAAAGCTAAACAGGCCGGCCTGCGTTCTCCTGAGCTGTTTTATAATATCGGGGTCATCATGTCCGAATTGGGCGCATATGATGAGGCGATGGATAATTTCATGAAGGCGCTGGCAGTCGATCCCGATTATTCACCGGCAAAGCTTCAACTGGGAAACATCTATGAAATCAAGGGCGATTCCGGAATGGCCAAGGTCTATTTCGAGGAGTTCGTGCAAACCGCCCCGCCAATATACATGGATGATGTAAAGAAAATTGAAGCAAAGCTTGTGAAATATAATAAAGCCCCAAAATAGCTTCTTTGTAGAATATGACGTCAGGTCTCCGGAGGCTGTGCCAAAAGCCTATTTAAGGTTGAAAATCTTATTCCAAAATTAAGTAATTAGATTGCTTCGCCTATGGCTCGCAATGACTTACAGGGGCAGTCATTACGAGGAGTCCGCCATTGGCGGACGACGAAGTAATCTCACATAACTTTTGGCACAGCCTCTCCGAACCTGACGTCTAACAGCGACATTATTTCATTGACTAATTTCAATTTATGATTATATTACACATAAAGAAGATAACTTGAACAGACATGGATTTGCAATAATAATGAGAATTTATCAGGTTTTACAGTTCAAAGTGTTAACTTTTATGCTTTAATATAGAAACTAATGTTGCAGTTTGGTTGTTTTAAAGTGATTATTTTAATGTAATAAATGTTTAACTTTAACTAAAGGAGTTTAGATGGGAAAGAGATTGTTAATGCTGGCAGTGGTTGCGGTTATGTTATTAACCGTCAGCTCATCTGCCGAGCTCTCAAAAATGGCGCCTCTTAAGAATCACAAGCTGATTCGCGGGGATGAGGCGCTTCCGAATGTGCTGGCTTATCCATTGAATCCCGGATTTGTCACGGAATCACCCGGCCTAATAGTGGGCACAACTTATTATGA
>CBFDEC010000023.1:0-45057 GCA_965603725.1 uncultured bacterium | reverse complement strand
GTGATCTGACAGAAATTACAACAGTCAGGTCACGCTTCGCTACGACCTGACTGAATTCAAATATGTTGTATTAAAAATAGAATACAGTATAAGATGTAATTTATTTGCTTTATATAGGTAATTGTTAAATATTATATGGCAGAACGGTTTAATCCGGCGGTTTATTTTGCAAAACGGTCTGAGTTGTAAGACAGTAAAACGCTTTTATATAGTTAATATCTTTTTGATATTTGTCCAGATTGCATTAACGAGCATGGCCGATGAATTGCCTGCAGTGGAGTGCCTGTATGATTCTGTTTTCCTCGATATAGAATCCGATTATACCGCCGAAGCTGTGTTCAAGCAAAAATATCTGTTTAACCAGCCGGGTAGTAAAGAATATTCATCCATAAAAGTGCCGGTCAATCGTCATGTAGAATTTTCCTTAATTGAGGCCGGATATATTTTGACCAACGGGCATATTATTAGTCTTGATAAAAACGATATCGAAACTGTTTCCGATTTTGGACCCGGCTATTATTCAGACAGTAAGACAAAAATCATTCATTTACCGTCAACCAGACCAGGGGCGATGGCTGTTGTATCTTATAAGTTAAAATATAAGAGTCTGCTGTATCTGCCCCAGTTTTTCAGGCAAAGAGCTATCCCCACAAGCAATTCGTATTTTAAAATATCATCAAGGATACCCTTTGAATATTATGTATCGGAAAACAGCTTTCAGATCGCCAGAGACAGCGCCTACTTAATCATCTTTGCTGAAAATGTTCCCTCTTTCACCTATGAAACAGACATGCCCCCCGCTGATGCTTACCGGGTGGTTATCAGGCCGGATACAATCAGCTATGAAGATAATGAATACAGCTTTCAGAGCTGGTCTGATATAGCCGCCTTCTATAATCACCTTTCAGATGACAGGATGCTGCCTGGTCCGGAAATATTAAGTCTTGCCGATAGTCTTTGTGTTGATGCTGGCGATTTGATAGATTCAGCTAAAGCGTTGTTTAATTTCGTTCGAGATAATATAAGATATATTTCGGTCGACATCGGCAGAGGTGAGTTTAAACCGCTTCCCGCATCAGAGGTCTTAAAGAAACGATACGGTGACTGTAAGGATCAGTCTGCGCTTCTAATAGCCCTGTGCCGGGCGGCGGGAATCAAGGCTAATCCGGCCTTGATAACAACCCGCAGTCGTCCCGATGTGATAACGCCCCTTCCCTGGCCCGGGTATTTCAATCATGTCATTACTGCAGTTGATACGACGGCTGGCTACCTATTTCTGGATGCCAGCCAGTTGACCTGTTGTTTCGGTCATCTGGCCCCCGGACTTCGAAACAGACGGGCATTGATCTGCGGCGCCGAGCCATTTTTAGAATTCACGCTCACCTCCCCATATGACCCCGGCAACAGGCTGGATTTTGAACTTATCTACAAAATCAACCCTACAGGAGGTTTCCGATGTCACGTTAATCTAAAACTAAGCCGGGATCCAGCATTTGTATTTTATTCAAAAAATCCAGAACAGGAATTAACTGGCGTGCTTCATGCATTTCTTAGCGATAATCTTACTCATCAACGCCAATCGGGTTTTAAGGTTGATCATCATTCACCCGGTTTAATTGAAATCTCCGGTCATTTTTTCGGAGATTTGCCAAAAACTGCAAAAGGAAACAGACTGCTTGTGAATACAGGATCGCCTTTTTTCAATTACCTGGAAAAATATTTCTATACGGCTCAACGTTTGAATCCTTACTCTTTTGATTTCACATTCAGCATGAACGAAACAGTCCGGTTGGAGCTGGCCAATAATTTTAAAGCCGATAAAGATTCCCTGGTTCTGGCTTTTAATGAACGGGGACTGAACGCAGACCTGACTTTAATCAGCGGCGGCGATCTGTGTCAAATAAATAAGAGTTTTAACCTGTATGATTATACGCTTTCAGCGGAAGGGTACAGGAGATTTTATGATTTTCTATTGATTGCCTCGCAATTGCCTTATAATTCTATAGAGATTATGCCTATTAATATTCAACCGGAGGTCGACAATGCTTTTCCGGATTCTCTTTAGTTTTATTTTTATTCTGCTACTGCCGACAATCATCATCAGTCAAAATATCCCCAGTTTGCTTGAGATGCTGGCGATGCATTCGGGTCAGGAAGCGGTATATATCAATATTTCCGACAGTACTGCAGTTGATTTTCAGGAGGGTGTATATGTTTATGATCGTTTCTTCCATTCTGAAGCCATGGTATTGAGAAAGGGCGAGAGCGGAATTTCGACAGCCGCAACGCCGGTTGTCTCCATTGATGATGAAATCGAGGCTAATGCTTATACGATCTCACCCGAGGGCGATACGATTATTTTATCAACCGATGAGATGACACATCTTGAGCTTTATGGAAACAAGCAAAGATATATCATGTCGTTCCCTGATGCCCGGGCTGGAGCTGTTTTTGTTCTGGAATGGAATATTCAGTCAACCGAACCGGTATTTTCCGGCAGACGCTATTTGGGACGATCATACCCGGTCAACCTGAATAAGACCACCATCAGCGCTCCTGCAGACTGGGTGTTTAATTTTCTGGTTCAGCCGAAGTGCCGTTATAATCAGCGGAGGTCGCCAGGTTATATACGAGGCGGAGAGATGTGGGCGAACTACACCTGGGAGACAAATTCCCTGCCGGGATTTGAATTTGAACCGGACAGCCCCCCGGAATCACAGCTTATTCCCTGTCTGTATTACGCCTTTTCTCATGACCGGCGCTGGCAGGATATCGAGAAAAACAAAATCAACTGGCGTCTTATAGCCAAAATATATGGCAGACATCTCGAATCGCTCGATAAGCCGGGTCGAATGGTGAAAAGTGAAGTCGATTTGCAGTGTAAAGACTTAAACGATAATCATGAAAAGATACGGACGCTGATCAATTTTATTACGTCAAATTTTCAGGCCGTGTATTCGGATATAAATGTCTCCAGTACTCCCGGCGAACTTCTCAATAAAGGATATGGCTCCCAGGCGGAGGCAACTTTGCTGTTGGGAGCGTTTCTAAAAGCGGCCGATATTTCCTATGATTACGTTTTAATCTCGACCAGGGATAACGGCGAGGTTGTCAAATCTTTGCCGGCTTTATTTTATTTCAACCGTCTTCTGCTGGCTGCTCGAGTCGATTCCGACACGATCTGGATCGACCCGTATTATAAGGGCGCGCCGACTGGCGTTTTAACTTTCGAGGATCAGGGAGTTGAGGGACTGAAAGCGGGACCCGGGTTTAAAGATTTTATCACCACGCCTGCATCGGATTACCGTGAAAGCGGACATGCCGTCCATCTGAAAATTGTCATCGATGATAATGGCGAATTAACTGCTAATGGAGTGGAATTATTATCCGGCTCGTTAAACATTGAGGAGAAAAGCATTCTGCAGAGTCTCTCGCCGCAGGAAAGGTTTGAACGCTGGGCAAACTTAGCCTCGAAAGGGATTCCCGGTTCATCGATCAAAGAAATCGAGTTTTCTGAAATATACTCTGATATAAATCCTTTTAAGATAACCTACCGGCTTTCGGCGCCGAATTATATACGAACCGATGATATGCGGCTATATATCCCTCTGGATATACTGGGCAGGTGGCAGTTTGCTACAAAATATCAGCGTCGGAAACTGCCTATCGAGCTTGGCCGACCTCACTCGCAATGGGAAAGGATTTTGATCGAGATACCCTCAGGGTTTAAAATCGATTACCTTCCGGAGAATTTCACTCTGACAAGCTATCTGGGTGAAATATTTTCGGTCGTTTTGGTTACCGCCAATACGATTACTATAACTCGCGGCTTAAGTATTAAGCCATACAGACTGAAAGCCAGCGAGGCCGGCAGCCTGAATGGATTTTTCAGCGCCGCCATGGACCAGGCGGGGAAATATTTAGTCCTCAGGAGATAATATGCCGGAATTGCCCGAGGTCGAAACAATTGTTCGAGACTTGTCATCGGTTTTGATAGGACAGAAAGTAGTAGAGGCGAGGTTTTTAAACAACCGGATTCGTGAAAATTGCGATTACAAAAGAGCCTCAATATTAAAAGGCAGGCAGTTAAAAAATATATCCAGGCGTGGGAAAAATATAGTTTTTCACTTCACTGAAAATATAGCGTTGATATGTCATTTAAAAATGACCGGCAAACTGCTTGTAAAAGCGGATTCAAGTCTGGATAAAAAACATCTTCATTTCTTTATAAAATTTGAGAAATCGAGGCTTAATTATTACGATGTTAGAAAATTCGGACGAATTTGCATATTGAGGGACAGCAGCCTGTTTAATCATCCTCGCTTAAAAAAGCTTGGTCCTGAACCTTTTGAGATTACGCCTGAGCTTTTTGCCGATATTATCAAAAAACGAAAAAAGGCGATAAAACTGGCATTACTCGACCAGGAAGTCGTCGCCGGCTTAGGCAATATTTATGCAGATGAGTCGTTGTTTTATGCCGGTATACGTCCCACACTAAAGGCATCCGGGATATCAAGGGCCAGGCTGAAAAAACTTCATGATTCGATAATAAAAGTTCTAAATAAGGCGGTAAACAATCGGGGTACATCTGTCGATGATTATCTTGATGGGTTTGGCCAGAGGGGCGGTTTCCAGAACCAGATTGCGGTTTATGGCAAAACCAGCCAGCCCTGCCCGAATTGCGGGATACAGTTGAAACGGATTGTTCTTGGAGGACGGTCAACACATTATTGTTCAAAATGCCAAAAGTGAATAAAAAATATAAGCTTGCCTTAGCTCTTGGCGGCGGGGGCGCTCGGGGACTTGCTCATATCGGAGTATTAAAAGTCCTCGGACAGGAGAATATCAAATTCGATCTGATTGTCGGTACCTCGATGGGAGCCATAGTAGGAGCCATGTATGCTCAGCTTCTGAATGCCGAAGCGGTCGAAACAAAAGTTCTTGCCTTTCTCGATGAATTTCTTGAAAACAAGCAGTGGATAAAAACATTAGACCCAAGCCAGAGCCCGGATAAGCCCTCCCTGTTAACGGAGTTGTCGCAATATGTTCAACGCCGCTATCTCGCCCTAAAAGCGTTAACCAGGATTGCTCTGGAGCCGAAAGAATCTTTATATGAACCGCTTAAAAGCGTAATCATTGATAACAACATTGAAGATAATGAAATTCCTTTTGCCGCAGTAAGCATAGACATTGTCAATGGCAAGCCGGTCGTTCTCGGTAAGGGATCAATTGTCGATGCAGTGTATGCTTCTTCGGCGATAGAGGGTGTATTCCCACCCCTTGAGTTTGACGATGGTCTGCTGGCCGATGGCGGTCCGATAAACATCACCCCGGTCGAAGTGGCCTTAAACCTTGGCGCCAGAAAAGTGATTGCAGTGGATGTATTTCAGAAAATTCGTCGGGTTGATAAATTCGCCAACGGCCTTGAAATCATAATGAGAGGCGATAACATCGGGTTAAGCCGTCTCAGGAAGATTGAGCTTGCAATGGCCGATGTCGTTATTTATCCCGGCGTATCGACTATTCACTGGGCCAGTTTTACCAGGGCCAGGGAATGTATCGGGCTGGGTAAAGAGGCCGCCGAAACAATGATGCCCGAAATCAGGAAATTGCTGTCGCGTTTTGCCTGGTTCTCAAAAATTACAGGCAGTTGGAAATCCCGTCTAAGCAACATGTAACCTGCATTATTCATAAACTTCTTATTAGGTAAGAGGCTTTTTAAGGATAATAAGAAATCAAATCTTCCTGCTAATATCTGATTGTTTACGTTCTATAAAGTAAAGTAGGACAGGTTGAAAATCCACAAGACCCCAGACAGGCCGTATGGCTTGACGGCCTGTCCTACTATTATCAATTTTTCCTGTAAAGAATGCAGGACAGCATGAAAACACTATGTATTTTTAATAACTTCTGTACAGTTACTATTAATATATTGCTGTCTCTTCACTTTGAAACTGTTTTGAAAATAATATTACTGATTTATGAATAAAGCAGGGTAATTGAATATAGCGGTTCGGTGAGAAATAAAGCGGGTTATTTCAGCGGTTATTCGCAATTACAACGTTATTTATAGGTTTCAATATCAAATCTAAGTTGAGTTAATAATTCATTCGAGTTTACCGATAAATGTAAAGTAACCGAACCGGTTGATTAGACTCGATGATGAGGGGTTATTATTAGTTGACCTGTTGTTAATATCTGTAATTAACAGTCAGTAAATAAGATGATAAATTTTAAAATAATATGATCGAGAATATCAAAGCCTGTTAACAGCAAGAATGAAGCTTTAAATTAAATTTCAATTAGAACATGGTTGTTATTACTGATAAAGAATTAGAACAAAAACTAGCGCAATTTGCCGATTTGCCGTCGTTGCCTCAGAATATTATCAAGATTAAGCAAATTTCGGAAAGCCCTAAAGCTTCAGCCGCAGACCTGGCCAATTGTATCTTATCTGACCATCAATTGACCAGCCGTGTTCTGCGAATGGCCAACTCGGTTTATTATGCGAGCTACTCGGGGAGAATCAGTACTGTTACGCATGCGATAGTACTGATGGGATTTCGCGCCATACACAATATCGCTATTTCCATGTCGGTTTATGAGGTTATAAACAAACTTACCAGAAAGGCAAAGTTTGATATAATAGCGTTCTGGCTTCGTTCAATGGCCTGTGGAATTATAGCCAAGTTCCTGGCTAACCGGACAAACCAAAGCAAACTGATTGAAGTGGCTTTTATAGCCGGTTTTATGCATGATATTGGTCAACCGATTTTGGCTGGAGCATTTCCGGCAAGATATGAGGAAGTTCTAAAAATGAAAACGTCAGGTCAGGACTGTTACAAGATAGAGCAGATTGTTGTGGGCGCTAATCATATGAGGGCGGGTGAATATATAGCAAAAAAATGGAACCTGCCTCAGAATCTTATAAAAACAATTGCCGAACATCATCGTGTAAACAAAAAGCCAAATGTAAAGTCTCCAAATATATTGGTAGATATGGTTTATCTTGCAGATAATCTATATAATCATGTAATGGGCAAAACATCTCCGCTTTCCGAGGAGTATTCCGTACTGATCGAGCAGGCTCGTTGTTTAATCGATATATCAGAGGAGAGCATGGTGGAACTTCTCATTGAATGCCGTCGTCAGGTGGACGATATTGCCCGAGACATGGAGATCGATATCGAACGGGAACTTGCCAAACTCGACCTCCCGGAAATGGAGGAGTCCGGCATTCGCAAGCAATTGAATTACAAAGAGATGCAGTTGTCGTTCATGCAAAACGCCACTGAGGCTCTTATGGAAGCGAAATCGAACGATGAAATTCTTCAGATTATTTGTGAGGCGATTTTCCGGGGCATGCAGATGGGGCGGGTTTTGTTATTTGAATACAGTGCAAAGTGGGAAAGTTACACCGGCCAGGTTGGTTTTGGCGTTGAATCACAAGAGTTTGTTCAGGCCCTTAGTTTTTCAATTAAAAATGGCATATTCAGATATCTTTACAATAACGGCAAGGCCTTGTTAATCGACGGAGAAGACAGCAAGGATTATGAATACTTAGTTACAGAAGATGAAACCGAACGCCTCGAACCTCTGGCTTTTGCAGTCATCCCCATTAATGTTTTAGATAAACCGCAATTTGCCATTTTCGTCGATGCGCCAAATCGTGAAACGCCAATTGATGTCGAGGCTTTTCGCTCGATGATATCGTTAACCAACCAGGCAATATTGACGCTTGAACGAAATCTCTTCAGGGAAAAAATAGAGCGCCAATAGCGGTTTCTTATTGTATTATCGCTCCAGCGTTTTGATATGAACAGTTGTAAGTCGGGGGTCCTACAGATCCGTAGGACTTTTCCCCCGACAGGGTTGCGGCCCGATAAATCCAATGGACACTGCGTGCCGACCGCCTGTTTCAAGTCAGAAATTTATGAACAATCCGGGTTAGAAATTGATATGTTTTCATTTCAACTTTATCATCTGCTGCCTATGACGTTTTCATAAACTCCAGTTCATCGCCGCTGTAAAAGTCAAACATAACGAAATATCTTCTATCAATAAGCTTCACGTGTTTTGGCGCCTTATTACCTGCCGACGGGTTAAGAGAAATGAATTCGGAATTGACCTGATAGCGGCCACTCTCGGTAATTTCCTCTTTGCCGGAAACATTCATACTATAAAGATAGTAGTTCTTGCCCTCGAACCTTGCTTTAACAATTTTACTTCGATTGGAGGATTTTTCCACTTTCCAGGTGCCCTCTATTATTTTCCTAATTTCATGGTATTTATAGAGGTTTTCCAGCAAACTGCCTTTTTTAAAGCCCGCTGTAGAAGAAGCAGTCTCTAAATTTAAACGCGATTCATCTTGTCTGATCAGTTCTCTCCTGGTTGCCTCATCCAGGCCACTGTTGCGCTCTTCGAATGCCGCTGTTTCTTCAACTTTACTTTTTTCATAATGCTGGGTGAATACCAGCCATATGCCAGTAAAAATCACAATCCCAACTAAACATACTGTCGCTATTGTCCTTGAAGTAATCATTGCTGCTCCTTTCCTTAACAGTCGCTTATAAAATTATTCGCTCGGCAGTAATAAAACTACAGCGAGAGCAAATAACCCGAATATTATCCCCCAACAGAACCAACCAACTGTACTCTTGTTCTTGTTTTTTGCGACAAGCGCACAGGCAAAAGGAGTTGTGGCTACTATTGCCAGTATTAAAATCGTATTATCCACAGTCATCTCCTTAGATTGTATAAATATAGATTTAGGCTCCTAATCATCGTTTAAATTTTATTCTCCCTTTGAACAGTATCAATTTCATGGCAAAAATGAAATCATACAAGAATCATTCCGTTTAATAATAGTGTTTCATCGGTCGGTAACTTGATTTGCAGTATGCCGTTATAATTGCAATGACTATCTAAGGCGTTTGAAATTTATAGTAATTTAACAATATAAATTGGATGTTTACAAATAAATTATATGTCTTTCATGATATTATCAATGAATTTAATTAATATCATTCCGATCCTGAAAATTATCACCATTTTATCGGAAAGCAAAGGGCTTTTTTTTTATTGATGAGCTTCTTGCAAAAGCCTATCCCTGGTACTGCGGGAACTATCGGAGACCTCGTATGAGCCGTCTAACCGACTGGCGTGATTCCCGCAGCACCTGATATGGACTTTTGGCACAGACTGAATCCGCCTATGGCGGAGGCCAGCACATGTTAAGATTATCTGTGGTATCGACCCTCTGGAGGCTGTGTCAAAAGTCATGAGAGATTACTTCGTCGTCCGCCACGGCGGACTCCTCGTAATGACTATTCATGTAAGTCATTGCGAGCCGCAGGCGAAGCAATCTAACACCTAAATAACAAGAACACGATTTTAGCTAAAACAATATTTTGGCACAGCCTGCCTGCGGTCGACACAATGGCTTGCAGAAAAAAGCTGTCGACTATGGCCATATGGCTCGTAGAGAGAGTCGACAGCACAAAGATTTGTGAATAATGCGGGCTAAGACCAATTGCTGTCGGGTACAGCCATATGGCTTGAAAAAATACTGGATTGCGTCCCATAGCTTTATACCCAATGAAAGAAGCATAAATACAAATCTTGATATTACCCACTTTACAAAAAATGTTAAAAAAAGGTGGCGGAATGGAATATTTATGTTATAATTAAACATTATTTTTTGCAGAAAACGGGGATATTTTCTTTGTCCCGAATTGAGTATTATTCATGAAGCGTATAAAATGGGTAATTTAAGTCTAAAAGGATTTCAGCGCGGGCAGGCGCTGACGCAAATGAGATTACGAGGAATAAATACAAATATTAGAAAAAGGAATAATTTTTTCAGCAAATTTGACTATAGCGATGGTGTTATGTGAGTCAAATAAAATTTAAAGGACTTGGAGAAAGCGCTAAAATTATATCTATGGCCGTTCTCCTGGCAGGCGCTATTATCCTGACATATTATTTCCATGTGGTAATCGGCATTTGTGCGGTTTTTACTCACCTCCTTTATGTTCCAATTATATTGGCCTCAATATGGTGGAAGAAAAAAGGCGTCTTGGTGGCTGTATTCCTGGCAATTATCCTTATTCTCGGCCACCATTTCCTGAGAGTGGAAGTGATGACAGTGAATGATTATTTTCGATCTTTAATGTTCGTGATTATCGCTTCTGTCGTGGCATTATTGAGCAGTCGGATTGAAAAGATAGGAAAGTTGCTCAGGGAGAACGAAAAATGGCTGTCTATAACTCTTAAAAGCATCGGCGATGCGGTAATTGCCACTGATATTAAGGGTCATGTGACATTCATAAACCCTGTAGCCGAAGCCTTAACCGGCTGGAAACAAAAGGAAGCGATTGGGAGATCCATAAACGATATATTCAATATCATTAACGAAGAAATAGGCATACCCGCCGAAAATCCCATTGAAAGAGTACTCCGTGAAGGTATTGTTGTCGGACTGGCAAACCATACTGTTTTAATTTCAAAAGATGGTTCGAGAATACCGATTGATGACAGCGGCGCGCCAATTATTGATGATAAAAGCAACGTCTTGGGCGTTGTTCTTGTTTTCCACGATATTACTGAGCGCAGGCAGGCGGAACAGGCGCTGCGAAAGGAGAAAGAAACCGCTCAGAGATATTTTGATGTTGCAAAAGTTTTTCTTATAGCTATTGATTCTAATCATAAAATCATAAATATAAATAAAAAAGGTTGTGCAGTTACGGGCTATTCTGAAAATGAGATTCTTGGCAAAAACTGGTTTGATCTCTGTATCCCGGAACGGCTTAGAGATGATGTAAAGGCAGTATTTTCACAGTTAATCAAAGGCGAAATTGAACCGGTTGAATATTATGAAAATCCTATAGTGACTAAAAATGGCGATGAGCGAATTATTGCCTGGTACAATACATTGCTAAAAGATGACAGCGGTAAAATAATTGGTTGTTTCAGTTCAGGAGAAGATATCACTGAGCGAAGACAGGCGGAGGAAGCGCTGGCTGCCGAATCTGAACGCCTGGCAGTAACCCTGCGCTCAATCGGCGATGGTGTTATCACTGCTGATATAAAGGGGAATTTAATCTTAATGAACAGAATTGCTGAAAATCTTACAGGCTGGAACGAGGAAGAAGCCAAAGGTAAACCTGTCTCCCGGGTTTTCCATATAATCAACGAAATGACCCGACACCCCTGCGAAAATCCGGTCGAAAAAGTAATTGAAAAAGGCCTGATTATAGGATTGGCCAACCATACGGTTCTTATCAGCAGGGACGGTATTGAGAGGTTTATCGCCGACAGCGGAGCTCCCATCCGCATCAAGACCGGCGAGGTTATAGGAGTAGTGCTGGTTTTCAGGGATGTCACCGAGACCCGAAGAATGCAGGAGTTCATTTCCCGCGCACAACGACTGGAAACCGCCGGCAGAATAGCCGGGCAGGTCGCTCATGATTTCAACAACCTTCTGGGACCGCTTGTCGCCTACCCTGATTTTATAAGAGAAAGTCTTCCGGATGATCATAAGGCTATACCTTTTTTAAACGATATGGAAACAGCCGCCGATCAGATTGCCGATATCAACCAGCAGCTTCTCACGTTAGGCCGACGGGGTCATTACAACCAGGAGCCCCTTAATTTAAACCAGGTAATCATTCAGGTTGTTAACCGGCTTAAACCTTTACCCGATACCCTGGTTGTTGAAACTAATCTTGATAAAAATCTGTTAAACATCAAGGGCGGCGCTTCTCAGATATACAGAGTAGTCGCAAACATCATTACTAATGCTTGTGATGCCACGCAAAACATCGGCCAACTTGCTATTAAAACCGAAAACTACTATGCCGATATGAACTCGGTTCAGTTCGGCCGCGTTCCTAAAGGAGAATATGTAAAACTAACTATATCTGACACCGGTTGTGGAATTCCAGAAAATATAAAACCAAGGATATTTGATCCGTTCTTTACCACCAAGACCACCGACAAGAGAAGGGGCTCAGGACTGGGATTAAGTGTTGCCCATGCGGTTGTTGAAGACCATAATGGCTATATCGACCTGGAGAGTACTGTGGGCAAAGGGACAGCTTTTTATATATATTTCCCAATCACCCGGGAGGCAATCGAAACAGATATTACCGATGAAATCGTAGGCGGCTCCGAAAGCATCCTTGTTGTCGATGATGACCAGGTACAACAGGACGTTACGGTTAAGCTCTTGTTGAAGCTGGGCTACCGGGCAAACGCTGTAAGCAGCGGCGAGAAAGCGATTGAGTTTATAAAGGAAAACCCGCAGGATTTGCTGATCCTGGATATGATCATGCCCGAGGGAATAGACGGAGCCGAAACTTATCGGAAGGCTCTAAAAATCAGTCCTTCACAAAAGGCAATTATCGTGTCGGGATTTGCCGAATCTGAAAGAGCCGAGATGGCGTTAAAGCTCGGAGCCGCAACCTTTATCAGAAAACCCCTCACTCTTAAAACAATTGCCTCGGCCGTAAGAAAAGAACTTGACAGGAAAGCAAAGTAGAGGCGTCCTACAGATCCTACGGATGTCGCAATACGCCCTATGCACAGAGCTATAATAAGTTATTCAATCTCGTTCCCAAACTCTGTTTGGGAATGTACTGATTTCTGAAACTCTGTTTCAATATTCCGCATGTTCATTCAATTATCTAAATTGATACCTTGCCGGTGTAATTTTATTCGAAACAGAGTTTCGATTGTCATTGTGTTACCAAACAGGGTTTGGTAACAAGAAGGCAATAAGTTACTTATTATATCTAACCAGCATTATTCACAAATCTTAACATGTGCTGGCATCCGCCATAGGCGGATTCTTCACTGTCGGAAGTAACTTCCG
This sequence comes from uncultured bacterium, assembly GCA_965603725.1. Lineage (GTDB taxonomy): Bacteria > Zixibacteria > MSB-5A5 > UBA10806 > 4484-95 > JAGGSN01. The sequence goes on along the minus strand of CBFDEC010000023.1, from coordinate 32,183 downwards.
ACAGCACAATAATAGCCAATAGCAGTAATATTTAATTGCAGGATTTAGGTTTAATCCGGCGGTTAATTTACTGAGGCGCCAATACGACCCCAGCCAATTCGCGATGGGAAATGAATCAGGTTGTAAAACAGGATTTTTATAGCGGGCGTAATGTACGGGCTTTCCCACCGGGGAGCCTTTGGATCGGATTTCCACGACCAGTAAACGAAACCCCCTTTTCCCTTGATGTTTTCGATATTTACAGTACCGAAATTACGTGAATCCTCGGCAATGTCACGGTTATCGCACAGAACATAAACCGCTCCGGTTGGAACTGTAGTAGGCTGGCTGTAATCACGGTTGGAATAGTCCTCGGATATTATACTGAAGTCAGCATGCTTTATGTTTTCGAAATCTGTAAATGGTTCGTTATCTATATATACCAATTTGTTTAAAATCTCAACAGTTTGTCCAGAAACGGCTATTACCCGCCCCACTCTCAATTCCCCAAACTTAAAGGGATGCTCAAACACGATTATATCGCCGGTTTGCGGTTCACCGAATTTGTATGACAATTGTGAAGCCATTAAAAAATCACCTTCATACAGCGAGTTTTCCATGTGAGTATTGTCAAGTTTGTGAGGGAACAGTACGAAAACACGTAACGCAATGCCGATTAATAATATTAAGACAACGGCTTTGATAAATTCGGCATGCCGGCTGGTTTTTTTCTTTTCTTCAGTCATAGACTAACCCAATATTAAATTATCGGCAAAAAACCTGCGATATTTATTAAATACCTGTCAGCTTATTATGTATATATGTCTTATCGGGTTGTGACATATAAAGTTAAACCGCACCGCCCTTTCTGGCGATGCGGTCTAAGCACAGTCATATTGGTGAGATGTTTTAACTTTTTGTTACCTTTTTCGGTAACAGCTAAGGGTTATTGGTTATTGCGAACATTATTTTATACAGCCTATAACTGCAAATTGTTCCTGAGAAAATTTCAAGATTTTCAGCAAAATGATAAGTTCCATATTACTTTTGGTCTCATGCAATTGTCAGATAGCGCCATAAAGCTTTGACAAATAGCTTATTTGTTTTTATATACAAAATATGACTGTTAAAACAGCAACGTTTGATTTAGACGGAACTCTTATTAGACGAAATCCGGGGTTGAGATCGACTCTTAAGATGGACGCTATAAACCATTCAATCAGCAAGGTCTTTTCGATTTGCAATATTAACTATGTCGACTACCTTGGAAAAGAGATGTACGGAATGACCGACAGGGTAATCCTGCGCAATGTTCTGTACAAGCTTAACATCGATAAGGTTGTTGTGGATGATAAGATTGATTGCTTAATCGGAGAAATATTAAGCTATTTTCATGATAACAAAAACAGGAAAGCCAACGATGACTATATCATTCTTCCGGGAGTAATTGAGCTTTTGGACGCACTTCAAGACCGGAAAATTGATTTGGGATTGGCTACCGGCAATTTTGAGGAGTTCGCCTGGTGGAAGCTTAAGGGCGTTGATCTCGATCGCTATTTCACCTTCGGCGGTTTCGGTGAGGATGATGATAGCCGAAGCGGCATTATAACATCGGCGCTGAAAAGATCAAACCATAGGGACGGCTTCAAGGCTTGCCACTTTGGCGATACTCCAAGCGATATGGAAGCTGCCCGAAACAACGGAATCATGTCTGTAGCTGTTTCGGCAAAAGGCGGCGCTTTCGATGCAGACGACTTGAAAGCCGCCGGCGCTGATTTAGTCGTCGATTCCTGGATTGAGATTGACAAGATACTGGCGCTCTTTGACAGGTAAAACCTTTTAACCCAGATTTTGCAGTTAAGTAATCAGAAATAACAAGCAACTTATTGTAACTCAACGCGTAGGGGCGTCCTACAGATCCGTATGGATATCGCTATACGCCCCTGATATGGACCTTTGGGACAGCCTCTTCCTCTTCTGCCAGAGCTATTGGAAGTAATTTCCGACAGCACAAAAAAGCCGCACAAAAATGGCTTTTAATATAGTCTGAGGACGTCTGTCGCCCACTATGCAAACAGGGGTCCAATATATTTGAACCCCTGTATTAGCTTATCGCTTGCAGCTTGCGGCTTACTTGAAAATATGATCCATGAAATAGACATAGTAACGGGTTAAATCAGTTATTATTTGCTCTTTGGTTGTGGCACCATGACCCGATTCGACACTTTCAAGGTAGAGCACATCTTTGCCGAGTTTTGAAAGAAGATACCCAAAACGCCGCGGATCGCCGGCAAAAACCCGGGGATCGTAGAAACCGCTGGTCAAAAGTATCGGCTTTTGAATGTTTTCAGACTTAAAAATCGGCGATAAATCATGAGACAGGTCGCTGCCGATTTTACCGAATTCCAGTTCCCATATCCGCTGGCCGCTGATGTCGCCATGAGTTTGACTGTAGTCATGGTCGGCCACACCGACTTCGCTTACGGCACAGGCAAATTTTTCGGGTGCAGTCACCGACAGGTAGTTAACGGTATAACCGCCATACGAACCGCCCTGGATACCGATTCGTTCCGGCTTGGAATAGCCTTCTTTTATAAGGTAATCTAAGGCGGCTTCAGCATCACCCAGCGCATCGTAACGTTTTTCCTGGTTATCGGCTTTTTCCCAGCCAGTACCATAACCGGATGAGCCCCTGACATTAGGACGAAGTACGATTATTCCTTTCGACAGCGCAAAGGCTAAGTTCCTTTGAAAATATGGCCGCCACTGACGGGGTGGTCCCCCATGATACTGGACAATAGCGGGATTATTGCCGTCTTTTTTAACATCCGATGGGGCATAAAGCAATGCCGGTATCATGGTGCCATCTTTGGAGGGATAACGGATAACCTCGACGCTCACGTCGGAAAAATCGAAACCAAACGTGGAAACGGTGGCCAGGGTTGTTATTTCCTTGTCGTCAAGCTTGAAATAGTATATCGATGGCGGAGTATTCGGGGAGCTGAAACCGAAAACGAACTCGCCGTTTTCGTTGACAAACCCATTTTCATCATAAGGACCGTCGCCTGATAGAACGCCTACCTGCATTTGCGGTAAGTCAATCTTTTTGCCCTTAAGATTGAGAGCTGCCAGTTCGGAATATCCATCCTTATTTAAAGTCATGATTATGATTTTATCTTTTTTAATATATTCGAACCCGGCATTTTCCATTTTCGGATCGAGTATTATTTTCATATCTCTTTGCCCCAGCCCCTGGTAGATTGAATCAGGATCGGTTTTTTCCTGTTCCTTTTTTGCCTTATCGAGCTTCACATAAACCAGTTTATTAAATTCGTCAGCCTTGGACTTTGCGTCGGTTGTAAATATGACCCGGCCATCACCGCTGAAATATGCATTATCGAAACTTCCGCGTATGGTGAGATTATCTGCTTTCAGAGTGCTTTCATCAAGCGTGAACAGCTGACTTTCGGAAAATGAAAAGAATCTGCCGCAAAGAAGGTGGCCATCTTCGTAATCATAAATACCGGACCACTCCTCATCCTGGTAAAGCGTATCAAGTTTGCCGGATGAAATTGTGTATTTGCAGAAATATTGATTCTGCAGATCGTCAATCGAAAGGAAAAACTCATCTTTGTTTTTGAATACTGTATTAGAATACCGAACTTCGGGATTAACTAAAAGCGGTTCGAAACTGCCATCACGATTGAATTTCCAAATATCATGCCTCTCGCTCCCATAGCGCATGACCAGCACTAGAAGATAATCCCCTGAGGGATGAACGTCATAGCTCCAGATAGTATACCCCTCCTTAGCCCAGTTGTTAGGTGACATCTGGATCGGCCAGCCCATCGGTTTGTCGATATAAAACAGGTGGCCGGTTTCGCCGGTTATTCTCATCTGGAAATAGATTCGGCCGGTATTGTCAATTTGTGCCGATCCGGTATAGTCTATGCCCAGCACGAACGAGAGGTCTCTATAAGTGTCCTCCCAGTAGGGCGAATTTCGCAGCCGGTCATCAACTACGCTGGTACAGCTGTCGATATAGGCCATTACCCTGGTGGTGTCAGAGATTATCCAGGTGTCGGCTTCGCTTAAGATATCGCCAATCCTGTCAGCGAATCCATTGACTGTAAACAGCAGCATGAGCGCCATACAGACAGTCAGTGTCAGTTTTTTCATTTTACCTCCATCGTTTTTTAACATTTAATAGTAATAATACGAATAAAATTTAAAAAAGTTACTCCGTTAAGCATTTTTATCATAAGCTCGCATTATTCACAAATCTTAGCATGTGCTGGCATCCGCTATAGGCGGATTCCTCTGCCAAAGCTGGCGGAAGTAACTTCCGACAGCACAAAATTATGAGGACTATCATATACAAATCTGTGTGTAATATAATATTCAGGCAAAAATATCAGTCCTCCGGTTCAAGCTTTATTATAGGCTGACCTGGTTCTACCAGTTCCCCGGCTTTAAAATGAATCGATTTCACAGAACCATTGGTAGGTGATTTAATATCATTTTCCATCTTCATCGATTCGACTATTACCAGCGACTGACCCGCTTCCACCTTTTCGCCTTCGGCTACCAGAACTTTGACAACCTTTCCCGGCATAGGTGTGGATATCTCATCCTTGACGCCAAACGCAAGGCTGTCACCGGCGAACTTTTTCTGGTCGTTATCGGCTTTAGCAAGCTTAATGACTCTGCCGTCAAGATGAACAAAAACATTATCCTCTGATTCGGCGGCATAGACTATCCGGCTTTTGCCGTCAAGGATAATCGAGAAGCAATTATCTGAAATTCTTGAGACGTTAAACTTAAACTGTTTATCTTCGATAGAGGCTTTAAAGCTGTCGGCTTTTGGAGATTCTTCATTATCCGCGTCAAGTTTCACGGTATGGATTTTTTCCTGGTATGTAAATTCCTGCTCCATTGTTTTACTCCATTTTGTACATAACTTCAGCCACTGCCGCCGGCTATTTGCCAGTCGCCTATTTCCTGCCAGGGCGTGGGCAACTCAGCAGTCGATTTTGAGAATGATGGACTTTTCCTGGCATACTTTGAATATACAGATGCCGCAATTAATGCATTGTTTAATATGTTGTCATCGGCAGAGGGCGCCCAGGATGGCATATTTGCGCTGATGAAGTCCGTAAAAGTATTTCCGGCTGCAAATTCAGGATGACTGACAGCTTCACGTAAAAACTCTATGTCGGTTTTAATTCCCAGTAATGGGAAATCTGCCAGGGCCGCCGCCATTCGTTTACAGCAGATTTCTCTTGATGGCGCCCAGGTTATAAGTTTCGAAAGTATCGGATCATAAAACACGGAAACTTCATACCCTGAATAAACGCCGCAGTCGTGACGGATTCCAGGGCCTGATGGCTCTTTCATAAACAGAATTTTTCCAGCGGATGGCAGAAAATTATTCTCCGGGTCTTCGGCGTAAATTCGGCATTCGATTGCATGACCGTTCTGTTTAATACTATCCTGCTTAAGCCACATCTTTTCTCCGGCGGCAATACGAATCTGAGCATGCACCAGGTCAATGCCTATAACCACCTCAGTAACCGGGTGCTCAACCTGCAGACGGGCGTTGACCTCGAGGAAATAATAATTCATATCCCTATCTAAAAGCATCTCGACCGTGCCGGCGTTTGTATATCCGGACACCTTCACTACCTGCAATGCGGTTTCACCCATGCGGCGGCGTAGATCATCATTCAATGCGGTTGAAGGTGTTTCCTCAATTATTTTTTGATGTCTTCTCTGGATAGAGCATTCTCTTTCGAAAAGATGCACTGCGTTGCCATAGTTATCGGCCAGCACCTGGAATTCGATATGCCGGGGCTGTTCGATAAATTTTTCTAAGTAAACAGAGGGATCGCCAAACGCCGATTGAGACTCGCGCATACCGGCCTCAACGGCAGGCGCTAATTCCTCTTTAGATCTGGCTATACGCATGCCCTTGCCACCGCCGCCAGCAGAGGCTTTCAGCAAAACCGGGTAGCCGATTTTTTCCGCTTCAGCTATGCATTTACCGACGCTGGTACTTTTGCTTTTCATTCCGGGAATAAACGGGATGCCCGCCTCTTCGATCACCTTACGAGACGCTATTTTATCGCCCACCAGTTTCATTGCCTTTGAATTGGGACCGATAAATATGATGCCGTCTTTTTCACATCGCTCGGCGAAAAGATGATTCTCGGCTAAAAAACCGTAACCCGGATGGATAACTTCGGCGCCGGTTGTCCTGACCGCATCCATTATTGAATCGATGTTGAGATAGCTTTCACCCGGAGGAGCCTCGCCAATACAAACCGCTTCATTGGCAGTTTGCACATGAAGAGCGTCACGGTCGATAGTAGAATATACAGCTACGGATTTTATCCCCATCTCGCGGCAGGCACGCATCACCCTGACTGCAATTTCACCCCGGTTGGCGATTAGTATTTTATTGAACATGCGAATCCTTTAAACGGTTTTAACAGTTTCGTCAGGTCGTGCCCGTAAGGGTGTGACCTGACGATGTGTCGCCGTCAGTTCACGCTTCACTACGAACTAACGGAACATTAATCATCCTTACACCAATCTGGCTTTCGTTTCTCAAAAAACGCCTTCATCCCTTCCTGGCCTTCATCGCTCATGCGAAGCTTTGTGATGACTTCCGCTGTGTATGTTCCAACCTCCTTATCGGGTATCGATGGCACATTTGCCAGAAGCTGTTTGCACCAGGCTAATGCATTCGGTCCGCTGGAAGTCAACTGGGCAATCAGCTTGTTCACTACTTCATCAAGCTTATCCTCGGAAACGACCCTGTTTACCAGTCCGGCGGCCAGAGCTTTTTCAGCGGTTAATCTTTCACCCGTGAGAAAATATTCCCGGCAGTTTTTATCGCCCATACGGCGGATTACATAGGGCGAGATACAGGCCGGTACCAGGCCGAGTTTAACCTCGCTTAAACTGAATGCGGCCTTTTCAGAGGCAATAACTATATCACAAACCGCCACCATGCCGGTACCGCCGCCTATCGCCGGACCGTTAACGCGGGCGATAGTGGGCAGCGGGCAGTTGAACATCAACTCGAACATATCCGCCAGGTTTTGCGAATCCTGAAGGTTTTCCTCATAGGTATAGTTGATGACGCTTTTCATCCAGCTGAGATCGGCGCCGGCACAGAACCCCTTGCCCTCGCCGGTTAAAACCACTACTCTTAAATTAGCCTGCTTGTTGATAGTTTTAAAGGCGTCGGTCATTTCTGAAATCATTGTCTCGTTGAAAGCGTTTCTTACCTCGGGGCGGTTTAAAGTCACCCGAGCGATCCTGTCATGAAACTTTAGTTTTATTGTCTGGTAATCTCTGGTTGAAGACATCTTAATTCCTCTGCGAATATAATTACATTCTGAAGACGCCGTAATTCTGGTCGGGTATGTCAGCATTCAGCGAGGCAGAAATAGCCAGCCCCAGTATAGTTCGGGTATCTATCGGATCGATGATGCCATCATCCCAGACACGGGCAGTGCTGAAATAGGGAGAACCTTCATGCTCGTATTTTTCAAGAGTGGGTCTTCTGAATTCTTTCTGCTCCTCTTTGGTCATAGTTTTGCCTTTTGCCTCAAGCGCTCTCATTTTCACCATCAGAAGGACATCAGCCGCCTGTTCGCCGCCCATCACGCTTATCCGGGAGCTTGGCCACATCCACAAAAACCGCGGATAATAACCGCGGCCGCACATGGCATAGTTACCGGCGCCATAGGAACCGCCGATCATAATAGTAAACCTGGGCACCTTGGCATTAGCCACAGCATGAACCATCTTGGCGCCATCGCGGGCAATGCCGCCGTGCTCATATTCCTTGCCAACAATAAAACCGGTTACATTCTGCAAAAACAACAGAGGTATTTTCCGCTTGGTGCAGAGTTCGATAAAGTGAGCGCCTTTTAATGCGCTCTCGGAGAACAATACCCCGTTATTGCCGATTATCCCTATCGGATAGCCCATGATACGAGCGAAACCGCAGATAAGGGTCAGACCATAAAGCTCTTTGAACTCATGGAATTCGCTGTTGTCAACAATACGAGCTATTACCTCACGCATGTCGAAAGATTTTCTGATATCAGTCGGGACTACGCCGTATAGCTCTTTTTGATCGTATTTGGGATCAACCGGTTCTGTTCTGCCCAGATCGAACTTTCTGGGAGCGTCGAGGTTTTGAACAATATTACGGGTAATCTGCAGAGCGTGTTCGTCGTTTAACGCATAATGGTCGGCCACGCCCGAGATACGGCAATGGACATCGGCGCCGCCGAGTTCCTCGTCGGTGACATCGACGCCGGTAGCCGCCTTGACCAGGGGAGGTCCGCCGATAAAAATCGTTCCCTGCTTACGAACAATAACCGCCTCATCGCTCATTGCTGGCACATAAGCACCGCCGGCGGTGCATGAACCCATAACCACAGCTATCTGGGGGATACCCTCCGCCGATAGCCTTGCCTGGTTATAAAAGATACTGCCGAAATGTCCGGCATCCGGAAAGACATCTTTCTGATGTGGAAGGAATACTCCGCCCGAATCGACTAAATAAACACAGGGCAGATGGTTTTCCAAAGCGATTTCCTGCGCCCGGACATGTTTTTTGATAGTCATGGGGTAGTAAGTGCCGCCCTTAACAGTGGCATCATTGGCGACTACTACAACCTCATGGCCATGAACGACTCCGATTCCGGTAATCACGCCTGCAGAGGGAGCTTCATTGTTATACATGTCATAAGCGGCTAAAGTGGTGAATTCTAAGAATGGAGTATTCTTGTCGAATAAGCCTTTCACACGGTCGCGGGTTATCAGCTTGCCTCTTTTGAGATGTTTTTCACGGGCATGAGGCGGCCCGCCCTCTTTAATCTTTTCGAGCCGTTCTTTGAGAACTGCCGTTTCTTTTTTCCAGTGAGTTACAGCATCCTTGAACTCAGCGCTTTTGGTATCGATTTTCGATTCTATTTGAAACACGGTAACTCTGTCCCTTCATGTTAATCAAAGTGTGTCAGGATGTCGCAAAGCTTCCATCCTGACACATCAAGACCCGACAATTGTTTATCGATTTTCAACCTTTCGTCGCTTCAAGTTATTCTCCGCCCATATTTCTATTTGCTTTAAAGCTAGATAATTACAAAAATTTTCAGCTATTTCTGGAAGAAATGCGCCCGGTATATGTGGCATAGAGATGGGATTTCTTCCCGTCCTTATAAAAAAATCAAGAGGGACTTCTTCGGGATTATAATCAACCTCGATTGGATACACCCAACGATATGAAAAGGAAATGCTATCCTTCAATAATATATTCCCTGTTTTAAGGTCAATAAGCTTATATTTGTAGGTTATCTTCTCATATCCTGAAAATGGCCCTTTTCCTAATCCGAAAAATGGGACATCATAATCGTAGCAATTACTACTATAATCATTGATTTTTACAAATCCCGTCCGAATGCCAAAATTCGAATGCAGCCGGTTTGCCGTATTATATGTTTCCAGAAAAGGATGGCGAATATTAAACTCAAAAGTGGGATCAAATGGCAAATCGCCGGCGCTAATATAGCTATCCACAGTCTCCTGCGTGAGACCTTCTAAATAATCCCTCATTTTCTGCTTTAAATTCGGCATTTCCTCCTTATAAGCAACAATCCGTTCGCAGATATAGTTTAACAAATTTTTATGATCGAATTTCTTAAGATAATGCGAATCAATCCTTAGCAATGGCAATTTGGCTTTATCGCAAATTCGATTTTTAAATATATCTCTCCTGATCTGTTTGGAATCGAACCAATGTTCGGGGCCATCAAATTCAACAGCAAACATAGGAATCGTATCTTCTGAAAACACGACGAAGTCGAAAGATGCGGCTTTTATAAACATGCGTTCTTTGATTGATGCGTCTTCCTCTTCGAGTTTAATTATATCTTCTAATCTTACTTGAGCGGCTGTATAAAGCCCCGCAGAGTCCAAAACCCTTCGTAACGTGTGCCATACACGCTTCTCTGATTTATTGGCAAATTTCTTTAATAACATATCTAAAATTTCTGATGCGTCAGGATGGAAGCTTTGCGACATCCTGACGCTGAACTCCGATAGGTAAACCAACAGGCCTCCTATCAGCATAAAATCCAAAACTTGAATACTCCCACTCCTCGGGTGATTTTACTAATCCTCTCCTCACAGGATTATTATGAATATAGTCCAGCTTCTTTTTTATGTCAATTTCTTTAGATATAGGAAAGACCCTGGGCTTTTCCTTCCAAAATCTGAATATTGATTTGCCACCGGTCTTTGAATAAAATGTCGATAGTTCAATTCCATTTTTTAAACAGAAAGATTTAAGTGTACCGTCATTTACTTCAAGCAAACGCCGAACTCTACCGGACACAGAACGCCTTCCCCCTTGAATAAACTTCTTTATATGTTCGGCGTGCCTACTTTGTATTAGCATGTGAAAATGTTCAGGCATTATTACAAAACCGATAATAACGACATCCCATCTTATTGTCATGCGATTAAAATCAAGAAAAAATATCGATAGAATTTCAGGATAGAGCAAAACCGGTTGCCAGCCATGGACTGTGCCTGCTACATGATGAACGGCATTATCGATATAATAGTTTTTCCAATTTCTATTCATATAGCATACCTGTGTCAGGATGTCGCCCGCTTGAGGCGTCCGCCCTAGGCGGACATCCTGACACATCGGTTTTTATCCCTTCACACTAATTGTTGATCTTTTAGAATTCCGGAACACACTTGTAGCCGTACATTAGTATTCCGCCTTCGCCTTCCTGTCTGATGCGTCAGGATGGAAGCCTTGCGACATCCTGACGCTGAACTCCGATAGGTAAACCAACAGGCCTCCTATCAGCATAAAATCCAAAACTTGAATACTCCCACTCCTCGGGTGATTTTACTAATCCTCTCCTCACAGGATTATTATGAATATAGTCCAGCTTCTTTTTTATGTCAATTTCTTTAGATATAGGAAAGACCCTGGGCTTTTCCTTCCAAAATCTGAATATTGATTTGCCACCGGTCTTTGAATAAAATGTCGATAGTTCAATTCCATTTTTTAAACAGAAAGATTTAAGTGTACCGTCATTTACTTCAAGCAAACGCCGAACTCTACCGGACACAGAACGCCTTCCCCCTTGAATAAACTTCTTTATATGTTCGGCGTGCCTACTTTGTATTAGCATGTGAAAATGTTCAGGCATTATTACAAAACCGATAATAACGACATCCCATCTTATTGTCATGCGATTAAAATCAAGAAAAAATATCGATAGAATTTCAGGATAGAGCAAAACCGGTTGCCAGCCATGGACTGTGCCTGCTACATGATGAACGGCATTATCGATATAATAGTTTTTCCAATTTCTATTCATATAGCATACCTGTGTCAGGATGTCGCCCGCTTGAGGCGTCCGCCCTAGGCGGACATCCTGACACATCGGTTTTTATCCCTTCACACTAATTGTTGATCTTTTAGAATTCCGGAACACACTTGTAGCCATACATTAGTATTCCGCCTTCACCTTCCTGTTGAATCTTTCTGAACTCAATTCTAACCGGCATACCGATTTTTAATTCGTCCGGCTCGCAATCGGCTATCTGGCAAAGTATTTTAACATCATCGCCAAGGTTGACTATGGCGACCGGGTACGGCGCCTGGTCGACAAAAGGAGCCGGGGCGACACGAATCACAGTGAATGTCTCAATATTGCCGGTATCGTTTATATTAACCTGCTCGAATTCACGAGCCTGGCAGGCCGGGCAGATCAATCGTGGCGGGAACAGCACTTTACCGCATTTTTTACACTTTGCCGCCTCGTAACGATAACGCTGAGGCATCTCTCTCCAGTATTTAGGTGATGACATATTACATTCCCTCCAGAATATGAACAACTGAGCTGGCTCCGGATCCGCCCATGTTTTGAGCTAAACCAATATCCGCTTTTTTAACCTGACGACCCTTATCAGCCTCGCCGCGAATCTGTTTTGTAAGTTCGACCATCTGGGCAACGCCGGTCGCTCCAACCGGATGGCCTTTGGATTTTAGGCCGCCGCTGGAATTTACCGGAATTTTGCCGTCTATAGCAGTCATTCCGTCTAAAGTTGCCGGACCACCTTTACCCTTATCAACAATGCCCAGTGCTTCGATGACCATAATTTCAGCAATAGTGAAGCAGTCATGAATTTCAGCGAAATCGATATCGGCAACTTTTTTATCAGCCATCTCAAATGCTTGTTTAGCGGCCAGCTCTGTTGATTTTATATAAGAAATATCCTCACGCTGTGCTAACTGAATCGAATCGGTGGCATGCCCTGAACCGATGACTTTCACAATCCGTTTTTTACAAATCTCTTTTGCTTTATCCATCGAACATAAAATAACGGCGGCCGAACCGTCTGTAATAGGCGAGCAGTCAAGGATGGTTAAGGGGTCGGCAATCATAACAGCATTTTTCACTGCATCAATAGTTAATTCCATCCTGAACTGAGCTAATGGGTTTTTTGCGCCGTTGAAATGGTTTTTTACCGCCACTTGAGCCAGTTGATCACGAGTTGTACCGTGCTTGTGCATATGGTGAGTAGCCATCATCGAATATAAACCGGGAAAGGTTACACCGTTATAGACTTCATATTCCTGGTCGGCGGCAGATGCCAGAGCAAACGTTGCGCCGGCGCCATCAACATCAGTCATTTTCTCTACACCGACAGCCATTACGATATCTGACATACCTGATGCTATATGCATGTATGCCGACCTTACCGCAAGAGCACCGGACGAACAGGCCGACTCTACACGGATGCCAGGCGTCGGGCATAAACCTGCATAATCGGGTCCTATCGAACCAAGATGTTCCTGGTCGGTGAACAGACCGGATGACATGCAGCCGATATACATGGCGTCAACTTTATTTAGATCGGCATCGTCGAGAGCCAATAGGGCGCTCTGGGCGATCAGATCGCGGATCGAAATATCCCAGAGTTCTCCCCATTTGTTCATCCCGATACCGATTACTGCAACATCTCTCATTTATTTTCCTCCAGAATTATCTTTAAGCTTAGATTATTCACTCAATTTTTTAATTTTACCGCGATACTTAGAATAGGTGCCGTAATCGAGGTACTTTCGGCGATTAGATTCCAGTGAGGGCCGCGTTTGAACGGTCAGGTTCTGAACCTCTTTAATGCGATTGGCAACCTTCCAGACGAAACCGTCACTGCCGGCTCCGGAACCGTAAGAGACCATCAGTATCTTATCGCCCGGTTTGGCGATATCCAATATTGCAGTAAGGCCAATAGGTGAAGCGCCGGAATAAGTGTTGCCCAGAATTGGTGACAGCCAGCCCTGCTCCATCTGTTCCTTTGTGAAACCGAGCTTCCTGCCAGCGGTCATAGGGAACTTGCCGTTTGGCTGATGAAAGACTGCATAGTCAAAATCGGCGGGCTTCATGTTGGCTTTTTGCATGATAGCCTCAGCGCAGCCCAATGTATGTTTGAAATAAGCCGGTTCACCGGTAAATCGTGATGCATGACGGGGGTAGAACTGATATTCACGTCTCCAGAAATCGGGTGTATCGGTCATGAACGAGTGAGTGTACAGGCATTCGGCAACGAGGTTTTCCCTGCCAAACACAAACGCCGCCGCGCCGGCTGAGGCTGAGTATTCCAGGGCGTCTCCCGGAGCGCCCTGCGAGGTGTCGCCGCCGATTGCTATGGCATATTCCACCTCACCGGCTTTAATTAAGCTCATGGCTACAAACATGCCCTCCGAGCCGGCTTTGCAGGCAAACTCGAAATCGGCGCAATGACAATCAGGAACCGCGCCAATCGCTTCCGCCAGAGTTGTCCCCGATGGTTTAACAGCGTATGGATGAGATTCCGAACCGATATAGACTGCTCCAACCTTGGTCGGGTCGATATTAGCACGTTTGATAGCGCGCCTGGCAGCCTCAACCGACATGGTGATTGTATCCTGATCGGGACCGGGAACTGACTTCTCCTGAAGCATCATACCCTTTTTATAGCTTAGAGCATCGGCGCCCCAGACCTTGGCGATTTCTTCGACCTTAATCCTGTTGCGGGGTATATAGGCTCCGTAGCCAACAATTCCTACCATTCAACTATCCTTTCTTTAAAGAAAAACAGCAAAACCAATTGTATTCAATTATCAACAAGGAGTTTTAATTTATAAATTTACATCATTGATGTCAACTGAATAACCTCAAGCGGCAGGTTTGTTGGGTTTAACGAAGGACCTTATCCTCTCGCTGCGGTCGGAGTTCAAATTATTACTGATTCCTTTATTTTGTTTTTGTTTTTTTGTTTATATCAGTAGTGTCTCGACGTTATTCAAATAAAGTCAACTGGTTACAGCGTTGATTGTTTTAAACAGGCACATATTTTTTTAAAAAAGGCCTGCAATCGGATGGGTAAAATACATAAGTTCAGTTACTTCTCATCTCTTTTTAGTTCAGTCAGGTCGCAGCGAATCATCCATCTTAAAACTCTTCAACCGCAAAATCTGGGTTTCTATTTTAAGATACAGCTTGGCAGGTCAGAAGCCTTGCGCTCCTAACTTAATCGTGCTGGCATGAACCTCATACGAGCTGTATAGCCTTTCCTGCCAGTATGAAGCCATCCGGGAAGGTCGTGCGACTCGTATGAGGTTCCCGACGCCGCGCTGAAATATGTAGCTAAAGAAAAGCAGTGGTGTTTTTCAAGCATCGGTTGGGGATACGCTTGGCTAATAGCGCAAGTCTCACGTTAACGCTGGCTGAATGAGTGTGCTGTAATGAAACCAATTGCGACTACTTCGCTTTTTTGATATATCTACTGCAAAATTCGGGTCTGTATATTATTTTTAAATAATTATCTTGGAACAGCCGTCGATTTCATTTATTTTCATAAAATGAAAAAACGGACCGATAAATTGTATCTCGGCGCTCATATGTCTATAGCCGGCGGCGTGTTCAATGCTTTTTACCATGGCGAAGAGTTCGGCTGTGATACCATCCAGATATTCGTTAAATCCTCCAACCAGTGGAAAGCTAAGCCCCTAAGCGATGAGGACATCCAGAAGTTTCATGATGAGCAAAAACGGACCGGAATCAAACCGGTGGTAGCTCATGATTCATACCTGATTAACCTCTGTTCTCCTGATCGGGCATTGCTTGCCAAATCGCGCCAGGCTTTTTTAGCTGAAATGGAGCGATGTGAAAAGCTGGGCCTTCCATACCTGGTCACTCATCCCGGCAGTCATATGGACAGCGGGGAAGAGAACGGAATAAACAAGGTCGCCGAATCGATTGACTGGCTTTTAGAGCGCACCGACGGCTTCAATGTCAGGATTACTCTCGAAACCACAGCCGGACAGGGGACAAACCTCGGTTATAAATTCGAGCATATAGCGGCAATGATCGAAAAATCAAGCAGGCCCGAGAGGCTGGCTGTCTGCTTCGATACCTGTCATGCGTTTGCCGCCGGATACGATATTTCCACAAAAGAGAGCTATGAGCAAACCTGGAACGAGTTTGATCGTATAATAGGACTGAATAAACTGGCTGTCATCCATTTGAATGATTCGAAAAAAGGTCTGGGCAGCAAAATCGACCGCCATGAACACCTCGGCAAAGGAGAACTTGGGGAAAAACCGTTTAAATTGATAATGCAGGATAGACGTTTTGCCAACATTCCCAAAATCCTTGAAACTCCAAAAGGAGATGACGGCGAAATGGATGATGTTAACCTGAACTTATTGCGCAAGTTCGCCCGGATGCAAAAGAAAAAGTGAAAGCGTTTGAATTGAATATACAAAAACTAATCCTTTATAATTTAATAACTTTCACCAGATGGAAAGTTGCCGTTATTGCCGTTCTATTTTTATTATGCCTCAATACTTTCGCAGGTGCAGACACTTATCTGCGGGTCAGCGCTGTAAATAATGACAGTCGGGATACTGTTGGCAGGGTTGAGCATTTTGTTCAATATGGCACAAAAATCCCCGTTTTTATTGCTCCTTACACGACCCATTTTATAATATATCCTCTGGCGGAATCTCTGTATTCAGTTGAGATAGGTTTTTATGAACTTGGTCCGGGTTATTCGCACCGTCATGAGAGATTATCGGCTGTTTCAGAAAGCCCGTATATAATTGAGGATTTGCCGTCAAAAGGTATTCTTTTTGATTATTCGTTTACCATTTCTAACGATACGACCGACCATTTTCAATTAGTCCCGACGGACAGCCTGACTAATTTTAAATCAACGCATTTTACCGCTCATATCTGGCGTCATTCGTATGCCGACTACAAGTTCGATATGCGTTCCGGATATTATGAGTATATTTTTGACCGCTTTCGTAAGGAACTTGACGTTACCCGGGCCGGAAAAATAGATTTATACATCTTACCGGGCAGCAATAACAGCTCGTCAATTGATAACTACACCGGAGTCGGTTATGATATCGCCGGCGGCAGTCTTTATACTGTGTTCAACAGCGACTTCGACTCGGCATTGCCGCAATATACTCAGAGGTTTGTTATATACGATATCTGGGGCTATTCAGCGCGATTGTTCGTTGTCGGGTTTTCTCGTTATTTCTTTGATGATGTCTATGCGGCCAGAAAGCTTGTATCTGAGATGACCTTTTCGGAACTTGAAGGCATTCTTATGGATGAGTATCCGGAGGACATCGAGTATGCCGATATATTAAGCGGCGCGGTTATTAAATTTCTGATTGATAATTATGGAATGTCTAATTTCAAAAAACTATATGAAAAATCAGCCCCCGGCAGATTTATGTTTGATGACATCTATGAAATGAGCTATGATGAATTATTAATGCGGTTTATCGATTATGAAAATAATTTGGCGCTGGATGAGTCGAATGCTTTATATTTCAGCGATTTATATTCCGGACAAATGTGGTTTGATAAAACCCTGGATTACAGGACCTGGCTCGCATCACAACCGCTAAGAAGGGATTATCATCTCAGGAAACTGGGCGTTACACATTTTTTCCTTGGAAATTATGCCAAATCCGAATCATGCTATACAATACTGGCCGAGAAACAACCCGATAACAAGCAGATTGCTTATCTAACGGGTTTGGCCTATATTCACAGAGGTCTGACAGATAAAGCAATACGAAAACTTGGGAGCATCGTTGACGATTTTCCCGAGGCCGCTAAAATGCTGGCCAATATCTACCTTGACCGGCAACAATATACTAAAGCAAGAGAGGCGTTTTCAAAAAGTAAGGTTATCGCCGATAGCTGGAGCGCGCTCCTTGAGGCGCGGTTGAACCTGGCAAATGATAATCCTGCCCGGGCGGATACAATGTTAAATGCCGCGCTCGCCTTCAGCGGCAACGTGATTTCATCGGTTCCCGGTGAAGCGCGCGGTTATGTCGATGCCGCCTATGCTTTGATGTTTATGGAATCATACCAGGATGCCGAAAATGAACTTAAGATAGCGCTGTTTGTCGAGAACAGGCCATATTACCTGGCCCTGGCACATTTAGCCATGGGAAGACTGCATGATTTAAAAGGCGATCGCCAGTCGGCTAAAACTTTTTATAGCCAGGCTGTCGAACTTAACTCCGGTGAATACATTAATGCTCTGGCAAATAATTACATTGAAAGCCCGTTTAAATTGAAATGACATTTTTAAATGCAATATTCCTGAGCGCCCTGGCGGCAGTTGTTATACCTCTGCTGATACATTTTCTGTCGCGGCGCAGAATCAAGATAGTTGATTTTTCATCCTTGAAATTTCTCTTTCAGATGCAAAAATCGAAGCTTCGCTGGCTGAGAATCCTCGAGCTTCTGCTTTTGATAATCAGGATGATGATACTGGCCTTGATAGCGCTGGCGTTTGCCCGTCCCGCCCTGACCGGCAAACGTGCCTCAAGCCATGCCCCTGCCTCGGTAGTTATTCTGCTGGATGATTCGCCATCGGTTGAAAAGCTGTCATCAGGCGGAACTGTTTTTGATGATATGAAACGAGGCGTCGAAAAGATTCTAAATATGCTCAGCCCCAATGATGAAGTAACTCTGATAACGCTGTCGGGTAAACAGACGATCAGCGGACCGCACTCCGATTTTGACCGTTTCCGAACACAGCTTTATTCGTTACCAGCGCAGCCGGCATTGCCTTCTTATAAAGAGGGCTTTAAAAAAGCCTCCGATATTTTAGCAAATAGTCATAATCTCAATCGTGAGATTTATCTTTTTTCCGACTTTCAACCCGGAGGCTTGGAGAATGGCGTATATAATGTGATCGATCCACAATTCAGATATTTTGCCATAAATTATACCAGCGATAACGCCGAGAACGTCGGTCTGACCAGAACCGAATTCCCGCCTCAGCTTTTGGCCCCTAATGAGGAATTCGAAATAACCGCCTTTATTAGAAATTACAACAATAAGGCTGTTAAAAGTAAGCTGGTCGAGCTATTTATCGATGACAATAAAAAGGCCCAAACCGCCGTAGACCTAAAACCATCAGGAACCGCTCCGGCTAAATTTATTGTCGTTCCCGAGAGCCCGGGACGGCATTGGGGCTATTTTGAAATAGAGGATGATGATTACAGCCCGGACAACAGGTTTTATTTTAATTTTGAGATTCCCAGGGAAATATCTGTTCTGGGAGTGAGTGAAAATCAGAATGACTTAAAAATATTAAACAATTGCCTTAGTCGATCCGGCGCCGGATATATTGAATTTACCGGCATTAATATTAATTCTTTCAGTCGTCAAAACCTGTCTGAATATGATGTTATCATTTTAAATAACATTACAGCCTTATCGCCGTTATATTTTAATTCACTTGATGATTTTATCAATGCGGGCGGCGGTCTGTTTATAATACTTGGAAATAATAGCAATGTCGAATCGTATAAAAAATTCATCGAAAATAAAGCCGCCGTAAGTGTTGCCGAACCTGTTCGGGCAGAAAGCGATAGAATGACAGAGTCATATTTTTACCTTGAGAATTTCGACCTTACCCATCCAATTTTCAAGGTATATTCCCCGCAAAATATTCAGCAATCGAAAATACCGCCCTTGAAATTGTTATCATTTTCACCCTTGGATGGAGGTATACCGCTGGCCAGGCTGGAGGACAACAGAACAGTCTTAGCGCTGTCAGCCCGGGCGCGGATCATGGTAATGGGTTTCGGGTTGAACCGCAAAAGTTCGGATATTTCGATACATTCGTTTGTCGTACCTTTCGTTATTAGATCGGTTGAACATCTCGCCTCGGCGCCAAGCGCGGCCGAAGAATATTTCATCTCCGGCCATCCAGTTACAATAAATATACCCGGACAGCTAAATGTATCCTCGGTCAAACTTTCAAAATATAATAACTTGCTTTCTGAAACCGGCAACGAACCGGGGGAAACCGATCAAACGATAAAGATTTCAAGAGGAACCTATGGCGGTTTTATAAACCTGCCCTTTGCCGGTTATCCCGGCTTTTACAGCCTTGCTGACAGCGCCGACGCGATCAGGTTTTTCTCGGTTAACCATGACAGCGTCGAATCGACAAATGAATCGGTAGATTCAGATGTATTAAAAGAGCTGCTGGGCGATGATATTGTGTTTATTGACGGTCAATCCGATGTAGAAAATGAGATAATGCAGGCAAAATTCGGTTTTGAATTCTGGAAATACTGCTTAATTCTTGCCCTGGCGCTCTTAATTGTTGAATCGGTTCTCGTGAGAAAGGCAAAATAGCGCCATACCATTACAGATAGAACCTCTTGCAAAACTCCGGATTAATGTTTCGGGAACTACGGTGGCTGTCCCAAAAGATAGTTTTGTATGATAATCATAGTCATGAAATCGAGTTTTGAGATTGCTTTATCCGCCATAGGCGGACTCCTAAGAAATAAATAAACCTATGTAAACCAACCTGTAGACATATAGATCGCAAGGTTAAGTAGGACAGACTTTGCTCCGCACCCTACGGGGCAGTCTGTCCGGACAGGTTGAAAATCCACAAGACCTTGGCGGCCTGTCCTACTGTTCGGCTTACATTACTATTTTGTTTCTTTGACAACCCTCCCGGCACCCGGGTCAGACGCCGCAAGGACTCACATGAATAGTAGGCGGTCGGCACGCAGTGTCTATTGGATTTATCCGGCCGCAACGCTGTCGGGGGATACACCCCCAACTTACAACTTATTCAAGTGAGCGAAGACTCTGCACCAGAATTTTTTTCAGCTTCATATGAAACATTTTTTCCCATATTTGTGTATCTGAAACAGCTTTTCAATTTAGAATTATATGCCTATTTAATTAGACGGCAATATCTTACGGCTTTTTTTATTAACACAGTGTCAATGGCATATTGTTTGCCATTATACTTGTTGGGTAATTATGGGTAGTTTTGTTAATCAGGTAGTAGTATGAGAAATATTGTAGTTGGGGCTTTTATATGTTTCTGGGGGATTGTGGCCTGCTATGGTCAACCAACGCTAACTCCAAAACAGCAACAACTAACTGAGACGTACAAGTCCAATCAAGATTCTCCTATAGATATAGATGCCGACAGTTATACTTCACCGGATATTTACGATGAGAATACTAATGAGGAGGAAGATGTTGATAAACATGAACTTGATGGTGAGGTAGGCAAAAAAACAGCGCCGGCAGGGTCAGGATTAAAAATATTCGGTCATGATATTTTTGACGGATCCGGACAGGTGTTCGATCCGGACCTTATTGCTTTACCGCCGGCTGATTATACACTCGGTCCTGGAGATAACTTGATAGTAAATGTCTGGGGGCGGGTTGAACTTTCTTTGAATCTGACTGTAGACCGTGAGGGAAAAGTGTTTATTCCCAAGGTCGGTGAGATAATAGCGGTTGGAAATACATTTGAGCAATTTAAACAAAAACTTAACAATAAACTTAGCAAATTATATTCTGATTACCAGATTTCGGCAGCCCTTGGTAAACTCAGGCAAATAAGAATCTATGTATTCGGTGAAGTAATAAGGCCCGGTGGTTATAGCTTATCATCTCTTGCCACTCTCCTTCATGCTTTATACACTGCCGGTGGAATAACCCACAAAGGCAGTATGCGCAATATTCAGCTTATTCGCAACACCAGAATTTTCAATAAACATGATCTATACGACCTGTTGTTAAAAGGCGATACCAGCGGTGATTTAAAGCTTTTATCGGGTGATGTTGTCTATGTTCCGGTGGCAGGTCCATTGGTCAGCGTTTCCGGCGAGGTGAGAAGACCGGCTATTTATGAGCTTTCTGCCAATGAAAGGCTCTCTGATTTAATCCAGCTTGCGGGCGGAGCAAATCCCACCGCCTTGCTTGAATCGATAAGTCTGGACAGAATCGGACCGAATGATTTCCGGATATTAAAAGACTTAAATCTTTCTGATTCAACAAACATTGACGCTAATAATATCTTACTCAAGGATGGCGACAAGATTAATGTCCTTTCTATGTATGATTACCACACAAACCTGGTCCAACTCGAGGGCTATGTTAAACATCCGGGAGCATATGGGCTTACCGATTCAATGCGTGTTTCAGACCTTATCGGAAATGGGGAACAACTTATTGAAAACACCTATCTAAGCCGGGCAGACCTTTTCAGAAGGCATTATGACGGTAAAAAAGAACTTATACCTGTAAACCTGAAAGAGATTATCGAGGGTAACAGCAACCATGATTATTACCTGCAATCTGCCGACAGATTAGTCGTTTATTCGAACGATCAAATTACTCGTACAAAGCATATCAATATCAAAGGTGAGATAAGAAATCCGGGTAAGTATGCGCTTTACGACAACATGAAGCTTTCCGACCTAATATTTCTGGCCGGCAACCTTACCAAACAGGCTTACCTGGTACAGTGTGAGATAGCTCGGGTCAATCCCGGCCACCTGCCTGACATAATCGTGGTTAATCTTGAAGATATCTACATTAATAATAATCAAGATGCGGATATCGCCATTCAGGAGGACGATTGCGTTTTTGTTCGTCAGATTCCCGATTGGAAACCCGTTCAAATAGTAACCATAGAGGGCGAGGTTCAATTTCCCGGAAAATATGCCATCCATCATAAAAATGAGAAATTATCTGATTTAATAAAGAGAGCAGGCGGTCTTACTCCAACTGCTTTTCCAGAGGGAGCGTCATTTAACCGTCAATCAATTGAGTCCGATATCTCGCGTCGAAACATCGGACAAATAATAAACAACACCCAGGAAGTCCGCCTTGATTCTATGGGACATACTATAACTGATACGCGAGTACTATTTGATCCGGAACAATTAAACCGGATAATTATAGATTTGCCGGAACTGTATAAAAAACCGGGTTCCCCAAGCGATATAGTACTCATGGATGCCGATTACGTTTATATTCCCGCTGTTCCCACGGGCGTTCAGGTTGTCGGAGCAGTTGCAGCCAACGGTACAATCTCTTTCAGAAAAGGCAAGAAGGCAAAACACTACATTGCCCAGGCCGGAGGGTTGACTCCGGATGGCGACGAGTCCGGATTGAGGCTTGTAAGACCTAACGGCAAAGTATATTACGGACGTAAAGGGCGAAGTAGAAAGGTTGAACTGGGAGATGTGATAATTGTCCCATCGAAGATAAAACAAAAAACAAATTGGGGTAAAATTATATCTACTACGGCGACAGTTATCGGCTCGATGGCGACAACGATATTTATTGTCGACAGGCTGAAATAGGAATATGAACTTGAATATTGAAAAATAAATTAAGCTTTTAAGGAGAGGTGTTTATGGAAAAGCGTTTAGTCAAGGTGAAACCGTGTATTCTCGATCTGAACGATCCGGAGCAAGATCTTCAGGAGGCATTATTTTCTCTCGATGAAAATTCGCTGTTAAAGCTTGATCGCAATGAAGCAACCGTTACGCCTTCTCCCCTGGTAGCGAAAACTATTTCAAAATCGCTGGACAGTCTGTCATTAAACCGTCAACCCGATATCAGGACAAGAAAACTTCGGCGTAAACTATCCTATTATTCAGGCATCGGTTTTGACAGCATTGCCTGTTTTGCCGGTTTGACCACTGCGATGGACACTCTTGTCGGGACATACCTTCAACCCGGTCTTGAGGCGTTAATTATAAGCCCATCGGAGAGCAGCTTTCCCAACAGTGTTGTAAGTACCGGCGCAAGGCTCGTCTTTTCCAGGCATGTTGATCTTTTTGCGCCTGCAATTGAAGAAATAATCGCCGGTATAAATCAAAAAACGAGGCTCATCTATATAGCCAATCCCAACAGCATATCGGGGGCGCTGTTAACCGAGGCTGAGGTTGTATTCCTATTATCCTATGCTGAAAACGCTCTGGTCGTAGTTGATGAATCATTATTTGAATTCTGTGGAGTAACGGTAACCGACCTGCTTACCAAATATCCCAACCTGGCTGTCCTAAGGACTTTCTCAAAGGCTTTTGCTCTGGCCGGGCTTGATGTTTCATATATACTGACAGACTCAAGAAATCTCCGCTTTATCAACAGGCTCGGTTTATATAAAGAGCCGAATACTCTGGCTCAAATTGCCGCCGAGACCGCCATTGATGATATCAACTATACCGCCGGTTTTATCCGTTCGGTCAACGAATCGAAAAAGATGCTGTTTGAAAACCTGTCGCGTCTGGGATATGATTTCAGAATTACGGCGGCGAACTTTTTCCTGTTAAAGGTAAGAGATCCGGATAAACTGGTGGAAACCCTGACTAAGAACAATATTTTTATCAACAGCCTGCCCGGAGTAGAGGGGTTTGAGAATTACGTCAGGATTACAATCGGCGCTCCATCGCAGACAGGGGTTCTATTGGATATTCTGGCCAGAATATCAGGCGCTCAGACTTTTGCAAATGGCGTTTCAAAGGCTGGCAGGATGACATCAAACATGCTTGACAGCGTATTTGAGCCCCGGGAAGAATTGCCGGTAGAATAAGATGTAAAAAAGGCTGGTTTAAAGGGAGCTTTAAGCTCCCTTTTTTGCCAATACCCAAAAGCTGCCCATATAGTTATACAGTTGTAACCGTCTTTGTTATAACAAAATGCATAAGGCAATCTGTATTTTTGTTTCATTATGAAACATTGTTTTTTCATCAAATACGGTTAACTTCGATTATTTATGCCGAATAAAATATAAATGCAGCATTTATAGACTCATCAATCAAGCGCGGAGCAGGGTTTGCTAAGAGAACATCTGAGAAGCATCAGAAAACTTCTGTTTATAACTTATTTATGTCTGGTTGTCTTGTGTTTTCAGGTCTCTATTATTATTAATGCCTTACTGCTGGATATAGGATATAAGCTCAGTTTAAATGACAAGCTTTTACTTTCTAGTATAATAATATGGGGATTAGTACTATGGAATCAGAAAAACTGGAGCATTTTCAGGTCCCGATCAAATATTGAGGTAATGAAACCCGTCACCTCTGCTTCATTTAAAGCATCGGCAATTTTTCTTATTTATCTTTATATTATCAGGTATCCGGCGCAGTATCAACTTCAGATAGGTATCTTTTTAATATTTAACCTGATATGCTTGAATCTTCTTCAGCTATCCATCAACATAGCCTTGCAGTATTACCGAAAGCGAGGCTACAGTTATCAAACGGTTCTTATTGTTGGCATGGGCAATAAAGCCAAGCAGTTTGCCGATAAGATACTGAGCAAAGCTCATTGGGGATTTAAGACAGTCGGCTTTATAGATATCTGTATAAACCATGATCAGAATCTTAATCTGAGGTTATGGAGTTACCGCGACATTCCGGGCATCGGAACAATCAACGATTTACCTGATATAATTAAAATCCAACAGGTTGATTGGGTAGTGTTTGCCCTGGAAAATGACAAACTGGCTCAAGTCAAAAATGCTGTTGTAGACTGCCAAAAAATGGGGGCCCTGGTTGTAGTGCTGGCCGATTTATATCCCGCCATATATTCCAGAATAAGAACCGACGAGTTTTTTGAATATCCGGTTCTGTGTTTTGATACGACTCCCCCAAAAGGGGCCAGGCTGGCAATAAAAGAGATTTTTGACCGGGTAGTCGCTATGGCTGGTTTGGCGCTGGCATCGCCGATATTGATTTTAGCCACTTTTGCCATTAAATTTTTCTCGAAAGGATCGATATTATTTGTGCAGGAACGTCTGGGTCTCAACGGCAGGAAATTCAAAATGTATAAGTTCCGCACAATGGTGCCGGGGGCCGACGAAATGAAATCAAAACTTGCCAGGGAAAATGAAATGGACGGTCCTGCTTTCAAAATTGAAAATGATCCGAGAATCACCCGTATAGGTAGACTATTGCGAAAAACCTCGATAGACGAATTACCCCAGCTTTTCAATGTTATCAAGGGCGATATGTCGCTGGTAGGACCTCGTCCGCCTTTATTAAGCGAGGTAAAAGAATATGATCCCTGGCAGAGAAGAAGATTATCGATTAAACCGGGTATAACCTGTTTATGGCAGATCAATGGCAGAAACAATATCAGTTTCGATAAATGGATGCAGCTTGACCTTGAATATATCGACAACTGGTCGTTATGGCTCGATACGAAAATACTGGCCAGAACGCTCCCCGCTGTTTTTTCCAGAAAGGGCGCTAAATAAATTATGGCGGCTATTTTAGCAGTTGATAATAATGAATATATCACTCGCTTGATAGACGAGGTTTTAACTCAAGAGAAACATCATGTTGATACGGCCAACCGGGGCTATATGGCATTAGACATGATCAAACGCAATAAATATGATATCTCCATAATTGATCTTGACCTGCCGGATATAAACGGGCTTAATATCCTGAAAACACTACAGGAAAAATCACCTCAAACTGTGCCAATAGTAATATCGGGTCAGAGTAATCTGGAAAAGACCATGCAGTCAATTAAGGCGGACAGTATTGAATATCTTAAAAAGCCGTTCGATATCGACGAGCTTAAAAATGTTACCCAGGCCGCTTTAAGAGCACACGGCAGACTGTCAGAAACATTCAGGGCCGATAAATACTCTGCTGATTATACTGCCGCCGAATCCAAAGTTGATACAATTATCAGGTTTACGATTGATACTATTATTTTGACCCTGGCCCTGTTTTTGGGGTTTATCATTCAACAACAGATTTATGCCTGGTACAGGGCGCCTTTATTCTGGGGCGGTAAGGAAATAATTTACCTTTTGCTTTCATTTGCCTGTTGTTATAGTTTTATATTTATAAGAGGCCGCCAGAACTCCGGCAGCTTTTACAGACCACAGCCTTACAAAGATGATTTTAAAAATTTCACATCTGCATACATTCTTTTTGCAGCGATCCTTTTTTTTGTAACCAGTTTCTATGAAGCCCGGCTGGCTTTGTTGATAGGTTATGGCGTTGGATTCGGCTTCTTGAGTTTTAATATTTTTGTTCTGACTCCACAGCTTAAACTTATTTTGAGTTCAAAGCGGGAGGGACCTAAAAAGCTCACCATAAAAAATTTTACCAAACTGGGGAAGGTTAAATTTGAACAATTAAAAGAAAAATACAGCTCACCCGAAACAGACTCTGCAGGTAAGGACAAGCCGCTTTCAAAGCTGTCTGATAGCTCAATTCCTGATAAAAAAAAGAACGTTATGCAGGATAAAAAGAATTCTTCTGTTCAGAAAAAGGCATTTGATGACAGGCAGAAAAGCAACTTAATCGAGGATTTCAAAAACAGTCGGAACCCGGTTAAATTAAATAAGATGTACCGGAACAATAAATAAGCCGATTAGATTTATTTCAGATTAATAGTTATTCTATTAGAGCGTATCATTATCTTTAAACTGTCCAATCGATTTTTCTGAGGATTTTTTCTTTTACAAAGTAATCGCTAATAAGCGGCAGCCGGTTTATTGAAATTCTGTAAAATAAATGAGTCATTTCATGGTAATAAAATATTAGATACAGCCGATAACAGAAGTGAGGATGTTCCCGGGATTGAAAAAATCCGGGATGCAGGTTTAAATATATAACCTTTCCAACCTATGCTGGAGGCTTTGAAATGATTAAGGATATAATATCATCGTCTTTTATAACTATAACGGCTATCTGCATATTATCATCAGCCAGCTACGCCGGCTTAGATAATACGATTGGAGCAAGAGGCGAAGGAATCGGTTTTTCTTTCTCAACCCTTGCAGATGAACCATTCGGCGCCCTGTATAATCCTGCCGGACCGGCTTTCGTGAAAGGCTGGCAGGCTCAGTTTCAATACTATAAACCAACGAGCCATGATATTCCAAAAGCAGATGAGTCTCCGTACGGAGGTTCTGGAGGCATTAATTGTTTTCATGAAATATTCGGCAACTTTATTTTTAATATTCACCAGTATGGTTCTTTTACCGAACAGACAAGCGTGACAACTTCAAGCGCCATAAACTTTTCGTACGCTAAATTAATCAGCGACGATTTTGCCGCTGGTGCGAGTGTAAAATATCTTTTTGAATCCAATATGCTTGAACGTTCCGCACTCGATCTGGATTTCGGCTTGCTGTGGCGTTCGCAGTATAATGTTTCTTTAGCCGCTTCAGGTGAAAATCTTCTTAAAAACGAGATGTCATCCGATCTGACAAGTTCTGTAGAATATCTGCCAAGGAAATTTCGCTTAAGCGGGGCATATCATATCCCAATGGCCAATAATACCGGTTCTATTCTTGCCGGCTGGCAGCTTGAACAGGCGGGAATAGTCTCGATGAATAATACTTCATTGTTTAATTTTGGTTCGGAATGGTGGATCGGAACAAGCAACAGCGTCTCGCTTGGGTTGCGTGCCGGGTATACTTTCGGTAAAACAACAGTAGTTAATACCGAGACCGATTTTAATCGCTGGAGTACAGGGTTCTCCCTCAATTTCGACCTTCACGGACAAGACCTGCGTATAGACTACGCTTTCAGGTCATATCCGTTTGAATCAACCGAGACTTTGGCATCGGATAACTTATTATCGATTACTTATGGTTGGGGAGGCGTACCGGATTATCATTGCCAGAGAAAAGAAGAGAAGTATGATTTAGCGAAGTATCAACAGCATTTGCCGCCACCTGTACAAATCGGGCCGACGCCTTTGGACCTCACAGCGGTATCAGATGAACCATTTGAAGAACCCGCAGACATTGCTGAAGCGCCTTTACCAGCGCCTGAGCAGGAAGTGATTTCTCCCCCGCTTACGCTTAGTCCGGATCAGGAGCCTGTTAAACTGGATGAAGAACCTGTCCAACAGCCGATAGAACAAATCGCACTGGCTGATGAAATTATCAAAACCCCGATACCTGCTCCAGTACCGACTGTTCCGGAGCCGGTATTGCCGCAACGTTTTGCAAAACTCGACATTGACCTTGACTTTACTTTGGTGGACATTGGTCCTGACAGTAAGCTGATTTTTTATCTCAGACCCCAGGGGCTGCTGCGGTTAAATGCCTGGAAACTTTATGTGTTTTCGGCCAGGCTGAAAAATTGGACTGATAGGGCGGCTAACAGTTATGCCATTCATAAATTTGAAGGAAAAGGAATAACGCCATTAACAGTTGTCTGGAACGGCATATTAGAAGATGGAAGTTATTTAAAGCCGGGTAAATATTACTATGTCGTTATTGCCTGGGATAAATACGGTCAGGCATATAGATCCAATTGGTTTAAGTTTAAAGTGAAATAACTGACAACCTTCAAGGAAACAGGGACGGCGCTGATTATCGGCGCCGTTTTTCATATTTAATAAAAAAATCCAGAATAATCAAATCCTGTACGGCGGTTTATATTTATCCCGCAGATAGTTTATCAGGTATTCATGGCTTAATGGTTTGCCGGTCACCTCTTTGACAAGGTCTTTAGCCCGGTATCTCTGGCCATGTCTATGGATATTTTCTCTCAACCAGTTTAAGAGCCCCTCGAACGAGCCGGCGGCAATCTGGTTATCGAGATTATTCAGCTCATTTTTGGCCTTGGCGAAAAACTGAGCGGCATACAGGTTGCCCAGAGTATAAGTCGGGAAGTAGCCCATTAAACCGGCGCTCCAATGAACATCCTGAAGACATCCCCGGGCGTCATCAGGGGGCGTCAGGCCTAAGTAATTCTTGAATTTTTCATTCCAGGCCCCCGGAACGTCATCGGCTTTAAGATCGCCATTGAATATGGCATGTTCGATCTCGAATCTTAAAAGGATATGCAGATTGTAAGTAGCTTCATCTGCTTCCACCCTGATAAATGATGGTTTAACGCTGTTAATGGCAAAATAGAAATCGTCCAGTTTGACATCGCTTAAAGCTTCCCGGAAGATCTGTTTGGCCTGCGGGAAAAAATAGATCCAGAACGGTTTTGAGCGGCCGACCATGTTTTCCCACATTCGGGATTGCGATTCGTGAATCCCCAGCGATACTGAATCTCCCATCGGCAAACCGGCATATTGGGGATCGAGTCCCTGCTCGTAAAGACCATGGCCTGCTTCATGAAGGGTCCCGAACAGAGCCTGGCCGAGATGGTTTGGATTATAGCGAGTGGTTATACGAGTATCCCCTGTACCCAGGGTGATACAGAAGGGGTGGGTGGTTATATCGAGTCTGCCGCTGTCGAAATTAAAACCGATTGCCGCCGCCGTCGCCTCACCGAAAATTTTTTGCCTGTCGACCGGATATTCTCGTTCAATTATGGAAACATCCGGCCGAGCGCTTGAACCGGTAACCGCTCCAATAAGCTCTACCAGTTCTTCTCTCAAGTCGCTAAATACCTTCTTTATATTTTCAGCCGTCTCTCCCGGTTCATAATTATCCAGCAGAGCATCGTACGGTTCTTTTTCATAACCGACCGCTTCAGCCTCCTGGCGTCTTAGATCAATCATCCTGGTCAGCCATTTTGAGAACTTAGAGAAGTCAGATTTTTTTCTGGCTTCGATCCAGGCCTGTTCCGCCAGAGTTGCTGTTTTAGAAATCTCCTCCACCAACGATTTAGGAATTTTAACTTTTTTATCATATAATCTTCGTATTTCTCGGACATTAACAGCGTCCGGTGAAAGGGGATCGGTCAGAATGCCGGCGTTTTCGATTTCATCAAGCATCTCACCCACTTTTGGTGAAGTGAATTTTTCATGGACCATGCCCGATAGCAGTGATTGTTGATCGGCGCGATTAGCCGCTCCCTTTTTAGGCATATAGGTTCTTTCATCCCAGGCTAACACCGCTCCACATGAGCTGAGCAGACTGATTTGCTTAACCAGTTTGGTCAGCTCTTTCAGGGCTGTTTTTGCTTTTTTAGACATAAGACTCCCTTTCCAAATTTATCGATTTTTATAATGTAAAAAATTCCAGCCCAATAAAGCAATTGAAATAATCGTGCATAAAACGTCTGTTCCATGATATTTCTCAGGCGAACCGGTTCGACAGCATCCGGCGCTTTGAACGGCCGCATGAACGATAAGCTTGATAATAGCAATATATAATTTAAATAGGGCAACTATTTTATCTGATAATGGTTATGAGGATGTCATATAAAAACATCAGAGAGCCTCTTTCAAACTCCAGATTGGTGTTTCGGGAACTACGATTCCCGAAACGCGGCTTATATATCTTTTTATAGTCCAATAGCATGCATGTATGAAGCTGCCGGAATCACGCCAGTCGGTCATACGACTCATACGAGCTCGTACGAGTCGTATGACCGTACGGCCCCCGTATGGGGTTCTCCGATAGTTCCGGCAGCACCTGACATGGGCTTTTGGGACAGCCTTAATCCGCCTATAGCGGATGCCAGCACACGTTAAGATTTGTGAATAATGCCGATTAGAAATCCCGTTAATAAATATTATAGTGCAAAATCGGAAGGTTCTCTACTCTATATGATAAAGGGATTTCCTCAATTAGTATTGGTTATTTCCTATAAAATATTATGACAGGATCAGTCTCAACCAACCGGCCAGGGTCGGATGTTTCACATGCTGAAACACGTATCCTTATGATATAACATCTGTTAGGTTTATTTTTCCAGCATGGAATACGGGCCATAACCCAAAGGCATAACCTTTGATCTTCTCCTTTATGAATTTTAATGAAGGAGATAATGATGAAGATGAGATTCACGCTCACAATGGAGGATTTAGTTGTTGAGAGCAGCAAAGTTGATAATATGACTATTGACTGGATCGAGGATGTGTCTCAGGAACGGGTTCTGGAAATGTCTCATGAATGGATTACCTCCAAAAATTTTCTCACCGAGAGAATGGTTGGGCTTAAAAAGGTGGGAGAGTCATCACTGACAATTGAACCGGTGGAAGAAGGGCAAATTTAATGGAACGTTTCCAGTGGTTTTTCAATGAGGCAATACGGCAGTTTAAAAACATTGAAGATTTGCTGAAAGCATTAATGGCAAAGCTTCCGATTATTGGAGCGGTTGCCGCCGAACATAGCAGCTTAATAACTATCGTTTTTATGATTGCCCTGACAGTGTTTGTTTTAAAACCGTTAGTTAAATGGTCAATTGCTATAATGATTCTCGGAACTACAATTGCCGGAGCGGTTTCTTATTTCACCGGCATGTCCTTTTGGGGTGTGCTGCCTTTAACGGCGCTGGGAGCAGGTATCGTAATGTTCACAAACAGATTTATAATGGGGTGATATCATGTATCAGAGAAAGAAAAGAAAACAATGCCCGTTTTGCCGAGGAAAAGCGGCTAAGGTTAGGGACCATTATGAATGCCCTAACTGTGAAGTTGTTCTAAATTTCAGCGCTATGAATAACAAAACATTTAATATGATTTACTTAAACAGCAAAAAGTAGAAGTATGACAAATAAAATAATCAAATGTACAAATTGCGGCAAAATAGAAAGTCGAAATCATATTTTGCCATTATGCGATAATTGTTTCGAGGGACTTCAAGACTATGAGGGTTTTATTGCCAACCTAACAGACGACGTTGAAATAAACATTGTTAAAAAAACAAAGAACAGGGATAACTTTCTGCAGATTTAGCTTTCAAATTTTTTCATTAGTGTCCGGACTCCTGTTTGGATATTGTTTTTTTATCCCAATATGCAGCTTTGAACTCGGTTAACTCGAAGAGCCGTATGGCCTGCATAAAGTGTTTTGTTCCAATAGATGTATTACACCATGTTTCATGACATTGGTTACAGTGCG
>CBFDEC010000022.1:0-46133 GCA_965603725.1 uncultured bacterium | reverse complement strand
GATATAGCATGAAGACAACCGCTACAATTTTGTGTGCGCTTATCGCGGTAGCGCTTACATCGTCTATGGCCCTTGCCCAGATTAACTGGACCGAGCATGATATCGATCCGTATTTCAACGGTGCCTGGGGGCTATATGTCATTGACATGGACGGGGACAACAATCTGGATGTCGTGGGCTGTGCTTATGATGGGGATGCCGTTGCCTGGTACGAAAATGACGGCAGCCAAAATTTCACAAAATACATTATATCGAGCAACTTCGATAACCCCTATTGCGTCTATGCTACTGATGTTGATGGCGACAACGACATCGATGTTGTTGGAGCAGCCAAGGGAATTTATTATCGGACCGGCTACGTTGGGTTAATCACCTGGTGGGAAAACGACGGCCTTCAGAATTTCACCGAACACAACATCGCCGCCGATACCGGAGCCAATTACAATTGGGCCGGTGCTGTTGATCTCGATGGAGACAGCGATGTGGACATATTAGGGGCCGCCACCGATGATGACCGTGTTTCATGGTGGCAGAACGACGGAAGTGAAAATTTTATGGAGATTGTTATCGACGGTAGTTTTCGATATCCCTATTGTGTCTATACCATAGATCTCGATGGTGATGACGATATGGATGTACTGGCTGGTCCTGCATACGAGCAACTGACATGGTATGAAAACGACAGCGATGAGAATTTTGCCAAACACGCCATCTCCGACAGGGATACATGTATTTTCAGCACCTCGATTCATGTTGCAGATATGAATGATGACACTCACTTAGATGTTTTAACGAACGATCTCTGGGAAGATGATGTCCTCTGGTATGAAAACGACGGCAATGAGAATTTTACCGAACATACGATAGATTATAACTTCCCTGGCTGTTATGACGTTTGTGCCGCCGATGTGGACCATGATGGCGATATGGACGTGGTCGGCGCCGCCTGGAGGGATAGCGCCATCACCTGGTGGGAAAACAATGGCAGCTTGAGCTTTACCAGGCATGATCTGACAACCTCTTTCACATATGCCCGCCGTGCAATTCCCGTAGACCTCGACGATGACGGTGATCTGGATGTTGTTGGGTCTGGAAACAGGATAGACAAAATCACCTGGTGGGAAAGCGATCTTGGCCCCCCGGGTTTCATAACCGGCATAGTCAAAGAGCAGGATGATATCACGCCGATAAACAATGTCGAGGTTTCTGTCTATGACAGCGGTGATAACCTGGCTGGAACGGATACAACCGATTTAAATGGTGAGTTCGCTTTCAGCCTCGATCCTGATACATATTATGCCACCTTTTCTAAGACTGGTTATAATGACACAACCCTTACCAACCTCGTGGTTGTCGCCGATGAGACGACTATGGTGAACCTGATAATGTATCTATCCGGTTATGCCTACCTCCCCGGCGACGTCAACATGGCTTTAGGTATCTGGCCGCCGCAATGTATAGGCGGCGACGTTACCTATCTCGTCGGTTACTTCATTGGCGGCGGTCAGGCGGCATGTATGCTGGATGGTTTCTGGTGTTCCGCGGATATTAATGGCGACTGTACCATCATCGGCGGTGACGTAACTGCTTTGGTAGGCTACTTTGTTGCTGGCGGCAGTTTGGTACCCTGCCCCGATTATGAGCCGCTCTGGCCTCCTCTTCCTCCAGAAGCTCCTGATGGCTGGCCGAACTGCGATACGCCTGTGATAAACAGCAGGGTTATTCCGACTGACCCGATTAGATAGAAGTACACATACGTTGTTTCAAAAGGCGGTCTTCATGGCCGCCTTTGTTTATCCCACGTCACCAATAAAATAATATAAAAGGCCGCTCGGGGAGTGTGTTGATGCAAACGGGATGGCTGCGGTAATCTCTTGATAAAGAAGGCAGTTGGCGACTGCCTTCTTTGTTGATAGCAAAATACCAAACAGTCACAATTTAACCACAGGACGCTGTAAGTCTATGTCTTGCAGCACGATATTAGGGTTCGAGTCCCTCGTCCTTCGCTTTTTTATTTAACTTATAACCGGACAGTAGTGGTTATTATCATATAAATTTCCCTTGCTTAAATATGGAGCAAAGTATATATTGATCGTGCGAGTAGTAGTTTCTTTTTAATAAATAATGGTTTGATTTTTAATTCTTTCGAGAGGTTTGCGGTATTTGTTTCCCCCACGGAACGAGCATCATGGTTTGAGATATGTTTATGAAAATACTCAGCTATTATTCTCACGCTGAGTTTCGCAACAACAGTTAACCTTAAACAAAGGAGGCAGCAGATGCCATTCACTGGAAATGAAGACCAAGAGATTAGTCTTGAAGAAGCGAGTAAGCTCACGGAAAGGTATAGGGAAGCCACTGGTGGCGCGATTCTGGGGGGGTACATAAGCCAATCAGCGTTGAAGAAAATTCTCGACCAGGATGACTGCGTAGGAATTCGATACTACTACGGCCAAGAAGAAGATGGAACACCCCAGGCAGTCATTGTAGGTGTATTAGCAAATGAGGATGACATTTATGAAGGCAGACTTGCAGAACGTTCTATACTTTGTCCTCCCACTTGTGGAAAGAAGAACTCTTTAAACAGCTAATATAAATGAATGAACTGCCCTTAATAAATGTCATTTCTGTCATATCTACAGTGTTACCTCTGATTGTCGGTTTATACATGTATCGCTGGCTGAGAGTGGAAATGAAGATATTGTTAGTACTGTTCTTTATTGCTAGCCTGGTAGATGGATATAGCTTCTACCAGGCTATTAACCGATGCAGTAATGTTTGGATTCTCCATTTTTACACTCCGCTTGAATATAGCATCCTGGTTTTAGTATTTTCATATTGGCAAAAAGAAAAGCTTATGAAGCGGATATTGCGTTTAAGTATACCAATATTTATTTTGATATTTGTTTTAAATAAAATGTTTATTGAAAGCACGGATTATTTCGACTACATCACCGCCTCAGTTGAAAGCATAATCCTTTTAGTGATATCGGTTTATGTTTTATACAGCTTGCATGATGAAAAAGTAGATTCTTTTTATAAAATGCCCCAATTTTGGGTAGCCACAGCAGTATTGATCTATTTTGCAGGGAATACTTTATGCTTTTCTCTTGGCAGAATAATTCCAATTTGGATTATACCCTGTATATTAAACATAATTGCCAACCTTTTATATACCGGAGGATTTTTATGTTGCCGCTCTCAATCGAGCTCGGTTGGGGCTTAACAATTGGAACTTTAACTTTGGTGATTTTAGCAGTTGCTATAATCGCCAATATGCTGGTTTCTGGCAGAAAAGTTAAAGCATCAGAGAAAAAATTTAAATTACTATTTAATAAGGTCTTTGATTCCCTTATTGTAATTGACAAAGAAGATCGCATAATCGATGTTAATGAATCCACCTGCAATTTATTAGGTTATTCAAAAAAGGAGCTGCTAAAATCATCCATAGAGGATTTAGTACCGATAGAGGAACGATCTGAGCTAAAGGCAGAATTACACAAAACTATCAAGAGTGGATTAGATTATTTTGGAGAAATCAGGTTATTGGGAAAAAATAATAAAGTTATTGATGCTGAAATGGGCGGAGTCATTTTAGAAATCAGTGGGAAAACATTTATTCTGGGAAGTTTTAGAGACATAACCAGACGCAAGCAAACTGAGAATGAGTTGATTAAGAAAAATGCTGCTCTTAATGAGATATTAGCGCATATTGAAGAAGAAAAAGTAAAGATTAAAAAGCAGGTTGCTCAGACTATTGATAAAGTATTAATGCCATCTGTAAATAAACTATTTGATGGCAATGGTTCTCTAAGCAAATATTATTGCGACCAACTAAAGAAAAATCTCCAGGAATTGTCAAATTCGACCGGTGGAATACTTCATGCTTACTCAAAGCTCTCTCCAAGAGAGGTTGAAATCTGTAATCTTATTAAGAATGGGGAAACTTCAAAAGAGATTGCAAATATTCTTAATATTTCAATAGTTACAGTAAATAAGCATCGGGAACGAATAAGGAAAAAATTAGTTATCTCCAACAAACATATCAATTTAGTGTCTTACCTCAATAATAAATAATACGTAACATTCTGTCCGCATTATTAGGTGTTATATAGTCGTATTGACAAGATTTAAGTAACATCTTTATTAATAGCAAAGGGGTCAATGCGATATTGGGTCTGGCTATAGAACAGTGGGGGAAACTGATAACCAGGCCTTATCAAAAGAGGGGAGCCGTGTGGCCCCCTCTTCCTGATGAAGCTCCTGAAGGCTGGCCGAACTGCGATACGCCTGTAATAAACAGCAGGGTTATTCCGACTAACCCGATTAGATAGAAGTACACATATGTTGTTTCAAAAGGCGGTCTTCATGGCCGCCTTAGTTTATCCCACGTCACCAATACAATAATAAAAAGGCCGCTCGGGGAGTGTGTTGATGCAAACGGGATGGCTGCGGTAATCTCTTGATAAAGAAGGCAGTCGCGACTGCCTTCTTTGTTGATAGCAAAATACCAAACAGCCACAATTTAGCCACAGGACGGTGTAAGTCTATGTCTTGCAGCACGATATTAGAGTTCGAGTCCCACGTCCTCCGCTTTTTTATTTAATTTTAAAAAACCACCTTCTTTGATAGTGGTAATGTTCAAAGGCTTTGCATCTTAGAAATTAAACTTTCATGTATCTTCAATACTGCTTCTTTTAAGGGCTTTTCAAAGCCGCCTTCTTAGAGGGTGGCTTTTTATTAAATCTACATACTCATGACCAAATTCACTTATAAACGGGATTAATTATGGTTGTGTGGAATTATTAATAATCATAAAGAAAAATCGTTGTACATATTTACTCTAAAACGGTGCATCTTTTTTCACATATTTTAAATATGAACCTGAAAAAAACATTAAAAAACAATTGACAAAAGACTATAATTCAGTATCTTTATCTCAGAATCGTTTATCTGTATTTTTTTGAAAATTTAAAATTGAAAAATCTGGATAGCCGGTACATTCAGTTGAGTAATTGTTAAACTTTTGCAGTGAACAATCACAGAAAGGCTGCTATCAAGAAAACACAAGCAATAAAATAAATCGACTGTATTGTTAACCAATAACCTAAAATTATGAGAGGACTAAAAATGAGAAAAAACTATCGTTGTGTAATCATGGCGCTTTCATCGGTATTCTTGTTGGTATTTGCGGGAATTCCGGTAGGTGCCGAGCAGCCCGCCATCGATTTAAACGATTTGAATCGTCTGGCACTGCTCGAAGAACAGGGGTTGGAAAACATTAATGGTTTGAGCACAATCGTTGACAATAATGCTAAAACCAAACATGTGATTTTAGTTGATCCACTACCGGATGAAGATGTATTACTGATACCAGACTGGAGTGATAACGGGAATGTTGGCATGTACGATCCGCAGGATGGGACTTTTCTTGGTTTGTTTATTCCTAATGACACACTTTTTGGGAGTCCGAAATGCGCTATTGCCGGTCCTGATGATAATATCTACATTTCTGACCAAATAAAAGACGCTGTATATGTTTTCAATCGGCAGGGCAACTACTTGTACACTTATGCCGATGGCAGTGACGGATTAAACAATATTCGCGGCATCGATTTTCGAGGAAGCCATCTGTTTGTAACAAGCGGGGATGATTACGTGGCTGAATTTTCCGGTCCCCACAATCGTTTAGCTGACTTTATTAACGATGGCAGCGACCCATTTGACATTTTCTTTTTGAGTGATGGACGGTCGCTTCTTTCCGACATATACAGCACAAGCGATAATGTTCGGCTTTATAATGCCGACGGGACACTCAATACAATTTTATTCAGTTCGAGTTTCCCTCAGCAAATCCTGGATGATACTATTGTACCCGGAGACTTCTTAAACGCAGGATGGAGTACCGACCTGGTAACTGATTTCGATATTAACGGTACTATTCATCAATTAACGACTTGGGATGAAGTCAGAGGTATGTTCCGTCTTGGTAACGGGAATCTCCTGGTAACCTCAAGCGTCGGCGTCACCGAGATAGAGCCCGGTACCGGTATAGTTATCGAAGTTGAGAATGCCGGGATCAGTGCTCAATATATCGAGTTAATTAGAGCTCCCGGTCCCGATGAATATGGCGCAATAGAGGGTCAAGTTACCGAGACTGGTTCGGGAATCCCCATTTTCAATGTTCATGTAGTCGCACAGGGAACTGAGGTCGAGGCTTACACTGATGTCAACGGCGATTATATTTTACTCGACCTAAATGTGGGAACTTATGATGTTATATTTTCTCATGCCGATTACAACGATACTACGGTAACTGATGTTGCGGTTACGGCAAATGACACTACAATCCTTGACGTTCAAATGACAGTTGCAGGTTATCAGTACCTCCCCGGCGACGTCAACATGGCTTTAGGTATCTGGCCGCCGCAATGTATAGGCGGCGACGTTACCTATCTTGTTGGTTACTTCATCGGCGGCGGTCAGGCGGCATGTATGCTGGATGGTTTCTGGTGTTCCGCGGATATTAATGGCGACTGTACCATCATCGGCGGTGACGTAACTGCTTTGGTAGGCTACTTTGTTGCTGGCGGCAGTTTGGTACCCTGCCCCGATTATGAGCCGCTCTGGCCTCCTCTTCCTGATACTGCGCCGG
Source organism: uncultured bacterium (assembly GCA_965603725.1). Classification (GTDB taxonomy): domain Bacteria; phylum Zixibacteria; class MSB-5A5; order UBA10806; family 4484-95; genus JAGGSN01. Next base: position 39,478 of record CBFDEC010000022.1, on the reverse strand, counting down.
ATGGTTGGCCGAACTGTGATACGCCTGTGATAAACAGCAAGATTATTCCGACTGGTTCGGTTAAGTAGACACTAAGTTAATACAACAACTCCAAAGGCGGTCTTCATGGCCGCCTTTTCCACCGACTGTGCCGGAGGGTTGGCCAAATTGTGAATAGCTATTGATTATAGAAAAATAACTGAAGATCCGTTTTAAAGATGGACGATTGATTAATTAAATTATCCTGATATGAAATTTTGATCTTGAGGTGATCTCAACTTGATTTAAAATTGTTGTCTTGGATAAAATGTAATACACGATTGATAAACAGGGAGAAAGTATGAGAATTATTATCAGAATTATTGCAGGCATGATTGCTTTGACTGTTGGCGCTGCCTATGCCGAATGGTCGGGTACTGTGGCTGATCAACCGATAACGTACCAGACGATTCCCGAAGACTCACTCGATGTCAAAACTGCCAGTTTCTGTATCGGAAATAATGGTGAGCTGTATGTGGTTTCTGCTCAAGGCGAGCCATATTCTCCATATAGGCGCGAATTGTTTTTCACAAAATCCATTGATGGCGGGTATACCTGGACCGGTACCTCCGGCAATGTCATAATCAATGCCGACGATGGTCAAAACGTTTACCAGTCGGCGAATAAAAAGTATTCCGATATAGCTGTCGACAGTGAAGGGCGTATATTTATCGTTTGGTGCGAGGATTATGAAACTACTGGAATCAGAGAAATAATGCTTCTGTATTCAACCGATGGTGGCAATACATGGGAAAACAGCGCCGCTGATGTTCCTATCAGTAACTCCAGCGGGGCTGCCTATGATGCCAATAATCCATCACTGGCCATAGACCCGTCCGACAACCTTCACGTAGTCTGGCATCAAAAAACTGATGGCGTTTACAATAATTATGAGGTTTTGTATTCCAAATCATCCGACCATGGACTTATCTGGACCGGTCAATCGGTAGACAGGGAAATATCTTTTCGCGATGCATTACCCGCCTGGGATCCTGATATTGAGATCGATGGTGCTGGAAATATTTATGTTGTTTGGAACGAAGATGATTACAGTGGTGGAGAGGATCAGCTTTTGTATGGTAAATCAACCGATGGTGGATTATCTTTTTCCAGCGAGACTACAGATAAACATATCACTTTAGAATATAAAGAAACCGGTAAAGCGGCGATTCATATTGATGCATCGAATAACATTCATGTAGTTTATAAGGGATCAATCAGTGACGCTCCCTACACTAAATTGTGCCTTTACACCGGCTCAAGGGATGGTGGGGTATCCTGGAGTGGTCAGGCTGAATTGACTTTTATTGATTTCGGCCCTACCGGTGGCATTGATACCTGGAATCCCGATATTACATCGACCTCGACTTGTGTTCTGGCGGCCGTGTACAGCGCAGAGAACTCAGTGACGGGCTATGATGATATTTGGACATCCTATTCTACAGATTTGGGCGTTTCCTGGTCGGGCAATACCAATCCGGATCTGGTAAGCCTACCTGATTATGTCACAGGATCGTACGTGCCATACATAGTTACAGGTCCGGGGGATACATTACATGTAGTCTGGCGTGAGGGTTTGACTTCTCTATCAAGAGAGGATATGTATTACTCCCGGGGTGATACATTGGTTTTGGAAGCTGAAGTTGGCTGGATTGCAGGCGTTGTTTCTGAGGCGGGCTATCGTGATCCGATTGCAGATGTTCATGTTATCGCCGAGGGTACGGGGATTGATACTTATACCAACCAGGATGGACAGTATATTCTTGATAATATACCAGTGGGAGTCTACGATATTTCATTTTCACATGATAATTACGCTGATTCGACCGTGACTAACATTGCAGTCACAGTAGGTGATACTACGATATTGGATGTTGCGCTGAATCCTTCCGCTTATGAATATCTGCCCGGCGACGTCAACATGGCTTTAGGTATCTGGCCGCCAAGCGTTATCGGTGGCGATGTTACCTATCTTGTTGGTTACTTCATCGGCGGCGGTCAGGCGGCATGCAACCTGGATGGTTTCTGGGCATCGGCCGATATTAATGGCGACTGTACCATCATCGGCGGCGACGTAACTGCTTTGGTAGGCTACTTTGTTGCTGGCGGCACCATAACGCCCTGTCCGGATTATGAGTCGGCTTGGTTAGAGGGTGTTCCTGATGACCCTCCTGCTGGCTGGCCGAACTGTGATACGCCTGTGATAAACAGCAGGATTATTCCGACTGGCTTGGGCAAATAGAAATAAAATCAGACAACAATTTAAAAGGCGGTCTCAGCACCGCCTTTTTTATTGGGCAAGCTATATGCCTCATATTGTTTTTGTAATGGGGTAACCCACTCCCGCTTTGGGCGGGAGTGGGGCACCCTGCTCTTTCCAGAGCCGCTGCAGGGTTGGCGAACGAAGTTCTTTAATTAAACCCTGCCTGTTAAATGGTTCTTTGTTTTCATCACATTATCATCAGGGAAAATCTCCAAAAAAACTCCCCTCGAATTTAATGCTTGCAATTTTTAGGGAAATTTTTATATATTATAAGGTTTGGGAGTGGGTTGACAAACCCACTCTTTTGATTGTTATTTGTTATTATAAACGAATTCTGAGAGTATTGAGAAATTGGAGCAGATAGATCAGATAGAAGCCAAATTTCATTTGATAGCGAATGAGCTTGGCTGTGAATTGGTTGAGCTTAAAGGTATAAGGCTCGGAGGACGCACTATAATCCGTGTATATGTACACAAACAAGGCGGAGTTACTATCAAAGACTGTAAAGATTTATCAAAAGCCTGTACTGATTATCTTGATATGGAGGATATTATCCAGGGAAGGTATAATCTCGAGGTGTCATCATTAGGCCTTGATAGACCTCTATTGACTCAAAAAGATTTTCAACGCCGTATAGGTGAAACGGTTAGCCTGGAGCTCACTCCTGCGGAAAATGAAAAATCATTAGTTGAAGGAATATTATTAAGTACCGATGAGACCGGTGTGACAATTTCAAAAGATGATCAGAAGTTTCTTTACGAATTTGACCGGATCATCAGGGGGAAAATTATTTTTTAGCCATAAATGGAGATGAAGAAATGCAGTACGATGTAATGGAAGCGTTGACCCAGATAGCCACTGAAAAAAATCTCGAATTGGAATATGTTTTAGAGACAGTCGAAGCCGCTTTGGTAGCGGCGGCTAAGAAGAAGTTGGGTGAAAACGAAACAATAAAGGCTGAGATTGACCGTTTATCCGGTGAAATCAGAATGTTCTGGACAAAGAAGGTCGTTGATAATGTCGTTGATCCTGTCATTGAAATGACCATTACTGAAGCTGAAGAACATTATGAAGATGTTGAAATTGGTCAGGAACTTGACGTGCCTATCGATTATTATGAATTAGGCCGGAATGCCATAGCCTCGGCCAAACAGATACTGATACAGAAAGTCCGTGAAGCGGAACGCGATCAGATTTATGAGGAATATATCATCAAGGTTGGCGAACTTATCACCGGCGCTGTTCAGCAGGCGGACAAAAACAATCTTATTATCAACCTGGGGCGGGCTGAGGGTATTGTTATTGCAAAGGAGCAAATCAAAAAAGAAAAATTCCGCCAGGGCGACAGGATTAAATCGTATATCTACGACGTTCAGAAAAGCAACCGTGGTCCGCAAGTTTATCTTACGCGTTCTTCCCCGGATTTCTTAAGAAAATTGTTTGCATCAGAAGTGCCAGAGATTTCAGAAAAGATTATTGAGATAAAAGCAATCGCTCGGGAACCCGGTGAAAGAAGCAAAGTTGCCGTATATTCCAATGATGATCGTATAGATGCGGTTGGGGCTTGCGTTGGGGTCAAAGGGAGCCGCGTGCAGAATATCGTGCGTGAATTAAATAACGAACGAATCGATATTGTTCCCTGGTCATCCGAGCCGATGATCTTTGTCACTAAAAGCTTAGCTCCTGCCAAGATCGTTCATGTCGATATCTTCAATGAAGATAAAAAAATGCTGGTGGTCGTGGCTGATGACAAACTATCTTTAGCCATCGGCAAAACCGGTCAAAATGCCCGGCTGGCCGCCAAATTAACCGGTTGGAAAATCAATATAATGTCCGAAACTGAATATAACGCTCTTCGTCAAACCGAAGAACTGGAAAAAGTCGATATAGAGGAAATATCCGAACTCAATGAAAAAATGTGTGCCAGACTTCTCTCAGCGGGCGTTGAAACAGCTCAGGATATCACGAGGAAAGGAATTGAGAAGCTGGTGGAGATAAATGGCATCGGAGAAAAGACCGCCGCTCGGTTAGTAAAAGCCGCTCAGGAGGCCATAAACAACAAAATTGCCGAACTCGAAAAGGCAGCCGCTGAAGGCGACGTTGCCAGGCCGGTCGAGTTTGAATTCTCACCTGAAGACAGTGAAACGCCGCGTTTGGAGGACTATTAATACTTATAAAGTGAAATTGAAGTTTAATATATTTCGGCAATAGCAAGATCGCCAAAGAGGACAATATGATTAAAAAAAGAAGAATATATGATATAGCAAAAGAGTACAGTATTTCATCCAAGGCGATGGTCGATATTATCAGGGGTCTTGGATTTGAAGTAAAATCTCATTCATCCACGGTCGGGCCGGAAGTTACCCACGCTGTCAAAAAGAAATTGACGTCTGAAAAAGAGGAAGTCAAAAGAGGTCTTGAACAAAAGAAAAAAATAGAAGCAAAACTGAAACAAAAAGAATGGAATATTAAGCAGCAGAAAGTAATAGCCAGAAAGAAAATCCTTGCAGAACTGACAAAAGCCAAAAAAAAGGATGTTAAAAAGACTGAAATAAAAAGATTTGATGTCCGACGAAGAAAAGATAGAAGGCGCCGCCGTAAGGAGAGGGTCGTCGATAAAAAAGCGGTTAAAGCTACTTTTCGTCAGACAATGTCAAGCTTGAGCGGAGCAAAACGAAAAAAATATCATCGCCAGGATAAGATTGATCAGACAAGGCCGGCCGAGTTGTCTAAAACTATTAAGGTGTCAGAGTTTATTACAGTTTCCGAACTGGCCACGCTGATGGAGATAAAACCGGCTGCAGTTGTTGCCAAGTGCATGGAACTGGGAATGATGGCCACTGTCAATCAACGCCTGGATATGGACACCATATCAACAATTGCCCTGGAATTCGGTTTTAATGTTGAGGAGGATATCCTTGTCGGTGAAGAAACAACCGTCGTTGTTGCGGATGATGAAAAAGCTGTCAGGCGCCCGCCTGTAGTAACAATTATGGGACATGTCGACCATGGCAAAACGTCTCTTTTAGATTATATCAGGAAATCACATATCATCGATGGAGAATCGGGTGGCATTACTCAACATATTGGCGCTTATGTTATTCATCAACCCGAGGGTATGATTACATTCCTGGACACCCCTGGTCATGAGGCTTTTTCAGCAATGAGAGCCCGGGGTGCCCAGGTCACCGATATAGTAGTTTTATTAGTGGCTGCTGATGATGCAGTGATGCCCCAAACCATTGAGGCTATCGACCATGCCAGAGCCGCCGGTGTCCCGATAATTGTTGCCATCAATAAAATTGACCTGCCAAATATCAATATCGATAATATCAAGCAACAGCTTGCCAAGCACAACCTGGTTCCGGAAGAATGGGGCGGTAAAACCATTATGGTCGAGATATCGGCCAAGTTTGGGAGAAATATCGATAAGCTTCTGGATATGATTCTATTGCAGGCTGAAATGATGGACCTCAAAGCTAATCAGGATTGTCGGGCTACTGGAGTTGTTATCGAAGCCAGACTTGATCGCGGTAAAGGCGCTGTAACGACGGTTCTGGTAAAAAAAGGTACTCTTCGGATTGGCGATCCGTTTGTCACCGGTATCTACAGCGGTAGAGTGAGAGCAATGTTCGATGAAAGGGACAATTCTGTCAACGAAGTTACACCCTCTATTCCGGTAATGATCTTAGGAAGCGATGGAGTTCCTCAGGCAGGCGATGCATTTTTTATTGCACAGGCCGAGTCGGAGGCTAAAAGTATCAGCCAGAAAAGACTGCGATTGAAAAGAGAAAGAGACTATAGGCTGATTAATCGAATAAAGCTTACCGATATATATGATCGCATAAAGGAAGGGCAGATTCAGGAGTTGAACCTTATCATCAAAGGCGACGTTGACGGTTCTGTTGAGGCGTTATCTGACACCCTTTCCAAAATTATCCATAAGGAAGTGGCGGTTAAAGTCATCCATCGGGGAGTTGGCGCCATAAACGAATCCGATGTAATGCTGGCAGCGGCTTCCCAGGCGATTATTATTGGATTTCATACACGACCTGAATTTAAGGCATCAGAGCTCGCCCAGAAAGAAAACGTTGATATCAAGCTGTATAAGATCATTTATGAGGTTGAATCCGATATAAAGAAGGCTCTTGAAGGTTTATTAAGACCGGAACTGGTAGAAAAGAAATTAGGTCAGGCTGAAGTCCGTCGAATAATCAAAGTGCCCAAGATTGGTTTTATCGCCGGCAGTTTTGTCATAGAAGGCGTTATTCGCCGTGGAGCAAAATGCCGGGTTATACGAAATGATGAAAAAATCGGCGAGGCAACTATTTCCTCGTTAAAAAGGTTTAAAGATGATGTCAGGGAAGTTCAATCAGGGTATGAATGCGGAATAGGCGTCTCGGGAATACCCGATATTAAAGATGGTGATCTTATCGAAATGTATGAAATAGAGGAGATCGCCAGAACTTTGGATGTTTAAAAAATCGATGCCTTATGATTATAGGGATAGTTCAGTTTCGCATGCATTTTCCGGGCGCCGGTTCTTTAAAAGGTAAAAGGAAGATATTGAAATCGTTAAAAGACAGGTTGAAAAATAAATTCAACGTTTCGGTGGCTGAACTCGAAGGACATGATCTGTGGCAAAGCGGTACAGTCGGAGTGGCAATAATTTCTAACGATAAGAAATTCGCCAATTCCGTCTTGTCTAAAGTGTCCGATCTGGTCTACGGTCAGCCGGAAATTGTCGTAACTGATATTCAGATGGAGTGGCGGTGAAAGATTTTTCCAGAATAGACAGATTATCATCTCAGATAAGCCGGGAGCTGTCCGGTATATTTATTAATACCATAATTCCACCTGCTAATCTAATAATCTCAATTACTGAGGTCGAACTTTCTAGAGATTTGCGCTATGGCAAGATATATTACTCGGTTTATGGCGATGAAAGCTCTATTAATAACGCTGAGAGATTTTTTAAAGATAATTATAAATTAATTCGTAAAGAACTTGCCGCCCGGATAAGAGTTAAATTTATGCCGGAGCTGAAATTCGTATACGATCCGTCAATCGAGAGGGAGCAGCGAATAAGCGAACTGCTCGACAGAATAAAAAAAGATGAAAACCAGAACTGATTTTAAAGAATTTTACGAACTGCTTGAAGAAAAAGAAAATTTTCTTTTAACATCTCATCAGGACCCCGATGGCGATTCTATCGGTTCTCTTATCGGGCTGAATTATTTCTTAAAAGACCTTGGCAAAAGGACAGTTGTCTATAACCAGGGCAGGCTTCCGAATAAATATGAATTTTTAGACCCTGCCGGCGATATCTGGTTTACTCCACAACCCGCTGAATTCAACCCTGAGGCAGCGATTATACTGGAGTGCCCAAGCATTGATCGTATCGGTTTTGTTAAAGATTTTATTGCAAGTGATATGATACTGGTTAATATCGACCATCATAATGGAAATTCGCTGTTTGGAGATATTAATTATATAGATGAATCCGCCTGCGCCGTTGCAGAAATTTTATATCATATCATAAAACTGGGCGGCTATAAAATAACTCCGGAAATTGCCGGAGCATTTTATGCCGGCATCGCCTCGGATACCGGCAGGTTTAAATTTTCGAACACCGATGCAAAATGTTTTAAGGCCGTTTCCGAACTGGTTGAAGCCGGAGCTAACCCGAAGCAGATTTCTGATAAAATATTCTCCTCTTTTTCTGCCGGAACAATCATGCTGTTAGGAGGAATACTAAAAAATCTCAAACTCTACAATGATGGCAGTATCTGCGTTTTGACGCTCACAAACGATGATCTTGAAAGGAATAAGGTTCAAGTAGAAGATACAGAGGGGATAATCGATTATTCACTGATTATTCAAGGTGTAAAAGTGGGCATAATGTTTAAAGAGATAGATATGCAGACAGTAAAAATCGGTTTACGTTCGCAGAATAGTATTGACATCTCGGTATATGCCCGACAAAAAGGCGGCGGGGGGCACCCCAACGCCGCGGGATTTACTCTTAATAAGCCGCTTAATGAAGCAGTAACGCAGACTATTGCTGAAGTTACGGAGTTTTTAAATGGTTGATGGTATCCTGCTGATTGACAAGCCAGCCGGCTTGACATCGCATGACCTGGTCGATAGAGTAAGAGAAATCTTCAGTCAGCGACGAGTTGGGCATACCGGGATTTTAGACCCGCTGGCTACCGGATTAATGATAATTCTTCTCGGAAAAGGCACCCTTTTATCCTCACAACTCACCGGTGTCGATAAAAAATATTCCGCTGTCTTCGAGTTTGGCAGAACTACGGACAGCTTTGACCGTGAGGGAAAAATCGTTTCAGAAATTGATCCTGGGAAGGTAGATTTAGATCGGTTTAAACATCTATGTGATACTTTTACTGGAAGAATAAGTCAGCTTGTGCCGCCATTTTCAGCGGTCAAACTCGAGGGTAAGAGGATGTATCAATCTGCCCGAGATGGCGAGAAAGTCCCGGAAAGACATAAAGATGTTGAGGTTTACTCGATAGAAATCGATTTTTTCAGCTGGCCTTTAATCGGTTTAAATATACATTGCAGCGCCGGGACTTATGTCAGGAGTATTGCACATGAGATGGGGCAGAAGCTTGGCTGCGGGGGTTATTTGAAAGACCTGGTCAGAATGGCTGTCGACAGTTTTACAATCGACCAGGCAATCTCACTGGAACAACTGATGAATTCGATTGAAAATAGAGATTACGGCGCTGTACGGTCTTTAGTTGAGGCTCTTCCGGACAGGCCGACAATTTCAATAAGACCCGAATATTACCATTATATCCTGGAGGGAAGGCCATTTATTAAAAGATATTTGGGGCATACAGAATACAGAGGTCCCGGCGGCTGTTTATCGCTGCTTTTAGGACCCGATAATAAAATTTTAGCAATGGTTAATTTAAATTATAATTGGGGAAGTCTCAACCGGCTTGACAGCCGTGACGTCCTGGGAAAATACGTGAGAATAATTGATGAAGGTCATTTACGGCAAGAGCTCGCTTGAAAATGAGGACATTCAGCCATCAACATTGACAGTCGGCACCTTTGATGGTATCCATAAGGGGCATATGGTCCTGCTTGAACGTTTAATCAGAGCCGCCGCGGAAAAGAATACGACCTCTGTTGTGGTTACTTTTGATCCCCATCCGCAAATGGTGCTTGGGAAAAGAGGCCGGACTGAAATTTTAAATACTAATGAAGAAAAACTGGAACAGCTGGAAAAATTAAATCTCGATATGGTCATAATCCTGGAATTCAACGAACAGTTTGCATCCTTGGAGGCTGAGAGTTTCATCAAGCGTATTTTAGTAGATTGCCTGCACATGAAACACTTTGTTGTAGGTTATGATCATTCGTTTGGCAAAGACAGGCGAGGAAATTATGAGCTTGTTAAATCGCTGGCGGATGATTATAACTACACTTACGAAATGGTCAGACCGGTTCAAAATGGCAATAGACCCGTTAAATCGAGCCGGATCCGCAGGGAACTCAAAACCGGCGATTACGATCTGGCAGTCGATATGTTGGGATATAAATATTTTTTATCAGGTGAAATCATCAGAGGAACGGGAGTTGGGAAGGAAATTGGCTATCCGACCATTAATATTAATATTCCTCCCGGCAAACTCTTACCCAAGGAAGGCGTTTACGCAGCCAGGGTCCAGGTTGATAATAAAATTATCCCCGGCATGGCTTACATTGGCGCCAGGCTGACATTCGGCGATGAGACAATAACGGTTGAGGTGAACCTGTTTGATTTCTGTGAGGATGTCTCGGGGAAAAAAGTCAGGCTGATGCTGGAAAAATATACAAGGGCGCCCCAAAAATTCGAATCGCCCGAAAAGTTAATTACCGCTCTGGCGGAAGATGAAAAGCAAATAAAAAAAATATTGCATATTTAAGGAGGAAACGTGCCTTTAACAAAAGAGGTGAAAAGCAGTCTTATAAGCCAGTTTAGACTCCATGAAAAGGATACTGGTTCTGTCGAGGTTCAGGTAGCTATGCTTACCAGGCGTATCAATGATCTGACCGAACATCTTAAGATACATAAAAAAGACCATCATTCGCAATTAGGTCTATTGAAAATGGTCGGGCGCAGACGCCGTCTGTTAAATTACCTGAAGGAGACCGACCTTGAAGGTTATCAGGCTCTTATTGAAAACCTGAAATTGCGAAAGTAAATATTTTCAAATAGAGGAAACAATGATTGAACAGATTGAACAGGTTGAAATTGAAGTTAATGGCAAAAAATTAACCATACAAACGGGGCATGTAGCCAGGCAGGCTTCTGGCGCAGTTCTTGTGCGGCTGGGTGACACAATAGTGCTGGCGACTGCCTGCGCTTCCGATTCTCCGCTGGAGGGACGTGATTTCTTCCCGCTAACTGTCGACTACCGTGAAAATGCCTATGCAGCCGGTAAAATACCGGGCGGTTTTTTCAAGCGCGAGGGGCGCCCTACTGAAAAGGAAATCTTGAGCTCACGGCTGGTTGACCGCCCTCTCAGGCCGCTTTTCCCGGACGGTTATATGAACGAGGTTCAGATACTAATCAGGGTCTTGTCTGCCGACCAGGAAAACGATTCGGACGTTCTTGGCATTATTGGAGCATCGGCGGCTATGGCGCTATCTGAAATACCTTTTACAGCTACCATTGCCGGAGTACGGATTGGTCGTGTAGCCGGAAAGCTGGTTGTATTTCCAACATTTACAGAACTTGAAACCAATGATATAAATATCATCGTCGCCGGGACTGCTGATGCCATTAATATGGTGGAGGGCGGCTGCAGTGAAGTATCGGAGAGCGATATGCTCGAGGCTTTAGATTTTGCCCGCGGTTGGATTAAAAAGATCATCGACAGTATCGATGAACTCAAAGAAAAATGCGGTAAGCCTAAAAAAGAATTCACTCCTGCGGAAGTCGATTCCGAACTGGGCGCTGTGGTCAAAGAGATGGCATTTGATAGAATAAAGGAAGCCAGCGTCATAAAAGACAAGCATGAGCGTCAGCAAAAATTAGATGAGCTTGCTGATGAAATTAAGGAAAAACTTGAAGAAAAATTTCCCGAGCAGGAAAAAGTGATATCTGATATCCTTCACGACCTCGAGAAAAAGGACGTGAGGGATATGATTTTAAATAAGGGCGCCCGTCCTGATGGCAGAGGTTACGAGGATATCCGGTCGATTCATTGTGAAATAGGATTTTTACCCCGTGCTCATGGTTCAGCAGTATTCACCAGGGGACAGACCCAGGCGCTGGCTGCTACAACTCTTGGCACCAAGATGGATGAGCAGCGAACTGACGACTTGCTTGGCGAGTCCTTTAAGAGTTTTATGCTGCACTATAATTTTCCGCCCTATTCGACCGGTGAGACTAAACCTGTCCGGGGACCGGGTCGGCGTGAGATCGGCCATGGCAATCTTGCCGAGAGAGCAATCGAGCCCGTTATACCTGCTGAAACAAGCTTCCCATATACAATAAGAATTGTATCGGACATTCTCGAATCAAACGGGTCTTCCTCGATGGCTACTGTTTGCGGCAGTTCACTCAGCCTTATGGACGCCGGCGTTCCGATAAAAGGCCCGGTTGCGGGAATAGCGATGGGATTGGTAAAAGAAGGTGAAAAATACGCCATACTTACAGACATACTCGGCGCCGAGGACCACCTTGGTGATATGGATTTCAAGGTTGCAGGTACGGCAGAGGGTATTACGGCGTTTCAAATGGATGTTAAAATCAGCGGGATAAATATCGAAATCATGAAAGAAGCGGTTGAGCAGGCCCGTCGCGCCCGTCTGTTTATTCTCGATAAGATGAACCAGGCTATCGACAAACCAAGAGCCGAGCTTTCTCCGTATGCGCCGAGAATAATATTCATGAAAATCAAGGTGGAAAAAATCGGCGACGTTATCGGTCCCGGCGGTAAAACCATCCGCAGTATTGTCGAACAAACCGGCGCTAAAATTGACATCGAGGATGACGGCACTGTGCTTATAGCCTCAGTCGACCAGAGAGCCGGGGAAGAAGCAAAGAAGATGGTAGAGAAACTGACCGAGGAAGCCGAAATCGGCAAAGTTTACAATGGCAAAGTCAGACGGATAACGAACTTTGGCGCATTTATTGAAATTCTGCCCGGAACTGACGGTATGGTTCATATATCGGAGCTTGAAAACTATAGAGTGGATAGAGTTGAGGATATTCTTCGGCTCGGAGATATGGTTGATGTCAAAGTGATCGATATTGACAGGGAAGGGAAAATCCGCCTTTCCAGAAAAGCCGTTTTAAATGATCATTCTATAAAGAAAAAGTAATTGAGCTCAATTTATCGAAAAACAGTTCTTCCTGACGGTTTAAAGATTATTTCTGAATCGATCCCGACTGTCAGGTCTATCTCAATCGGCCTGTGGGTGGACATCGGTTCTCGGGATGAGCCTGATGGGCTTGAGGGTATTTCTCATTTCATTGAACATATGGTATTTAAAGGAACGACTACCCGTTCTTCATTCGACATAGTTTCTTACATAGAATCCGTTGGCGGAGTTATAAATGCATTCACGACCCGGGAAAACACCTGTTTTCTGGCTAAAATTATCGACCTTCATCTGCCGCGGGCGGTTGAAATATTGGCCGATATGGCGTTCAATGCCCGGTTCGATAGAGATGACATTATAAAAGAAAAGAAGATTATTGTCGACGAAATCAACGAGGTCAAGGACGCTCCCGCCGATTTAGTGCACGACCTCTTTGCCCAATCGATTTTTGGCAAACACCCTCTTGGCAGACCTATCCTGGGCTCGGCAAAAACGGTATCTGGCTTCTCTCGAAAGAAAGTAATCAGCTTTCTTAACAGTAATTATCTCAGAAAAAGGATGATTGTTGTTGCCTCAGGCAATTTCAGGCACAGCGATCTTGTCAGACTGGTTAAGAAACACCTGCCGGAAACTATCAGTTCTGACAATCAGAAATATTCAACTGCTGCCAGAACCAGACGAATTAGACCTCAGCTTCATCCGGGAGTTTTTGTCACATCCAGAAAAACCAACCAGATCCATATCTGCATCGGTATGCCGGCAATAAAATTCAGCCATCCCAAACGGGCTTCTCTGCTTCTTCTAAACTCCATCCTTGGCGGCGGCATGTCGTCAAGACTGTTCCAGAAAATAAGGGAAGATATGGGCCTGGCATATACCGTCTTTTCATACCTGGATTTTTTCAAGGATATAGGCGTGATCGGAGTCTACCTTAATACTGAGAAAGGCCATACCGGCGCTGTTCTCAGGGCGGTTTTTGACGAACTCGAAAAACTTAAAAACACTAAACTCGATTCAACAGAACTTAACTCGGCTAAGGAGCAGTTGAAAGGTTCGCTTGTATTGGGTCTTGAAAATACGTCGCATCGAATGAACCGACTGGCAAAGCATGAACTGCTCCTGGGTAAATATATCTCAATCGATGAAACGGTCTCACAAATTGATAGTGTTTCCTCTGCCAGCATGCGAGATATTGCCGTCAAGCTGTTCCAGCCCGATAAACTCACTGTGACTGTTCTTGGTCCGGTAACAAAAAAAGCGGTTGAAAACTCAATTAACTGGCAGCCATGATTGGCTATTTCGCGTTGGCAGGAGCTTATTTTCTAAGCTGGTATTTTTTCTGGCGGCTTAAGTTGAAAAGCTCTCCAGGTCGTTTGCTGGCTTTTCATGATATAAGCAAAAACCTCGATTTGTCCATAACACGTATCAGGCCGGAGAAATTCGAACACCTTATTAAATACCTGGCTTCACTCGGTTATCATGGGGTCAGTATTGCCGGCCTTAAAAGAAAAAATGATATAGCGCTCACTTTCGATGATGGCTGGCAAAGTTTTTTCATAAACGCTCTCCCGATATTGAATAAGTATAATTTTAAAGCTACCGTGTTTATTATCTCCGGCTATGTCGGGAACAAAAGCCGTTGGGATTATAAAAACAAGGGCCATCTATCCTGGCATGAGATCAAAATCCTGGTCGATGAGGGAATTGAGATAGGCAGTCACTCTGTTAATCATGTCGATCTCCGATATCTTGATGACAACAAACTTGAATATGAAATCGCCGGTTCAAAAAAGCAAATCGAGGACAAGCTTGGCTTGCCGGTGAAACATTTCTCGTACCCGTTTGGACGGTATAATCGCAGGGTAATCGAGGCTGTTAAGCGCGCCGGTTATGAAAATGCTTTTGCCCTTGGCGCCGGCAGTGATGATTTTGCCGTTTCCCGTCATTGTATGTACCTTTATGACACGCCTTACTCAATTAATATGAAATTATTCAGAGGCTCCTGGCTGGAACAATGCAAAGATTATATCAACAATTCGCTGGCAGGGGGGACCATTACCTTGAGGAAACTGTTTCCGGTCAAACAAAAGGGCTAATAAATATGAGAAATCTGCTGTTAAGATTTATAGTCGCCTCGGTCGCTATATTGGCGGTGGCAAAGCTGCTGCCCGGAATCGAGGTAAACAGCTTGTATGCCTTGATAATGACGGTGGTTATTCTCGGCATACTGAATGCGTTTTTGCGGCCAATCATGGTTATTATCACCCTGCCCATCACTGTTGTCACGCTTGGTTTATTCATATTTATAATAAATGGAATCATCCTCTACTTAGTCTCATTACTTATCGATGGTTTCGAGATTTCCAGCCTGTTCGTGGCGATTATGGCCTCGATTTTAATAACTATAGTTTCAAGCATAATCAACTGGCTGGCGAAAGAGTAGAGGAGTTCTGCAAGTCCATGGAATATTGCAAACACCATCAGGTTGTTGACAGAACACTTTGGGGATTAATTATATCCCGCTTTATTCATAAATCAGTAATATTATTTTCAAAACAGTTTCAAAGTGAAGAGACAGCAATATATTAATAGTAACTGTACAGAAGTTATTAAAAATACATAGTGTTTTCATGCTGTCCTGCATTCTTTACAGGAATAATTGATAATAGTAGGACAGGTTTTCAACCTGTCCGGACAGACTGAAAGTCTGTCCTACTTTACTTTATAGAACGTAAACAACCAAATATTAGTAGGAATATTTGATCTCTTATTATCCTCAAAAGCCTCTTACTCATTAAGAAGTTTATGAATAATGCAGGCTAAATGAAGCAGTATTCTTGCTTGATTTAAAGCGGATTAAGGGGTTGCTCCTGCTGGCTATTTATTCAACTGAGCGCGCAGCGCCTGCAGGACATTCTTAGCCTGATCGAATTCCGGATCGAGGGATAATGCTTTAGTAAGCATCTCAACTGCCATTGGATAGTTGCCGGTTTTTCCCAGCGAAAGGGCATAATTATAATAGTAAATGGCGTTTGTACTATCTAATTCTATTGCCCTACTGAATTCGGCAAGGGCTGGTTGATATTTGCCTTTCTGATCATACGCTAAAGCCAAATTGTGACGGGCGTCCGGATCATCGGGCAGAAAGTTGACCGCCTGTTTGAAATTGTATAAAGCTGAATCTATTTCGCCTTTCTCTACAGATAATAGTCCCAGGTGATAGAAACTTTTACCGCGAATCTTTTCAGGGTTATAGCCATAAGGCAGCGCCGCCGAATATATCTCTGATAGATCGTATTCTGAAACGATGTCTTTGTCGCTGGATAAGGCGACATATCTGAATTCCTTTTCAGCTTTGAGCGGTTTGCCTGTTAAAACTAAAAATCGTCCGAGATAATACCTTGCGGCAATATCTTCGGGGAAAGTGTCAACGAAACCTGATACGGCTGTTTCAATAACATTTGTATCAGCCAGAGCAAAAGCCGCTGTTATCCTGTTAATAAATCCCTCTTTGAAATTGGGGAAATATGATATTGCCGTGTCGGCGATAGCATAAGCCCGATTATAATCGCCTTTGAGACGGGCTAACATCGAGAGATTGTTGTAAGCTTTAGCTGATGGTCCACAGTATTCTATCTCGTTTTCAAATTCATACCTGGCAGCTGCAGTGTCGCTTTCATAGAAGGCAATTACGCCAAGGTTAAGATGCGCATTCGGCACGCAAGGAGCCTGTTCTGAAGCTGTCTGATATTGCTGTCTGGCGGAGTTATAATCGCCTTTTTTTAAAAACATGTTGCCCAGCGAGTAATTTGCCATGGCTGTCGAACTGTCATGATGACCGTAGAAATTTGTCCAGGTGAAGACAACTGCAATGAGCACAGAAACCAGCAGAACGACAGAATATCTGTAGCGCTTGTTTGCAATTGCTCGATATATTTCATATATCGCATATGCCGCCATGATACTTAGAACAGGCGCCAGTGGAAGTCGAAATCTGGCGGTGATAAAGAACATTATCACAGTGGCCATATAACCAAAAATCAGTATCGGAAAAATCCAGAAACGCCGGCCTTTGAAAAAGCATAAGACAGAACCAATCAAGCCCAGCGGGGAAATAACGGCAAACAAAAACAGCGGATAAAAAGACAATCCGATATAGTTTGTAAGAAAATAGATATTATTATTATTCGATATCTCATAACGGTTCCAGAAAAGATAAAACTTTTTTATAAGAAGCTTAATAAAATGCCCCGGAGATGACAGAATATATTTAGCAGATTTATTATAATAATATGATGAAACCTCCGATGGTTTTATCGTTCCGGGTTTTTTACCAAGATTTGAAGCCGCCTCATAATCGGCATCGGAATACTGCCAGGTGTGACCGAACCCCGGCAGCAAAGCGGTATAGCCATCAGCCCGCTCGTTATTGCCGATATAAAAGTTTATGCCGCCCTGGCTGGCAATTAATACAGCATCATCGCCGACGACAATATTTCTTAGAGTAACGGGCAAAACAAAAATGAGAGTTCCTATTATAAGAAGCAGGCTGTTTTTTATTTTTACTTTAATATCCGGAACAATCATAAATATCCAGATACAAACTAATGGCATTACCGCCAGGATATTTGGACGGGTGATTGCAAACAAACCGGCAATTAATCCGGCGAAGAGAAAGAATCTGGATTTACCGCTTTTTTGAGCGGTAGTAAGGAAGTATATAAAGACCAGAAATAATATTACAGTCAGAAAATCCAGCAGAAGTTGGGACTCAAAATATATTAATATGCCGTTAACAGCGGTCAACAAGGCGGCTATAATAGCCGCAGCCGGCGGGAAATAATTCCTTGAAATCATGAAAACAAGGGGTACCGCAAGTACGCCTATAATATGCTGAAATAGATAAACCAGGGTGAAATTAGCGCCAAAAATCGAATATATCAAACCGAGGAAGTACGGATAAAATGGCGCCCTGAAATATGGCCCTCCACCAAGAATGTTGCCATCGGCAATCTGTTTAGCCCAGAGGTGATGGTATAAAGCGTCGATTGTGGGGCTTTCCCAGCCCGGCCAGTTTGCTTTCATAACCGTAAGGAAGATAATCCGCAATATCAGCCCCAGCAGGGTTAGCCCTATGATTATCATCAGCTTTTGATTTTTCATACTTGTTTATATTATATGAAATATTGAAAAGAAATGCAAAAAAGATGAAATATGGTTCAGGAATATTTAATTATAAATGAGATTTTTCCCAAAATATTTAAGTTATTGGGAATATTTCTGTTAACTATTTGTCTTTATATGGAGCTAAGCATATATAAAGGTGATAGTTAAGTCTAAGGAATATTATAAAGTTAGACAGAAAAGGAGAAATGGCACATATTTTGAAAAATCATTACTCCAGCATGAATAATTTTACTTTTTTTTTATGAGAAAATGTATATATTATAAGCAGAGAGTATAGACATTGTAATGATAAGCTAAGAAGGGAGTTCCTGATGAAAACATTTATTGCGGCTATATTAATAGGTTTATTTGCTGCTGCGGCTGTTGGAGAAGAACCTCTGTCAATCGGTACTAACCAAAACGGCAGTGATTATATTATTGACCGTTTTATAGTGACTATGCAAATCGGGACAGAGGCGTTAATCATCAATCAAGCAACGAACGGAACGGCGGTAACCGGCAACATCGGAATTGATTTGCTCTGTGAGAATTATGGCGTCATTAAAGTAGAACCTTTTTATCCTCGTCCGGTGCGTAAAGAAAAACTTCGCTCACTGGTCGAAAGAATGTATGTTTTTAAACTGGCGCCCGGGGTTAATGCGCAAGATGTTGTCGACGTCTTTTTGGCAAACAAGGATATCGAATATTCCGACCTCTGGACTATTCCCCGCCTATTTTATATACCCAATGATCCGGCAATCTCCCAACAATGGGCTTTATCCCAAATTGAAGCTTTTGGAGCGTGGGACGTGATCCGAGGCGATACTACTGAGAATGTGATAATTGGCATTGACGATACCGGCGTTTACTATAATCATCCAGATTTGCAGGCCAATATGTGGATAAATGGTCCGGAGGATATCAACGGCAACGGTATTTTCGATAACTATCCGGAGGGTTCAGGCGGCGATCTGAACTATACCGACGAAGATGGCAATGGTTATCCGGATGATGTGGTCGGCTGGGATTTTGGTTTCAATGATCCCGATCCGCAGGAAAATTCTCCTACGCACGGCACTCATGTCGCCGGTTGCGCCTCAGAGGTTGCCGATAACAATGCTGGCGGAGCCGGCCCCGGTTTCAGTGCTAAGGTAATGGCTCTCAAGATTACTAACGCGCAAGGTTATCTGGTCGGTGGTTATAACGCTATGATTTATGCCGTCGATAATGGCGCGCATATCATCAACTGCTCATGGGGCAACAACCAGTATAATCCAAGCTACCAGAATATCTGCAATTATGTGCACGCAGAAGGTGTGTTAATAGTCGCCGCCGCCGGTAATGATGACGACTGGCCACCGCCATATAATGGTTATCCAGCAGCTTATAGCAATGTGCTGGCGGTTGCCGCAACAAATCAAAATGATCATAAATCCAGTTACTCCAACTACAACCCCTGGGTGGATCTCAGCGCTCCCGGTGATAATATATATTCAACCTGGGGTTCGAGTTCCTACCGTCATGAATATGGAACTTCGATGGCCTCACCGATTGCTGCCGGTGTGGCCGCCCTGGTAAAAGCTCAGGATTTAACCCGTACTCCCGATCAGATTTTAAATATATTGATGAGTTCCGCCGATAACATCGATTCGCTTAACCCCGGTTATGAGGGGATGCTGGGCGCAGGACGGGTTAATGCCCAAGGAGCTGTTAGTATGAATTCACCGATTATCCATCTTATAGATTTTCAATTTACTATTACTGATGGTGATGGCGATAACATTTTAAATCCCGGAGAATCGATTGATCTCGGAGTGGAAATGGAAAATGTCAACATCGATGCCTTCAATGTGGTTGCGACTTTGAGAGCTCCCGATGGAATAACCGTCTCCGATTCAGTTGCCGATTTTGGCGATATACCCGGCGGCGAACAGCAGGACAATTATGCCGATCCATTCAGTTTGACTTTTGGCGCCGATCTTACTCCTGATGAATTCGAGCTTATAGTTAACGTAACCACCGATGGCGGCTACAATATCGATTTAAGCATAATAATAGAGCTTAGTTTATCATTGCCTAATTTTCCAATAAGTTTACCTGATGCCATTGAATCAGCCCCCTTAGTCTGTGACTTAAATGGCAATGGCGCTTTTGAAATTGTAATAGGCTGTAACGATGCCCACCTGTATGTAATTGAACTGGACGGTTCATACTTGCCAGGCTGGCCGGTATCTGTTAGCGATGATATTAACTCGGCTCCCGCGGTTGGCGACCTTGACAATGATGGTGATTATGAAGTCGTTGCCACTGCCAAGAATGGTGAAATCAGCGCCTGGGATTACAATGGAAATATCTTAAGTGGATTCCCGATTGTGACAGGCGGTTCGGTGTTTGCCAGCCCGACACTGGCTGACATTGACGGCAATGGCGATCTTGAAATTATCCAGCCCAATTATTCAACCAGGGATATAGATATATTCAATCATGATGGATCGGTATATGGAGATTGGCCTTATTCCGGGACTCTGGGTTGGTATGGCGCAGCTGCTGTTGGAGATATTGATGGCGACGATGAAATCGAGATAGTTGCCGGTGGTTTTGACAGTCATTTGCATGTGTTTAATGCCGATAAAACCGAGATTCAGGATTTCCCTATAGAGCTTGATAATCGGGTCTGGGCCTCACCGGTAATCGGCAACATCGACCCAGCCGACCCGGAGCTTGAAATTGTGGTCGCTACACAATCAGGTTCAGTGTATCTATACAATCACGATGGTTCCCCTGTTATAGGCTGGCCGATCAATGTTGGCACAGCGGTAAAATCCTCGCCAAGCCTGGGAGATTTAGATGATGACGGTACCCCAGAAATCGTGTTCGGCGCAAACGACGCCAATATATACGCTTATGATTCTGATGGTTCTGCTTTTGGCGGTTTCCCGGTTTCGTTGTTATCGAATATTTCTAATTCGGCAGTTATTGCAGATTTAACCGGTAATGGTACGCCTGATATTATAATTGCCAACGGTTCAGCCGGAACCTGCCTGTTTGCGTTCGATATTGAAGGTCAGGATTTACAAAACTTCCCGATTCCTACATCTGCCATAGGTTCGGTAAAAGCCTCTGCCGCGGTATGGGATCTCGATTATGATGGCGATCTTGATATTGTTGTCGGTGTACAGAACAGCGGCGACAACCTCGATGTTTTTGACTATAAGTTTTCAAGTTCCCTGGTTGGAGCGCATTGGCCGGTTTTCGGCAAGGATAAACATCGCAGTAATAATTTTGAGGCTTATGATCCGGTTTCAATTGATGACGAGATTCGACCACTTCCGCAGGAATTTGGTTTAACGCAGAATTATCCAAATCCGTTCAATGATCACACTATTATTCAGTTTAGCCTTGAAGTCGCTTCAACATATTCTCTTGATGTTTATGACATACTTGGCAGACGGGTCAAAAATCTTGATTCCGGTTTCAAACAGGCTGGCGCTCATAATGTTAGCTGGAATGGCCATAATGATAGCAATGTCGATGCGGCATCCGGAGTATATTTTTACAGGCTCAAGGCAGGCAATAGGACCGCAGTCAAAAGAATGTTGTATTTAAGATAAAGAGGTAATTTAGCTTACCGGTTTTTGCCGGCGGGCTATTTGAAAAATGGCTTATAACTTTTATTTGAATACTATGCGGGAGGTGTACCAAATAGCTGTTCTTTAAAAATTGGAAATGGCATTACTGCTGTTTTTGCTTGACTTTTTAAAGTTTACATGTATTTTGAAATTGAAAGCCCTGAAAATTATGTTTATTTAATGCAGTAAAAAAGGATGCTTTATTGAAAATTCAATAAGTCTGGCAAGGAGTTAGTGAGAATACAGATAAAATCAAATAATCAGAAACAATAACCAGAGGCAATATTTGCCCTTTTAAGGAGGTGAATTGACCGGTTTTAAGAAGCTATTTTTTGGGAAGTAATTTATTTTTTATGGAGGTATTTTTTAATGAAAAAATTAATGCTTATTGCGTTTATTCTGGCTTTTATGGCCAGCGGAGCCTTTGCCGCAAAAACCACTTTTACTCCGCCGCTTAACAGACTGACGGCTGACAGCAGCAATACACCTGATTTGTATGGATATACCTGGGTGGACAGCGATAATGGCGGCAGTCCGGTGTATGACTGGATTGACATTACAGGTATCGGCGTCGAGGTTGAAGGGTTAGCGGACGATAATGCTGTTGGACCTTTCGATATCGGCTTTGATTTTCCATTCTACTGGTACCATGTCGATCATTTCTTTATCGGTTCTAACGGTTATATTTCGTTTTCCTCTGATGAGACTTATGCCCAGCCTTTCGGGAGGATCCCCGACTGGAGAGACCCCAATGATTTAGTTGTACCCTTAGCCTGCGATATCGATTTTACGGCGCCATATGGTGCTAACGAGTGCTATTACTATACAAACGATGTAGATACTTTGATCGTTTCCTGGATTAATGTTTGTGAATGGAACAGCCCCTATGATCCAGATGCAACCCATACTTTCCAATTGATTCTTAATGCCGCCGATTCTTCAATAACTTATCAATATGGTGAGCAGGGTGGTGATTTCATGAACACCCAAGGGCACGTTCAGATCGGAATCGAAGATCTGGTGGGACGTACCGGTTTGAGATATTTTTTCGATTTGGAACCGGCGGATCATATGCCGGATGATGGTTTGGTTATCCGGATCCATGCCGATCCCGATCCTAATTTTGTATTCCATGATGTTGGTATTGCTGGCGGCATGACGGATGGGTGTCAGGCTATCTTCCATCCCCTGAACGAATCGATGGCATTACAGGGTCTGGTTGGAAATTATGGTACGGCCGATGAGGAAAATATCACCGTTAATTGCAGAGTGGAGAAACAAGGGACTGATGATCCTGTTTACGATGAGGATGTTACTATTGATCATATCGATGAAGGCGAAGAAATCTGGGTTGATTTCCCGATAGAAGTTCCAGGAGATACATTGGATGAACTTTCTGTATATTCACTCATTTTCAAGACCATATTAAGCGGCGACCAGTTCTTCTGGAACAATACCGATACCACGGAGATGCGTAACTATATGTTACCTATGACACTCGGTTATATTGACACCTGCTTTCAAGGAACCAGCTGGGAGGGCGGCGGCGGCGGTTTCGCCAATGAATTTGTCATGCCTGAAGCTATTGAGATAACCAGTATTAGTTCATTCATCTTTAATAATGGAGCTAATGATGTTTATTTCTATATTCTTCCTTCAGATGAAAACGGATATCCTGATGAAAGTAATATCCTGTTTGGTGACACTATGTCGTATGCCGATACCGGTTGGGTTGATTTTTCGATTCCTGATCCGATTGTTATGCAGGCAAACCAGAAATTCTTTGTAGCCACCTTATCGGGCGGTCCGGGAAATGCATTTGGTTTTGATAATTTATGGCCGCTTTCAACGCGCGGCTGGGAGAACACCGGTACGTATGCTGCGTCACGTGACCGTTCTGCCCAGGACCAGGCGATCAGCTTCACTGCCGATTCCCATACCGGGATTGAAGATAATAACGCCAATTTACCGGTAAGCTTTGGTCTTAAACAGAACTATCCAAATCCATTCAATGCAAGCACCGAGATTATTTTCGATCTGGAATCGAGCGGCAATGTTTCGCTGGAAGTTTACAATATAGCCGGACAGAAAATCGCCACCTTAGTCAATGGCAATCATGACGCTGGTTCGCATGACGTAATCTGGAATGGCACAACTGATAATGGCAAGGAAGTTACATCAGGAGTCTATTTCTACCATCTCAAGGTTAACGACAATAGCCAGACTAAAAAGATGGTATTACTTAAGTAAGTTTTTCACCAATTAATAAAACCCCGCTTGCTAGGCGGGGTTTTTTTAAGAATAGGTTTTTAACAGTATTTAGGGCTGTAAATTTTGTTAAATCTATTGACTTATGGGAGCTAAACAATATCTTAAAACATGATGCTTGGAACTCTTTTGGAATATTTTACGCATTTAGTTTCATAATTTGTTTGCGGGTAGAAAGAAGATTTTAAATCGTTTTGTAATTATCGTAAAGATAAGCTTAAGTTAATAACATTATGTTTTTAAGGAGGTTAAATTTAGTTTTACAGGGAGCATTTACCGTTAGAATGAATTTTTGATATTTTTAAGGCATGTTGTTTGCATATGATAGTATGTGATAATATGTTAGGTAAAAATTCAAATGATCGAAATCATTAATCAACAAACTTTTAACTCAAAAGAATGGAGTTAGCATGAACAAATCATTAATCCTTATTTCAGCGCTGGTTATTTGCCTGGTTGCCGTTGCCGGCGCTGAAAGGGTGGAAACAATCAACCGTCAAGCAATCGAGGGCTTCGGGAACGGCTTTGATCCGGTGATCCTGGATACTCAGGAAGACATGATTGCTTACGACTCTACGCCTGCCGTTTACTGGCCGGGGTGGATAGCGGTGGGAACGAAGTTTGCCGTCCGTTTTACGCCGCTTCAGCCATGTTCATTAACCTATATCCAGGTTGTCAGTTATGACGGCGCCGGCGATGCTCTGATTCATGTCTGGGATGATAATAATGGTTTACCCGGCGATGATCTTATTACTCCTTTCACCGCCAGTCTTAGTGGAAATTTATCCTATCAGAGAATTAACTTACCCGCCGCGGTCAATATCGGTTTGGATGATTTCCATGTCGGCGTTGAATATACCCAGGTTCCTCCACCGTATGTGACGGCCGATGATAATGGAGGAACGGAACAACGTTCAAAATATAAAGCTCCTAATGGTCAGTGGACGATTTTAAACAACGATTTGAATATCAGGTCGTTTGTCATTTATTATGGCGATGACCAGGTTCCGCCGGTAATTGAACATGCCGAACAGATATTTGGCTTTTCCGAGGACGATGAACATCCCATTTCCGCTGAAATTTCTGATGGTTCCGGTATTGCCTCGGCAACTGTCCATTATAGCGTCGACGGCGCCAACTGGGAAACTGTGAGTATGACCAATACCAGCGATGACACCTGGGAAGGCGCTATTCCGCTTCAAGAGGCAGGCATAACCGTACTTTACTATCTGAGCGCTGTTGATGCCTCTCCCTGGGAAAATGAGGCTTTCGATCCGCCAAACGCTCCCGGTGATTTTTATATTATGGACATTATCGAAGGCTCTGAGATTGCCTATGATGATGGCTCTGCCGAGGCCTGGTATATTGTCAGCCCCGACTATGAAGATAATGCTTTCGCTATCAGTATGACTCCTGATGATTATCCTGTTCAGGTGATTATGGCCCGGGTGTTTGTTAATGACAATACACCGTTTACTTTCACAATCAATGGTGTTTATGCGGGTATTCCCGATGATGTACTGCCAGGCGGCGAGGCTGTGACCGCAGTTCGCGAACCTCATGGCTGGGCGATAGGCGAATGGCCGGAAGGTCCGGTGATTACCAGCGGCAGTTTCTTCTTAGTTTTCCATTGGGATCCATCTTCTCCCGATAACCCCGGTGTAGGGGAAGATCAGGATAATATACTTTATCGTTCCTACTGGTATAGCACCTCAAGCGGCTGGAACCTGGCGGCGGATGGCGAATGGATGATGAGAACTATTGTCGTCACTTCTACCGGTGTTAAAGAGATCAGCGGTGATGGAGTAATGCCTGCCCAATTTGAACTGGTTGGCAACTACCCCAATCCATTTAACCCGTCAACGGAGATCGAGTTCTTAGCGCCGACCGCCGGTAATGTAAGCATCGAGGTTTACAATATTGCCGGCCAGCTTGTCAAAACTGTCTTCAATGGTTCGGTTGAACCTGGAATCAGGACTGTAAGCTGGGATGCTACCGATAATAACGGAAGCAAAGTGACTTCAGGCGTTTACTTCTATAAGCTGATTGCAGGCGATAAGGTTGACACCAGAAAAATGGTTCTTGTAAAATAAACCTGTTGCGATTTAAACTAAAACCCCTCATATCCATCGAGGGGTTTTTTATTAATATGCCGCCTGCTAATAATCTGCAATAACATGCATAACTGTACTAAAAATATAATATAATATCTTATACAATAGCTTTAAATGATGCTTGTATAATGATGTCATGTAAGTCGTTATGAATATAATATAACTACCTGCAATTCCAAGAAGCGCTGGCCTTTCCTTTGCATTTGTTTGAGTTATGGAGATAATGTCTATGATAAGGAGAATGTATTTCGTTTTACTATCATTAATGTTGCTAGTCGAATCTTCATTTTCATCACAGGTTCCGGAATTTTTAAACAAGTTGGAAGGCGAAGCCGCCGTCATAATAAAAATGAAAGATAGGCCGGATGATATGGCCAGGCTATCCTCCATTGATAATAGCGCCATTTCAAGGCAAATTAAGCATAGAGAGATAATAAATCATCTGAAAAGCAAAGTCCTCGATTCACAGGCATCTTTAAAGCAGATAATCGTAAACAATAAAGCTCTGGTTTCTGAATACAAAAGTTTCTGGATCAGCAATGCAGTATATATCAGGGGAGACGCTGATTTTATAAGGAGTCTTGCCGGAAGAGATGACGTTGAATATGTTTTTGAAAACCTTCCTCTGGTACTGGTCGAACCGGTTGAAATCGGTTCTGCTATCCAATCTGAGGCTGGAGCGGAGCCGGGTCTGGATGTTATTGGCGCACGAGAAGCCTGGGAAATGGGTCTTACCGGTGAAGGCAGGATAGTCTGTAATTTTGATACCGGTGTTGATAGCGAGCATCCCGCTTTATCATCATCCTGGCTTGGTTCCAATGGGGGTACAGCCTCCGAGAGCTGGTTTGACCCGTACACTAACAGCGATTTCCCCGTTGATAACAGCGGCCACGGGACGCATACAATGGGAACAATGGTCGGTCTTGACCGCGCTGATACTGTTGGCGTTGCTTTTGGCGCTCGGTGGATTGCGGCCGGTGTGGTGGACAGGGGAGGAGGCGTAAATCGGACAATTGCCGATATCCTTTCAGCTTTTGAATGGGCGGCCGACCCTGACGGCAACCCGGATACCAGCGATGACATGCCGGATGTAATCAACAATTCATGGGGAATTCCAACCGGATTCTATGGTCCCTGCAATGTGACTTTCTGGGATGTAATCGACAATCTCGAAGCGCTCGGAATTATCTGTCTCTTTGCAGCCGGTAATGAGGGCCCGGATGAATCGACTATTAGAACGCCCGGTGACAGGATTACTACACAGTTCAACTCTTTTGCTGTAGGCGCCGTTAATGGAGACAACCTTGAGGTTGCCTCATTTTCATCGAGAGGTCCATCAGGCTGTGATGGTCAGACGATCAAGCCGGAAATAACGGCTCCCGGAGTGCATGTCAGGTCCTGTAATGATAATGGCGGTTATGTCACCATGAGCGGCACTTCAATGGCCACGCCATATGTTGCCGGCGCCGCTGTAATATTGCGTCAGTTTAACCCGGAAGCCTCGGTTGAGCAGGTCAAATCAGCTTTGATGCAAGGGGCAGTCGATTTAGGCGATTCCGGAGAAGACAATAGCTATGGCAATGGGCTGTTGAATATCATAAATTCGCTTTACTACATGCCCCTTCCGGATCATCCGTTTATGCATGTACTATCTGTATCGGCCCGTGATAATCATCAGGAAAATGGAGATCCAGGCGATACATTAGGTTTTCGGTTGACTCTTGAGAATCTCGGTTCAGAATCGAGTATCGACGCAAGATTATATTCACAGTTGCCGGGTATAGAGTTATTGCAGGATCGCACAGAATTGGGAAACACCGGTCATTTGGACACTGTATCTGTGGTTGCCTTCTCTGTTGTTGTTCCTTCCGATTTACCGGATGACATCCCAGTGTCTTTTACAATAGAGTTCTTTGATGGCGCCTGGTCGCAATTGTACAGTTTTGATATTAACATCTCCCAGCAGACCGAACCGGCTGTTGCGACTATCAGCACAGATATTTTAGAGATGAGTTTTTCCAATTTCGGTCAGTTCGGCCTTGGTGAGAACTCAGTAAATCCGTTTGGCGGCGTCGGCTTTAGATTTCCTGCCGGCGCTGATGATTTCATGAAAGAGGCGGCGCTCTTAATCTCCTCTGACGGCAGAGTATCCGATGGCGCTCGTAATGATCTCAACCAGCCGGATGATGATTTTAACCCGCTGGAGGGAGGACAGCCGGTGGTTACACATCCGGGAATATATGCTGATTATGATGGATTTGCCTCATATTCCGACGCTGATGCGGAACAGCCTATTGGACTGGAAATTACCCAGAGATGTTTTGGCTGGGATATGCAGGCTCAGTTTATTACGGTTGAGTTTACTATACATAACGTTTCGAATAGTGCCATAAACGACCTTCGGGTTGGCCTGTTCGGTGATTGGAACCTGCCGATTACTTCAGGATATGACGATATTGTCGGGTATAACGAATTGCTGTCGCTGGGGTATATGCAGGATATATCAACCGGTATGTGTGCTGGTGTTCGTTCGATAACCTCGCTGGCGGGCTCTTATCGGGCTATCGATAACAGCGAGGTCTTTGCCGATGGTTTTTCTGATATGGAGAAACTGCAATTTATGTCCGAAGGATTTATTCAAACTGAATACTCTGTTCCCGATGATTACTCTCATCTGTTGAGCGTTGGACCATTCACGATTGCCGAGGGTGATTCTGAGGTAGTTGCGTTTGCCTTTGTAGCTGGCGAATCAATTGAGGAAATTAACAGCCAGGCGGAACTGGCATTCTTCATGTATCCGGGATTGACTCAAAGCGGTGAATATAGTGATATCTTACCCGATAACATGACCCTTCATCAGAATTACCCGAATCCATTTAATAATTCGACCGCTATTGATGTATTTTCAACCACGCCCACGCAACTCGGGATTTATGATATTATGGGCCGTCAGGTGAAATTGATCGATATCGCCTCTGCCGGATTCAATCAGGTGATTTGGGATGGCAAAAACGACAGGGGAGAAGATGTTGTGTCGGGTGTATATTTGTATAAAATTGTAAACAGTAGCGATAAAATCCGAAGAAAAATGATATTTTTAAAGTGATATTATGGATAATGGCATTATTATAATTGACAAAAAACCCCCCAAGTATTATCTACGTACGGAAGCAATTGAGGAAGAATGAATAAAATCAAATATATGAATTATATAGTGGGAATCAGTAATCAGGTAAAACTAAAACAGGAAAGGAGTGGATAGTAACCAGAAACAAATTTCATGTGTCATTGCATTAATTAGTAAAAGGAGTAGTAAAATGAAAAAAGCGTTAGTTGTTTTTGTTTTGGCTATGTTTTGGTGCAGCTTTGCTTTCGCCACCGACGCATACCTCAGCAAAAACATGCCAGTCGGCAAGGTAGTGAATGTCACAATTCCTTCATACGCGGCGGAAATGCCCGCTGATATGGTGACGGATACCGAAGAGTATTGTACATCTACCTATACGAACATGACTGATGACTACATTTCCTATGTCGAATTCAATACAATCGCTAATCAATCCGGCCAGGAAGGACCGACCAGTTATGGTGATTACACCGATATAGAAACCACTGTCGAGCAGGGCGCCACTTACACGCTTACCGTTACATTCTGGTCTGAGGGCCAGTGGACCGAACATGTCCGGGCCTGGATTGATTGGAATCAGGATGAGGTATTCGGCGCCGATGAGAGCTACTATCTGGGCAGCGGCGTGGATGCCACTCTGACGTTGGATATCACCGTACCGACAGGCGGCCCGCAGGGCGCTACGGTTATGCGCATTATCGAGCAATACAGCACCGATCCCGGTGCTGATGGCGCCTGCGATGGCCAGGGGAACCATAGCTCAATGTATGGTGAAACCGAAGATTACACCGTCATAGTCGGCGAAGATGGTCCTTGCGATGTCGTTTGCCCGCCCGGAGGTATTGAGGAAGGCGAGCCGGATTGCGGCGATGGCTACGTTGATGATTACAATGGCGGCTGCAACTCCGATCCGCATATTTTTCAGCCTATTGCCCCGGGTGAGGTAATCTGCGGTACTTCCGGAACATTCCTGGTTGATCAGGTTCAAAATCGTGACACCGACTGGTTCACGTTCACTTCGGATTCCGATCTTCCGCTGACCTTTACCGTAGAAGCCGAATTTAATCTGCTTATCTTCGTTATCGATGCCGGTTCAGGCAACTGTGAAGATCTGGAAATTGTCTCCAATACGACCGGCGAGCCCTGCGAAGAGATTAGCCTTAGCCATGTTCCTACCCCGGGTCAGGAATATTGGTACTGGGTTGGATCGTCCGAATTCACCGGTTGGGATTGCCCGCTTGAATATGTGACTACTTTAACTCAGGAAGAGCCAACTCAGGGTGGTGAAGATTGCGAACATCCTATCGTGATTGAAGATCCTCTGCCATACCAATCAACCGGCAATACCTGCACCTATCTGGATGATTGTGACATTACCGGCTCAGATAACTTCGATGTCATTTATGAACTGACGGTTACTGAAGAAATGACAATCATCTGTTCCTTGATCGGTTCAACTTATGACACCAAGATTGCCGTCTACATGACTGATTGCTGCTCCGGTGAAGGCAGCGAATTCCTTTACAATGATGATTTCGGTGGTACTCTTCAATCGCAGGTTGAAGGCTACTTCGCAGCCGGCATCTATTATGTAGTGGTTGATGGTTATAGCAGCAATTGCGGTGACTATATCCTGAACATCTACGAAGGAGAACCTCCGCCGCCGCCGGGATGCGATCTGACTTATATCGGTCCGGAAGGCGATTGGAACTTTATCACCAGTGACGCGGAACTTGGCCCGTACACCGCTTTTGATAACTTCCTTTGCGAAGATGAGACCGAAATCTGCGGTATCCGCTGGTGGGGCTTAGATCTTACTTATAACTCCGGCTGGTTTGAGTGTGATGAAGCGGATCCTGAGTTCCTAATCATGTTCTATCCCGATGCCGGTAATAGTCCGGATGTCGGCAACCCGACTTGCGTCTTTAACGTTATGCCGGAAAGAACCAATACGGGTATCTTCTACGGTGGCTCATATGAGCTTATCGAGTACTATGCCGACTTCGGCGAGTGCTGTCCGGTCAACAGCGGCTGGGTCTCGATCCAGGGATTATCCTTTGACGGTTGCTCATTCCTATGGGCCGGCTCCCTTGACGGCGATGTCATGTCCTACCAGGATCAGAACGGTCCAATGGTTCAAAACGACATTGATCTTGCTCGCGAATTTGATCTCCGGACCTCAATCGACGAAGCCAACTTGTTGCCGACTCAGGTCGATATGCTGGCCAACTACCCTAACCCGTTCAACGCCAAGACGAAGATTGCCTTCTCACTCAAGGAGAGCGGCAATGTGTCAATCGACATCTATGATGTTCTTGGCCGTCGTATCGACAAACTCGAATTGGGCCATCTCAGCAACACTGAGATCCATACTGTCGATTATGATGCCGGACATCTGGCCACAGGCGTATACTTCTACAGCCTGATGGTTGATGGCGAAAAGAGAGCTTCCGAAAGGTTCAGCTTACTCAAATAGTTAATCACGTTTCTCTCTAATAGTCGTTTCTCAAAGCAGCGTCACAATTAAGTGACGCTGCTTTTTTGTTGAAATGCTGTAGTTTTAGTTTTTACTTTACAGATATTAGATATAAATATATGTTGAATATAGAAAGAACGTCGCGGAGGTTTTTAAATCAGATGCGATGGCGATATCATGAGCTGGTTAGATCATAATAGTAAGACCGGGAGGAAAAAGTGAATTCACTTCTTTTGACTGCAATAATTGTTGCCTGGCTGATCATTGCCTATAAAATTTATGGCAGGTTCATAGAAAGACGTCTGGTTAGTCCCGATAATTCCATACAGACTCCAGCACATTCTCGTTTTGATGGCGTTGACTATTCGCCGGCGAAAACCCCGTTGTTGTTCGGGCATCATTTCTCATCGATTGCCGGGGCCGGTCCGATTGTCGGGCCGCTAATCGGCGTGATGTATTTTGGCTGGATAGTATCATCGCTCTGGATCGCTCTGGGCTCTGTTTTCATCGGGGCGGTGCATGACTACCTGGCTTTGATGATATCTATCAGAAGCGATGGTAATTCGATAAGCTATACCACCGAGCAGACGCTTGGCAAAGTCTCCAAATCGGTGTTTGCCATCTTCCTATGGCTGGCGCTTGTGCTGGTAGTGGCGATCTTTGCGGTAGTCTGCGCCCAGACTTTCATCGCCCGCCCGGAGATTGTGATACCGACATTCGGGTTGATATTGATTGCGATATTGTTTGGCTATACGATCTATCGTCTTAAATGGCCGATCCCTATCAGCACGGTATTAGCGCTGGTTCTGGTGGCGGTTTTCCTATATATAGGGGAGAGGGTGCCGGTTGTTTTACCGGAAACGTTGCTGGGATTAACCGCCGCCGATGTCTGGTTCTGGGTGTTGATGTTATACTGCATATTCGCCTCGACTATACCTGTCTGGATTTTGCTTCAGCCCCGTGATTATATATCCTCATGGCTTTTATATATAGGTATGGGGCTGGGCTTTTTAGGACTAATCGTTACTCATCCAGAAATGAACGCGCCGGCGTTTGTTTCATTTTCGACCGACAAAGGACCGTTGTGGCCGATGCTGTTTGTGCTGATCGCTTGCGGGGCGGTTTCGGGTTTTCACTCGTTAGTCTCAGGGGGAACATCCTCGAAGCAGCTTGACCGTGAAAGCAAAGGGTTGACTATCGGCTATGGCGCAATGCTCACCGAAGCGGCATTAGCGGCGCTGGTAATCGCAATTGCAGCGGGAACGCTGATATGGGATCCAACCGCGGTGAAATCGGAGTTTGGCTATCAGTACCTTATGGGCGCCGGGGGCGGCCCTATCGTAACTTTTGCCGCCGGTTTTGGCAAGCTCGTCTCGAGTCTGCCGGCAGTTACCGTTGTGATCGGGATGTTTATCGGTATGCTGATGCTAAATGCGTTTGTGATTACCACGCTCGATACGGCCACCCGTCTGGCGCGGTTTATCATGGTGGAATCGCTCAGCGAAAAGTTCAAGCCCTTTGGAAACAGGTATGCAGCCACGATTATAACTGTGCTGGCAGCGGCCTTTATGGGCGCTACCGGCGGCTACAAGACAATCTGGCCGGTGTTCGGCGCGGCTAATCAGCTTGTTGCGGCATTGGCGTTGGTTGTCATTTCGGCGTACTTAGTCGGTATAAAAAAACCGCGCATCTATACGGTCATACCGGCAATTTTTATGAGCATCACCACTATTGGCGCATTGATTTACCTGCTGATTGGCTTTATTAAAATTGGCAATATTACGCTGGCGGCGCTGTCTGTTGTGCTGGTCGTGCTGGCGTTATTTATGATGTATGAAGCAAGAGCGGTGCTGTTGTTTGCCAAAACCGGCAGGGAAGAGGTTGAGACAAATTTAAGAGACGTGTGAGAAGTGGTCAGTTGTTCTGTCATTCCCGTGCAAACGGGAATCCAGAATAAAAAATTGTTTTGCGTATCAGGATGTCGCCCGCCCAGGCGGGTTTCCATCCTGATACATAAAAAATTCGAGACAGCAGCAGTAGGTCGGGTTCTGACCAAAGGGAAAAACCCGACATGTAATTGTCGGCCCTCTCTCCACTTGAGGCGGAAAGGAGGCCGATCTACTTACTGGGATCAGTCAGGTGAGACTGTTCGTCTGCATGCTACTTCCGCCGATGATTATCAATCTTATCGTATGTTCCGCCGTAGACGATGTTTCTTATGATATCGCTGGTCAAAAAATCATGCGGGAAACCGAGCTCGACCTGGCTGGCTTCATCGAGGCGTTTCATATGCTCATCCGATAATTCGAATTCCAAACAGCCGAGGTTGTCCTTGATATGTTTGGTAGTTCTGGCGCCAATAATCGGAATCATCAGGCCGGGCTGTTGACGCACCCAATTGATAGCCACACGCGCAGGGGATTGTTCTGTTTCCTGAGCGACTTTGACGACTTCCTCCACAATCTTATGATTCCGGGGAGTCAGGCGTTTGCTTCCGCCTTTTTTCATTCGTTTCGGTTCTCTGGTGTCTTTATCGTATTTGCCGGTCAGCAGACCGCCGCCCAGGGTCGCCCAGGGAGTAATGGCGAGGTCCAGCTCACGCGCCATCGGCAAGAGTTCGCGTTCGGGTGTTCGCTCAATTAGGCTGTACTCGATCTGCAGGGCGGTGAAAGGAGTCCAGCCTCGAAGTTCAGCCATAGTGTTCGCTCGTGAGACAATCCAGGCCGGGGCGTCTGATATGCCAATGTAAAGAACCTTGCCAGCCCGCACCAGATCATCAAGCGCGCGCATGACCTCCTCCACCGGCGTGGTATAGTCCCAGGCATGCAGCCAGTACAAATCGACATAATCGGTTTTCAGCCGTTTCAAACTTGCCTCCAGCGATTGAACCATGTTTTTGCGATGGTTGCCACAGGAGTTCGGGTCGCCCTGACGCATATACAGCGTGTATTTTGTCGCCAGTACGATTCGCTCCCGGTTTGAGGCGATCAGTTCACCCACGAATTTTTCGCTGGTTCCCTCAGTATAGCGATTGGCAGTATCTATGAAATTACCGCCGGCATCGATAAAAGCATCATAAATTTTCCTGCATTCTGCTTTATTGGCGCCCCAACCCCATTCCTCGCCGAATGTCATAGTGCCAAGACAGATTTCTGAAACTCGCAGTCCGCTTCTGCCGAGAAGTTTGTATCTCATTTTGCATGCTCCTTATTCATAAGTTATATTTATTATTATAATTTTGAGTAATATTAAGACTGTAGTCAATATATTTGTGTGAATTTATTTGTAGCTGATAGGCAGGAGTCGGTGACTCCTGACCTACCATGATTAATTCAAGTGACAATCGGCCTCTCTACTGTTGGATTATCTTGTTTGATATTTCTCTTTTGGTTGAAACAGAGTTTCAAGAATCAGTACGTTCCCAAACCGAGTTTGGGAACGAGACGGCTTAGCAATAGAAGGTTGTGGTTGGTGTACGTCCTCGTGCACCAACATAAATAAGTCGAGTGAGGTCATACGGCTCTTCGAGTCATCCGACTGCACATTAATTCTGCTCTGTTATGCTATGATATTCCAATTACAACACCATCTTAATCCCGATGCCTATCAGAATAATACCGCCGAGGATAAGCGTTCGGTGACCAAGTTTAGCATACAGTTTCACTCCGAGGTAAAGGCCGGTTATTGTCATGATGGCACAGATTATGCCTATTATAATTGCCGGCTTGAGGATATCATAATCCAGCAGACCGAAGCCAAAACCTATGCCGAGTGCATCAAGGCTGGTGGCAACCGACAATACAAAAAGGTTCCAGCCTTTCGAAAGGTCTGGAATTTCTTTCGGGATATCCTTGATACCATCGCTGATCATCTTGCCGCCGATACCGATCAGCAGGATGAGTATGACCCAGTTGCCGAAACAGCCGATATATCTGGAGATGATTTCACCCAATGCCCAGCCGATGACAGGCATCATAAATTGGAATAGACCAAAATGCCAGGACAGTCGAAAAGCCCGTCGGGGAGTAAATCCCTGAGCGCCCGAGGCTAAAGCTACGCTGAAAGCATCAAAGCCAAGACCGATGCTGATAATAATAATTTCATAAAATGTCGGTGAGTTCATTATGGTTCAACGCCGGCGGGATAATAAGTGTAATCGAATACGGCAGTAAGGTCTCGTTTATCGCCGATCAGCTTGATCAATGTCAGCCTGGCGTTACCGCCATCAGAGATTTTAAGCAGGTATGTTTTTCCCTTGATAAGAGGTTGAGTTTGGTTGAATTTGCTGTTTGCATTACCCTTAATTTTAATGAGCGTTTTGCGCAAACTCGAATGCAGACGTGAGGGGCTGGAAATGCCGATTTTATCGGCAGTGGCATAGATATAAAAATCATTATCGAAATCGCGGGCAGCGGTGAGTTTTTCCTTTTTAAAACTATAGCCGCTTTTTGGGGTTGAATGGTTCTGGGAGATTTTTATACGACGCTGTGAAAGAGGCATAAATTCAACTCTGTCTGAGGGTGCTGACGATTTGCCGCCATTTAATACGGTTTTAATGTAGACGTAATATCTTTTTCCATTAGTCAGCCGCATCAGTTCAATCGATTCATGGGTTATATCGCCATCTGTATCGCCGGGATATGGACCGCTGTTGTAAAGTTCCCCTGGAGATTTTGGAGATTCGGCTAAGTAGATATTATATCCGCCAATAGGAGCGTCCTTAATGCGGTTTATCTGCCAGGACAGGATCGCGCCATGGCTTTTAGAGACAACCTGCAGGTTGTACGGCGTGTTTGGCTTGATTTTTCCAGGTTTAGGCCCGCAGGCAAATATCAAGAAAATTGACAATCCCGGGGCTATAAAAATTCTTAATCTTTTTATTCTATGCTCAGTGGCTTTTTTCATTGTATGGTCATAGATAAATCCTGGCAGTAACTTAGAATTGAATAACCAATATAAAATTATTAATGGAATCCATACATTATTCCGGCCTGGATTTGAGTGGTGGATAAATCCATACTAAAACTATCCGGTTCATATAATATTTGAGAAATGGGCATGTTGGCTTTTCCAATGGTCCAATCACATCTAACGGTAGCCCATATATTAGATGATATGCTCACATCGAGCCCTGTCGAAAAATTAACTGTCAGGGCTGTCATTGTATGCCTCCTTGTCCATAAACCGATAGTGTGGTCAAGACGAAGAGGAAAAACCGATAATCCTGTTCCAATAAACGGTACAATACGCTGATTATTAGTGAAATCAAAAAGCACAAGTATAGCGCCGCTTATAATAGCTACATTTAATTCGAGGGAATGGCTATACGATTCATTTATATGGGTTCCTGTGCCATTAAATTTTTCCTTAATTTTCATGGTATAGGTTAAAAAATCAAATTCAGAGGCAAAATGACGGGAAAACCTGATACGCAAACCGATAGAGAAATCCAATCCGCCATCGAAATTGCCGATCGAGTCGTTTGAACCGATAGTCTCATGATAATAATTGTTTGCCCAGTCTACAAAATTATCAAAATGGGGTCCATTCGTATAGCCGAGAAGGAAAAAAAACGAATTACGTTCGAAATTGTCAGGATGACGGTAACTGCTATGAATCTGAGACTGTGACGGTTTTACAGCGATGAATAATAATAGAAGAATTACAAAGACTACATTCGTTTTTTTCATGGGGGATATTATCGGGCAGATTTTTGGGAATGTCAATAAAAATCAGAGCCTTGATATGCTTGAGTTAGCGTTTTCTTTTTCCGCTTATAATAATCCGTATTTTAGATATTTTTTCTTCAGGTTTTAAAAACGTCTTGACCATTGGTAATAATGGCCTATATTTAAAAGCTCATGAAAGTCGGCATTAATAACTCAGAGCAGTATGCCGATATTGAATGAGAAGTTCTTTGAAATTGACGTATCTTTAATGCCACCCTAGCTCAGTTGGTAGAGCAACGGACTGAAAATCCGTGTGTCCGCAGTTCAATTCTGCGGGGTGGCATTTTTTGATGATTAACAAAAAAAAGCCAAAACATTTATACGGTGAATCAGCCAGGCAGGTCAAAACCTTCATGGTTTTGATAAAATAATGCGTCAAGACCGCAGGGGTCTTAACCTGCTTCCTTGGCCTGTCTCTCCCTTCCAAGCGAACACTTCCTCCTATCTAATAATGTCGCGGGTCGGGTTAAAATGTACCAGTTTGGGTCGGGTTAAAACCGGCCAGTTTTATTGTTGGTGATTTTCATTATACTTTCTTTTTTTTCATTCGCCAAGCCTGGCCTTTAGGCAGGCAGCTCTTTCCGGTTATCTGTATTATCTCGGCTCGTTGCAGGATTCTGCCCAAGATGGCCGTAGCGGTGGTGTGAAGAGGGGAACGTAAAAATTGTTCATCTTTTATCGGATTTGTGTTTCGGGAACTATGCATTACTGAAACAAGGCTCATGCATCATATTGTAGTCCAATAGCATGCATGTATAAAGCTGCCCGAATCACGCCAGTCGGTCAGACGACTCATACGAGCTCGTACGAGTCGCATGACCGTACGGCCCGTATGGGGTTCTCCGATAGTTACCGTAGCGCCTGATATGGACTTTTAGCACAATGCTAAACCGAAGATTGTCAAAATAAGGTCGGCCTGCCAAAAACAACAGGGCTGTCTTCCTGACAGCCCTTAATTTACCTTTTCCCCTTTTCCCCCATATTGTATTATCGGTAAAACTGGATGTTTTATTAATCAAGATAGTTTCAAACTATTAGTGGATGGCGGCCTGCCCGGCCAGGGACGTCTCGTCTGCCATCATTAAAAGCTGGTGCACGAGGACGTACACCAGCCACCTAAATTTATTACAAACATTAATCCGTACTTTGAAATTAGCCCTGACATTTTATTTTTATTTCAGAAATCATTTGCGTTGTAGTTGCTATTATGTTAATAATCATATAGAAAGGAGGTGATGGTTTGAAAGGTAAAATAAAGAGACTTGCTCGGGACCGTGGTTTCGGTTTTATAAGCGCAGAAGATGGAAAAGATATTTTCTTCCATCGCTCAGCTCTTGAAAGCGTTCAATTTGACTCTCTGGAGGAGGGTATTGAGCTGGAATTCGATTTAGAAGATGGCCCAAAAGGTCCTAAAGCAGTTAATATTAAAACTGTATAAATGTTGAATTAATAGGATAGAAAAAAAAGAACTTTTGCTCGCCTGCAGTATTGATTTACACAAGATGGCGTTAAAGATGCTTTTTTAGACAAATTCTATAAATCTGTATTAACTTGCAGATTATAAAAAATATTCTTATCGGCACAATTAATTTATTTTTCAGCCTGATTAGTCGGGTTTTAAAGCGAACAAAGATATTTTTTAAACCTGGCGATTTCATAGCAGAAATAAAAACAATAATATTAAATTTTCCCGCCCATAGAGGATCAAGACCTGATATGTTAGCTCATTCGATGGGGGAACTTTATAAATACAGATAGGGTTATAATATTTGGTTGATAGATGTCCAAAACAAAAAAAGGAAAAATAAAATGTCAGAGTATGGTTTCACTAAGCAGATTGGTATCTCATATGATAAGGCGCTTGAGGCGATAGTCGACGAATTAAAAAAAGAGGGATTTGGAATTCTTACAGAAATCGACGTTAAACAAACTTTGAAGAAAAAATTAAACGTTGATTTTCCAAAATATAAAATACTTGGCGCCTGTAATCCCTCATTCGCATATAAAGCGCTTTCCACTGAGGAAAATATCGGATTACTGCTGCCATGTAACGTCATTGTTTATGAAAAAAACGGTAAAACTATCTTGTCAGTTATGAAGCCATCGGTTGCCATGGGAATGATCGACAATACTGAACTGGGGAAGGTGGCAATTGAAGCAGAGTCGAAATTGAAGCGGGTATTTGATTTTGTAAACTAAGTCAATCATAAAATATTGCCATAGATTGACATTCAACTTAGATTTTTAGCTGCAATTGCTTAAACATCATATTTTCAAATTTCGTTTTTGGAGATCATGTCAATAGTTGTGTAAATTTATTTTTCAAGCAGCGACCTTTCTG
>CBFDEC010000021.1:0-54282 GCA_965603725.1 uncultured bacterium | reverse complement strand
CTGATAATTTAATATTTAAATAGACTCTTGACACAGCCCCTCTGCGGTCGACACATAAGGATGAATCGCATAGTTAAGTAGGACAGACTTTCAGTCTGTCCCGACAGGTTGAAAATCCACAAGACCTTGACGGCCTGTCCTACCGTTGGGCTTATATTGCTATTTTGTTTCTTAGGCAAATCTCCCTTGCCACGGGTCGGATGCTCGTACTATAGCGTTATTTCAGTAAAATCATCCTGATACATTGAGATTCATTGGGTCCTTCTAATCGGCAGAAATAGATGCCCGTCGGGAAATCATCGGCATTCCAGATCAGTGAATACGTTCCGGCCGGCTGACTTCCCTCTATCAATATCTCAACCTCTTGACCGAGCAGGTTATAGATGGCTACTTTAACATTATCAGGTTCAGGCAGGCAGTATGATATTGTCGTGGAAAGGTTGAACGGATTTGGATAGTTTGAAAACAATTTAAATCGTTGCGGCATCGGGAATGATTTTTCTATTTCGAGCTCGACGGGGATTTCCCCGAGATCCATCAGGGCTTGACGTACCGCAGCAGTCGCTGGTTGACGCTTCATGAAGTAAAGCGGGATATCGAAGACAATAACCTTGAAGTCCGGACCAGGATACCGCAGTCCGACAGGTTTGCCATGCAAGCGGGACTCCTTGCCTGAGGACGATTCATAAATATAAAGCGGCTCAATAAGCGATTCGTTATCAAACGAACTTAAGAAAGCCTCCATCTTGATAAGTCCGTTATCGTCTATCTGAACTTTTGTACTGTCGGGTACGAGGTCGGGATACATTTCGGGCGCCAATGATGAAGCATAAACAAAATCACAAATCGATGGCTGCGATACTCCAAGCGAATCTATCATAAGATAATCTTTAAAAAAGCTGCCTGGAGGGAATACCGCAAAATCAGAAGTGACTTCTGCAAGAGCATAAGAAAGGTTCCAGCCGCTTAGAAGCAAACTGCCTCCGTTATCAAGATATTTTCGTAAAGCGGTTGTATCCTGTTGAAGCTGTCCATTGGGTCTGTCGCAATGAAGAAGAACCGTTGAATAAGGCGCAAGATGCGCGTCGGTAAGTCGAGCTCCGGCAAAATTGCTGTCGGCGATATCCCAGTATCCGCCTACTGTGAAGACATTGGCAATTTCTTTGTAATAATCATCAACTTCCTGATCCGTGGGCTGAATCGGGTTTCCCTCGCCGTCTAATGTGCCGTCAATAACAATAATACCAGCATCATGAGTAACAAGCTGTCCGTATACGATATTTGACCGTTCGCTTTCAAATCCATCGATATCAACTGCAGTAACAAAATATATGTATAGCATGTAAGGAGAAACAGTATCATCAAACCAATCAGTTACAGGATGTGAAATCAAAGCGATTATTTCAGGCTCATTCTGGTCGGGTCTTAACCTATATACCCGGTACATGTCGATATCCAGTTCGGTATTAGGCATCCAGGTTAACCTGGCACCTTCTTTTTCAGAGACAGCTTCTAAACTCTCGGGAGCTAAAGGATAGCTGTGGGGAGTAAACTCCACCTCCTCGGAAAAGATGCTTTCATTCTGATCAATGTCATACGCGGAAATACTGATATACACCATCTGACCTTCCGTAAGACCGGACAAAATAAATTCACTCACATCCCCAGCCTCGACAATTTCCGAATAAAACAACTGCCCCTCGGGGCGTACAGCAATCCGGTAACCTGCAAAATCCGGATCAGCCTGGTCAGCCTGCCAGGTGAGGAAAACGCTCTTGCCATCCCCTACATCATTTAGCTCAGGGCTGTTGGGTGTTTCGGGAGCAAGAGCAAGACTGGCTATTCCGGCGATGTTTATCCTGGCTATGTTAGCCATATAACCGGCATTCGTATTATAAATTGAAATAGTATCGTTCTCATTATAAAGCCTGCCATTCATGCCGCTTCTATCGCCGTTCTCATTCGGTTCTGTAAAAAGCACGGCTGACCAGCCTTCATTGTAGAAAGGTACATGGTCGCCCAGCCGATTGGAGAAGTCCTGCTCGTGTATAAGGTCAATGGTAAAGCCCTCGACATATTCCATCGCCTTTAGCTTCATATATCGCGCCAGTTGACATGATGACCCTGTTTCCGGTCCGCCTGAAAACTGCCGTACCGTAGCACTGTCGATAATTGTCAGTTCACCCGGCGGACAGCCGGGGTTTTCACAACCCTTGATGTTTCCCGCCGCATCGTTGTTTATAACTGCGCCGATTTGCATATCCTGCTCGGCCGCCCATTGAGCATAGGCGGCGCTTCCATAGAGACCTTGATTTTCGCCGGCAACAATCATCATGATAGCCGTCGATTCAAACGAGCAGCGGCTCATAACCCGGGCTATCTCCATAGACACAGCGGTTCCGCTTCCATTATCGTTCGCCGACGGCGCATAGGATGTCGAATCGCAAACATCAACCGTGCGGCTGTCCAGATGGCTTACCGTGATAAAATGGCGTTCCGAGGTTGCAAACCCGGGCAGCGTCGCCATAACGTTGCGATGCTTTCCCGGGATGCCGCATATATCAGCATTATAAGTAAAATAGCTCGGTTGAAACTCTGAGGCGCTGGAATCTTCAGAATACTCCTGAAATTGACTATAAACCCATCGTCGGGCGGCGCCAATACCAGTTTCAGACGATAGCGTATCGGAATTTGTGTGACGGGTATAAAATGCAGCGAGGTTTTCCAGATTATACATTATGCGTTCAGGCGATATTGAATCAACCATTTCTTTAACTATCGGATTTACAGTAAGTCTGCTCTCAAAAGGCCAGGAAGTTTGCTCTATAAAATCATTCGATATGGTTTGAGCTGTCTCATCACCGGTAGAATGTGTAATCTCGAATAAATAGATAACTATGAAACCAGCCAGGAATATCTTAATCCATTTCATAAGGATATATCCCCGTGATCATGTATATTTGACTCGATGCAGCCGACATTATTAAATCCTGCAAGTTTTAATTTAATAATTCAATTTGAAAATTATTATAGCTTGCATCTGCAAAAAATCAAGCCTTTTTCAGGTATTTCGAAGCTCAAAATCAGCAATATCCCGGATAGAGCTAATGCTCGATGAAGAAATAAAGCTTTTTATGCTGGCGCATAACAAATTAGCCTGTTTCCGACAATCGCTTTTGGCAACCAGAAAACACTGGAAAACGCCACAGATATACCATTGAGCGTTGACGTATGGTTGATTCGGCATGAACACAAAAGGCGGCCCGAAGGCCGCCTTTCATTTTTCTTTAGCATATGCTTAGGGTTATTTCAGCAACACCATCTTTTTAGTCTCAATGAAATCATTGGTCTGAATTTTATAGAAGTACATCCCGGAAGTTTGATCAATAGCATTCCATATGACATGATGATAACCTGCTGGCTGTTTTCCATCGACCAGCGTTTCAACCTTACGACCCAGTAGGTCGAATATTTCTATAGCAACATGAGCCGCTTCAGGCAAAGCGTAATTGATAGCGGTCTGAGCATTAAAGGGATTGGGATAGTTCTGCAATAGGCTAAATTCATCCGGCAGATTATCTGATGAATTGCCTGCATCTACTAATTGCTCGAAATTAGTTGTGATTTTGATTGCTCTTCCGCTTGCCAGTGTAGCCGCGGCCGGGTGGTATATGTTGTTCCATTCATACTGGATGCCGTCATCCTCATCCCAGTTTTCAAAACCAACCGAGGAATATGCTTCCGGAATATTTGGATTGGAGGAATTGTTGTCGTTGTTATATATAGTATGATATTGAAATACTATTTCGGCGTCACCGGTCGGCGTAAGGTAGACACTTGGGTCATAAATGATAACCTGGAAAGTCTCAGTAGAATTAGTATTCGAATGACGTAAATTGTACCATTCGATGATAAACGTGCTATTCAAGCTGTTGTAGTACTTATAAACACGACCGGTTGATAGCATCAAATCATCCCAGAATGGCGATATCTGCGCCCGGGCATTGCTAAGGTCAGGTATCGGATAATTATCCCAGTTATGATGATAACGACCGAGCTGTGTCTGGGCCGTATCAACAGCAAAGAAACCGTTAATACAAACAATAATGTGAGAATAAGTTTCACCGTAATACACAAAATCGAATGGTAATTCAACCAGGGCAGAGGCGTCATCACTGTTGTAAAATGACAAATGATCGCCGATAGAATTAATTTCAATCCAGTTGTAGTCGGGCGCCAGGTCACCGCAGCCGACGTCGATATTTTCGTACATATAGTAACCATAATTGTCCGGGCCGATAGCATCGTACATGTCGACGTCGCCAAGAGTAAGGGCAAATGTTGTTGTGGAAATAATTCCGCTTTCTGAGGTCAATTGAAGTATAAAATTAATATTTCTACCATCATAAGCGGCATTGTCTGCATAAACAGAGAAATAATCGTCGCTGTTTGAGCCGGACCCGCCAGCATTAATGGTACCAAATGAAGCGGCATCATCCGGAATGGAGATATAGGGGTCATTGCAATTTAAAACTCCGATGAGGTCAACGCCGTCAAGGTCGCCTATGTTGTCGATATTTATAACCATATCTGTAATTTCTCCCGGATCGAGATTGCCGCCTCCACCGGGAAAGCTATGGCCGGTGTGTGAAAATTTCATCGATTTAACCTGGACGAATGCACAAGATTCATAAGTTCCCTGATCCGTAGTAACTGATATAGGAAATACCAGTG
The DNA here is from genome assembly GCA_965603725.1 of uncultured bacterium. Lineage (GTDB taxonomy): Bacteria > Zixibacteria > MSB-5A5 > UBA10806 > 4484-95 > JAGGSN01. The sequence continues at coordinate 49,548 of CBFDEC010000021.1, read as the reverse complement.
TTTCATCATGAGGAATATCCCCGTCGAGATGCACGACAAAATTATCTATTGAATTGCATGTTTGACCAGGCGGGATACCCGGATAAGAAACCGCTTCCTCAATCACCTGGGCAGCCGGGTTATTTGAAAAAAGATTACCAACAACGTTGGTGGCGGTAACAGAAGTCCCGAAATTCTTCAATTCGATTGCAAGCTCTATAGTTTCTGTGGGATTGGCGATCCCGTCGCCATCAATAGCCATATCGTTGAAAGCCACCATTGTTGGCTGTGAAGTTACCTGGCATATTCCCTGGTGAGGGATATAGTTTCTATACGTGATAGTTACATGCATTGAATCCGGCGTAGTTGTGTTAAAATCGAGTGTTATATTACCGGACTCATCGGTCCAACCGCCTGTGAATACCTCCTCGCTTGTTCCCTCTCCTTTTACCAGGCAGACATAAGCGCCGGCAAGAGGTCTGAGGCTATGGCCATACACATGGATATCAAGGTAATTTGTACCGACAGGAATATCGCTGTTATAGGTAGCGGTCATCGACCTGGGAATATCGGTTCGAACACAAAGTTCAGGATCGCCAAGACAGTTATAAATATGATAGTACCATGTCCAGCCATGATACCCGCTTACATGGGGGAATGAATTATGAGCATGTTTTTTGCCGGCGATCAATATCGCGCCGAGGCGGTAAGTGTCTCTTTCAATTAAAGCTGAGGTTAATCCCATAACAATTGTATTGTTCCAGCGTGTATGAGTCCAATAATTTGTAGGGCCAAAGGCGCCGAGGCCGCCTTTAGGAGTTGTCTCGCTGCCTACCCTGATCCAGGCTTCATTAAAACATTCAGTATAGTAGAAGTCCCCAGTACCGCATACAATTGAGGCCATAACTCCGATTTTCCAGCCATTTGACAGGCTATAAATATTGCTTGTATGCCAGGAGGGATAACTCCAGCCTGAAGAACCACCCCAACCCCGGTATGTAACAAGAGAAACGCCATTATTTATTATCGAAGTTACTCTATTAGTGTAGTATGAATCGTTGGTATTGGCTATAACCGTATCAGCGGTTACAAATCCATGATCGAGCATTGTTTGTCTTACCCATAGAGCCACCAGCCGTGGTGAAGTTGACCCGTGTGGACCGCCGACCGCTAAACCTCTCTTTAAATACAGCGGGTCATCCATGTATGGATCTTTTTCATAACCCAGCGTTTTAGCTATAATTGTATTAAGATGGGTCACATTTCTTACGGACAACCTGCTGACAATTGCATCAGGTTCATAATCAGACCCCTCCAGCAATGAATATTGATGATCGGAAACATCGCCGGAATAGTCGTTTGTCGCTACCTTGTAACCGTATGTTCCATCCATATCGCCGATAATCGCCACATATTCTAATTGGGGATCGGAGTTATTATAGACATTCTGGATCTCATTTTTAACCTGTGTGCTGGTTGGATTGCCGCCAAGGTCGCTGGTGGAAATAATCTGAACATCATAACCTTTACGGTGTTTCCATTCGGCAAGTTCTTTAGCCTTTGTAGTGCAGGAATAAGCGGAGACTATTAAATAGCCGCCACGCTGTGGAGTGTAATCTGTCAGTATTTCATCAGCGTTTATCAAAAAATCTCTATATAATGGTAAAAACGCCTCGGAGATAAAGTTGTCGTTCCTGATCTTAATATTTCTGTCATCAAAACCATCATAGATAAGCTCATATTCGATGTTGCTGTAAACCCGCATTTCCTTAGTTACGGGGTTATATTGAACCGGATAGTTTGTAACCTCAGCGATTCGGAAATCTTTGAAAATTGCCGGTTCACCTGCCGATACCAACGGACCCGGGTAAAATTCATTTACAGAATAAGCCTTCTCATTTCTGGTAAACGGAATCTGTTCGTCCTTGCCCTCAATCTGTAATGGTTGAGCTGGAACTATATCTACATCTTCAATTATTTGATAATCTGCAGAAATTATGTTAACCCTGACATTAGATCGATCGGGAATAATAATACTTCTGGAATATAACGGCAGATCAGGCATTCCTTCTTCGTTAATATAACCAAATTCTGAAAATTCAGATTCTAAAGGAAGAGTTTTTATATAGTTTTTCTCCTCATAAGCAACGGATTCTAAAGCTAACCCGCTCAATGAGAATTGTATTGATGTTTTGGTTTCATCTGAAAAGATCACCTCAGCTGACGATTTTTTCTCGGCGCTGTAAATAATATCCGTGGCGCCAAAGCAAATTGAGGGTATCAAGATCAAAAGTGTCGCCAGAGTTTTCATGTTAACTCCTTCGTTAAAATGCTATTATTAAGACGGTCATGTGACCGCCTTGTGTTTTAATTTTTGCAAATCTGCTATGTTGTTATAACAAAACAGCTTCCATTTTTTGATATAAATATTAATACCACTATGATTGAATAGATTATCGACTCTGGTATTATATTAAAAAACATTCTTTTCACCTCACCTTCCTAACTCGAACTTCGGCTCAAGCGGTTATGAAGATGAATATATACAACAAACTTAATAATAAAAATAACATAAATATTTTTATAGTCAAGTTTTAATTTAAGCTCGATATGCCACTTTCTTGGAAGGTGGATATTTTTATTATGGCTCAAGATCGAAACCCGCCTTGGGCGGGTGACATCCTGATGGCAATGCCTCCAGGCATCAGGAAGTCGCCCTTCTGGGGGGATACCATATTCCTTCCTTTTTCCAAATCCCTTCCTTTTTCCAGTTGCCTTTAAAATGTTTATTTATTATTATATTCTGTTGTATTGGAATTAGAGTAACGATCATTTGAAAAGATAGAGGAATTTATGTCACATGCATATACACCCGGTTTACGAGTAACCAATCGAACGAAAATTATAAAAAAGCGAATACTTCCGCTTAAAGGCGATGTGGCAGTTTCTGTGGGAGATAAAGTATCGCCTGAAACCGTAGTTGCCCGAACAGAAATCCCTGGACCGGTTGAACCTGTCAATGTGGCCAATATTCTCGGTGTGCCGCCCGAGGATATTAATGAATCCATGCTTAAAAAAGTGGGTGATTTGGTTGAAGAGGGCGAGATAATTGCCAGGTCAAAATCGTTTTTCGGACTGTTTACATCGGATGCCAAGGCTAAAATTTCCGGCACAATCGAAAATATCTCGCATATCACCGGGCAGGTGCTTTTGCGCGGAGCGCCGATGCCGGTTGAAGTTAAGGCTTATCTTGAGGGCGAAGTTACCGAGGTTTTTGAGGATGAAGGAGTGGCGGTAACAACCTGGGGCGCTTTTGTGCAGGGGATTTTCGGCATTGGCGGCGAAACCCATGGCCCGATTAAAATGGTTTCCAAATCGACTACCGAAATTTTAACCGAAAAAGAGATCGATGATTCCTGTAAAGGATGTATCATTGTCGGAGGTTCGCTGGTGACGGCAGAGGGGCTGAAAAAAGCTATCTCGGTCGGGGCAGTTGGCATTGTAGTCGGCGGTTTCAATGATAAGGACCTCCGCGATTTCCTTGGCTATGACCTGGGCGTGGCTATCACCGGTAATGAGGGGAAAGGGATTACTCTGGTTGTGACTGAGGGTTTCGGTGAAATCATGATGGCCCATAAGACGTTTGACTTGTTGAAATCGAAAGAGGGCAAAATGGCCTGTATAAATGGCGCTACTCAAATACGCGCCGGCGTTATCCGCCCCGAGGTCGTATTACCGACCGATGAGGATCTCAGCAAAGAGGATAAAACGATTGAGCAGGAAAACGTCGGGTTGGGGATCGGTTCACCCGTCAGGGTAATTCGTGAACCGTATTTTGGCAAGCTCGGCAAGGTTGCCGATCTTCCCGCTCCGCTTCAGAAACTCGAATCCGAATCGCATGCCCGTGTACTCGAAGTTGAATTTGCAGACGGCTCTAAAGTAACCGTTCCGCGAGCCAACGTGGAGGCGATCGAGGAATAGATATTTTTGCAATATGACTGATTTCGCAGAGGCGTCATATTTATCTACCTGGATATTGCTAAACGCCCCTATATTATTTTATAATTGCTTTTCCTGCATAATTGATGATATATCCTGAAATATGAATAAATATCTTGGCAAAGTTGAAATGCTTTTTCACCCGCCCGGGTTAGTATATTACTGGATTGCCTTTATCCTCTGGGCGCTTATTTATCACGCCGGTCTTCGCTTGTTTTTTTTGTTCAAATACTGGAGCCTGGCTAATGAGCTGCCGATAAGTGAAGCGCTCATTTCTTTTGCCTATGGAGCAAAGTTTGATTTTGTAATCATCGGCTATGTCGTTTTACCTTTCATGTTAATCAGTTTCATTCCCTATATAGGCTTTGAACGTTCAGTCCTGACCAGAAAAATCCTTCAGCCGGTATTGTATTTTTTGTTTGCGATCATATTTTTGCTAAGTTTTATAAATGTCGAATACTTTGGCGAGTTCGGCGATCACCTCGGCGTCTGGTTCTATGCCTATCTCGATAACTTTGACCTCGTCTGGTACACAATTGTTGAAAGCTACCCGGTATTCTGGTACATGACCGGCTGGATTTTGATTAGCGCTTTATTTATTTTTGTCTCTAACAAATTAAATAGATTTCTCAAGCGGGAGCATAGAAGCAATCTGGTCTCTAATCTAATATATCCAATATTGCTTCTGGCGCTGATGATTATCGGTATAAGGGGAGGTATCTCTCTTGCCCCGATCGATTGGGGATTGGCTTATCACAGCAATTATTATTTTGCCAATGAGCTGTCATTAAATGGCGTTTACACTTTAAGCAAAAATATTTTTGAATATCACGACGATACCAGCCGCCATAACCCGTCGAAATATAAATTCTATGACAATCATGAAGCCCTAAGAACAGTACAGGATTTGATCAGTTCTCCCCGGGACAGTTTAATCGAACCGGACCGATCACTCAAAAGATTTACAGCTTATCCCGGTACAGACAGGCCGGCTCAAAATGTTGTTATTATCGTTTTAGAAAGTTGGTCAGCCACTTATGTCGGGGCTCTGGGCGGCGCTCCTCCGGTTACTCCCTTTTTTGACAGTTTGGCTCAGAAGAGCCTGTTGTTTGAAAACTTTTTCGCCTCGGGTCTGAGAACGAACAGGGGGCTTTTATCGATTCTCTGCTCATTTCCTTCGCTGCCCGGCAGGACTGTGATGAAGCTGTATGGCTCAGCTCACCCCTTCACGTCGATTGCTGATATTTTAAAGAAGGATGGCTACAAATCATATTTTATATATGGCGGCGATCTTAATTTCGATAATATGGGCGGTTTTTTCAGAATGAAAGGGTTCGAAAACTTCATCGGCATTGGTGATTTTGATTTTAGCAGCAGGTTAAATAAATGGGGAGTGCCTGATCATATAACTTTCGAAAAAGCTAATAAGATATTCTCGGAAGCTTATCCTGAGCCTTTTATAGGCGTCATACTAACTCTCACCAATCATCGGCCTTTTGCCCTGCCTGATAAAAGATTCGAAATATTTTCACCTGATGTTAAATATTACGATCATTTGAACGCCTTTTATTATTCGGACTGGGCTCTGGGGCATTATTTTAAGCTGGCTCAACGGGAAAAATATTTTTCCAATACTATATTTGTCCTTGTTGCCGATCATGGCCAGGTATTGAGACATCCTAAAGAAATAATTAAAAATTATAAAATCGCCTCATTGATTAATTGTCCAGGGCGGGAGGATATCATTCCCGGACGGATTAAAACTGTTTGCGGTCAGGCAGACCTTTTACCGACAATACTGGGATTATTAGGAAAACCGGTAACGCATGAAAGCTGGGGCAGAGATATTCTGGCATTGGATCCATCAGACAGCGGTTTTACTTTCATCAACAAAGACAATACATATGGCTGGATTGAAGGTTCCCATTTATTGCTGGAGAAAATCGATGTGAAAACTCAACTGTTTCAATTTGATGGCGATTTATATTGCTCTGACGACATATCCGAAAGTTATCCTCAACTGGTTCAAAGCATGCAGCGTAAGGGACGATCGATATTGCAGCTTGAGGTTGAAATGGTTCATGATATTCAATTGAAAAGACAATAAAAAGGCTTCCTCGTCAGAGAAAGCCTATACTACAATTGTATCAGAAAAGCAGATTTACTTTATAAATGACATCTTCTTTACTGCGCTGTTCTCACCGGCGGTGAGCTTGTAGAAATATATGCCCGATGAAGCAGAAGCTGCGTTCCAGGCAATGTCATGTTGTCCAGCCTCTAAATAACCATCGTGCAGGCTGGCGATCTTTTGTCCCAGCATATTGTAAATATCAAGGCTTACATAACCCGGTTCGCCCAGCCGGAAACTGATCAATGTCGAATTGTTAAATGGGTTGGGGTAGTTCCCTATTAAAGCAAAATTGGATGGCACCTGAGCAATACGGTCTTCGATATCGATTTGATCTTCAACGGCAACCACATAATCCTGGTCGTCGGTCTTTACAGGGTTTGATGAATCAGTGCAGCGGATGGTGAAAGCGTATTCACCCTCTGTATCCGGAACGCCCGTCATAGCGCCGGTTGCACTGTCAAGGCTCAAGCCGGAGGGAAGGTTCCCATCCTGTACATTGAATGAATATGGCGTTTGCCCGCCGCGAGCTTCGATTGTCGCCTCATAATAGATATCAAGACCGGCATCGGGAAGCTCGGTGGTTACTATGTTCATGCCGTAACTTTCGGTGGATGCAAATTTGAGAATCCAATCATCTTTATCAAAAAGGAGTCCGGCAGGATTGCCATTAACAATGAAACGAAAATCATCGATTCGGCTGTCATTGTAAACTGTAATAACGGTATCCTGCCCGCCTATCTGGGGATATACTTTTATTGGCATAGTAAAGACCTCCGGCGCCGGCGGCGGCTGTTCCTGTTCGATATGCAGAAATACCTCGAACTGGCCATTGCCTATATCCTCATCCATCCAGGAGTATGTATAAAATGGCCGGTTGCGGCCCCATATCCATTCATCAAAATACCAGCCTAATTCAGCGCCATAGTATTGCTCCATAACCGCCTGGAATTCACGAGTAGTAACCGTTCCATACATAAACTCAGGGTCAGCGGCATAAGCGTATATCCCCTCGAAAAATGCTTCATCTCCCATCACTCCGCGAAGCATATGCAATACCCACGAACCTTTGTTGTAAACAGTATTGCCATCAAACAGCGGATCAGGATCATAGATCGGACCGCTGGGGTATGAAACGGAGTTCATATTTGTCATGTAGTAGATATAAGTTTCAAAACCGAATAAATATTCAAACCAGAGCGCCTCACAAAAAACGGCAAATCCTTCGTTCATCCAGATTTCCGGCCAGATGTCGGGGGAAATCATATCGCCAAACCATTGGTGAGCAAGTTCATGCACCAGTATCCAGTCATAAGCATGGTCGCCGCGAATAAGCCAGCGGCCATAACTTGTATTGCACTGATGCTCCATGGCGCCGCCCCAGCCGAATATCGAGTGCCCGTATTTTTCCTCGACGAACGGATATTCTCCAAACAAACCCGCATAAACACTGATTGCATCAGCGGTGATATTTAAATCCTCCACTGCCAGATAATAATGCTCGGGGAAAACATAGTTGACAATCGGCATTGAATCGCCCTGGTCAGCAACATACCAGTCGGTGAAACTTTGATAATTGGTTATTGCCAGAGAAATCAGGTAGGTGGTGATCGGATATGAAATATCCCAGTGAAATGTGCGGGTGCCGTCGCCGTTATCGATATCACTGATCAGCAGGCCGTTGGAGGTGGCAACAAGATCATCAGGCACAGTTATGAATACATCAGCTGAATCGGCTTTATCATGAGGCATATCCTTGCAGGGCCACCAATCACGGGCGCCCTCGGGTTCTGATAAAGTGGAAATCAAGGGCTGGCCGTCATGCGAATCCCAGGTAAACGAACCAAAACCGCTTCCTTGGGGATGGCCATTATAAAAAACAGTGGTTATGAACAGTTCGTCCGAATTATAAGTGCGGTCGAGAATGATAGTCAGCATGTGTGAAAGATGGATGTATGCAACATGCTCGCCGTTCATCATAACCGAATCAACATCCATATTATCGTGAAAATCATAGTCAACCTCGGTCAGACCATCAATTGTTGGCGCTGATGTCATAGTCACATATCCGAATATAGTTTCTCCGGCAATATCGGTAACATTGATATCCAGAGTCCAGTGGGTCACATCGAAATCGGTCTGGTCAAGCAATATTCCCGATTCTTGCCTTTCCTGCAGGTATTTCCAGTACTGCGACTTCATCTTAAAATCGGCGTTGCGAAATTCCCAGGGAGTAATTTCCTGGGCCAAAAGTATCACCGGCAATAATGATAGAAATGCCGCTACGAGTAAAATTCTTAACTTCATAATCACCTCCCTGCTAAATTAAAATTTAATGCTAGCTTTATAGATTTTAATATAATAGAAAAAATGATTTTGTCAATTACTAATCTGCGCGGAGTCTCTCTGTGGGTAATGTCAAGATAAGAGTGTAATATTATTGACTAAAAGGCTGGTACTCAAGGATATATACTGGCCATGTTAAATGATTATTTTTGTAATTTGATAAAGATTATTGACTTTGTAGTCTTGAAACTTCCCTTTTTATCTCTTCAATAATTTCGGGGTTTTTGATTACTTTGTTTTTTCCCCCTTTGACTGAGTATATTGTAAATACTTTACCACCATGTTTATCTATAAATTTATCATGAGTCGAACTTTGCATCTCTTTCCATTTATAATCTTCGAAAGTATGTTCAAAGGTTATTGGTTTAATTTGTAGGCCAATATACTTCTCATTTATTTCTATATAAAAATCTACATTGTAAAGTCTGTCCCATTCATCTGGAGCAGGTTTTATTGGATATCCAAGCATGTTTTTAAGTTGGCCATATATAGTCTGAATTTCAGTATGATATCCATCGAAAGTTCTGTTAATAACTACATCTTTAATATAGTTGATACAATCGTCCTGAGTGACTTCTTCAACTTCATATTGTATCACTTCAGTGATTTTAACATAGAGCTTTCTCCCAAGTTCTTCGAGATGTTCTTTTGGGTGAACATTATTGTAATAGTACATCTCCCAATCTTTTAGTTTCTTAGGAGTGCATTTTCTTATAAGATCAGAAACCGGACCAACAGAACGCTTTTTATTAAGCCCCCAGCGATTCATAGCCTGATTTAAAATCCATTCTTTAGCCATTAACCTGCATTCTTTTTTCTAGAAAACTATTCTTATATTTATACTCAATTTTATCTTCAACATCTACCAATCCGCTCTTAACAAGATGTGCATTTATAAATGTTCTATTTTTTAAATATAGATAACATAATAAATTATCATCCTCGTCGTATTTTTCAGCATCAAATTTAAGAATCAGCTTTTGCCCTCTGGTTTTCTCTTTTAAAAACTGTATAGCTTTTTCTCTATTAGCAAGATTTTCTTTAACGCCCAGCAGTTTTACCTTCAATCCATTATCAAGAATTAATATCTCAGGAGATACAATTTTTTTTATTGAAAAATTTTTTTCTTGTTCAGTCTCGTTATTATCGATTTTTGACCCGAAATTTAGCTTTTTAGGATCGAGTTTTCTTTCAAATGAAACTGTATCTTTAAAAATATACGGCAGTTTAAGTATTTTATCTTTGAAGTTGTTTTTGGTGTTTTTTCTGTCAATGATTTCAAATTCTGTATCCTTAAAAAAAGTATTTTGACTTATTTCAAGTTTTCCTTCAATAAAGGGCAAAAAATCATCATTGATTTCATAACCAATCGAATTTCTTATAAGGTTTTTTGCGGCCAGTGATGTTGTGCCGCTTCCGAGGAAAGGATCAAGTATTGTATCTCCAACATAGCTGAACATTTTTATCAACCTTCTGGGCAACTCTTCAGGGAACATTGCCAGATGTTTATCCTGTTTTTCGCCTGTAAAATTCCAGTGGCCGACAAAATATCTATTCCATTCATCCTTTGTTAATTTTGACTGAGACTTCAATTCTTTAGATACTTGTGGAGGTTTCCCATGCTTTTTAAATATAAGAATGAACTCATAATCAAGTTTTATAATCCCGTTTCTTGGAAAAGGATATGAGCCCATTACTGTGGCGCCGCCGGAAGTATTACAGGTTGTAACTTTTTGCCAGATTATTGCTCCCATGTAATCAAATCCAATTGTTTCACAGAACTTGATAATTTCTGTTCTTATCGGAATAATCTTATATCTGCCATAGTACACCGAACGGGCGAATTGATCTCCTATATTTATACACAATCTACATCCCTTATGCAAAACTCGACGGCATTCACTCCAGACCAAATTCAGGTTGTTAATATAATCCTCATAGGTGTCGTTATAGCCGATTTGATTTCCATCGCCATAATCTTTTAATTGCCAGTATGGTGGGGAAGTGATAACAAGGTGCATTGATTCGTCCGCTACATCCTGCATGTTTCTTGAATCACCGATTATAATTTTATGATTAGTTTTCATGTTTTCATCAAGTTATTTTCATTTGCTATTAAAGTCAATGTTTTTCTACTCACTCCATTCGCAACTCCCGCCTTAGAAACTGCCCGGTATAGCTGTCGGGATTTTTAGCGATTTTTTCAGGTGCGCCGACAGCAATGACCCGACCTCCTTCATCGCCGCCCTCGGGACCGAGGTCGATAATCCAGTCGGCTGTTTTGATTACATCCATATTGTGTTCGATAACTACCACTGTATTGCCCCGATCGACCAGCGTATTCAGCACCTGGAGAAGCTGGCGGATATCATCGAAATGGAGGCCGGTAGTCGGTTCATCGAGTATGTAAAAGGTTCTGCCGGTAGCAATTTTCGACAGCTCGGTGGACAGTTTCACCCGCTGCGCCTCGCCTCCGGAAAGAGTAGTCGCCTGCTGCCCGAGATGGATATAGCCCAGGCCGACGCCGGCAAGAGTGTCGAGTTTCCGTTTAATAGGGGGAATATTCTTGAAAAATACCAGCGCCTCTTCAACTGTCATATCGAGCACATCGGCAATCGACTTGCCTTTATATTTTATTTCGAGCGTGTCACGGTTGTAACGGGCGGCCTTGCAGACTTCGCATGGAATATAAACATCCGGCAAAAAATGCATTTCAATTTTGATTATGCCGTCGCCCTCGCACGCTTCGCATCTTCCACCCTTCACATTAAATGAAAACCGACCGGGCAGATAACCGCGGACTTTCGATTCGGGAAGCATGGAAAAAAGGTCGCGGATATGAGTAAAAAGACCGGTATAGGTAGCCGGGTTTGACCGTGGCGTCCGTCCTATTGGCGACTGGTCGATATCAATCACCTTGTCGATATTTTCGATGCCTCTGAGTGAATCGAAAGCAAGCGGCGGCTGTTTCGATCCGTAGAATTTCTGAGCCATCACTCTATACAATGTCTCATTAACAAGAGTTGATTTGCCAGAGCCGGAAACGCCGGTCACACAGATAAATTTTCCCAGTGGAAAATCGACATGAATTTTTTTAAGATTATTACCCTGGGCGCCTTTAAGCGTTATTTTGCTGCCATTGCCATTATGACGGCGTTTGGGCACGGGGATCGACATTTTTCCTGACAGGTACTTACCAGTGATCGATTTGCGCGAGCGCTTTATTTTTAAAGGAGTTCCCTCGGCGACAACAAGCCCGCCGCTTAAACCGGCCCCAGGTCCCAGGTCGATAACATAATCAGCCGATTCTATAGTCTCACGATCATGTTCAACGACTAAGACAGTGTTGCCGAGATCTTTCAGAGTCTTCAATGTATTCAACAGCCGCCGGTTGTCCCGCTGATGCAGACCAATGGAAGGTTCATCGAGAATATACAGCACTCCCACCAATCGTGAGCCAATCTGTGTCGCCAGCCTTATCCTCTGTGCCTCGCCGCCCGACAATGACATCGCCGCCCTTTCCAGCGTCAGGTAATCGAGGCCGACATCAACAAGAAAACCAAGCCGTTGATTTATTTCCTTCAGGATTTGCCTGGCGATTGTCTGTTGACGGCGATTCAGCTTGATGTTGTTGAAAAACTCCTTAGCTCTTTTAACAGACATCGAGGCGATTCGCGCAATTGAATAACCCGCCAGCATAACCGACAAAGCCTCGGGGCGAAGTCTGGCGCCATCACAGGATTCACAGGGTCTAATCGACATAAACTGCTCAATCCAGGCACGGATTCCCTCCGATTTGGTTTGACGGTAACGCCGCTTGAGGTTATTGACTATCCCCTCGAATGCACCATAGTGTTCCCAGAGACCGCGACCGTTAGAGTGCTCGAATGAGAATTTAATTTCCTCTCTGCCGGAACCGTAAAGTATAATGTTTTGATGTGTTTTCGACAGCCTTTTAAAAGGTATGCTGAGTGAGAATCCGTAATGACGGGCAACGGCGGCGATCTGTCCAAAATAATAGCCGCCTCTTGGTATGCCCCAGGCTACGACAGCGCCGTCATTAATAGATAACGATTGATCCGGTACTATCAAATCGAGATCAAGTTCCATCCGGGTACCAAGCCCCGAACAGTCTGGACAGGCGCCATAGGGCGAATTGAACGAAAACATCCTGGGGGTAGGTTCCTCATGTGATATGCCGCACTTCTCACAGGCATAACGTTCGGAGTACAGATGCTCGCCTTTCCCGATTGCATCAACATTGACCAGACCGGAGCCAAGTTTCAAAGCGGTTTCCAGCGAGTCGGTCAACCTTTTGCGAACCCCGTTTTTGATTATCAAACGATCGACAACAACCTCTATAGTATGCTTTTTCTTTTTATCAAGCGTTAGGGCATCGTCTATTTCATGAAATCTGCCATCAACCCGCAAACGGACAAATCCCTCTCGCCTGATCTGATCGAACACGTCTTTGAACTCACCCTTTCGTCCCCTTACAACCGGTCCTAGGATATTAACTCTGCTGTTTTTTGGCAGTTCCAATACCGAATCGGCGATATGCTGTACTGTCTGCTGGCTGATCGGTTCTTTGCACTTATGGCAATATGGGACACCGACTCGGGCAAAAAGCAAACGCAGATAATCATAAATTTCGGTTACCGTACCAACGGTAGAACGCGGGTTTTTAGCGGCCGATCGCTGTTCAATTGAGATCGCCGGCGATAAGCCCTCGATAAAATCGACATCCGGCTTTTCCATTAAACCCAGAAACTGACGGGCATACGCCGACAGCGACTCGACATAACGCCGCTGCCCCTCGGCATATAAAGTGTCAAACGCCAGCGATGATTTTCCCGAACCGGACAGGCCTGTTATAACGCACAGCTTATTACGTGGAATTGTGACATCTATATTCTTGAGGTTATGTTCGCGGGCGCCCTTGATTATTATTTTGTCGTCTTTCATCTTTATTTACCTGGAGTAATAAGTCAGACTAAAAAGCATAACCAACTATCATCCTTTATCTATTCAAATTGCCTTAACAGCTCTACATTTGTTCACTATTATAATGAACAGTAGTATTTTTGTCAACCCGTTTTGCATCGAGCCAAACATTAAATATAAAGGTTTTTTATCTAATCTGCAAGCATTTGAGTAGAAAGTTGAAAAAAGTGCATAAAATAATTGTCTTAGATTGGCTTGAACGCAGACTCTTTAATTCAAATGAAATCTGACCTGTTGATTTTCTGTCGAATCCTGCTGTGGTGTCGACCCTCCGAGGTCGACACGATTCTCTGCAGAAAGAAAACTGTCGACTGCAGCCATGCGGCTCGTAGGGAAAGTCGGCAACGCCAGAACTTAGCCATGTTGGATATATATTATTGATTTGGAATTTCTATCGCCAAATCCTTCCGGGCAACTTGATATTCCTTACAGTATATACCGGCTTAAATCCTCATCTTCGACAATATGCTTAAGCGTATCGGTTACGAGTTTCCTGGTAATCCGCACTTTTTTACTTTTAAGGTAGGGAGCTTTATACATCAGGTCTTCAAGCAAAGTAGTCATCACCGTGTGAAGCCGTCGAGCGCCGATGTTCTCGGTTTTCGAGTTTACCTGGGCGGCTATCTTGGCGATTTCAGCGATGCCCGATTTTTCGAAGACAATATTTACACCATCGGCGGCCAGCAATTCGGTATACTGTTTGATAAGAGCATTTTCCGGTTCGGTTAGAATTCGTTCGAAATCTTTTTCAGTCAGTGTATCAAGCTCTACCCGGATGGGAAAGCGCCCCTGCAGTTCGGGAATTAAATCGGACGGTTTCGACATGTGAAAAGCACCGGCAGCTATGAACAATACATGATCAGTCCTAACCATGCCGTGTTTAGTCATCACATTGCAACCCTCGACAATTGGCAGAATGTCGCGCTGCACTCCCTCGCGGGAGACATCGGGACCCGACTTGGATTTTCCGCCGGCAATCTTATCGATCTCATCGATGAAGATGATTCCGGAATTCTCAAGCCGGTTGACTGCCTCGGCAACGACCTCATCGAAATCTATAAGGTTAGCCGACTCATCCTGGGCGAGGATTTTGAATGCTTCAGCTACGGTTACCCGTCGTTTTCGGGTCTTCCGGGGCAGCATGCCGGAAAACATATCCTGTATATTCAGCCCGATCTCCTCCATCCCCATAGGCGAAAACACCTCCACCACAGGAAATCTATCGTTAGGAACATCGATATCGATATAGCGGTTGTCAAGCTTGCCTTCTTTAAGTTGATGTTTTAATTTTTCCCTTGCAGCCTTGTTTTTTTTGATCTGTTCATCGGTTGGTTTGATGTTATGTTTCTGGCGTTTAGCACTTGACGGCAATAGCAGATCTAAAAGTTTCTCCTCGGCTAACATCAATGCCTTTTCCTCGACAGAAGCCTGCATCTCCTTTTTAACCATGTTAACGGCCAGGTCGGCCAGATCACGGACCATCGATTCAACATCACGACCAACATAGCCAACCTCGGTATATTTCGAAGCCTCTACTTTGATAAACGGCGCTCCTGAAAGGTTGGCTAAGCGGCGGGAGATTTCGGTTTTACCCACGCCTGTCGGCCCGATCATGATTATATTGTTGGGCATTATTTCATCTTTGAGCGGTCCGGTTACTTGCTGACGACGCCAGCGGTTGCGCATGGCGATTGCGACCATTTTCTTAGCCTTATCCTGACCGATTATATATTTGTCAAGTTCAGCGACAATTTCCCCGGGTGTAAGTTCTTTTTCCATTATTTCCCTTTTAAAGAGTTTCTACGACAATTTTATCGTTTGTATAGATACATATCGAGGCGGTTATTAGCAATGATTTTTCGACTATTTGTTGCGGCGTTAGCTTTGTGTTTTGCAGAAGCGCTCTCGCGGCGGCCAGGGCATAAGCTCCACCCGAACCAATTGCCAGTATGCCGTCATCAGGTTCAATAACATCACCATTGCCGCTAATCACGAGACCTTTTTTCTTATCCATAACAATCAGCAAAGCTTCCAGCCGGCGGAGATACTTATCGGTGCGCCATTCTTTGGCCAGCTCGACAGCCGCCCGGGGAAGGTTGCCGGAATACTTATCCAGCCTTGCCTCAAACTTTTCAAACAGCGTTAATGCATCTGCGGTGGCGCCGGCAAAACCGGCCAGTACAGTATTATTGTAAAGCCTGCGTATTTTTACAGCGCTGGCTTTCATAACGGTATCATCAAGCGAAATTTGACCATCCGCGCCCAGCGATGCGCCATTTTTATTTATTATTCCAATTACAGTTGTTCCTTTCATTTTTCCTCCGCCCGGGGATGAGACCGTTTATATATCGAAATCAATCTCCCGGTAGTTATATGGCTGTATTTCTGGGTTGTTTTCAGCGATGCGTGCCCCAGCATCTGCTGGACCGCCCTCAGGTTAGCCCCGGCGGTCAACAAATGGGTCGTGAACGAATGCCGCAGGCTATGTGTCGACAGCCCGCTTTTCTCCGAGCATCGCCGTAGATGAAGTTTTACTATACGAGCGGCGCTGCGCGAGGTTAGCCGCTTGCCACGAGTGTTCAAAAATACAGCTTTCTGATCGATATTTTTTAATTTAGCCAGTAAATTTTGTCTTTCCAACATATACTCGGATACAGCCTTAATAACCTGCCGTCCAATCGGTACCTGGCGGAATTTGCTTCCTTTACCAAGAACGTTGACTACACTGCTTGAAAACCTCAAGTCTGTCAGGTTAAGATTGACCAGTTCAGAGAGACGTAAACCGCATCCGTAATAGATTTCGATCATTGCCCGGCTGCGTTTTGCCATAAAGCCATCACCGGTGATGCCCTGTTCAATTAAAAACCAGGCTTCTTCCTCTGATAAATATTCAGCGCGGTACGGTTCAGTCCTGACCGGTTCCAATAATCGAGCGGGATTGTGCTTGATTTTTTTTATGGAAACAAGGTAATCGAAAAACATTTTGACCGCTTCCAGCTTGCGAGCGATTGAACTGCTTTTAAGCCCTGCCCGGCGAAGCGATATCAAAAAACCGCGCACATCAAACTGGGTTAATTCGGTTCCGGTTTCTTTTTTCTTTTTCAGATACTTAAGAAATCCGGCAATATCACCGCCATAGGCAATTGCCGTATTCTCGGCATAATTGCCGCCGCCTCTTAAGTGTCTGATAAACAGAGCATAACACTCATCCCAGAATAACTGTTCCATAGAGTAGATATATATGCCGCAAAGCTGTTTTGCAAGGAATAACTTTGGCATAATGTCCCGAAATTCTTATTAATACAGGTCGGGCGGCATTGTGTCGACCACAGAGGATCGACACCACTGCTATAAAAAGTTATGGCGACCAATTCTTGTGCTGTCGACTCTCTGCAGTCGACAGCTTTCTTTCTACAGGTCGTTGTGTCGACCACAGCGGGTTGACACCACTGCTATAAAAAGTTATGGTGAGCAATTTAAAAAATCTGCGGAAACCCCAAATCATTTACCAAGAGTTTCCCCAAAAAATCGAAAAGAATTTTTATAATATAAATTATATCAACCAGTTGATATTTCGAAGAAGTGGAAGTTATGGTTTCTCGAAAAAATCAGGGAAACTTCCACGCTAATAGGCGGGACTTTCCAGTCCCGCAAGCAGGCTGGAAAGTCCACAGACCTTGACGGCCTGCTCTATTAAGCTAGTTTTTTTTGCTTAAATCTGTTATTTGGAAAATATTTTTCGGAAACTTCCAAATCATTTACACCTTGACAATTCTATGAAAGATAATAATATTGGCTGTGTTTAAGTTGAAATTTGAGGGATGGTTAAATAACCGCTTTTGATTATCGGAGAATTTAATGACTTTATTTGATAAGTGCCGTAATTTTACAGTTGCCAGGGAAGTGCAAAAGGCCGGGTTTTATCCTTATTTTAGAGAAATTTCATCGGCGCCGGATACCGAGGTATTTGTCGAAGGTCAAAAAGTTATAATGATTGGTTCAAACAATTACCTGGGATTGACCAATCATCCTAAGGTCATAGAAAGAATTCATAAAGCAGTCGATAAATACGGTTCCGGCTGCACCGGCTCGCGGTTTTTAAACGGCACGCTCGATCTGCATGTCGAACTTGAGAGCAAACTTGCTGAGTTCATGGGAACCGAGGCGGCGCTTGTTTTTTCCACCGGTTTTCAGACAAATCTCGGAACTATCTCTACGATTGTCAGTAAGTCCGAATATATTTTTGCCGATCGTTCAGACCATGCCTCGATTGTCGATGGTTGCAGGTTATCTTTTGGCAATACGATTAAGTATAGGCATAATGATATGGATGATCTTAAGCGAGTAATCGAGAAAATCCCCCTGGAATCCGGTAAGCTTATCGTTACCGATGGTGTGTTTTCCATGGAGGGCGATATAGTCAACCTGCCCAGGCTGGTTGAAATTGCCGGTGAGTTTAACGCCCAAGTTCTTGTCGATGACGCTCATTCCATAGGTGTTCTTGGTGAAACCGGACGGGGAACCGCCGAACATTTTCATCTTCAGGATAAAGTCGACCTTGTAATGGGAACGTTTTCCAAGTCGTTTGCCTCAATCGGCGGTTATATAGCGGGCGCTGAGGAAGTAATTCATTATATCAAGCATTCTTCCCGTCCCTTGATATTCTCCGCCTCTCCTCCACCGGCTGCGGTGGCCACGGTTTTAGCCACTCTGGAGATAATACAGGAAGAACCAGAACGCCGGACAAGACTCTGGGAGATCACCGGTCGGATGCATCATGAGTTTAAGAGCATGGGGTTTGATCTTGGCACCAGCCAGACGCCCATTATCCCGATTCATATCGGAGAGGATATGAAGACATTTCAATTCTGGAGAGATTTAGCCGATGAAGGTCTGTTTACCAATCCGGTAGTTTCCCCTGCGGTACAGCCCGGCCAGGCTCTCATCCGTACAAGCTATACTGCCAATCACACCGATGAGCAGCTTGACAGAGTTTTAGAGGTCTTTAATAAGACCGGCAAAAAATTCGGGATTATTTAACGATTCAATCAGCATACAAGATTGTATGCTAATTATAAATAACATTGATCCAGTACAATATTAAAGAAGCCGCAACCAACTCTGAAATTAACGATTTCATAAAGGCACCCTTTTACCTTTACCGGAACGATCCCTGCTGGGCGCCGCAACTTATATCCGAAAGCCGGAAGATTTTTAACAAGTCAAAGAACCCGTTCTTTTTGCATTCCGAGGCCAAATTGTTTGTTGCACGAAAAAACGGCCAGGCGGTCGGCCGTATTGCGGGTATCATAAACAACCGCCACAATGAATTCCACAACGAGAGAACCGGCTTTTTCGGCTTTTTTGACTGCCCTGACGATCAGGGTTTGGCAAATGAGCTGTTTGACGCCGCCTTAGAGTATGTTAAAGTGGCCGGTATGGATACATTGCGCGGTCCGGCAAACTTTTCGAGCAATGACGATTGGGGTTTTTTAGCCGAGGGTTTTGATAAGCCGCCGGTTCTCATGATGCCGTATAACCCGTCATACTACCTCGCTCTTGCTGAACGGTACGGCTTTACCAAAGCGAAAGACCTGCTGGCATATTATATCGATGACAAAACACAGATACCGGAAAAAGCGATCAGGATCGCCGAGATGGTAAAAAGGAAGCATAACATAGAAGTCAGAACAATTGATTTATCTAACTTTGAAAGTGAACTTCAAACAGTCCGTGAAATCTACAATTCCGCCTGGAGCAAAAACTGGGGTTTTGTTCCAATGACCGAGGAGGAGATAAATCATACTGCCAGTGATTTTAAAAAAATCATCGATCCCGATATTGTATTTTTCGCTTTTGTCGATGCCAAGCCGGCTGGCTTTTCGCTTGCCCTGCCCGATTTAAATCCGATATTCAAGGCCATGAACGGCAGGCTTTTTCCTTTTGGATTATTTAGATTTCTCTGGCATACCAAAATCAAAAAAAGCATCAGAGGAGTACGGTTCCTGGCTATGGGAGTTATCCATGAATATCAGAAACGCGGTATTGACAATATCTTCTACCTCGATACCTACCGTAATGGCGTAAAGAAAGGCTACACCTGGGCCGAGCTGTCCTGGATACTCGAGGACAATGTGCTGATGAACCGCGCCCTGACAATGATTGGAGCCGTGCCATACAAACGTTACCGGCTGTATGATAAGAAAATCTGATGAATAAGTTATTTCAGTCAACAAGAACATATATCAACCACTAAAATTAAAGCTGTGAATTATTCGGGCCAGGAAGCCGTTGAGTAAAACGTTCTCGATGAATTATCAATTATCAGAAATGTATTTCTTGATTGTGGATTTCAGCTCTGATAAATCCGGCGATTTTATGACATAGTCATCGGCAATCCAGCTTGAGAAGTTGGCTTTGTAAGTGGAATAAGCCGAGTTTAAAATTACCGGCAGATTCAAATCATAGCTTTTAATCTGTTCCAAGACCTCAAGTCCCTCGATAGCGCCAAGGCGAATGTCAAGGACCACCACCTCGGGTTTACAGGATTTAATACTATCCATAACGGATTCTCCGTTATGGCAGGAAATAACCTTGTAGCCCTCGTCTTCAAGTTCATGCTTGTACAATTCAAGCAGATTTTTCTCATCCTCTACGATCATTATTCTATGCATACCACCCTCCGACATAAAATATTTCATGATTTATTTTTCACATCACCGGTTTCCTGGCGTTGATTGCAGGCGGGGATACGGATTGAAAAAACCGTTCCTTCACCGGGGATTGAATTAACGTTTATGTAACCTCCATGGTCGTCAATTATTTTTTTCGATACCGCCAGGCCAAGCCCCGATCCTTTGTCTTTTGTTGTATAAAACAGGTTGAATAAATTTTCAAGACTATATTTGTCGATACCCTTGCCGGTGTCTTGTATATCCAGAATTACATAATCTTTATGTTTTGATGTTTTTATTACCAGGTCCCCGCCATTTCCCATAGCATCTACCGCATTATCAATCAGATTCAGGATAACCTGTTTGAGTCTTTCGGAATCAACTCTGACACTTAAGGTTTTGCTTTCGAATAATTTTTCAGTATTGATTCCGGACGTGTCGAGTTTTTCTTCAAGCTGCAGCATTGTTTCTTCAACGATACTGTTTATATTACATTCTCTGATATTCAATTTTGAACTGCGGGAATATTCGAGAATTTCAGAGGTGATTTTTGACAGCCTGTCGACTTCGTCAATTACAACTTCCACCATATGCTTATCGAAAAGATCGCTGCCCAGGGTTTTTAAGATTCTTCTTGCATAACCGCCGATTGTTACTAACGGGATTCTGAACTCATGGGCGACCTTGGTTGCCAGAGTGCCGATATCTGCTAATCTTTCATGACGGACAAGGTAGGCCTGGTTCAATTTGAATAGCTCATGTACCCTTTCAAGCTCTTTAATCTGGGCTTGCAGCTTTTCATGAAGGATAGCGTTTTGAAGACCGGGGGCGCAGGCATTCGCCAGCGATTTCAAGGCCTCAACCGATTCGTCGGTTATGGGTTTTTTAGAAATGACATTATCGGCCAGAATAAGTCCCAGGGGTTTTCCCTCACATATTAAGGGCACGACTACAATCTGTTCCGCCTGGGGCCACCATGTGAATTCAAACTTACTGAATTCCTTGTCCCGGGTATTGAATATTTTTTCTTTTGTTTCATCGAGCGCTTTCACCAGCGGATTTTCTGACTCTGATTGAGGAATTTTCACTTTGGATAACATAATTTCCAATGAACAAGAGACAAATTCGTTCTCAATTATAATCTCCTCAAGCAGACGGCTTAAAGGTATTTTAGATATTTCCTTCCATATCCTGATCGCTTCTTCATTATTTTCAGGGCCTATAGCCGACTTACCCTCCAACATGGCGTTTTTCTCATTTACCAGGAGGATGGCCGCCCTGTTAAAACCGAATGCATCCCCGGATGTTGCGCCGGTGAGGATAATTCTCAAGCTTTTTTCCAGGCAGTCACTGCATGCTAATGCATCGGTGATATTCTTTAGAAGGCTGAGCTGCTCCAGACTCTGCTTTAATTGATTTGCGGTTTGCTGGAGGTTTTGTTTTTTTACCGAAAGCTGTTCTATCAATTTCATTACAGTCGTAATTACAGCTTCATCAGCGGCTCGTCTGCCAAAACCTCTTTCGGTAGTTTTCTTGAATTGTTCACATTCACGGCAAATAGTAATATCATCCTGTATGTCAACGGGATTTCGAGATACAGCCAAATCATTTTGCGGATTAGTTATTATGGCTATCCAACACAGCTTTTCCTTATGGTCAAGATGAGCACAAGAACTATTCATAGTCATAGAAACTCCAAACTAGCATATTTATTTTAAAATACAGGCGCTTTTTTGTCAATATTTTTCCTGTATATATGCCCTGATTTTTCTAAATATTCTATTTCTATCCACCGCCGGGCAGGCATGATTTCCGCTCCCGCAGGCAGCTAAACTTGTTGCAATGAATTGAATTATAAAGATTTTGCCCAATTTTTTGCGTGAAAGTCCTGTTTTCATATTGACAAAAATCAGTCTTATTGATAAATACTTTAACTATGGATAAAATCAGCAAGCAGGTAATAAGGCTGGCATATCATGAGGATATTGGCGCCGGCGATATAACGACCGATTTAACCGTTCCCAAATCTTCCAGCGGCCAGGCTGTAATCGTTGCTAAATCCGCGGGAGTATTATCGGGGTCATTAGCTTTTGAGTATGCTTTCAAACTTGCCTCAGCCAGGATAAACATAGTGTTTAATGTCAGGGATGGAAATAAATTCACGTCCGGAACAAGGATTGTTACCGTAAGAGGAGCGACACGAGCTATGCTTAAAGGGGAAAGGCTTGCCTTGAATCTTCTGTCACAGTTATCCGGCGTAGCCACTCTAACCGCAAAATTTGTCGAACAGGTAAAAGGCACAAAAGCAATAATACTGGATACCCGTAAAACCACTCCGGGTCTCCGCAACCTTGAAAAAAAGGCGGTGAGAGACGGGTGCGGACAAAATCACAGGTTTGGGCTGTATGATATGATCCTTATTAAAGATAATCATATTGTCGCCGCTGGCGGAGTTGACAGGGCGCTGAAAAAAGTAAAAAATGCCAGGTGTAAAATAGAGGTTGAAATCTCCAATCTTGGGCAACTTGAAACAGCCCTCGACTATTCTCCGGACATTATTATGCTGGACAATTTCAATATAAGACAATTAGCCAGGGCGGTTAAGGTTATTAAAGCTAAAAGACCAGAAATCAAAATCGAGGTTTCTGGTGGGATTAATCTTAAAAATATTAAAAACAAAGCCAAAACAGGCGTCGATTATATCTCTATTGGAGCCTTAACCCACTCCGCTAAAGCAGTTGACTTTTCAATGAGATATATTTAATGGCAATATCACCCAATGATGGTAAACCCGGACCGCCTGCCAAGATATTATCGTATCTAAAAAACGCCAACGCCCATTTCGCCTCGTCCCGCGAGATATCTGAAGCCCTGTCAGTTGCCCGTCAGATAGTTTATGACAGCATTGCTTATCTTCGCGGCTGCGGCTATAATATCGAGGCCAGCCGCAACCAGGGTTACAGGCTCATCAGTTCACCCGATTCAATTCTGCCAGTTGAGATAGCCGCCGGTCTTAAATGCAAAACGCTGGCCGGTCAAATATTCGCTTACGAAAGAATTGACTCGACAAATCTAACAGCTCATGATTTTGCTAAAAACGGATTTCCCGAGGGAACTCTGATCATCGCCGATACCCAGAAAAAAGGACGAGGTCGAATGGGACGCAAATGGCATTCCCCCCCTGGTAAAGGACTGTATTTTTCACTTATACTGCGCCCGGACCTCTCGCCAGGCAGGATTGCCGGTCTGTCGCTGATAACGGGTCTGGCGCTTACCCGTGCTATAAATAATATTGCCGGAATCCGGACAATGATGAAATGGCCTAATGACATATTATATGAAAAGAAAAAGCTGGCTGGCATATTGGTAGAATTAACCGCCGAACTTGATAGAGTGGAATACCTTATCGTGGGCATCGGCGTAAATATCAACTTCAATAAGAAAGATTTCCCGCTGAGTTTACAGCGTAAATCGACATCTCTGAAAATCATTACAAAGAAAAAAATCCCTCGTGTAACGCTGTTACAGAATATGCTTGTTCAACTTGAAAGTCTCTATAATAACTTTTGCCGTCATGGTTTTAAATATATCGGTTCCGAGTTGATTCGAAATTCGGCGGTCATAGGCAAGCGGGTGACTCTATCGACAGGCAAAAAGAAGGTTGATGGTAAAGCGGTTGGCTTTGATGATTCCGGCGGACTGATTGTTAAATCAAAAAGTGGCTTGCGTTCGTATGCGGCAGGCGAGGTGACATTGAGGTAGGAGATAGAATCTGGCCAAACAATAAAAGAAGTTAAACAAGTATATTTATATTGAAATTTTTATAAAAGTATATTAAAATAAACAAAAATATGTAATATAGGAGTATTTAACATGGGTACTAAAAAGAAAAAAGGTGATTTAGAATGGATTGATCCAAAAAAAATTATAACAAGCAAAGAAAATCCTCGAAAACAAGATTTTTACAAGGATAAAGATTTCCTGAGGTTAAAAGAATCTGTGACAATTCATGGAGTTTTAGTACCTATAATAGTCAAAAATATATCAAGTGAAAAAGAAAAACCAAAATACAAACTTGTTGATGGAGAGCGCAGATGGAAAGCCGCTTCAGAAACAAATCAAACAGAAATACCAGCATATGTTCTCCCGGCTGATCAACAATTGAATATACTAACAACTATGTTTCAAATACATATGAACCAAAAAGGCTGGGATGCGATTGAACGAGCAAAAGCATTAGAAGATATTGTTAATTCATTAAAGAAAGAGTATAGCAAAACAAATATGTCTGACAAAGAATCTGAAAAATTATTAATAAAAAACCTTATGGAAAAAACAGGATTGAATACAGAAAATGCAAAAAGTACATTAAGATTTTTTAGGTGGCCAGAAAATATAAGAGAGCAAATATATAATGAAACTAGTAAAAATTATTACAGTTACGCAGTTGAAATTGAAAGCAGAATAGTCGAGCCTTTATTACGAAACTACCCTGAAATTGAAGAAATAATGACACCAGATCAAATAAGAGAAGCTTTATTTCAAAAAGTTACAGGCGGATATGTAAGTCGAGCTGAAAAAATAAGAAATGCAAATATTATTACAAAGAAAAGAAGCCAAAAGGAAGGAAAGAAAAAAGCCAAAAGTTTAATACTAAAATTTATAAAAAATAAGTCATTTACTATATCTGAAGTACACGAACAATACTTATATCTATTTCCTGAGGAGGCACAAAAACCTCCAATAACTTATGACTCTTTAGTTAATAACATTAGAACATTAACAAAAGTTTTAAAAGGATACAATGTATCAAATATTAGATCATTAAAAGAAAAACAAAAAAGAGATTTGATTGATGCAATAGATGAATTAAATAATTCTGTTAAAAGTATTAAAAAGATATTACAATGAATAATAAAAATGTAAATAAAATGAGAAAACTTCTTTCAAGGGAAAAAAATATAAAATTAAGAGAAATTGTTGAGAGAAGTTTTAATCGTTTCAAAAGAAGATTTAATGAAGTTCGTTGGGTTCCGAGTTATCTATTGGAAAATTTAAAGGCCGGTAAATATTTGGCATTTTACGAGATATATGATGCAGAATATTTTCCAGATACGATTTCAAATCAGATAGAAAAAGCAAGAGGAACTTTTGATTTTGATTTTTATTTTATTTTGAGAAATGAGCTGCTTCTTGATGTTTTTGAAGAGAATTGCAAAAGTAGGGGTTTTGGTTTAATACTACATTGTAAAGATGAGCCTATATTAGTTCGAGAAGCATTAATACCTATTAATAATCAAGTTAAACCACAAACTTATATTGGTCATTTCCCTGAATGGCTAATTAATGAAACAGTTAATATAAATATTGGAAATGCAAAATTTACAACGGCACTAAAAGATTTTTCAAAAATATATAAACAGAAATTAGTACATAAAAAACTAAATGAAATAAATGAACAAAAGATTATAAGGGATACAATTCTTAGTATTTTAAATTCTGATGAAAGATTTAATCTTGGTATTGATTCGCTGGAGTTATTGAATAAGTATGAAAATATATTCTCTGAAATGAGGGACCATTATTTCCATTCCTTTCATATTTTCCTTTTAGGTTTAGTAATTATAAATAGATATAGAGATGATTTTATAGCCTATTACAAGAATACTTTCCCTAAATATAGTGATTTTTCAATTGAATTTTTGTGGTTAATGACGTCAATATTTCATGATATAGGATATACTATTTCAAAAATGAATGATTATCGCGAAGAAATTTATAAGATATCATCATTGACGGAGGAGAAAGACATAATTGATGTCTGGAATGATGACACCTATAAAACAAATTTAGAACAGGTAATTTCTTTATTCAAATTTTCCTTAGAATATAAAAAACGTAGAATTAATTGGATACCAGATGTTTTGGGTGCAAAAGATGAGAAATTAGAAAGGATATTGCGAGAAAGTTTCTATGATTCACATGGTGTTGCAAGTTGTTTCAAGTTCTTAGTTGATATTTTTGAAGATGCAAGAAATATTACTGACCCTGAACAAAAAACATTTTTAGTCAATCATATATATCCTGCAGCTCTTTCTATATCCCTTCATGATAAAAAATTTAGGGAAAGACTTTCAAAAATTGGTATAAAGCAAATTAAGTTAAGTAGATTTCCCTTTGCTGTTCTTTTGGCTTATTTAGATGGAATTCAGGAAGATGGCCGAGAAAAATATTTATGTATAGAAACTCCTGAACTATTACAAAAATTTGAGTTTAATGGAAAAGTAATTGCCGTTGTAAATCGCGAAATGGCTGAAAATTATCCAAGGATCGGGAAAATAAAGTTGGAATGTAGAGATTTTATTAAATTTTTCGAATGTGACGGCATTAGGTTTGAATATTCTGAGGTTTTATTATAATGAAGGTTTTACTGGTTGAGCCCAAAAGAGGGAGGGAATATCATACTACTTATCCACCTCTTGCTCTTTTAAAACTAAGTACATTCCACAAAAAAAAAGGTGATTCGATCAAGCTTGTTAATGGCATATCTAATATTGAATTTAAGCCAGATTTAATTTACATAACAAGTTTATTTACTTATGCATGGAAACCAGTTCATGAAGTTATTAGATACTATGCTATTAAATTTAGAAATGCTAAGGTAGTTGTTGGTGGTATTTATGCAACACTATGTTCTCAGCATCTATATGAAGAATTTGGTGATAGAATCGAAATACATGGAGGTCTTTTCCCGAAAATTGATAATTTAATACCAGATTATTCTCTTGTACCTGAATGGAAAACAAGTATTGTTTTTTCTTCAAGAGGCTGTCCCAGAAATTGCCCATTTTGTTCAGTTTGTATATTGGAACCTGAATTTATATCAAAAAGATCGATAAAAAAGTTTGTTTACCCCGGTCATGAAAAAATAGTATTTTGGGATAACAATATTCTTGCTACTTCGCATTGGAATAAAATTTTTAAGGAATTACATAAATTGGATATGGAAGTGGATTTTAATCAAGGTCTTGATGCAAGATTATTAACTGATGAAGTTGCTTTTAAACTGTCAAAGATACGTATTAAACTCGTTCGTCTTGCATATGATTCTATTGGTATTAAAAACCAACTTTTTAAAGCTATTTCTCATCTGAAAAAAACTGGCATAAAAGGTAATAAAATTATAGTTTATTGTCTTTATAATTACAAAAATGATAGTCCTGAAATTTTTTTAGAACGCATAAAAAATCTCATGGAATGGCGTGTTGTTGCATATCCAATGAGGTATGAACCTTTAGAACCAAGTAAAAAAAACACATATGTTTCTGAAAATTGGACACTTGAAAAATTAGAAATGTTGGCAAAAGCAAGGCGTGTATTAGGATTTGGTGGTGCTTTTCCAGCTTATGTAGGGTTGCGAAAGAAAATATTAAAAGCAAATTCATTTGAAGATGCATTTAGTTTGATACCAATTTAGCATAAAGATAATTCTTACTTCAAAAAAAGCCGCCTCCCGAAGAAGATGGCTTTTTTATATTATATCCCGTAACGGGACTGTTATGTTGTAAATTTTTACTTACTTTTCGTTTTTCGGCTCAGCGATAATAGCTTCCAACCGGCCTGTTAATTTCTGTAATTCGGCAATGAACTCATTAGTATCAGATGTCTCCTGATCGACCTGGCTTATCGCCCGTTCCGGCTGTTGCTCGGGTCGACTAACCATCGACCGCAGTTGGTATGATAGCTCTCGCAGTTCGGCTATAAGTTCATCCCTGCTTGCAGTGAATGTTGATGAAGGTTTGAAATTACCCTCTGATGATACCTGCCGATTGCTGATATTACTGACCACGGGAGCATTACTGATGGGCTGAGGCGTCGGAGTCTGTGTTTGGGATTTGGTAATATCATGACCTTGAGTAGTATTAATATTGTCCAGTTGTTTTTGAATATTATTCAGCTTTTTCAGAAGAGTTGGAAAATCATCGGCAATGGCATTTGTGGCAATGATTGCCGACAGGAATAATATAGTGATAATGATTTTAGCTATTGAACCAATCATCAGAACCTCCTATTGTAAAACTATGATTTTTCCCCTGTTTCTTTAATATTAATATTCGGAGAAGAAATAATGATGTTTAATTCCTCGGAGACTTTGCTGTTCTATGTTGTTCTATAATGGAAACAGCCAATAATGCCCTTAATTATGGACTTATCAAGACATGAAAAAGGAGTCTTTATCAGACTTCTTTCTTTTGGTACTGTATATAGTCTAATTACTTAAGCAATGTCATCTTGCCGGTAGATATATTATCAGCGACTTGAATAGTATAAAAATAGACGCCTGACGATCTGGCAGATCCGTTCCATCCAAAACCATGGGAACCGGCGCCGAAATATTTTTCATCGACCGAAACGATTTGACCCAGGATATCATACACAGTCAGTTTAACCAATGCGGGCTTTGCGATGTTGAATTGAATCCTAGTAGATGCATTAAAAGGATTGGGATAATTTATCGGAATTGTAAAAACTTCTGGAATAATTTCTATTTCGGTATCATCAATATCAACAATGGTTGGGTCGCCTTCGTTCGATAATAAAATATCACCATCATTGTAATCAAAGGTGTGGATATCCGGGTCATTAGATGGAGTAACTGGTCCGATAAATACCTGATCAGACCCCACATAATTCCCAAGTTTTATTCTGACGTTTAGCTCTGACATCAGGTTGTCTTGATTGATTTCCTCATGCCAATCCAGAAGATACAGTTTTATTCTATTCTGGTTATTATAATATTTGAGAAAAACAGTAGACCCATCAATATAAGCAAAATAGATATCAAGGTTGCCATGATTGAATACGTGATAGAAAAGATCAAATAGATAACTCCATGAGTAAACAATGCCCAATTCAGAGCTTACCATTACGGACACCGAATCATTGTCATTTAAATCAACCATTGGTTCAAGGTTTGCCTTGATCCAGGTAATATCCGGTCGTTGATTACGAATGAATAGCTTTAATTTTCTGACATCTACAGTGAGTGAGTCCTCTGGTTCACTTTCGATTCTCTTGCTGGCCATTCCACCCCCAAACGTAGAGACCCAAACATTGCCTGATGAGTCGAAGGCGATGTCCGAATAAAAACTGCCCCCTACTAAGTTTGAATCGGGTGGAATGTATGATATCCATGAGCTGTCCGGGGATACAACGTTCAGTCCGTTGTTGGCGCCTATCCATAAGTCGCCATTATCGGGACGCACCTCAAGCGAGTAAATGAAATCTGACAGTATTGGCGAATTGGCTGTATTATATATATTCCAATCTTCGCCGATTTTCTGGACCAGCCCGTACCCGATAGTTCCGAAATATACCGAAGTGTTGTTTGGATCTACCTTGATTAGCCGGATAGTATTCGATGGCAGACCGCTGTTGTCTATATCATAAATATACCAGCTTCCCTCAGAATAAGTCACGGCGCCTTCCAAAGAGGCGATCCAGAGAAGGTTGTTTTGAGAATCGTATTCAAGGCCGTAAATATAATCCGATCGCAGATAAGTTCCCGGATCGACATTAAACGTTTGCTGCTGCGAGTCGGCATATGAAAATTCAGTGCGGAAATTAGTTTGATACCTTATCCAGCCCTCGTTGTCAAAGATGGTAACGCCCCCGCCATAGGTCGATATGGCTCTGTATTCAGGCATCATTTCGATGCCGGTAATAATCGGGTTAATTTCTAAGCCCATATTAAACTGCATCCAGGTGGAGTCGGTTAAATTCAGGATGGAAAGTCCTTCTCCGGTGGGCTCATTTTCAAGGTCGCCCGAAGCTGAACCCACGAACAGTGTATCGCTGTCATAAGTAATGCTGTTGGCATAGTTTATCGGAACTCCGGCGTTATTCTGATCAAAAAGGCTCCAATTATCGCCATCTTTGATATATAAACCATGACCATGACTGCCGATTAAAATCCTGCCATCCGGGCTGATATAAAGGCTTGATAGAGAGTCCGTTTCAAGAGGACTGTTATCCATAGTATACGGCGTCCACTCGGCAAAGCAAACAACGGTAATATTTAATAAGGCTATTAAAATCAAACACAAAACTTTATTCATTTTTAGTCATCCTTTTTTTGACAGCGCTAATTTTTTATGATAAAAAGCAAATTTCAGGCCCTTCATCAGGAAGTTTTAAATATAATTGCATATCCATAAGATTCATAGTTATAATCAATTACGATTTTTGCATTCAGTCTCTTCTTACTAATTCTATTTTTATGGATATTTAAGGAAAAAACCTTGCACATTCTGTTCAACTTTGAAACATAATTACTAAAAACTCTGCAAAAACTTATCGAATATAATATGCGACATAAATTTCACCAATAGAATATTAGCCTGAATTATTCATAAAATCTATTTTATCATTTTAAATTATCTTTTAATCCTATGTCCTAAGACACGTCCGTGGATAGTAATATGATGGAAATAATATCATGAATCCATTATAAATACAGAGTGTTTTTGTGCTGTCGGAAGTTACTTCCGACAACTCTGGCAGAAGACGAACTTCTCAAGCACATGAAAAATTTGTGAATAATGCGGGTTAAGATTGTAGGCGGTCGGCACGCAGTGTCCATTGGATTTATCCGGCCGCAATCTTGTTGGGGGACAAGTCCTACGGATCTGTAGGACCCCCAACCTACGGCATTGTGTATTTGAGATAAATATACTATAGGCGGTCTTCTACCAGCACATGAAAAATTTATGAATAATGTGGGTTAGTAATGTCCAAAGGTTGGGGCAATTTAGGATTCATGATATGTTCTTCAGGATGGAAATCCGTCTCAACGGATAGCGAAGTCCCGGAATACGTCCGTGCAATTTTTTGGCATAAAAAGAGTTAAGATTTTTCCGGTCGCCTGAGACAGTATCTCAATGACAAAACAAATTGGCATTATTTATATATTACAGCAATATTAACAGGATGTCACCCGCCAAAGGCGGGCTTCCATACTGATACATGAAGCCTGTCGTAATGCAGGTAATTCTTTTTTTACCAGATTAAATTCTCTGGTTTTAATGGCAAAGTCAACTCTTATCCGGCGGATAGAACCTGTTATAATCGATTTTGTCAAGGGTCATACTGGCAAGCTTTTCAGTAAAGAGCTTATCAAAATCCAGCCAGAAAGCATGAACGGCGCCTCCGTAAATACCTTTGCTGTTTTTAACATCAAACTCACCTTCGCGGGCGGACGGTTCCTGGAGAGCGGTTAAAACGTCCCAAAAGGAAATTTCATTACGAGGTTTGGCAAGTTTGTAGCCTCCTTTAACACCCTTGAAACTTTGCACGAAGCCCTTATTGTTTAGTTCTTTTAAGATTTTGGCCAGGAATTCGCGTGGAACATTTTCATGCTCGGCTACTTCGGTAATAGTACATAAGCCCTTATCTTTATGTGCAGATATATATGCTAATCCTTTTACCGCATAAATGGTTTTCCTTGTTATTTGCATTTTTCACCTCGATGCTTAAATTTTTTCGTTTGTGCATAATTAATAATCATACAATCAATAGTTACCTAATATTAAAATATCATAAATACAGATTACATTGTCAAGTTTATTATCACGAAAGTCGCACCTGTTTTTAAAAGCCCTGCCTGTTGCCTGGCAGGCATGATTTCCACTTTATTATAAATTAGCCTGTTAATTTTATTTAAACTTCAATGATATTACCCGGTTTTTCAGGAAAAGTCTTGGTAAATACAGCAAAGGCAAATTCACTTTATGACAATAAACACGATAAATCAGATAATAATAATTACAGCTTAAGTCCCAAGTTGTCAAAGAGCGCCTCGCATAAAGCCTTAGCCCAATAATCTCCGGAAACTTCGAGGACTCCGAAAATAACCCGATCTGAATAGCCTAATAATATCCTACCGTCCTGTTCAGACACAGAATATATCGAGTTCTTTCCCACGCCCGCGGTATGAGATAAAATTCTGCCCCTTTGCTGGATAACTTTTTTGAATGTTTCGTATTCGGATTCGTCTCGATTTAACGAGTAAAACAGCGTCCAGGTGTCGCTTCTATTTTTATAATCAGCAGAAAAACATGATTCGGGAGCGGCGAATTTTTCGAAACCATGCGGCCAGAATTTCTCACTGTGCATTATCAAACGTTTTTGCGGGAATACCATAATTTGCCGGGGGTATAGAGCCGTTCCCGGGAGAAGGCTGTCGATGACTGCGGCAAATGAGTTCATGCTTTCGAAATCAGGCAGGTTGTCGCCATAGGAATTTAAGGTCATAAAAAAACGATCCTTCAGGTAATAAATATAGCTGCTGCCCAGTAAGGCCTCTGTGCCAAGATTTATGAAATTGTCGCTGGACAGCCGATGTCTTGAGTAAATTCCGAACGCACCCAGTGGGCTGGCAAATTCAAAAATATCGACCGAAAATGTTAGTTCATTCATTATGTATTCACAGCCTGCCACCTGGACGACCCCATAACCAAGATATTCCTCAGCAGCGCCATCGATATAACTGTACAAAGAATCGGCGGGATATACTTTAACCTTGTCAGTTCTGGCAAACCCATTTAACGTATCAGGAAGGACCATAGTGAAATCGGTCATTTCTATTTTTTTATCCGGCGTTGAGCAATTTGTAATTAGAATAACGGAAAAAAAGGCGACTGTTAGCTTGTTTATCATTAACTTACCTCAGTTTTTTGGGTCTGTGCATAATCATTTCATTATCAGGATTTCTTGATTCACCGACTGAATTGACATAGACAGCCTTGTTGCCCTCGACCGGACAGGCGTACTCACAGGCGCCGCAACCGTTGCATAATTCGGCATTGACATACGGTCTCCGTAAAGTGATTTCTTTGCCGTCGGTTGAGATTACTTTTTCGGTTTTCAATTGAATCGCCTTGGGCGAAATCGGGCACCATTCCTCACAGACAATACAATCTGTATCAAAAGCCCAGGGCAGGCACCGCCCCCTGTCAATAAAAGCAGTACCGATATTAACAGGTTGATAATCCCCCTTGCCCTGCTTCATTTCTATAGTCAACGGAGAGATAGCGCCGGTAGGACAGCTTTGGCCGCACAGGATACAGTTGTATTCACAATAACCGATTACCGGGATTAGAATGGGCGTGAAAATGCCCTCCCAGCCCGCTTCAAGCATGGTTGGGTGAATTGCATTAGTGGGACAGATTTTCATACACTGACCACACCTGATGCATCTGGCCAGGAACTTCTCCTCGTCAAGCGAACCCGGAGGCCTGATAAGTTTCGGTTTGGTTTTGAAATTCCTGCCGATCCCTGAACGTAAAGTCGGTACAGCTAACAGACCTGCCAAACCGGCGAATATCACCATACGGCGAGTGACCTGCGGTTTTGTTTTTATCTTTTTGCGATCGCCAAAAAAGCCGAACGAAAGAGCGTTACGGGGACAATCATAAACACAATTCAAACATAGATGACATTCGCCGCGGTGGTGCGGTAATTCCTTATGCGGATTATCGCCGCCCTGGCAATGCAGAAGGCATTTATTGCAATCGTCACAGGCTTCCTCATCGATTTTCAGTCCGAATATGGAAAAGCTTGCCAGAAAACCAAGCAATGCTCCCAGTGGGCACAGAGCCCGACACCAGAAACGGGTGTAGATACGGTTGGCGATAACTATCAACCCGAATATCAAGGCTAACCAGAATATGCCGTTAAAATGAGGCTGTTTTACCGGCAAAAAAAGCTTGACTGATATTCTGTATAATCCCTCGCCTAATAATACCAGCGGATAATAATCCGATGACAAAAGCCATCCATACAGGCTTTTTAATAATAATGTAACAGCCGGGAGAATCACCATTGCCAGCGAACGTCCAAGTATTGAAATCGGATCGAATATGCCTGTTTGAAGGCTGCCCAAAACCGCCATCAGGATTAATATTACCAACAAGTAGTATTTTAATCCCTGGTATGACTTATGGATATTCGATTCCATCAGGGCTTTGCCGCGATGTTTTTTCCTTTCGGATTTGAAAGACGAGAAAAAGTGGTTAAGCGATCCCAGCGGGCAAATCCAGCCGCAGAAATACCGTCCGAAAAAAATTGTGGTTATTAAAATAATAAAACCCAATGCCAGGGTTGAATATAAAACCCCGGCGGCTATTGAGACGCCTGTCAGGTTAAGCGGATTAATATCAAAAAACAGTTTCAGCCAGCCGGATACGCCCTCTTTATCGGGTGAATAACTATACTGGGTAGCAAATATAAAATAAACAAACAATAAAAAAAACAACGTTTGGGAGATAGTTCGTAATAAAGTTAACTTTCGCAATTTTATTTTACCTTAATTAAATTAAACATCGATTTCGGCTATTTTGTCATCAGGCGGATGACTTGTACCCAAACCCATGTTTTCAGCCAGCTTAATATAGGGAAAGTCTGATGGTTTTTTATCAAGAAACCGGGTTACATATGAATCGGCCGCTACCTGGTCTGTCGAGGCGACGATACAGTCATAGCTGGTTACATCCTCAATTCTCCCGCCTGTGGGACCATTTCTTTGCATTACGCGCGTGGCATCCTCGACGGTAAGAGTTGGCTGAAAAAGCCGGGCAAGTTCGGCGATATTATAATTAATATCCTGATGGAGTCGATTCCGCGGACCGGTTAAGACTCCAAACCAGTTTTTCATCCCTGAGGTGATCCCTGGCAGCGAGTGATGTTTAACTACCGGCACATTTATAAGTTTATCGCATTCCAGAACCGGTTTCAACACCTTCCATCCGCCCAGGCTGTTAAGGCCAAAGTCAATTTTGGCGAAGTGGCTGTCGTCTGCAATAATTACATCTGCGCCCTCGTTTTCAGCGGCCGCTTTAATACCCGACCTGTTATATGTTCGTCGGGGATCGTTGCAGGGAACATCTACTATGGTAACTTTACCTGCGCCCGCCAGTAAACAGAGACGCGTCAATTCGGCAACTACCTCGGGATGAGTATTGGCGCCCTGTTCGGATGTTCTGTCCCAACCGATGTTTGGCTTGATTACGACTTTATCTCCCTTAGCAATAAAAAATTCAATCCCTCCCAATGCGGTTATCGCTGAAGCGACAGCCTTGCGATAATCTTTACTATAGGCTGCAGCAAGGAGCGGTCGGTCTGGCGCCATGTCTATTTGATATTTTTTCTGCCGATAAGCTCTTGTTGCTCTATCGGTTTCATCATTACGGCTGCCGCAGACCAGAATACCGCTGGTGATAACAAAAGAAGCGGCGGTGGCGGCGGCGGTCTGTTTAATGAATTCACGACGTTTCATAAAGCCTTCTTTTAAGCGCTTATACAAAAGGTTCTATCTTACCTTGTTTACTTTATAATTGATTTTCATATCTGTCAATGAGAAATTAAATCAGGAGTTTCCCCGAATTTTTCCACATAACAATTTTGATCAAAATAAAAAACTAACTTAACAGGGCAGGCTTTCCAGCCTGCCAGCGGGACTGGAAAGTCCCGCCTATTAGTGCGGAAGTTTCCCCGAATTTTCGAGAAATCATGATTTCCACTTCTTCGAAATATCAACTCGTTGATATAATTTATATTATAAAGATTCTATTCAGTTCTTCGGGGAAACTCCTGGAAATTAGATTCGGTCTGCTGCAGGCTTTAGAACACCTATAAACAACAAAATCAAAAAATTTCAGAATAAGGTAATGGCAAATTTGTTCCTCCCGATAATTAACAGAAGACCTTGACAATAAATCCAGTGATGTTTATTTTGGCGCTTATTGAGAGGAAAATTATGATTGATATTCCAAAAGCTTATGACCCCGGGCTGGTCGAGGATGATATTTATAAGAGGTGGCTGGAAACCGGCATCTTCCATGGCCGTCTTGATAACAGCAGAAAATCCTATTCGATAGTCATTCCTCCTCCCAATGTCACAGATATTTTGCATCTCGGGCATGCATTAAATAATACGCTTCAGGATATTTTGATACGCTGGAAAAGGATGCAGGGTTGCGAGGCTGAATGGCTTCCCGGCGTGGACCATGCGGGCATCGCTACCCAGGTCGTGGTTGAGAAAGCGCTGGCTCGCGAAGGCCGTTCGCGTCATGATATCGGACGGGAAAAATTTGTCCAGAAAGTCTGGAAATGGAAAGAAGATAAATTCAACCGAATTATAAATCAACTTCAAAAGATCGGCTGCAGTTGTGATTGGGAACGCACTCGTTTCACAATGGATGAAGGGCTTTCACGAGCGGTAATCGAGGTTTTCTGCAGGCTGTATGAAAAAAGTCTCATATACAGAGGGGAACGGATTGTCAACTGGTGCCCTGATTGCCTGACCACTCTTTCGGATGATGAAGTTGAGCGCGATGAGGTCGATTCTTTCCTGTGGTATATTAAGTATAAAATCAAAGGCTCTGATGAGTATTTAACTGTTGCTACAACTCGCCCGGAGACAATGCTTGGCGATACCGCCGTGGCGATTAACCCGGCCGATAAGCGATTCAAAGATTATTTGGGCAAATCGGCTATTCTGCCTATTTTAGACCGTGAACTGCCGATAATTGCCGATGATTATGTCGATCCCGAATTCGGCACCGGTGTTGTGAAAATAACGCCAGCCCATGACCTGAACGATTTCGACGTCGGCATACGTCATAATTTGGAAAGAATAAACATCCTGAACAAAGACGGTACGCTTAATGAAAATGCCGGTAAATTCGCTGGCTTAGACAGATATGACGCCCGCAAAAAGATTGTTGCGGAACTCAAAGAAAAAGGCTGCCTGGAAAAAATTGAAGACTATTTTCTTATTTCAGGTGCCTGTTATCGCTGTCATACTGTAGTTGAGCCATATTTATCCAAGCAATGGTTTGTTAAAATGAAGCCGCTGGCCAAACCGGCTATTGAATCGGTCAAATCCGGCAGGGTCAAGTTCCATCCCGAACACTGGGTAAAGACTTATTTTCACTGGATGGAGAATGTTCGCGACTGGTGTATCTCCCGTCAATTGTGGTGGGGACACCGTATCCCGATTTATTATTGTGATGATTGCAATGAAGTTATTGCAGCTCGCGCAAGACCAGCAGAATGCCCGGCCTGCAAAAGCAAAAACATTACTCAGGATGAAGATGTTCTCGATACCTGGTTTTCCTCATGGTTGTGGCCGTTTTCGACTTTCGGCTGGCCTGAGAAAACACCTGAACTGGAGAAGTTTTTCCCGACAAAGGCGCTGGTTACCGGCCCTGATATCATCTACCTATGGGTGGCTCGTATGGTAATGGCATCCCTTGAGTTTATGGGTGCCGAACCGTTTTCCGATGTTTACATCCACGGCATGATACGTGATGCCGACGGAATCAAGATGTCGAAATCTCTGGGCAACGGTATCGACCCGCTTTTGATTATCGAAAAATATGGCGCCGATGCTCTGCGTTCTTCTCTTATCCTGACTACTCCAGAGGGGCAGGATCCCCATATTTCTGAAAAGACTTTTGAGATCGGACGCAATTTCGCCAACAAGCTCTGGAGCGCCTCGCGTTTTGTCAGACTTAACATCGGTGAGTTCAAGCTTACCAATGATATGAAAGTTAACGAATCATATCTTGAGATGCCCGATAAATGGATACTTTCACGTCTGGCAAAATCTATCGGTTCAATCAACAACTACCTTTCCGGGTTCCGTTTTTCCACAGCCGCTAAGGAAGCTTATGATTTTATCTGGAACGATTACTGCAGCAACTACCTGGAGATGATTAAACCTCGCTACTTTGAAAATAAAGATTCGGGCGATCCGAAAATACGAAACTCCATTCAGGCGGCCCGGGAATGTTCGTGTTATGTGCTTCTGCAGATACTGAAGCTTCTTCACCCGTTTATGCCGTTTGTTACCGAAAAAATCTGGAGATTAATGCTTGATGATGAAAACGCCGGCTCGATTTCAATCGAAAGCTGGCCGGAACCGACTCTTAAATTTATCGATGAGGATCTTGAGAAACACATGCAGAAGGTCATCAGGCTTGCCGAGGCGGTCCGGATGACCTGTGCTGAACTTGATGTGCCGCCGGCCAAGAAACCGAAAGTACTGGTCAATTGCCATAACAAGGAACTTGTCGATATTTTCAATACTCACCGGGATGAGATAAAAAACCTCGCCCGTTCGGGAGAGGTTGAGGTTTCGATGGGTATTTCCAAGCCGGCGCTTTCGGCGTCGGCAGTTATCACAGGCGCTGAGATATTCATCCCGCTCGAGGGACTTATCGATATCGACCAGGAGAGAACCCGCCTGGAAAAGCAACTAGAAGAAAAAACAGCTTACTTTGAAAAATTAAATAAAAAACTCAATAACAAAGATTTCATCTCCCGAGCGCCGGCAGAGGTAATCGAAGCCGATAAGGCGCGTCTTGTCAAAACCGAAGAACTCATAGAAAAGCTGAATAAGAACTTAGAGTCGCTGACCGGGTGGTAAACGTGAATGCGCAACTAGTGCTGCGTTCACTAAATTAATTGATGTATTTTTGTCATTGCGAGGAGTCCGCCGTGGCGGACGACGAAGCAATCTATGTGGATAGAGAGATCGCTTCATCGTTTCACTACTCGCGATGACTATTAATAATTCTTTTTACAAGAGGTTCAAGGGAATCTTATTTATGTATCTTTCAGCCTGCCTTTTTTCCACTCATCACCCAGGATTAATTCGCCTACATTATCAGTTTCGGTGACATGTTCTTTAGGTACCATCAAAGAATATCCTCCGCCGACCGACCGGAATGAAGAGACGCCGAACTGCCCTGACGATGTGGCAATATCATGGATTTATTAAGTAGTCTCGCCTCAGCAGACAGTAGAGATGTTTTGGAGCGAGCTAGGCGGATAGCATCATACGTTTATTAACCCTAGCTGGGTTGTTTACCTTAGGTAGTAATAAATCTTTGCTGAAAATAATAATCTCAGATCCTTCGTATCGTTTTTGAGCACTATAATTCAGATCATAATGTATTTTGCGGTAATTTTTATATGCGTTCACTATTTTGGGCACATTATTGTACGAAACCATCCAAGGCTGTTTTATGTGCTCAGTTACCAACTTGCCTATTTTCATATGATCTTGATGGCAGTAATAATTAGTATAAAGATCTTCGCCTTTTGCGTAGTATGGAGGATCAAGGTAAACAAAGGAACGTTTTGGTATTTTTTTTAGATGATGACGTATAAAATCAGATGCGTCCTCATTGTAAATACTAACACGATTCGAATAGGTGGCGATTCTTTGAATACGAGCTATTAAGTCAGGTTTATTGAATCGGGCATCAATTTTATATTTACCGATCTGTTTCTTACCTCCTATTATACCGCCTGTTATTATACCGGACCAATTTGTTCTATTCAAGAAGAATGTACTGAATCCCAAGTCTAACATCGGGTGTTTGTCTGGTTCAGTTTGAATAGCCTTTTGTATTTTCCATTCTTTAATCGCTACTGGTGTATCGTTGATTAAAGCACATAGATCATCTGTTGCTTCAAAGACTGATTTCCAAAATGCATATATAGACTTACTAAGGTCGTTGATATGCACATGTTGCACATACTCTTCAAAAAGAAGCGACCAAGCAATACTAGCGCCTCCTGCGTATACTTCAACATAATGACCTTTGAGTAAATTATTATTAGAAATTAGAAGTTTAGAAAAATTAGCAAGCTTTCGTTTACCTCCGGGATATCTTAGGGGGCTAATGAAACAGTGAGAAAACGGGTGCATAATCAAGCTGTCCAAATACGTTCGATAAAAGTTTGTAAGTTATCCCAAGTTGTTTTTAACTCAGTTGCGATAGGATTGTAATCCTTGTTGTGTACGTAAGCATGGAGACTATCTACAGATAAAACATGATCTCTATTAGAAATGAGTTTACGAATACCCTGTAATTCAGGTTTGGTACAAGTATTATGCGATTCCAAATGATTTGCTATAGTGGAAAGTTTCTGTCGAAGTGTCATATTTTTATCTGGCAATTTCTTTTGCGAAACACTGGATTTTACGGATTTCTGTTTTACAGGAATCTTTAAGGAAATACCATGCTTATGTGCGAAATGATCCACGCTCATCTCAAGGAAAACGCGAAACATCACGGCACTACAGTTAACGAAATTCTCTACATTGAGCTTACATAATTCATGATATATCTTATTAATACGAGCATGAGGGATTGCAAGCTTGAAGCGACCCGGAATTAGGGCTCTTCGATGGATCGATATTGGCTTGCTTTTAGTGCCCTCACTGGTTTTTGAGCCAGCCGCATCTGTTTCTTCAGTTGTACCAGCCGAAGCACCTTTATCATTCGGTTTGGATAAAGGCCGAGAGGCTACCTCGTTAGCATATGTTATTCTTTGTTCTTTGGTGTCTAAGTCGCTGACATTTATATGCTTATTAGCAATATCATTGACTATCATCGCAAGGCGTGCAATAGCTTCCTCTTCAGGTGATTTTAGTTCCAGCAAACCTCCCTTAACGTCAATTCCAAGGAGCTTTCTAGCATCAGGTGTGCTGAGAATACGCTCAATATTTGTGATAGCTATCCTTGATAGTTTCTTCCTTGTGGTTTGGTCTAAATAATTGCTTGATTTAACATGCTCTATAACTTGAAGAGCCGGTGTCATTCCACGAAAACGTTGTGTTTGTAATCCATCCCACATAACCACGCCTATACCCTGATTCTCACCCGTATGGCGAAGCAATATCCAATGGCTAGAATCTTCTTGTGATAATACAGCACAATCGATTTGCTGTGGGAGCCTATTGCCAGCTTCTTCATTAAGAGATTTATACCGTTTGACAAGAT
This sequence comes from uncultured bacterium, assembly GCA_965603725.1. Lineage (GTDB taxonomy): Bacteria > Zixibacteria > MSB-5A5 > UBA10806 > 4484-95 > JAGGSN01. The sequence continues at coordinate 8,560 of CBFDEC010000021.1, read as the reverse complement.
TGCTTGGCAAACCAATACTAGCTGCTAAAGATGGTGACGCAACGAGCTTGATAGCAGCAATACGACGGTTACCTTCTTTAACAATATAATTATTCTTTTCGTCTGTAGGTATCACTATCGGTAACTCTGAAGGATTTAGACCTTTGTCAAGGATATCTTGAGCCAGATTAACAAGCTTAATCCGCTGTTCATTCGCTATAGTTGCTATCGCCTCATGCTGGTTCTTGCGAGGATCGTATCTTGGATTCTGTATATCTATTAATAAATTCGTAAGCGGAATTTGTTTAATTTTTCTTTTGCTTTCTATCATGTTTACGCCCTTTTTTACAATTTTGTATAACTTAATGGAAACTGGCAACCTTTAATATTTTTCTTAGTGTTAAATGGTTTCTTTGTAACACGTAATCTATTTCCTTTTTGCTATTTTCATTAACTGTTAGGTTGTCTTTTTATTTCTATTTAATAAACCTATATAAGACACCTCTTTAATTTATATTATATACAAATATCTCTTGTCATGTCAAGGCAAAATTTCCTGATGCCAGAGATTTGCCATTAGATATTAGATTATCCGCCTGCGGTTTTGATAATTATATTCGTTAGGGTCGAACACAGATCGCCCTGCGTTTACAGCCATCCCCTAAAACATAAATGCCTTGCCTTGCTTATGGCTCCTCTTTAATACTGCAAGAAAAATTATCATAACGGGCAGACAAGTCCGCCTATGGCGGATGCCGCGCACGAGAGTTTTATGTTTGATTGTTGTCAAAGTCTTTTATTGCGAGTATTATCACTTGCATTTGAGAACTATTTTGCATAAAATGTCCCGGTCGGAATAAAAATGCCCCTCCAGGCGTATTAGTAGGTAAACAATCAAACCTGGAGGTAAGTTATGAAAAAGTTAATCGCAAGTCTTACAATCTTAGTTTTTTCGTTCGGCGCCTATGCCGGCGATCAATCAGATGTATCTATTACAATTTATAATAACGACCTGGGGCTGGTCAAAGATGTCAGAAGCCTTGATTTCAAAAAGGGGCTTAATATCCTCGATTTCGACCAGGTTGCTTCGAGAATCGACGCTACCAGCGTCAATTTCCGTTGTCTGGATGATGAAAATATAGCGGTCCTTGAGCAAAATTTCCTTTATGACCTGGTCTCCACCGAAGCTTTACTTAAACGATTTCTCGGGAAAAATATCGAGGTTATCGGCGAGGATGACAAACACTACAAAGGCGAACTGCTGTCGTATGACAGCCGAAACGTTATTCTAAGCGAAGCAGGTGGCCAGGTGATAATGGTGGCGCTGTCGAAAGTTATCGATTACAAGTTTCCCGCTCTGCCTGAGGGCTTAATATTAAAACCGACGCTTCGCTGGCAGATTGAGTCGACTAAATCCGGTTCAAAAAAATGCGAGGTCAGTTATCTTACCGGCGGTATAAACTGGAAAGCCGATTATGTAGCGATTGTCTCGAAAGATGACGATTATCTTGACCTTTCCGCCTGGGTGACTATTGACAACACCAGCGGCACAACCTATAAGAACGCCAAACTGAAGCTGGTTGCCGGAGATGTACACCGGGTTCAAGAACCCCGCCATCCAGGTGAACGCAGACGTGAAATGGCCACAATGGCAAAAGGCGCCGCGCCGCAGTTTGAGGAAGAGGCGTTTTTCGAATACCATCTCTACACCTTAAACAGACCGGCAACGATAAACGATAAGGAGATAAAACAGCTTTCACTTTTCCCACCGGTTCAGACAAAGGCAAAAAAAGTATATTTGTTTGATTCCCAGCAGCGTTACTATTTCCGAGGTCCGGATATTAAGACAAAAATCAAAGTTAACCTCGAGTTCGAAAATTCCGAAAAAGCCGGAATGGGTATGCCATTGCCAAAAGGTAAGCTGAGAGTTTACAAGGAAGATTCCCAGAAGGCGCTTCAATTTGTGGGCGAGGATCTGATTGACCATACGCCGAAAGATGAAAAAGTCCGCGTTTATCTTGGCGACGCGTTTGATATCACCGGTTCACGCAAGGTAGTCGACAGGGAAGATTTAGGCGATAATCATTATCGTGAAAGCTATGAAATTATCTTGAAAAATCATAAAGATGAAGATATAGTGGTTACGGTTGTGGAACATCCTCAGGGTTGGCGAGAATGGAATGTTACCAGGAGCAGCCATGACTATCGCAAGATAGACAACTATAAAATCGAATTCGATATTGCGGTGGCCGCCGATGGTGAGGCTAAGTTAACATATACAATACAATATTAGTTTCAATGGAGGTACGATGAAAAGAACAGTTGCTCTGGGAATAGCGCTTGTTGTTTGTGCCGCAATTATTTCGGGCTGTGTTCCAAAAGAAATAAGGACCGCCAAAATAGAGCTGGGAACGCGAAATAAACCTCGACCTAATCCTAATGTCGAGCGCGTAAAAGAGAACCTTACCATGGCCATGGAGCTTTACCCTGATAATCCGGAAGTCTACTATATCTGGGGTCGGGTTCAATCCATGGAAGGTAACTGGGAGGAGATGGATAAGGCTTTTAAAAGATCCCTGGAACTCAGCCCCAAGTTTAAAGCTGACTGCGATACTATAAGGATGATAAAATGGAAAGATCTCGTTGATACAGCATCGGCCGCAGTTCAGGATGGTGATTTCAAGAAGGCTCTGGAAAACTTTAAATTCAGTATCATCTGTTGGCCCGACAGGTTTGAACCCTATATGTATGGCGCTGATGCCGCCCGGCGGATTGAAAAACTGGAAGAGGCTTATGAACTCAGCAAAAAAGCGTATGAACTGGCGCCTGACTCATTAAGAGTCATTGAACTGTATGCCGATATGTGCACAATTAATAACAAACTCGATGAGGCGGCTGGAATCTATCTAAAAGTGCTGGAAAAAGATCCAACCAATGTCAAAGTTATGTTTCGACTGGCTGATTTTTATCGTCTTCAGGATGATACCAGTAAAGCTTTAAAATATCTTGAGCAGGCGGTCACAATAGATCCGGAGAATATTGAAGGCTGGTTCAATATCGGGCTTTTGTACTTTCAGTTGAAAAACTACTGTAAGGCCGCTGAAAGTTTCGAGCGAGTTGCCGCTTCAGTTCCCGATGACCTCGATGCCAGGATTAATTACCTTCTGTCCCTGGTTCAATGCGGCGAACTTGAAACCGCTCGTGCAGAGCTGGAAAAGTTTACCATGGAATATCCCGATAACTGTGACGGTTGGGATTTGCTTTCACAGACATACGTTCGTCTGAAAATGAAAAAAGAAGCCAATGAGGCTTTTAAGAAGTACGAAGATTGCACAGGCAAATAGTGAAATAAACATAACTTTACCGGGGCAGTGGTTATCCACTGCCCTGTTTGTTTTATGTATGCTCAAATAGCCCTTCCAGGGACAGGTTTTAAGACCTTCACTTATAAAATACCGGAACACCTGCTGTCTTTACTGACACCGGGGCAACCGGTAGTAGCGCCGTTTAAGAATCGCACGGCTGCAGGCGTAATTCATGAAATTACGAGTAAAAGTGAATTGCCCGATAAAAAAATCAAAAAAATCCACGGCGTAATTAACCCGATTTTTGCCTTCACGGCTGAACATGTTGCTCTTTTAAATTGGATTGCCGATTATTATATCTGTCCCGTCGGTGATGTTTTTAAAGCGGCTTATCCGCCGGGCATACTGGGCAGGTCGAGATTGAGAGTCTGCGCCGGTGAAATTGTTCCGCCTGATTCGAAACAGAAATTTGTATACGATAAAATAAAAGCCCGACCGGAGGGTTATCTGTACAGCCGCAGAGATTTGATAATTTCCGGGGTGTCCAATTCCCTTATCGAAAAGATGATAAAGACCGGCTTTCTTTATCTGTCAGCCGACTTTGGAATTCAAAAGCCCCGTACCAGGCTGATAGTCAGTCTGAAAGCCGATATCGATATATTGTCGCTTATAACACAACTAACGAAACGCAGAAAAGAACTTATTGATATTTTGTCGAGTTATCCCGAGGGAATAGCATTATCAAAACTTACAGCATTGGGATTTTCTCGAGGATTGGTTGAGGGGCTTTATAGGGATGGTCTGATAAATAGCGAAAAAAAATCTGATGAGGCTGTTGTTTTACCGGATATAAAACGAGCGCCGCAAATTGCCTTAAACAACGATCAGCAAAAGGCGGTTGAGGCTGTCACTGAATCGCTGGAAAGCAGCGATGGCAGAACGTTCCTTTTATTTGGAGTGACCGGTTCCGGCAAGACGCAGGTATATATCGAAGCCGCTCGCAAGACAATAACTTTGGGTAAATCTGTGTTAATTCTTCTGCCGGAAATATCGTTGACTCCACAAGCCATAGAAAGGTTCTCCGGAGCCCTCGATTGTCCAATCGGCTTATGGCATTCAAGAATTACCGCCGGTCAACGGGCAGATATTTACCGTCGCGCTAAAACAGGAGAACTTAAAGTCATCCTCGGGGTAAGGTCGGCGGTATTTGTGCCCTTAGTCGATCCCGGTCTGATTGTTATAGATGAAGAGCAGGATGATTCTTTCAAACAATCAGAACCGCCGCCGCGATACAACGCCCGTGATGTGGCTCTCATGAGGGCTAAAATCGAGAGAATAACGACGCTCCTTGGATCGGCAACGCCATCATTGGAAAGCTACTTTAATGCCGAAACCGGGAAATATCAACTGTTGCGACTTCCTCAAAGATACAGCGGCGGCAAACTCCCGAAAGCTTATGCCATCGACTTAAAAAACGTCGAGGTCGATCAGAAACTCTGGCCATTATCTGAGGAGTTCATCGACAGGCTTTGCATAAATATCGCTGATGAGAAACAGGTCATAATTCTTTTAAATCGCCGGGGCTATTCAGGGATACTAATGTGCCGCACCTGCGGCTATGTAGCGCTTTGCCCTGATTGCCGGGTCGCTCAAACATATCACAAACCAGGACGCCAGTTGCGCTGTCATTACTGCGGGCTGACCTTAAATGCACCCGATCTATGCCCGGAGTGCAGCGGGGCCACATTTGAATATCGCGGGATCGGTACACAGAAGCTCGAGGAGCTGTTAATCGAAATCCTTGGCGAAAAGGGCATAATAAGAATGGACTCCGATTCAACCGCCCGCAAGGGAGCTTTAGAGAAGATAATCTCAACTTTCGAGATTGGAGAGAAACCGGTTTTGCTGGGCACAAAGATGGTTGCCAAAGGACATCACTTTCCGCAGGTCGGCATGGTAGGAGTGGTCTTAGCCGATGCCGGTCTGCATTTGCCCGATTTCCGGGCTTCAGAAAAAGTTTTTCAGCTTTTGGTGCAGGCCGCCGGACGAGCCGGCAGGTCTAAAAGCATAGATGACAATGGCGAGTTCATTGTCCAGACCTACGACCCTTCATCTGGGATACTTGGGTATGCTACCGAACAGAATTTTGAAATATTCTACCAGAATGAGTTGAAATATCGTAAGGAACTTAACTATCCACCCTTTGGTAAAATCATAAGGTTAATATTTTCAGGTGAGGATGATTCGCTAACCCGGTGGGCGGCAAGGAAATCCGCCAGGATGTTTGCGATTAATTTAAAAACCGGTAAAGTCCTTGGACCGGCGGCCACTGGAGTGTTTCGTCTCGGAAACAAATATCATTATCAATTAGTTTTTAAAGGTCGTTTTTCTGCCGATTTTAAAAGGATGTTGAGAGAGTTTATTATTTCAGAGCATCCGGGCAAAGCTAAAGGAGTTTTAGTAAAAATAGATGTCGATCCGAGGGAAATGGCATAAATGAAAATATCTGGGGCAGGAGCGCAGGTTTGTACTGTAAACGATGTTCCTTTCATTGTCTTCAGGTCTGCGTCCGATCTGGCAGGCGGTTCCGGGTCGGAATCTGCAAAAGATGAATTACAGGGATTTTTCAAGGTTGCCACAAACAATTCATCAATGCTGGTAATAAAATTATTGGAGCAATTGTAGTATATTGTTATCCTTCTTAAACCAATGGATTATTTATGGTTTTTATTAGCATTAAAAGATAAATCCGTTATAAAGGTTCTTGACCAATCCATAATAATCGGACATTATCTGTATATTTAAGGAGGTATCCCATGAAGACTTTTATTTTGATGACCAAGCTGGCGCCGGAATTGTCCAGGCAGATGAAAGATAGAGGCAGACTTGGCCGTAGCTGGCTCGACCAGGTCAGGGAGAAATGCCCGGATGTGAAATTTCTCGCTCACTATGCGCTTTTAGGACCCCATGATTTTATGGACATTTACGAAGCCCCCGATGATGAGACAGCCGCCAAGGTCTCGATGATCAGCCTGGCTAATGGCGCCTTTCAAGCCGAAAGCTGGCCCACAATTCCGTACAAACGGTTCGTCGAACTGGCCGAGGAAATCTGATAAATAAAATGATTACAGGCAACGAATAGCGGTCCTGATTAAGCGATAACTGACATTACGGCGTCAGCAGAAGCTCCCGAATTTGGCCGCAGCGCTTTTGAAACGCTTCTGAAATATTTATGTACACTTTCATAATCTGTCGTTTTGAATAAATATCATTATTTTTTCAAGAAAAAGATAAATATACATATGCCACATGCCGAAGTCTATAAAGTGAGCTATAAAAATATTAACTGATTATTCAACTGGAAGCCATATTATGACGTTAAAAGCTCTTTCAACAAAATATTACGAGTTCCTGGGAAAACTTTATCAAAATATCGACAGTGATAGTATTAAATGGACTAAGGCTGTAAACGCTGAATATTATTCCGCCGAAATTGACTACAAATTCAATATCAGGATTAGTATGTCTATCGCCGGTCTCACAAAAAATTACTATTTCAGAATGTTTGATGATGCCAGCACGAGAATTATCGAAATGACCACTGAAGAAAACGGCCAGGATAAGATTGAAGTCGATGGAACCGTCTATACAGTTAAAACTATATTAGAAGAGATTTACGAATGGGCAAAGGCCTATTCGATGGATATTATAGGAAAAATTGAAAAAGCTTCAGATTTGCTGGATGAAATAAAAAAAGGACGTTTATAATTTCTTACTGCAAGTCAATTAAAATCTCCATCTAATAAAAATCCATCCTCTAAGAAGGTGGCTTTGAAAAGCCCGCCAAAGGCGGGCATTAACTGTCATTTCCCACCGAGGCGGGGAATCTATAACTCTTATTATTCTCTGGATAAATAAAGGACTTCGTCCGCCCGCCTGTGCGCGGGAATGACAAGGATATGAAAAATGATATGATTTTCACCCAAGTCGAGTACTCGAAGCATGCCTTTAACAGAAAAGAAGCAGCATTGAAGATACATGAAAGTTTAATTTCTAAGATGCAAAGCCTTTGAACATTACCACCATCAAAGAAGGTGGTTTTTCAAGTTTAAATAAAGGCATGCCTGGCAGGCGTCTACTTGGTGGATTTGCCTATATAAACGAATTCCACAATCAAATATACGGATATGAGTAAACCGCAGAATTAGCAGGAGAACGCATTTTACGGTTTAGAGTAAAGGTAGAATTAGATAATTAATATGCTATTTCTGGCTTTTTCTCCTTTTGAGTATGCGATTGACTTAATTGGTCTACTTGTTGTTTAAGTTCGGTATTCTGCTCAGTTAGTTTTTCCATTTTTTGGAGCTTTACCATCATTTTAGTCCTTACCAGCAGCCCTAAAGACAAAAGCATAAACAAGACAGAATTGACTTTACGGAAAATATCTCCGTAACTAAAAATGGTATCCAGGAATGCCAATATTCCTAACCCTAATAAAGTGCCGCACCAATATAACATGTTGCCTCCTCAGATAAATTGATTTCTTTTTCTTATATCGGTAAATCCACTTTTAAATTAACATCTATAACCATTTTTATAGATTGAAATAAGTGAAGTGAATCCCTTTGGGTGAGCGATAAAATAAGAATACCTAACGCTATATTATATCTTATTCATTTCATGATATGCTTTCCTGAAGCCGCTTCACGTCCAAAAGTAAAAGTCCAAAGAGAATCCGTGCCCATAAACAACCAGCAATCTTCAGTAGGATGCACTTGAAATGCAATACCTCTACGATTGATTAGATGATCACCATCATAGCCATATCATTCCCAATCGGGCAAAATATGATATCCAATTGACAGCAACATTGTAAGCATCGTTTTGTATAACATTTCCCGGATATGCAGATACAGTAAGTAAGAATAAAACAACTACTACTAAAGTTTTAAAGGTTTTCTGCATGATATTTACCCTTCCGTTTTCCAGAAAGACCTAATTCTTATATTTATCCCTTTCTCCTGTAGCCCGTCAAAACCTGCCCTGCCAAATTGCAAACGGCGGCGTTGGTTTTTTCTAAAAATACCTCTTAGAACCTATACTTGATTTATTCCGAAATATCTGCGACAATCCTCTCTCGGCTCCAAAAATAAAGGTGAAATGTTGGGTATCATTGTGGTGGATTATCGAGGATAAGAGATCATAGCTTTGGCCATTGTAATTGGAGATCATGTCAATAGTTGTGTAAATTTATTTTTCAAGCAGCGACCTTTCTG
>CBFDEC010000020.1:0-55382 GCA_965603725.1 uncultured bacterium | reverse complement strand
AGGACCCTGCGGACGATTCAATTTCGACAGTCATACCTGCCTATGAACATCAGGGCGCTGGCGGGCCTGATGATTTCGGCTATATATTTATCGATAACACCGAGCCTGACGGTCCGACATTCGACTGGCTGGATATTTGCAGTACCGGTGTTCGGATTGAACCGAATATGCATTATTTTATGTCTGATGAGTTGCCTATCGGTTTCGATTTTGAGTTTTATGGCGAAACATACAACTCCATGTGGGTTAATTCTCATGGCTCGGTTCATATAGGTTCACGCGATGTCTGGCTGTCTGAAAACGATTGCCCCTTGCCTGATCCCTCGACTCCTCATGCGCCCATGCTGCTGGTTTACTGGGACATGCTGCACGTCCAGTATGAAATCGGTCAGGGCGTATATTACCAGCATTTTGATCAGCCGGAAATCGATTTTACTGTCATACAATGGAAAATTTCGCCATACAGCAACCCTGGTGATTCTCTGGAGTTCGATGTATTTATTTATGAAGATGGCAGCATATTATATCAATACAATTACCTTGCCCAGCGTTTACCCAACGGCCAGGGACAGGAGGCAACTGTTGGTCTGGAGTATGATGTATTACCATCCGGAATATCGTATTTCTGCAATGACGATAACCCGGGCAACAGACTTCAGGATGGTCTGGCTATCAGATGGTGCATGGAGCCCACTGCTGTTGATGATGAGACTGCAATGCTGCCGGATGAGTTTACCCTATATCAAAACTATCCAAATCCTTTCAATGCCCGGACTACCATCAGATATAATCTACCCTTGGCTTCGCATATAACAATTGAAATCAATGATCTTTTGGGCCGTCATGTCGAAACTCTTGTTGATACTGATCAACCCGCCGGATATCATCAAATCACCTGGAATGCCGGTGATAGAACTTCCGGGATATATTTTTACAGGATTACAGCGGGGGATTTCATCCAGGCCCGGAAGATGTTGTTAGTTAAGTAAATTAAACGCTTGTTTTCAGCCGCTTGCAGATGTGCGGGCGGCTTTTTTTATTTTGTGCGCGTGTTCATACAGTTTCATGCTCAGGGCACACGAGGACGTGTGCCCCTTAGGTAATAAACACAATTATTTGCCTTCAGCCTTCGATAAATATTGAATTATCCGATAAAATTGATTATAAGCTTTCAAGGGCACAATAAAAGCGCCCTGACGTATATTATTATGATGAACGTATTTAAAATCTCTCTATTTATTCTCCCGCTGGTTATTAGTTTTAGTTATGCGAAATCGCCATCTGACCAGCCGCTTGACCTGTTGCATGCCGATCGCCTGGTAACAACCGGAAAGGATATAAAAAACATTACCAACTTAATCGGCAACGTGCATCTAAGACACGGGACTACTGAACTCTGGTCAGGCCGGGCAGTCTGGTATAAGCAGACAGACGTTGTTGTATTTATCGATTCTGTTACATTGATTGACAGCTCCCGAACTTTAACATGCCAGACGCTTACATATTACCGAAATGCCGGCTCGGCTAAGGCGGTTGGCGAGGTTGTTATACGTGATGATCTCGAAGATGTGCTCTTAACCGCCAGCAAGGTTGATTTTATAAAAGATGAAAACAGGTTTGTCGCAACAGGCGGACCGGTTTTTACATTGTATCCGTCCGATGATTCTTCGAAAACCATAATAGTCGGCGACAGCATTGTCTACAACACGGAACTGAAGACCGGCGAAGCCGTCGATGATGTTGTGATTACCCGTCGGGATATGGAAGCGGTTTGTCAAAAAGCCGAGTTTTATGATTCCGGCGAACGTATAGTACTCATAGGCGAGCCGTCGGTTATCCAGGACAAGAACCTCATTGAAGGCGATCTAATCGAATTGCATACGCTTAATCGATCTCTAACAGGAATTGTGGTTGAGGGGAATGCCGGCGCTGTCTATCGTTCTCGACCGGATACAAGCGTGGAACAGTTCACCGATGCTTTTTTGACAGGTAAACAACTTGAAGCATTCTTTGATGAGGATAAGCTGGTCAAAGCGGTCATGCGTCGGAATGCTGTCAGTAACTATATTCCAGCCCCAAATGACTCCATCGCTAAAGGCAACAATATGGCCAGCGGCGATTCTATTACGCTGTATTTCGACAACGCGGAAGTTAACCGGGTTTTAATACTGGGCGGAGCCCAGGGGCATTATGTCGAGGAAAAAATCCAGGATACCGGAAAAGTTCTACCTGAAACGACCTATTATAACGCTCATGAAATCGATTACTTAATTGATGAAAGAATGATAAAGCTTTTTGATCAGGCCGGGTTGAGATACGAGGCGATGGCTTTGAAATCCGGCCGGATAACGTATGACGTCAACGAGGAAATCATGATTGCCACAGGCTTTATTGAGCAGACCGATTCCGGTGAAGTACTGGTTCAAACCCCCGTATTAAGAGAGGGCGGCGATGAATTATTCGGGCGACGCATGGCTTATAATATTCGCACCCGTAAGGGTAAAGTCGAGCTCGGGAAAACCGAGTTCGAAGAGGGGTATTACCTGGGCAGAGAGCTAAGACAGGTCGATAAAGATGTTCTGTTTGTAACGTCCGGCGAGTATACGACCTGCGATCTGGAAGAACCTCATTTTCATTTTCAATGTCGGCAGATGAAGATGATCACCAAAGATAAAGTTATCGCCAAGCCGGTAATCCTATATATCGGTCCTCTTCCCGTGATGATTATCCCCTATTATATATTCCCGATCCGCAAGGGACGGCATTCCGGTTTTTTAATGTTCGAGATAAGCAATATCGAAAAAGGAGACAGGTTTATCAGGAACCTGGGGTATTACTGGGCGGCTTCGGATTACTGGGATATTCAATCCAATCTCGATTTCGAAGAGAATAAAAGCATTCGTATAAACGGGAAATTTAATTACGCGCTCCGATATAAGCTTACCGGCAGTTTAAGGGGATCTTTTACCCGACGAACAAGCTGGAACAGCAGTTACCAGAGAAATGTCAGCGAGGGATGGGGGATAAACTTCTCACATAACCAGACTATAACTGAAACTGTCGGTTTACGAGCCGGAGGCGCTTTTCAGTCCAGTAAAAACTATAATATCGACAACAGTTACGACCAGGAAGAAAGGCTGAACCGCTCGGTTAATGCTCAGGTCAGCCTTAGTAAGAGGTGGAAATCCGAAACGGCTTCTATAGCCTTCGATCAGAACTGGAACCTTGATACCGATGTTAAAACCAGGCTGCTGCCGACTATTACTTTTTCGCGTAAATCTCTGCCTATTATTCCTCCGCCATCAAACAAGAAAAAAACAAAACGGATACTGCCCTGGGAGGATCAGCCCGAGGAGGAAGCTCAGAGGTGGTATCATTCAATCTATTTTTGGATAACCAGCAAGTTCCAGAACCGACATTATCTTAGCAAAAAATTAGAAATCCTCGACTGGGAGAAATATAAAACTCTGAACTCACAGGTTGTTTTATCATCGCCACAGAAGATATTTGGAATTCTAACTATCAGCCCTTCGGCAACCATCAAACAAACTTTCTACAAAATCGATAAGGTTCATGAAGCCGATAGTTCAGAGACGGCTCTCGAAGTTGTCACCGATGATTATTTTCGCCGGGAGGTCTGGTCGGCGACGATCTCTGCCAAAACCGATCTTTATGGCACAGTCTATCCTAATATTTTTTACCTTGCCGGTCTTCGTCATGTAATCACGCCCTCGGCAAGTTATAACTATGCCCCGAAAACTGAGCGCAATCAGGAATACTATGATTTTACCCGGGTCGGGTCGTCCTCAAGCCGAAAAAAAAATATGGGGTTCAGCCTAAACAACCTGTTCCAGATGAAATATCGCGCCGGTGAGAATGAGAAGAAATTAGATCTGTGCAATATAAGGTCATCAACCAGCTATGATTTTGAAAAGGATGAAAAAAGATGGGGCGCGTTATCAAGTTCTTTAAACAGCAGCGCCTTAAGGATTGTGAACTTGAGTATGAGTGCCACGCATAATTTTTATGATGAGGTAACTGAAAAATTCCTTGGGTTTTCCCCCAGGCTGGTAAGTCTTTCGGCTTCGCTGACATTTTCGCGTAAGTTTTATTTGTTCAGAGATAAACAGGAAAAAGATGATAAACTTGACGAAGAATTATATGACGATATCGATAGAGGACCAGTACGGAGGGAAGGAGAGTCGTCTATCAAGGATGATAATGAAACAACACTGCAGGTAAACCTGTCTCATAGATATACCGAACGGTACAGCATGGGGAGATTAGCCTCGAAGACCAGGTGGCTTAACGCCTCGTTCGATCTTCAACTGACGGCCGGCTGGCAGATAAAATTTGGCTGCCAGTATGATTTGGAGGAGAAACGAACGAGTTATCCCAAGTTTGAACTTCAACGAGATATTCATTGCTGGAGCGGTGAATTCATCTGGCGACCATCCGGTCCGCTGGCAGGATATTATTTCAGGATATATATCAAACAGTTGCCCGATATTAAAGTGGAACAATCGCTTGGGGGGGTCAAAAGCGGTATAATAAGATAACAATGATTAAAATACTAAAAATCGATTGACACAGTATATCATTTTGTGATAGGTATTAAACGTAAACGATGTGAATTTTTAAATAAACAGGGAGAACATCTTGACTAAAGACATGATTATTGAAAAGATTTCGGGCGATGCAGAAATTACCAAGCCCCAGGCCACTAAAGCCTTCAAATCTATGATCGATTCAATTACTCAAAGTCTACAAAAAGGCCAGAAAGTAACATTAGTGGGGTTTGGTACTTTTGCTGTGAGCAATCGTAAAGCCCGCGATGGCCGTAATCCTCGGACCGGTGAAACAATTAGAATCCCAAGCTGCAAAGTCCCGCGCTTTAAAGCCGGTAAAAAACTGAAAGAGGCCATAAGTTAAAATTTTTGGCGACGATTGCAGTTTCAAAGAGCAGGGTATTCGCCCTGCTTTTTGATTTATTTATTCGACTGTTTATAAAATGCAGACAGCATTTCCGATGAATTCAAAATTGATGACACTGCTTTAAATGAATTGACACGCTGTCTTGATAATGTTAAAATTCTACTATGGCTCAAAAAGCTAAAAAGGATTCTGTCAAAAGAAACCGCATTTTGGGATTGCTGCTTTTTCTGTGCGGTCTGCTCATAGCGGTAAGTCTGGTTACTCATAGCCAGTTAAATGATACAACGTTGCTTCTGGATTCTCTTGCCAGCGGTGATCTAAGCAGCCTTTTTTCCTCGCCGATTGAGAATAAAGGCGGCATTCTGGGTGTGTTTATTGCCTATATACTGTTAACGGTTTTTGGCTACCTGGCTTTATTCCTTCCCCCTGGAATATGGAGTTTAAGTTACGGATTTTTCTTTTCAAAAGATATCATGCCGGTTCTTCGAAAGATCGGTTTTGCGGCAATCTTTTTATATTTTATTGGCCTGTTATTCTCACTGGGATCGGCTAAACAACCGTTCATTTCTACCGAGCCTGGTCTGGGAGGGATGATTGGACATTTCAGCGCTTATGCTCTGATAATATTGACAGGGGTCGTTATTTCATACACTATTGCAATTACATTGATTCTGAGCAGTTTGATCTGGGCGCTGCCGTCTGATATCGGCAAACATAATAAGCATTTTGTGAGATTGTTTGTTACTTTTAGAGAGGAAATATCCGGGCTGTTTAAGTTATTAAAGTCTCGAAAGCATGCAACAGAAATGAAAGATGCAGCGGAAACCAGCCTGATTAAAAGAATTGTCAGAATTAAAAAACCAAAAATGAAATCGGATTCTAAATCAGAGATAACGATACCCGTTGATTCATCGAGAGGCGATGGGGATTGGGACAAAACCGGTAAGATGGAACAAGAGCCGGCAGTGCAGGTTTCATCTTCAATGAGGAAAGGGGTTTCTGAAGGTGATGGATTTATATTCCCGGATGCGGATCTGCTTAGTAACCCGCCGGAGGATGAACCGGTTATCAGCGAATCTGAGCTTCATCAGACAGCCGAGGCATTAAAAAATACACTGGGCACTTTTGGCGTGGAACTGGCCAATCGTGAGGTTGAAATATTCCCCGGGCCTATTATCACGAGGTTTGAATTCAAGCCCGCTCCCGGCGTTAAAATAGCCCAGGTAGTAAACCTTGCCGATGATCTGGCGCTGGCAATGAAAGCCAAACGGATACGTATTGTCGCCCCGATTCCCGGCAAATCGGCAATCGGCATCGAAATTCCGAACCGGATAGGCCAGCTTGTTTATTTAAAAGACATGATAACCGCCAGAGAATTTCAGACTACGGACTTTATTTTGCCATTGGCGATAGGTAAGACAATTTCCGGCAAGCCGTTTGTTGTCGATCTGTCTGTCATGCCGCATCTGTTGATTGCCGGGTCTACCGGGTCAGGCAAGTCTGTATGTTTAAATTGTATTATCACCAGCCTTCTTTATAAACTCTCACCTGAGAGGTTAAGGTTTGTTTTAGTCGATCCCAAGATGCTCGAGCTGACCGTTTACAACGATCTTCCGCACCTGGAGAAACCGGTTGTAACAGAGATGAAATATGCTGAAAAAGTTCTTGGCGAAGCGGTTGTTGAGATGGAGGATCGATATCACCGGCTGACAAAGGCCGGCGTCCGTAATATAAAAGATTATAATGAAGTATCCAGAGAGCCTCTTCCTTATGTTGTGATTATTGTTGACGAACTGGCCGATTTGATGATGATCGGTTCTGCGCGTATAGAAACGTTGGTTACGCGTTTAGCCCAGATGGCCCGGGCGGTGGGGATTCATCTCATCCTTGCCACTCAGCGTCCGTCGGTTGATGTAATAACCGGCCTGATTAAAGCTAATTTTTCCACCCGCATCGCCTTTCAGGTGGCCACTAAAGTGGATTCACGTACAATACTTGATCTGAACGGCGCCGAAAAGCTTCTCGGTAATGGGGACATGCTTTTTATGAATCCTGCCTACCCTGAACCAAAACGCGTTCACGGAGCTTTTATTTCGGGAGCAGAAACTAAAACCATTTGTCGGACGATCGGCAGTCAGGAATATAAGCCTGCGCCTATAAAAAACTTTGAGACTGATAGTAATAAAATCAGCCAGTTCGATCCAATTGCCGATGCGGTATTCAAAGAAGCAATCGTACTGGTTGTAAGACACAAGCAGGGCTCTGTTTCGCTTCTACAACGGCGTCTTGGCATCGGCTATCAGCGCGCCGCTCGCCTGATAGACCAGCTTGAGGAAGCCGGAATTGTCGGTCCGTATGACGGCTCAAAAGCAAGAGAAGTGCTGGTCGATGAACAATACCTGATTGAAAACTATGAAGACTATGCCAATGATGTCGCTCAATAGAGTATGAATCGCCATTTCCTCACAGATATTAATATCAAACACAGCCTGAAGCAGAAATTATTTCTTTTGGTTCCGGCAATGACAACCTTGATATTATTCCCGATAGTCACTTCGCACACCGCCGAGTTTCCCGATCCTTTGCAGGACCGCTATTGCAACAGGGAATTGATTTACTGGAATATTCGCCAGGTTACGATCTCTCCTATCTTCGATGAACCCGAAACGACGATGGTGCAGTTTTATTTCCAGAAGCCTCACAAGCTGTATATTGAAGCTCCCGGTCGGCATGTTTTAGCCGAGGGAGACACTATCTGGACCTATTTAATTGACCATAAGCAAATCCAGAAAAATATCGGCGGTTATGTTTTTAACCCGTTTGATTTTATCGACAGCGCTCAGACGTTTTACCAGGTAATATTTGCAGATAGTCAAAAAATTGATTTGAAAAGCGTTGATGAATCCACTGAACCTGACAGCCTGGTGATTTATTTTAATAATGAGGGAGCGATTTCTCGGGTTCAACACCTCGATATTAATGACAACCGGGTTGTGTATGAAATATTGGAAGAGTCATTTGCCAAGAAAATCCCGGATGATAATTTTTTATCAAATACTCCCAAGGGAGTCGAAATTATTGATATTAGCGATTAAATGAGATTTAAGAAAAAATTGATTGCATGGCTTAAAATTATAGTCATACCATTTTATCTTTTTATTGTCTCAGCCAGTATGGCCGATGAGTTGTTTAGATACAATTTTTCAGAGAACGATACTCTAAATTATTCGATTAATATCGTCAGCAAAATTAAATTCGGCGAGTTTGAAAATTTAGCCCGACTGTTAAACATTGATAACATGACCCACAGCCTTAACATGGATGCTGTTTTGACGACGGAGTCTATCTATTCTGATAACAGCGCTGTTGTTAAAGCCATTTTCCGGAAAATAAGCTCAGTTTTAATTACCGGCGATAAAGTATCAACTGATGATGGCTCTAACTGGGGCTCTATCAAACCGGGCTCGGAATATAGTTTTGTGATTACCCCTGAAGGCGAAATAACTGATTTTTATGGACCGGATACAATAATGACCCAACAGGGAATTCAGATGATTCAGCGGTTTTTCCCGGTTTTTCCCGAAAGCGCTGTCAGTGAGGGTTTCAGCTGGAATGATTCGGTAATTATTGAAATTGAAATGCCGGGGAAAGAGCCTGTTGAGATATTGTCTCAAATGACATATCTTTATGATGGAAAAGGCAGTTACGAAAATATAGATGTTCACAATTTCGAATTTACGTCTAATGGCATTGCCGGTGATAGTTCTGTTGAACTTTCTGGTCAGGGGCTGTTCAATTTTAATAAAGTTCGTGGCAGGATAGTCAATAATTCAGCTGATTTTTTAATCAATGCCAATGTTGACCCGGCGGCGTTTGGTCTTCCGGTGAAAATCAAAAGCGGCATACCGATAAATTTAGAATCAAAAGTCGAAGTCAAGTTATATGACGGCAGATAAGAGTTATTATTTTCTAAATCTCGGTTGTCCCAAAAACCAGGTTGATGGCGACTATGTCCGTGGGGCGTTAAACGGCCTGGGTCTTATTGAGTCGGATTCACCTGAAGAAGTTGGCTATATCATTGTCAATACCTGTGCCTTTATAGAACAGGCACGCCGGGAAACAATAGGTGAAATCAACGAGCTTTTGCCATACCGGAAAAATGGCGCTAAGCTTCTGGCGATTGGCTGTTACCCCATGCTTTATGATATCAAACGGGAGGTTCCGGCAGTTGATTGCGCTTTTGGACTAAGCCAGGTTCAAGAGCTTCTTAATTATATAAACGGCAACAAAGTCGACTGCTTTGATCCTCAGCTGAATATCAGAGTAGTCGAGGATTCTCCGTATGCTTATGTTAAAATCGCGGATGGCTGTGATAATCGCTGCAGCTACTGCACCATTCCCTTAATCAGAGGTCCATATAGAAGCATTCCTCCAGACGTGATATTAAGGGAGGTGGAGTTATTAGCTCGAGGCGGCGTTAAAGAGATGGTCCTGGTTGCCCAGGATACGGCGCTATATGGCGAAGACCTTAAGGCAGGAATCGATTTAGCCTGTTTGTGCCGGATGATATCGAAAGTTAATGAAGTTGAATGGATACGGGTGATGTATGCTCATCCAGCCCATCTTAACGAAGATTTGATAGGCAGACTGTTCGAGAATGACAAAGTATGCCGCTATCTTGATATTCCGATTCAGCATATTTCTGATAGAATCCTCAAGTTAATGAACCGTCATTGCGACTCAAAAAAAATTAAACATGTAATAAAACAATTGCGTAATATCGATAAGAGTATATCTTTAAGGACAACTTTAATGGCGGGTTTCCCTGGTGAGACCGATGATGATTTCAAAAGCCTTTTGGATTTCGTTGAAGCAGTCGAATTTGATTACCTTGGGGCTTTCTGCTATAGCCCCGAAGACAGGACTGCCGCCAAAACACTTTATGGAGCGGTCGATCGGCAATTAGCGGAACAAAGGCGAGAATTGCTTTACGATATAGCCGAGGATATTTCCATGAAGCGGGCCAAGATGCAAATTGGGAAAAAACAGAAACTGTTGATTGAGGCATTGTCGCCGGAAAGACCGAACTATTACGAGGCAAGGTCATATCGTCAGGCGCCGGATGTCGATGGTTTTTATCAGGTTCAGGCTTTGTCAAATTTGCAGCCGGGAGAATTTGTTGAATGTGTCATAAAGGATGTCGATATTGCTATTGCTTAGTGAAAAAAATGTCACAGATTGATAATGGTTGGTAATTATGAAAACTGTAATTAAGAAAAATAATTTCATTGTCTTGATTGCTTTTATAGCCGTTGTTTTCTCGGTCTCTCCATTAAAAGCTGATCTACCGCCAACAAACGAGGAGTTTGTATCGAATTCTATAACGCAAGCCGCCGCCGCATTTTTCGACAGCCTCAAACTTGTTCCCTCGCGGGTCAGGCTCGAACCGGCTGATGGTCTTAACAAGCTGGCTGTCGATGGCGTAAAAAAAGCCTTAATCGTAACGGGCTGGTCTATCTTTAATGACATAAACCGGAGCAACGAACATTACTTTGTTGTAAGTACAACATTAAGCGCCTTGGATTTTCAATATAAAAAGGGAACGTCCCGGGGATTTCTCAGAAAGCCGCATATTAATCGAGAGCTTTCCGGTCAGCTTCTGCTTAATATTTCAGGTCCTGATTATAACTCTGTTAGTTTTTTAGATTTTTCAGATTCAGACAATGTGTTGCCGGAGCAGGAGAACTATATTGCCAGTGTCAGGTATAATGAGTTAACGCCCTCGGTTTCAGTTGGCGGTGTGGAAAGATACTTAGAGCCGCTGGCTGTTGCGGCCATGGTTGGAGGGTTGATTTATTTATTTTTTGTAAACAGGTAGGAGGATAGGGTTCGTGAAATATCTGGCTGTTTTCATATTAATATTCATAATACTGAGTTGTGGAAGCAAACCTCAGAAAGTGTTGTCGCCATCCGAGCAGTTTCAATATGCAAAAAATCTGTATGAAAAGAAAAAGTACTATAAAGCTCAGATCGCCTTTGAAAACTTAATATTTACTTATCCGGGGAATACAGTTATTGACACCGCCCAGTATTATCTGGGAATGTGTTATTTTAACCAGAAAGAGTATGGAATTGCCGCGGGAGAGTTTAAAAGACTTCTTTCGGCGTATCACAAATCTGAGTATGCTGATGATGCCCAATACCAGATCGCTATGTGCCATTATAAGATGTCGCCTAAATATCAGCTCGACCCGAGTCAAACTTATTATGCAATTGATGAATTCAGATTACTTATCGCTAATTATCCCGTCAGTTCATTCAGGGACGATGCAGTTGCCAAAATAAAAGAGCTTGAGGATAAGCTGGCTAAGAAGAAATTCATGGCTGGAAAGATGTATCTTAAAATGGGAGATTATGAACCGGCGCTTACCTATTTCTCTTTTGTGCGCGATAATTACCCTGCAACTGACTGGGCTGTTCGTGCATTTTACTACACCGGTGAAGTCCAGGAATGCCTGGAAAAATATGATGAAGCGCTGCAGACTTTTGAAAATTTCCTGGTAGGTTTTTCCGAACATGAATTTGCCCCAAAAGCTAAAAAGGAAATTGACAAGATAACGAAGAAAATGGCAAGTGACGATAGTTGAGATAACAAAACTCGGGATACTTGGCGGCACATTCGATCCGCCTCATGTCGGCCATTTGATCCTTGCTCAATCAGCCTTAGAAAATTTTCAACTTGATAAAATCCTGTTCATGCCAGCCGCCAGACAGCCTCACAAGCAAAATCAAGAGGTTGCTCCCGCCGAAATAAGGCTTCAAATGCTAAAGCTTGCGATGAAAGGCAATAGCAGGTTTGAGATATCCGACATCGAGATCAAACGTTCGGGGGTGTCCTATACCTGCGATACGCTGAAAGAACTTTTAAGTATCTGTCTGAAAGCCCGGCTTTATCTGATTATAGGCGGCGATAATATTAATGATATCGAAACCTGGAAAAATCCGGAGCAGATATTTTCTATGGCGCAGGTAATTGCGGCAACAAGACCCGACAGCAAGCCTGAATGTTTGTACATGGATCGGATAGATATTTTCAACATGCCCCAGATCGACATCTCTTCCACGATGATTCGCAAGCTGGTCAAACATGGCAAATCAATTAAGTATCTGGTTCCTGATGATATTGAAAAATATATTATTGAAAATAATCTTTACGCCTAGATGTCAAACCTTGTAATTTTAATAGACGGTTCGGCAATTGCCTATAGAAGTTATTATGCTTTTATAAGAAATCCGCTTATAAACTCTAAAGGTGAGAACACCAGCGCTGTTTTTGGATTTACAAATTCGCTTATAAAGCTAATAGAACAGATCTCGCCCAGTCACATGGCCTGTGTGTTTGATACACCCGCTCCCACTTTTCGTCATAAACTCTATAGTGAATATAAATCCACCAGGACCAAAATGCCGGACGAGCTGGCTGATTCGCTTCCCTGGATAAAAGAGGTAATAGCTGGCTTTAATATTCCCTTAATCGAAATGGAGGGTTATGAGGCCGATGACATCATCGGCGCCCTGTCAAAAAAAGCCGCCCTTAAGGATTTCGAAGTCGGCATGTTTACCGGCGATAAGGATTTTTATCAATTAGTGGATGAAAAAATTAAATTGCTTCACCCTAAAACATTTGAGTGGTTTGATAGTGACCGGGTTAAAGAGAAGATGGGGGTCCTTCCGGGTAAGATCATCGATCTGCTGGCGCTGATGGGGGATTCCTCTGACAATATTCCCGGCGTACCCGGGGTGGGCGAAAAGACAGCTTTAAAGCTTTTAAATCAATTCGGAGATTTTAAAAAGATCCTTGAGTCTGCGGATAAAGTCGCTCAAAAAAAAATAGCTAAGTCGCTAAAGGAAAACGCCGAGTTAGCCCATCTTTCATTTAAACTGGTAACAATTGATTGCGACGTTCCCATAGAGTTCGATGAACGGGCTCTTACATTAAAGGAACCATCACGACAAGAGCTCGCCAGACTATTTAAAAAATTTGAATTTGCGTCATTATACAAAAAGTATTCGGCCTTTGCTGATGATACTGTTCAGAAAGAGTTGTTTGCCAAAGCTCAGGTAAGATATGAAACAGTCAGATCAATTTCTCATCTCGATGAGATTCTATCTGCCGCTGAAAAGGTCGGGGAAGCCGCCATTGACACCGAAACTACGTCGATAAATGCTTTGAAAGCGGAACTGGTGGGAATTTCAATTGCCTTTAAAGAGAGCGAGGCTTTTTATCTTCCCTTAAAACATAATGACAAAAAGGCAAATCTCCCCTTTAGCGAGTCGCTGGAGAGATTCAGCAGGTTTTTTAGTTCAAAGGTAAAACTGACGGGTCATAACCTGAAATTCGACCGCCAGGTGTTCGATAATTATAGTCTGGACCTTGAGCAAATGCATTTCGATACCATGATCGCTTCATATCTGCTTGATCCCGGGCGACGGTCTCATAAGCTCGATGTGCTGGCAGCCGATTATTTTGATTATAAAATGCAGTCGATAACCGAGCTCATCGGGAAAGGCTCGAAACAACTGCCATTTTCAATTGTACCGGTAGATAAGGCGACTTTCTATGCCGCCGAGGATGCCGACTTTTCATTAAGGCTGAAAAATCTATTCTCCCCCAAACTTAAAGAGCAGAAACTGGAAGAGCTTTTTTATGACATCGAAATGCCATTGCTCTCGGTTCTGGGGGATATCGAAAAGACCGGGGTAGCTGTCGACCTTGAATTCTTAAAAGAACTTTCTGACGCTTATGGTGAAAAGATGGCTCAAGTTGAGAGCGATATATATAAGGAGGCGGGACAGGAATTCAATATCAACTCACCGGCTCAATTAAGAGCGCTCCTTTTCGATAGACTCGGTCTGCCATCGACAAAAAAAACAGCCAAAGGAGGGGAAAAATCAACCGATGTTGCGGCGCTTGAAAAGCTGGCTCTGATTCATCCATTGCCGGGCCTGATTTTGAACTACCGTCTGTATATGAAATTGAGGTCTACTTATATCAACGCCTTCCCCAAACTGATAAATTTGCGGACTGGCAGAGTGCATACCAGTTTTAATCAAACAGTTACCGCCACCGGACGGCTGTCCTCCTCAGATCCAAATCTTCAGAATATACCGATCCGTACTGAAGAGGGGAGGGAGATACGCAAGGCCTTTATTGCCGGGGAAGGTTTTAATATATTGTCCGCAGACTATTCCCAGATCGAGTTAAGGCTAATGGCTCATTTTGCTAAAGATAAGACTTTAATCGAATCGTTTAAACTGGGCGAGGATATTCACAGGCGAACCGCCGCAGAGGTGTTCGGAATCGATATTAATGATGTGACTGCGGATCAGCGAAGGTCGGCCAAAACCGCCAATTTTGCGATCATCTATGGCGTTTCTGCTTATGGCTTATCTCAACAGGCCGAAATGTCGGTAAATGAATCCAAAGAATATATTGACGCTTATTTCGATCGCTACCCGGGTGTGAAAAGGTATATGGATGATATTAAAGCATTCGCCAGGCAGCATGGTTATGTGGAAACTCTATTAAAACGAAGGCGCTATCTGCCGGATATCAACGCCCGATCGAGACAGGCCCGCGAGTTCGCCGAGCGGACCGCTATCAACACCCCTATCCAGGGAACTGCGGCTGATTTAATAAAGCTGGCCATGATAGGAATTGCCGATAAGATGAAATCAAAAAAATCAAAGATGATTCTTCAGGTGCATGATGAACTGGTCTTTGAGCAATATTTAGACGAACGAGAGTTTTTAAGAGGGATGGTAAAAGACCAGATGGAAAATGCCCTGAAACTGGATGTGCCGATTAGAGTCGATCTGGGAGAGGGCAATAACTGGCTTGAGGCTCATTAATGGATAAAAGTGTTCTGCGTTTTAAAAAGCCTGTGCTTGTCGGTTTAACCGGTGGTCCCGAGGTTGGCAAGTCCGAGGTGTCAAAAATACTGGCTAAAAAAGGCGCTAAGATTATCAGCGCTGATGCTATTGGACATATGCTTCTTCGGAATAATAAATCTATTAAAAAAATATTAATCAATCTGTTTGGCAAGGGGGTTCTAACCAATACTGGCGATTTCGATCGCAAAAAAATCGGCGCTGTTGTTTTTAACGATCCGGAAATAATGGCTTTTTACAATGAAATAATTCATCCTCCATTAATTAAACATCTGAAAATGGAACTGACCAAATTAAGCCAAAACCGGCGATATAAAATGGTTGTGGTTGACGCCGCCCTGATTTTTGAATGGGGAATAGCCGACTGGTTTGATCTTATACTGGGAGTAACCGCCAAAAGGGATTTACGGTTGAGCCGGCTTTGCCGCAAGGGTCTCAGTCGTAATCAGGCTAAAAAACGGTTAGCCTCGCAACTCCCTCAAAGGTTGAAAGTAGCTTTAGCTGATTATGTGATTGAAAATAATTTAAGCCGTTTGCATCTTGCTAAAAAAGTCGACAGGTTTGTTGAGGCAGTCAAAAATCTCCTGTGAGGAGCGGTATCCGATAATTAGTATCACTGAACTAAAATACTTGCATTAGGATATAAATCTATGTATATAAATCTTATGAGAAATATCTTCACTTACAAATTCTGGATGGGTTTCAATAGTTTCGTGATGCTGTTTTTAGCGGTCAATATAGGCACTGTGGGGGTGGAAATAGATTCCGGCTTCCCCTTTATTATTGCTCTTGGCTACATGGTTTATATGAGCTTTTATCTATCAAAAAGCGCAGCCTGGAAAGTTTATGCGCTGATAGGAATCGGCGCCTTCGGGACCCTGTTTTATCTTCTGGGAATTATTTTCGGACTAACACCGCAAAATGTACATCAGTTAGCCTGGACTCATATAGTGTTATCTCTAATTTTAACCGGCGGCGCTCTGGCTCATTTCCAATCACGAAAGAAAGATGTTGAGAAGTCGACGCATCAATTTCGCACCAAACACATATAACATTAAGACCTGAAAGACCTGATTATCGCTTATTAAATTGATGCAAGGGGAACTTTTATTTTATAGGATTTTCCCTGAAGAATTAGATAAAATCCTCATAATTTAGTTCATTTCAATAAGTTGACTTTTTATAGTGGACATCTTGTATTTTTAAAAAATGGGGAAACTATCACGTTAATGGGCGGCTCCTTAATAAGGAACTTTGTATGCATGAGACACTGTAGCAGGACAGGTTTTCAACCTGTCCGGACAGACTGAAAGTCTGTCCTACTTCACATTATTGTTTATGCCAGAAAGAAAGCAAATCATCTTTAAAAATTCGGGGAAACTTCCACGTTAACAGGCGGGACTTTCCAGTCCCGCAGGCAGGCTAGAAAGTCCACAGGACCTTGACGGCCTGCCCTATTAAGTTAATTTTTAATATTGACAAATAAAATAAGGTCTATATATTTGCCCTAAGAATGTTATATTTTTCACAAGTAAATTTGTAATGTTGATAAAAGAGAGGTCTGGATGAAACTTGCAGATAGAATGTCGCGGCTGGGAACTGAAACTGCATTTGTGGTTTTAGCCAAGGCTAAACAGCTTGAAGCCGAAGGTAAGGAAATTATACATCTTGAGATTGGCGAACCTGATTTTGACACTCCCGGCAATATTATAGATGAAGCGGTTAAGGCATTGAAAAATCACTGGACTCATTATGGCCCTTCTGCCGGATTGCCTCAGCTTCGCCAGACAATAGCCGATGAAATAAACCGCACCAGGCCAATCAAGGTCAACCTGGAAAATGTTGTAGTTACCCCGGGCGCTAAGCCGATAATGTTTTATGTCTTGCTGGCGCTGGTTAATGAAGGCGATGAGGTCATTTATCCAAATCCCGGTTTTCCTATTTATGAATCGGTCATTAATTTCATAGGCGCTAAATCGGTACCGATTAAGATGCGTGAGGAAAAGCAGTTTCGTCTTGATGTTGACGAGTTGATCTCGCTGGTTACTCCAAAGACTCGTATGATTATTATCAATTCGCCGCAAAACCCGACCGGTTCTGTTTTGTCAGAAGCCGACCTGGGAGCTATAGCTGAAGTTGCTCTTAAAAATGACATCTACATTTTATCTGATGAAATATACAGCCGGATTCTTTATGAAGGGAAACATAATTCGATTGTTGCCTTTGATGGTATGCAGGAAAGAACCATCATTCTCGATGGTTACTCGAAAACGTATGCTATGACCGGCTGGCGTCTCGGTTATGGAGTAATGCCGGCAGATCTGGCAGAACAGGTAGCCAAGCTTCAAACCAACTGCAACTCCTGTACAGCCTCATTCAGCCAGATTGCAGGTATTGAAGCAATCAAGGGCGATCAATCCGAGGTTGATAAAATGGTAGCCGAGTTTAAGAAGCGGCGCGATATCATTGTTGATGGACTAAACTCAATAGATGGATTCGAATGCCAGAAGCCTAAAGGCGCCTTTTATGTGTTTCCTAACGTGAATAAATTAGGATATTCATCATCTGAGCTGGAAGGGAAATTTCTTAATGAAGCGGGTGTAGCGGCATTATCCGGTACTTCATTCGGCGCTTATGGCGAGGGCTACATAAGATTCTCTTATGCCAATTCAGTTGAAAACATCCAAAAAGCTCTGGCAAAGTTAAGCGACCTGGTTAAGAAATTATAATCAGCAATCCTCCGGGGATGATAACGGGCAAATCATTATATCTCAGCTTAGAATCTTAGTCATTAGATTGCTTTTTTAGTAATTTTGTGAAAATAATTCAAAAATTTAATAGATTATTGGAACAAAAGATTATATTAACATATATTGATTTTTATTGACCTTGTATGAAATAAGGCAATACTGGTAAAATATTTTAAAACAAAACGAAATAACAACAGGATTCTATGGCGAAAACAAAAGCCAATGTAAAACGAGCCGAAACATCGGCTGACAACATAATGTGTTTGCGGCCATCCTATCTGGAAATCGACCTTGACGCTTTTAACGATAATTTCCGGAAAATTAAAAGCGCTATCTCTTCAGATTCGAGCATTCTGGCAGTAGTTAAGGCAAACGCCTATGGTCATGGTCTGGTCAGGATTACTCTGCAGGCGGAAAAATGCGGCGCTGACATGGTAGGAGTCGCTTTTGTGGAAGAGGGCGAAAAACTGCTCGAAGCCGGCGTTAAGGCCCCCATCACGGTTCTCTATCCGGATACGGTTGACCGGGCGTCAAGGCTGGTAAAAGCCGATTTAATTGCAACTGTGGATTCCGCCGAATACCTTAAAGCATTGAACAGCGCCGCAGTTTCTATGAGAAAAACCGTTAAGGTATTTCTGAAGGCCGAAACGGGAATGGCAAGGTTTGGCGCCGGTGAAGCTGAAATCAAAGAATTAATCAGTCTTGCCGGTAAGATGTCCGCGGTGGAAATCATCGGTATCACAACCAACCTTGCTGATTCCAACAACGGCGATGACAGTTTCACTATTGAGCAGTATGATAAATTCACGAGAATAATTGAATCGATCGGTTTGAGATCCAATATCAGTTACTTAAGCATCGAAAATTCAAGCGGTTTCTTATATCATCATAATAGAAATTTCAACCTGGTGCGGGTAGGGCTTTTACTCTACGGATTATCTCCAAAAAAGGACGTCAGGTGTGAATTCACGCCGGTGATGAGCCTTAAGAGCAAAATAATCAAATTGAAAGAGTGGCCTGCCGGTAAGCCGGTCGGGTATAGCGGCAGCTTTGTCCCCGACAGAGATACGGTTATAGCCACAATCGGTTTAGGATATGCTGATGGTTATCCCTGGTCTCTTTCAAATAAAAGCTATGTGCTCATCAGCGGTCGGCGGGCGTCAGTAATCGGAAAAATCTGTATGGATGCTGTAATGATTGATGTTACTGATATTCCCGGGGCAAAAGTTGGCAGTGAAGTAGTGCTGTTAGGAAGAAGCGGCAATGAAAATATTACGGTTGAAGAATTGACTGAAATGGCGGGCTCTTTTTCATATGAGTTTATTTCAGGATTTTCTGACAGGCTTCCAAGAATCTATAAAGAAAAATAATGCCCTATTGCATTAATATTAATATTGCCGATATCTGGTCGGAGCCGAGATATAATTCCGAGAGAACAACACAGGCTCTTTTTAACGAACCGATAGAATTGCTTGAAAAAGGCAAGGAGTATTCGTTAGTCCGGCTTTTAGATGATGGTTATGAGGGTTATATTAACAATAACTTTTTCTCAGATGATAACCTGCAGTGTAATAGCAGCCATATAGTCTCCGCCTCGATTGCCATAGCTTATATGGGCGCCGATCTGAAAGCTCAAGCCACAGCCATAATTCCTTTTACATCGAAAATCAAAGTTAAAGAACATCTTGAAAATTTTGTAATGTGCGAGACGGCCCGCTGCGGCGAAATATACTTAAACATCGAAGACCTGACGCCGATTGAACAAACGCCGAAACTGTCACGTGATACGATTTCGGTTTTTATCGATTATATCAGGAGGTTTGTCGGAGTGCCCTATCTCTGGGGCGGGAAAAGTTTTTTCGGTTTTGATTGCTCCGGATTGATCCAGACCAATTTGAAGTTTTTCGGAATTGATTTTCCTCGTGATACCAAAGATCAAATTAAAAGGGGCCGGGAAGTTTCCAGGCAGGAAATCAAAACGGGCGATCTTATGTTTTTCGACAGGCATGTTGCCCTGGCCATTTCAAATATAGAGTTTATCCATTCAAGCCAATCACAGGGCGGAGTTTACCCGGGCAGCTTTGATGCCGCTGACAGTTATTACCGCAAGGATCTCGACGAAAACCTGAAAACGGTCAGGAGAATCATTGAAGATTAAAGCCGTATTAGTCATCGCCGCATTTGCAGTCTGTCTGATACTGGCAATTGTAGCACGTCAGGCAACAAGCGGCTTGTTCAGCATTCACCATGTGGATTTTTTTGAATACGACACAGGTTGGGATGGTTTTAAATTCGTCAATATCATTTTAAACAATCATAAAGACCGACTGCTTTTAAAGGCGTCCGATGAACCCGGATATCTTGAATCGCCATCGGTTGAAACCGATTTCGATTTTAACGAGATTTTACTTACCTGGAATTGTGATATCGATAATTCAGGAGGTTTATATTTCATTTTATCGGTGAGTCCTGATAATAAAAACTGGCATAATTTTGCCTATCAGCGGTGGGGTGATATAACCGGCGACAGCCTTGGACTTTCTGCTGCTTCAGAAAAGATAGATGGAATTGGCCGACTCGACTCTGATGTTTTGAAGCTTGATAAGCCGATGAAATTCTATAGATTTTCGTCGGCCTATTTTGCGGATAATTATGGTCAATTTTCAATGGCTCGAATAAGCGTCTGTTATTCCAACACCGCCGCCAGTATAAGACAATATCATGTTAACAGATTTCCCGCTGAAAGCATTAGCAGGGTGGCTTTAGCCGTTCCATATCATTCACAGCATTCTTTACCTGACAGCATCGCCGAGGAAGGATGCAGTCAGACCAGTGTGGCAATGGTATTGAATTACCATGGCCGAAATTACAGTTCCCTTGAATTGTCCGAATATGTTTACGACAGCAATAACGACATCTATGGCAACTGGCTTTACAATGTTCAGGCGGCATATCAACTGGGGATGAAAAAGACCTGGGTCGGCCGGCATAACTCATTTGAGGAAATTGTCGCTGAATTATTAGATGGCAAACCGGTTATTATCAGTATCGCCTTTGAAAACGGCGAGCTTACGGGAGCGCCGTATACGAAAACCAGCGGCCACCTTATTGTTGTTCGTGGTTTTGATGGCGAGAGCAAAGTCATAGTCAATGACCCTTATGGCCGTGATGTATCTGACGGTGTTGAATTATATGATATTGATGAGCTGACCGCAGTATGGACAGGACATGGCGGAGCGGCTTATCATATCTGGCCGGAATAAAAAACCCATGTCGCCTGCGGACATGGTAAGCAAAACCCTACTATCCCACTGGGTGTGAGGGCCTTTATCGATGCTGATAGAAAAATAATCAAGACAACCGGAAAGGCTGTGAATTAATGAAAAGGAATAATATATATGATTATATTGGATAAACATCTTGGACATACAGAGATTCTTGAATATTTTAAAGAGAAAGAGATAGATGAAGAGTAGTCTACATTGAAAATCTTGCTAAATCTAGGAAACAAATATGCAGCGCAAATTTCACTTATTAAATTCCCCTAAATATTTTTCAATTAGTGAAGAATATGGTTTGTTTGGAGTGAGCGAAAGGAACTTGAATCAACTGGCCAATATTTGGAAAGGGGATATTGTTTTTTATTATACAGCACATAAAGTAGGTTTAAGAACATCGGGTTTTATTCATGGTCCATTTGAGGTAACGAGCGAAATATTTTTCAATGATGAGATTGTTTGGATAGAAGACAAACAAGATTCAGGAAAGGACAAATATCCCTATAGAATAAAAATTGAATATTTAAGGGAACATGTTTGCCTAAATCCTATGCCTATTGAGATATTTTGGGATTTGAAGGAAGAAGGGAAAATAAAAACAGTAATAGACAGTTCTGCTTTAATCGATAAAGCAGTTATAAGTCTGTTGGACGAAGAAGGAATATTGTTATTGCAAGCCCTATTGCAAGAAAATACAAAAAGTAAAGAATATTTGAGAGAATATAAAGGACATAGCTTTCACGAAAAAAGAGTTGATTTGTTACAATTTAGAGGTGATAGAATAAAAGAATTTAAAATGGAATCATATTTAGAAGCTTATTTGTTGAGAAATCCTGAAATAATTCATAATCTTTCAGGTTTTGACAAAGGATTGAATAAGAACTATGATTACAATATTCTAAACCAGGTTAGTACATATATTGCTGGTGGTGCAATAGACATAGTTTGTTTATATAAAAAGAAAGTGTTAGATATGTGGTTAACAATGAATGCCACTGTTTTTGAGTTAAAAAAAGGAATAGTAGATCCGTTATTTATAGATCAGCTAATTAGATATATAGAATGGACTGCTCGTTTAATACCTGGCGCCAAGCATAGAATGATAAAAGGAATTATAATAGGTAGAGATTTTGGTAATAAAATTGAAGTTAAAAATAAATTAAAGAAACGTATTCAAGACTTAAAGGGTCTATATTCTATCAATTGTTACACATATTCAGTTGAAAATGACAAATTAACATTTAATCTGCTGGAGGATTAGAAAATGTTAAGCAGACAAGTTGTAAAAGAGTTTCTTGAAGAAGAAACAAATGGAATAGATATCCCCCCAAATATATTATTTGGAGATTTAGTAGAGGCTTTCTGCATATATGTTGAAAATGATTATTATGATTGGCTTATGGACAATTTTAAGTCCTTTTTTGATCATCGGAACCCCGATTGGGATTTGATTGGAAAGAGAATTGAACAATATTCAAAATATTAGATTGTGGGACTTTCCAACCCAAAATTATGGTGATAAACCTCATGGTAATAATAAATATCCTGGTGTGACGCCTGCATTTATTATATGGAATTTAATTCAAAGATATACAGGGGAAGGAGATTTAGTTATTGATCCTATGTGTGGCAGTGGTACAACTATTGATGTATGCAAAGAGGAAAATAGAAAAGTCTTGGGTTTTGATATAGTCCCTTACAGGGCGGATATAAAACAGGCGGATGGCAGAAAGTTACCATTGAATGATGAAGTTGCAGATTTTGTTTTTATTGATTCTCCCTATTCAGATAACATAAAATATAATGACCATCCCAAAAATATAGGTAACATTTCTTGTGAAAATCCTATATTTTTTGAAGAATTAGAAAAAGTGGCAATAGAAATAAACAGGATTTTGAAACAACAGAAATATATGGCATGGCTTATTGGAGACCAGGCTAAGAAGAAAAAACTCGTACCGGTAGGTTTTAAACTTTATTCTACTCTTGAGAAGTACTTTAAGCCGATTGATATTATTTGTGTAACAAGACACAACCAAACGTCAAATACACCTATATGGCATGAAAGAGCAAGA
Source organism: uncultured bacterium (assembly GCA_965603725.1). GTDB lineage: Bacteria > Zixibacteria > MSB-5A5 > UBA10806 > 4484-95 > JAGGSN01. The sequence continues at coordinate 32,393 of CBFDEC010000020.1, read as the reverse complement.
AAATATAATTTTTACCTAAGAGGTTTTAAATATCTATTAATAATGCAAAAACTAAAAAAATAGAATACTTACATTTCTGGTATTGTGCATGAGGTTTACTATGTTGGTAAAAATACTTGTTAACGCTTGCAATTCACAAATACCTAAAACGTATGCCGAAAAGGCGGTGAGTTGATATGATTAATTTCAAGACCATTAAAGTTCACCTTATAGACACCTTCCGCACAACTCATGGCGCCGCCGACGAGAAAGAAGTGGTGATTGTAAAAATCGCCGGCGGTTTGGGCGAGGCCTCGCCGGTGAGTTATTACGGCGAGACCGTTGAAACTGTAATCAGTTTTATCAACCGGGCAGACAATGCTATTGGGGATGATTTTTTCAAGCTGGAGGATATCTGTAACAATCTCAATAAAGTTGCCGCCTATAACAGCGCCGCCAAGGCCTCTATCGATATCGCCATTCATGATGCAATCGGCAAAAAGCTGAATATACCGGTCTATAAGCTTCTGGGAATAACTCCCCGTGATAATATACCGACATCGTTCACCATCTCACTCAGTGATCCCGATACGATGAAAAAACAAACCGAGGATAATCCCGGTTACCAGGTATATAAAGTAAAAGTTGGCGTGCCGGGCGATATTGATATGGTTGCGGCTGTCCGTGAGGCAACCGATACCAGAATCAGGGTTGACGCCAACGCCGGTTGGACATTAAAAGAGGCGATACAAAAAATTAAGCACATGGAAAAATACAATATCGAGTTTGTCGAACAGCCTTTGCACTGGAAAGATTACGAAGGATTTAAGATTTTACGATCGAAAATAGATTTGCCGATTATCGCTGATGAGGGGGTAATGACAGCTGAGGACATTCCATTATTTAAAGATATCGTCGATGGCATAAATATTAAGCTTCAAAAATCCGGCGGCATCCGTGAGGCGTTCAAGATGATTGCTGTTGCACGGGCATTCAAGATGAAAATCATGATTGGCTGTATGGTGGAGACCTCTGTGGGTGTCTCTGCCGCCGCCCAGCTTGCGCCGCTGGTTGACTATATTGATTTAGACGGCAACCTGCTTATCAGCGATGACCCCTATGATGGCGTTAAGGCAGTCAATGGATATTTAAAATACCCCGACCGGCCGGGTATCGGGGTCGTAGAAAAAGATGATGCATAAAATTGTATCCTGTGTTTTATTCCTTACCGTAGCCGCCTTAGCACAAAATCATCTCGAAATAATCTATCCTGAAAACGACCAGCAAATAGCGGCTGTCGATTCGACTTTCATTTTCGGCAATACAAATCCCAAAGCTAAACTGCTAATCAACGGCGAAGAGATTAAGGTTCACAAAGACGGCGGGTTTCTGGCTTTTCTGCCGGTTGATAGAGGAGCTTTCAAGTTCAATATAATATCCGATCTTGAAAGCGATATATGCGCAACTACCGTTAATATTCAAATTGGACCTATAAAAGACGATTCGGAGAAATATGTTAGACATTCTTCTATTACACCTGCGGGTCGTACAGTACTGTTAACAGATGGCGCTTTTGAATTTTCACTTAAAGCGAAAACTGCCGGGCAGGTTTACTGCAGTTTTATCGATGGCGTTTGGAGGCCGATGTACCCTGGTCTCAGACCTGAATCAGTCGAATATTATGAAACCTCTGCTGGTGATGCTGATTTCATCACGTTTGCAGTTAAGCTTCAGGTAAATGATATCATTGATTCCTCGCGTGTTTATTATTTGTATGAGGAAGATTATTTCGATTCGAATGGCGTTTATCTATGCAGCGAATTTGAGATCGACTCGACTGATTTTTATATCGTTAGAACTGATGATTATCCCTCTCGTGTGTTGAGGCTGACAGGCAGACCGCATATAATCAGGACTGCTCCGGGCAAGGGATACAAACTGGTCAATCAACCGGCGGGAGTAAAATTTATTTATGCCGGCGAATCGCAGGATTGTTACAGGGTAAAATTAACAGACGATATTACCGGCTATGTGAGAAAATCTGATGCCCGGTTGGAACCGCTCGGCACCGCTATACCCAAAGGCGAGGTGTCTCGGATTGCTGTTGATGATTTCCCGAAGTATGTTCAAATCTCGATGAAAATCGAGGATCAACTGCCTTATGAAATCCATACCGATGGCAGCCTAATGACAGTCGATATTTACGGTTTGAACTCCGATACCGACTGGATTCGTTTCAATGGCTCCCAGGATTACATCAAATCTTTATGGTGGACTCAGCCGCAGGATGGCGTCTACCGTTTGAATATTCACTGGTATGATAATCATTTCTGGGGGTACAATTGCTTTTATGAGGGCAAGGGGTTTGTTCTCAGGTTGAAAAAAAGGCTTTATCAAAAGAGGTTTTTCCGTTCGCCGGTTGAAGGTTTGAAAATCGTAATCGATCCCGGCCATTCGCATGACGCGGGAGCTAAAGGTCCAACCGGTTTAAAAGAGAAAGACGCCAACCTCTGGATCGCTCATGAACTGCGGCAAATCCTGATGTCGAAAGGCGCCGAGGTTTTGATGACTCGTATGGGGCATGAACATCTGGAAGTGTACGACCGGGTGGATATTGCCACCAAATGGGATGCCGACCTGCTGATAAGCATCCATAACAACGCCGTGCCGGACGGTGTCAATCCGTTTGTTCATAACGGTTCGTCTGTCTATTACTATTTCGACCAGGCGCGTCCGTTAGCGGAGGCGATACATAAACATCTGTTGAAAGCCACTAAGCTTCCCGACCATGGCCTGTATTACGGCAACCTGGCGCTGTGCCGGGTCACCGATTGCCCGGCAGTGCTGGTCGAATGCGCCTTCATGATGATTCCCGAACAGGAGGCGATGCTCAAGACCGACAAATTTCAACGCAAATGCGCCAAAGCGATTTACAAGGGGATATGCGATTATTTGCGAGAGTGAATTGCAGCAAATAAATTTATCATTCGACGCATAGGGGTGTCCGCCGCGGCGGACGCCCGTGTTGGGGCACAGGGACGTGTGCCGCCCACGGGTTTTATTCAAGGGAATAATTAGTCTATAAAATTGTATTTATTAACAGACATTATGAAAAAGATTATTTTAAAACAATTTATTGTAACGATTGCCATAACCTTGTTATTTACTTTCAACAGTGGAACAGCCCAAAAAAGCAATATTGATATGGATAGTATTGCTTATAACAATGTTGTTAAAATGGCTGCCAGTGCTCTTAATGATAGCAGTATTAGCATAGCTTTATGCAAAATACCAGAAAGACCCTGGTTTCGCGAAATGGCACCACCAAGAAGAGATTCAGCCGGGAGTGTCTTTATCAGCCCTTCTGACCCAAATATAATTAAAACACAGGCTATAGGTATTCTTCGCGGTGGCAATAATATAGATTCTCTCTTTTATTTATTTCGAATGTGGTTAAATCGAGAAGGATATGAAAATCATTTTCCGTTAGTGACCTTTAATCCCGGTTCGGAATTTATCTTGTTATTGGATAGCCCATTTCGCAATGACTATTACAGACATGACTTCTTGATGGAGAAGTACGAGAAATTAATCAATAAGGCATTTCTGAACTCGAACAATTTCTTTTTCCCATATTATACGGGGGCCGGCGCTCTCTATCTTTACTGTCCTGAAGAAGCAAAATATCCCCCGCAATTTATATATTCAAAAGAGCTGGTCGATGATTTTAAGACTATAATCAAGCTTCAGGATAATCCTTCGCTATTATCAGAGTCGGCTGATTCTTATGACGCATATTATAGTTTAATGAAAGATGATTTAGGAAAGCGTGTATTTTCTCGGCTGTTCGATAATCTCAATCAGGAGTAGAGCATCGTTTTAATGGATAATATTGTGCGCGGCATCCGCCATAGGCCGACTGGTCTGCCCGTTCGGTTGGGGCACACGGGGACGTGTGCCGCCCACCCAATTGTGTCGTCAGGTTGCCTGACCTGACGATTTGACTGTCGGGTAAGGTCATACGATTCTTCGAGCCACAGACAGCATAAAATACTATTCCATATTTCAAATTGAAACATCAAAGTGAAACAACAAAATTCTGTGACATTAATTATCGGCAGTAAATAACCCGATGAAATTATAAGTGGACGTTCGAAGTAGAGGAACAGGTCTATAATTTAGCAAAAGGGAAACAATCACAGCTAAGGTCGGAGGATTTAGAAATGGATAATCAGGGTGGGAATCAAATAGATGAAGTTGTACAGCTTGCCTTGTTTCGTCTCGGCAGCGAGGAGTTTGTCATTGATATTCTTAAGATTCAGGAAATCAATCACATGGTCAAGATTACCGAACTTCCGGATGTACCGCACTATTGGAAGGGAATCATCAACCTCAGAGGTAAGGTAATCCCTGTTCTTGATCTGCGCAAGAAATTCGACATGGACAGCAAGGAATGGGACAAGAATACACGTATAATTGTCTGCAATGCCGAAGACAATGTTGTCGGTATAATCGTGGATGAAGTTGATGAGGTTCTCAGGCTTAACCGTTCGACCATTGAGCCGGCTCCCGGCATTGTCACTTCATGTAACACTGATTATATCACCGGCGTAGCAAAACAGGGTAAACGCCTGCTCATCTTCCTCGACATTTCACGTATTGCCATGGAGACTCAAAGCGTTGTGAAATCGCAATCACAGAGCCGCAGTTTCGAGTCGAACGTTAAGGAGAAAAATTCTATAAGCGCCAGCCTGACAATTGCTAATGATGCCGGGTTGGAAAGGAGAACTATAATGAACTCGATAGAGTTAATCGTTACTAAACTGAAAGAAGTAACTCACAAATTAAACGAGAACACCGGTGAACTCGTATCCGCCTCCAATGAAATTATTTCCTGCGCACAAGCCACGGTGAAAGCGGCCGAGCATATGTCTGAATTAACAAATATACAGACTAATTGTGCAAGTCAGGTTTCGACGACTGTCGAAGAAACGACTACCGCTTTCACAGAGGCGTTGAAAACCTCCGGTGACTCAACCCAAAAGCTGGCTGAGATGATTAAAACCATTCAGGCAGAAACTAAAAGCGCCATGGAATCGATGGAGGCGGGTATCAAGATTGTCTATAAGAGCCGGGATATGGCCGATAAGGCCAGCAGTTCACTTAATGAAGCTGTCAGCATGTCGGAGCAGGCGATGGATGTAGTAGAACAGATTGATCCCTCTTCAACCCATAAGGTATCACAGCCAGCGGCTGTTTAAGAACCACCAGGCCTTCTGGTGCGCGGCATCCGCCATAGGCGGACTGGTCTGCCCGTTCGATTGAGGCACACGGGGACGTGTGCCGCCCACAAGTATTAAAACATTGACAATAATAACCAACAATCTTATATTTTGACTGATACAGGGGTGTATTGTATGATAGAAGAAAAAATAATTAATCAAAAGCCTCCACCGGATACAGACCGGCCTAAAGAAGCAATTTCTGAAGACGAGCTTGACAGAGCCGATTTTGCAAAAAATATTGCTGAGACAATTATCAATTATTCCAAAAGTGATAACCAAGAACCTCTAATAATTGGTTTATATGGCCCTTGGGGGTATGGCAAAACAACGGTACTAAACTTCATTAAAAAGCACATAAAAAAATATAAAAATGAAGTGAATAATACTGATAGGCAATATTTTCCAGATGTTGTACATTTTGATACGTGGATATTCGCAAATCAGGAAGAATTAATAAGTAGGTTCCTAAAGTGGCTTATTAAAGAATTAAAAGGAATTGACCCGGAAGATAGATACAAAGGAGCCATCAAAAAAGCAGAATTGCTGCTTAATTTTATTGAATCGGTTGATCCAAATAATCTTGGAAATATAATAAAAAATATAGCTATTGTATTGACGCTTGCAGGAGGCTCCTTATATGTAGCCAATTTGGCGGATATCAAAATCTTGACATCTGAACTTATTGCTACGTTATCACCGATACTTATTTTAGTAGGTGCCATAAGTAGCATAGCTCGAAAATGGCTAGCCCGAAAAATAAAAAACATGGAAAAAGAGTTAAGCGAAAATTTAACATTAGCAAAATTACGTGAAAGCTTGAGAAATGAGCTAAACGGCCTTGACAATAAACTTGTAATATGTATAGATGAATTAGATAGGCTAAACGAAGAGGAAATTAAATGTGTTTTCCAATTGGTGAAGGCCACATTTAATATGCATAATCTAATATTTATTCTTGCTTTTGATAAAGAAAAAGTGGGCAAATTAATATCAATAAAATCAAATGATGATTATTTATTAGATGGTCGCGATTATATAGATAAGATTGTTCAGTTGCCAATCTCAATTCCGATGCCAGATAAGAGGAAAATGGGGGAATTCTTTGATAAACATGTAAATCGTTCTATTAAATTCATTGCTCAAGAAAAATGGGACAATAATTGGTGGCAGGATATATATAATTCTGGGTTAGGTTCTATCCTCTTAAGGGATGGTAACCCGAGAAGGATAATAAGAAATTTCAACAGTATAATAGAAAATCTATATCCGATAAAAAATGAAGTTAACGCTGTTGATTTTATTGCAATTATGACAATACAAATGTTTTATCCTGAAATATATGAATATATCTCTTGTTATAAGAATTTATTCATAGAATTAGAAGGTCGCGATATAGTAACGTTGTCTGACTTAATATTCGAAGGGGAAAAAGCTAAAGAAGAGATAAATAAATTATTAGATAATGTTGATGATAATGCACAAAATGTTATCAGAAAGCTGTTTCCCAAAATGGAGAATTACCTTCCTGATGGCAGAACAATTAGTTTTGATCCTAAAACAAAATATGATTGGACAGTAAATAGACGAATATGCTCCTCTGATTATTTTGACTTCTATTTTGCGTTGAAAATTCCAGAAGGTGAAAAAAGTATCAATGAAGTTTATAGTTTCATAAATTACGATGGCTCAGTTGACGGATTTGAGAATATGTTGAGCAAACATTTAAAGGACGGATATCTGCCTCGCTTTTTAGATATTCTGAATAAACATTCAGAGACTATTCCGCTGGGTAATAGTTTCCATCTTATTATATCTATTCTCAATATTTCTGAAGAGTTTCCTGACGAATATATGAATTACTCTATTAATCCTTATGAATATGTTACAGAAATAGCAACAACATTAATTAGAAGACGTGGGAAAAATATGGGGCCCGATACATTGATAAATGTTATAAGGGAATCAAACAGTATATATATACCATTAAAAATAATTGATGGATTAGAAAATGCTAAAAGTGAGAACAGGCTGAGTCAGACAGTATTCAACGAAAAACAATTGGAATTCCTTAAATCTATTATTATACAGAAAATCGAAAACCTGTTTGATGAAAATAATCTTATTAATAAAAAGCGTATAGGTTTTATTATTGATAGATGGCATCTATGGTCTGAAAATAAAAATAGGCTTGAAACCTTTATTGATCAGATTGTTAATGATATAGACTCCTTAATTAAGCTATTGCCACATTATGTAAGATCTCAGTATGTTTCAAGCTCATCAAATTATCATGAATATAGATTTGATTATGAAACTTTGGCAAAACTGGGTACTAATATGGAGCGAATATACACAAAAATACATAATATCATTTATGATAAATCAACTGAAATATCTAAGGAGCAGCTAAGAGCCGTAAAGCTTTATGAAATTGATTATTCTTATTTTAGGCAAAATAAAAGAAATCGTGATGAATGGCATCGTGAAGAACAAATATAAAACAAGGTGCCCCATAATAGGCAGGTCTCGGAGAGACCTGCCCTACAATTTGGAAGATAAATTATGAAATTTGAGTGCCTTTTTAAGGAGATAAGTAAAAAGATTGATTTAATAGGGCAGTTGTCAGAGAAACAGAAAGCTGCATTCAACGAAGTCAAGGAGTTAACGGCTAAAAATAAAGGATCAATTAATGCTCAAGATGAGATGTATAAAACCGGGCAGGAATTGAAAAAAGAGGAAAATAAATTGCTCGATTTGCTCGATAAACTTGAAAAGAAAAGGAAACTGGAATCGTGACGATTTCTAAAATGATCGGTACCCCACCTGATTTATATCTCAGGATGGAAATATAATGACATCCCGAGGTTTTTGCTTAGTGTGCGGCAGACCTCCCGGTCTGCCCGTTCGATTCACCCCTTAACCGCCCCGGCGGTAATCCCCTCGGTTATCTGACGCTGGAATAGCAGGAACACCACTATAACCGGCAAGGCCGCAATAGTCGAGCCGGCCATCAACTGGCCGAGGTTTATCTGCTGTAAACCCTGCATCATAGCCAGCCCCACCGGCAACGTGTACAGCTCGGGCGAGGAGGTCAGTATAAAGGGATACAGAAAGGAGTTCCAGTTAGTCAGAAACACCTGTATTGCCAGCACCGCCAGCGCCGGTTTGCATAAAGGCATCACAATCTGAAACAGTATTCGAAATTCGCCTGCGCCATCTATACGCGCCGCTTGCTCGCAGTCGTCGGGAAGGTTTGAGATATACTGTCTCATCAAGAATATCCCCAGCGGATTTACCAGCCAGGGAAGTATCAGCGCCCAGTAGGTGTTATGCATGCCAAGTTTGCTTACCAGAATATATACCGGAATAATAACTACATGCTGAGGTATCATCAAAACCGCCGTAGCAGAGATAAACAACAGCTTGTTTCCAAAAAATCTCTTTCGCGCCAGGGCATAACCGCTCATCAGGCAAAAAATGATATTACCCACAGTCACGATCACAGCCACAAAGGCGCTGTTAAAAACAAACCCGGTAATGCCGCCGCGGGAAAACATATCGATATAGTTTTTGAATGAAAATTCGCTTACAGAAAACAGCCTTAATCCGCTCAGTGATGTTATCTCTTTTAATGATGTCAATAGCATATAAATAAGCGGAAACAGCATGCCGACCAGTACTAATGCCATTATTATCGAAAGCGCTGTTTTACTCAGCCGATGGCTCATGACGTCATGCCTTTTCGTGAAAGCAGTTTCATCTGCAAGAGCGAAAAACCGAGGATGATGACAAACAGCAGGTAAGCCGCCGCCGAGGCGTATCCCATGTTGAATTTCTGCAGTCCCTCATCGAACACAAAATACACAACGGTCGAGGTGGAACCAAGCGGACCGCCTTTAGTCATTACATATATCTCAACGAAAACCTGAAACGACCTGATAGTGTTTATTACCAGGACAAACAGCAATATCGGAGTGATCTGGGGAATTGTAACCGAGAACAGCCTGCGCCAGAACCTTGCGCCGTCAAGTTTGGCCGCCTCGTATATTTCGATCGGGATGCTCTTTATACCGGCCAAGAACAATAGCACATAGTAACCGATCGCCACCCATATATCCATTACCATGATTGCCGGCAGGGCGGTTTTAGTTGAAAACAGGTAGCCGTTTTCCGGAACCTCAATACCGATTATATTACCCAGCAGGTGAAGGTACCCGTCACGAGCGTACAGGCTTGAAAAAATCAGCGCAATCACAACCATGGAAGTTATCGAGGGAATGAAATAACCCGCCTGGAATATCCGGTGTCCGGGGATTTTCTCGGCTATCAATACTGCTAAAATTAAGGCGATAATGGTGGTAAATGGAATGGTGCCGAAAACAAAAAACGAGGTGTTTTTTAAAGCCTGAAGAAAAGACGGGTCGGAAAACAGCCTGATGAAATTAGTAATCCCGACAAACGATGTTTCGCCGAAAATTGTGTAATTGGTAAATGATAAGCCAAGCGAATAGATAACCGGGAACGCCCAGAAAACCATAAGAGTCAACAGCCATGGCGAAATAAAAATTAAGGTGTTATACTTTTTCAATATTGTTCGGCCTTTTCATGAACAAATAACCTGTAACTGTCATCCCCGCAAAAGCGGGGATCCAAAATGTGATTAAAGCCTCCCCAAAAAATCTCAATCATCATAGATTCCTGCTTACGCAGGAATGACAGCTTTCATATCTCAAAATCAAACCATATTCTTTGAAAACAACCATATCTGATGGCATAATCTTAAAACCTTAAAGTAAAATCGTTTTATTTCTGCAAATATTTCTTAATCTTAAAATATTCATTCTGCTCTAAAAAAAGCCCGGATAATAATGATACTTTTTCAATTTTTAACGGTGTTATCGATTTTTGTCTGAGCGTTTCTAACAGCCTGTTCCGGAGTCATCTGCCTCAGCATAACCTGCTCAACCATTTCCTCGATGATGCTTTCTACATATACCCAGCGTGGATGCACCGGTGTTGAGCGTGAATGGATAAGTTGTTTATACAATACGGAACTCTCATCAATTGATATGTCTCTATGAGGCGGATAGCCGAAACCGACCGAATCGCATAATGCATTAACATTTTCAATACGAGTAATTACCTGCATTAATTTTTCAGCCGCCTGCTTGTTTTTCGACCGTTGCGGGATTACAAGATATTCACCACCGGCAAAAGAACAGCCGGTTGTCTTATTATCTTTGCCGATCATCGGCACAAGCTGATACTCAAAAGATGGCGGGGTTTCTCTGAGACGCTTTAACAGCCAGCCGCCTGAAATAAGGAATCCTATCCTGCCTTCGCAAAAAGAGTCCTCGAGGTGACGTTGAGTTTCGATCTGTCCGCATTGAGTCAACTCGCCATAGAATCTCAAAGCGCTTATTATTTCAGGAGCATCAAGCCTGATTTTGCTATCCCTGATAATATCACCGCCGGTGCTCCACACAAACGGCAGAAATTTTTTATAAAGGCGATGAGGCTCGGGCGAGTTGGCGCCGAAACCGGATATGTCTTCATCGAGAGCATCGATTTTATGGCAGGCATCGAGCAGTTCATGCCAATCCGAGGGAATATTAAGACCGACCCTATCCAGGAGAGTTTTGTTAAAATAAAATATCCGCGAGGCTAAAAACCATGGCTGTGCATAAATCTTATTCTCAAATATTCCCGGCCCTGTAACTAGAAATTGCGAGGTGTTAATATCTATTTCAGACAGGGCGTGTCCCGCGGCAAACTCGGCAATCCAATCGGAACCAAGCTCTAATAGGTCGGGCGGATTACCTGCTCCGAACGCTACCACTATTTTCTGATGGCCATCCGCCCAGGTTAAGTCGGTGATATTGACTTTCCAGCCGGGATTTTCATTCTCAAACTGGGCAACGATAGATTCAATGACCGGCCGGGCTTGTGGATCAGTCCAGAACTGCCAGAATTCGATTGTTTCGCCGTGATAATTATCGCCGCATGACAGTATCAACAACGCTATAAAAAAAAGTAATATCTTTTTCATCTAGTAATTTTATTTAATTATTTATATATAAGTCAAGCAGTTCAATTGTTAAGACGAATAATTGTCGGGTTTTTCCCTCCGGTCAGAACCCGACCTGCTCGCTGAGCAACGCTCTTAAGTGAACAAATCCTGCCAGACATTGCAATGCTGTCAGGTCATACGACTTGTAGAGCAACCTGACGGAACTTAAAACTCTGCCAAGCATTTTATAATAAGCTGCGAGCCTATTATGCAGACCTATTTGGGTTCAGAATTTGAAGGAATCGGCGCTTTTTCAATAAAGTATTTGCCTTTCCATTCAACAATATAATCGGTTTTTGATGTATACCTGCCTGTATAGGAACCACTTCCCTGGATATTTTCAAACCGACCTGTTCCTTTTATAAAAGAAACAATTCCTTCAAAAGTTGTTGAAGGCGTTCCTTCGGGATTTATTGTTGCAACAACTTTGCCGCGCCATACGGAAAAAACAGTATCACCATTCTTTGTAAGCTTCATATAACCCTGTTGAGGTCCATTCCCCTCAACAAGATCATTATACGCCATGTTGACAGCCTGGGCGCCGTCCATGAACTCATGCTCGCCAGTACTGATATTTGTCCCCTCCGATGTGCCCAGAGAAATGATATGATCCTTAGTGTTTCCAACATCGATTTGTTTAGGGTCAGTATCTGTACATGTGATCTTGCCGGCTATTATAAACGTTTGTTGTGCCGTTGAAGTTGCCGTTCCAAAAGCAAAAATAAAAATCAGGCCAATGAACAATATTACAGCCCGTTTTGATATGAATGCCTGCATAAGTCTTACCTCCTTTCAAAACAATTTTACATTCTTTGTTAATTAAAAGATTCTAACTTAAATTCTCCATCCTCCAGTACAACATAACTGTAATGCTCGATCCAGTCGCCGGTGTTGATATACAGACCCCCATGAATTTTTTTCATTTCGGGAACATGTGTGTGCCCCATTACCACAGCGTCAAAACCGGCTTTAATTTTGGCCTCGGCATAATCGTGATACCCTTTAAGGTCTTTGTCCTTTGCCGAGGTGTATTCACGGGAGGCGCCGGAGGTTTTAAGGGCAAGCTTATACGCCAGGTCTACCGGCAAAAGCTTATACAGCCAGATATTGAGTTTAAACCTGAAAATTTTTTTCAAAATCCGGTAGCCGTTGTCGCCATAGGCAAGCCCATCGCCATGGGTCAGATGAATCTTTTTTCCCTGGTGTTCGATATCCAGATGCTCATCAGCAAGAATAATTCCTGTCTGACGTTCTAAATAATCGCCCATCCAGAAATCGTGGTTGCCCGGAAGATAAACGACTTTGATGCCGCTTTCGGTTAAATTCAACAGCGCCGATATAGTCTTTAAGTAGGCCGCTGGAATGGCATATCTATATTCAAACCAGAAATCGAACAAATCTCCAATGATATAAAGATGGCTGACTTCATCTTTAATCTTATTTAAAAATTTTGCCAGCAGACGCTCATTCGGATCACAGCCCAGGGAAAGATGAGCGTCAGAAATAAAATATATTTTCCCTTTTTTACTATCTTTTTGCTTATTTCTCAAAGATTCGTTCATTTTTGCAAGCGTTTGTTTGACAAGCCTTGATACTTACATTATAATTTGTTTTCCCGGAACAGGCAATCCTTTTTGAATCTTTATTGAGTTTCGGGCAGTATAATTAATGACCGGGAGCAGGAGATTTATGGATAAATTTGTTATTCATGGCGGCAAAAAATTAACGGGTACAGTTCAAATATCCGGGTCCAAAAATGCGGCGTTGCCAATCCTGATTGCCGGGCTGTTAATAGCCAGGGGTGAAACTGTTATCAAAAATGTACCAGACCTTGTTGATATTAACACGGTTTTAAACCTTCTGCAGTACCTTGGTGTCAAAATTGAGTGGAATAAGGAAGAACATGTAGTTGCTCTTGATGCCTCAAATTTGAACCGTCATGAAGCACCTTATGATCTTGTACGGAAAATGCGAGCCTCCTTTCTGGTAATGGGACCGTTACTGGCAAGGCTGAAGAAAGCCAGAGTATCTTTACCGGGCGGCTGTGTATTAGGACCGCGCCCCATAGATTACCATCTGAACGCCTTTAAGATGCTCGGGGCTGAAATCATCGAGGAAAAAGGCTATGTCAGCGCCCTGGCAAAGACTCTTAAAGGAACGGTAATCCATTTTGATAGGCCATCTCACACCGGCGCCGAAAATGTGATGATGGCCGCCTGTCTGGCTAAGGGCAAGACCACCATTATTAATGCCGCCTGTGATCCTGAGGTAGTGGACCTGGCCAAGTTTTTAAATAAATCCGGATCAAAGATTAAAGGCGCAGGCTTCAATGTTGTTGAAATTGAAGGCGTGAAGGAGCTAAAACCGGTTGAATTCAGTGTGATGCCGGACCGACTCGAAGCAGGCACATTTATAATGGCTGTGGGGATAACCGGAGGTGAGATACTGCTAAAACCTCGATGCGACAGCTATCTCAGTATAGTTATTGCCAAGCTGAAGGAAGCTGGAATTGATTTCAAGGCGCAAAAGAATGGTCTGAAAATTTCCCGCAATGGAGCTTTGAAATCTATCAATCTTACCACTTTTCCATATCCGGGATTTCCAACGGATCTTCAGGCATCGGTAATGGCTTTATGCTGTAAAGCCAAGGGTGCTTCCCATATCAATGAAACTGTTTTTGCTGAAAGATTTACTCACGTGATGGAATTGATCAGACTGGGAGCCGATATTAAGATAGCCGGCCAGGAAGCAATAATCACCGGCGTCAATCGCCTGAAAGGGACATCAGTAATGGCTTCCGATATCAGGGCGGGCGCGGGCCTGGTTGTAGCAGCGCTGGCAGCCTCAGGCAAATCTGAAATACTGCGAGTATATCATGTTGATAGAGGTTATGAACATATTGAAATAAAACTTAGCAGACTTGGCGCCGATATTAAACGTGTAGGAGATTAAAAGAATCTGGAACAACAAGGCTTTTGTTCCGGTTTACAATACATAGATTAAAAGAAAGCGGAAAACATGAAAAAAGCATTATTATTACTATTGATACTAACCGTATCGGTCATGGGGCAGGAGGAATACTTTGGTCAAAACAAGGTTCAATATAAAAATTATAAATGGCACTATATCCAAACTCATAATTTTAATATCTATATCGACCAGGATCAGGATTCAATCGCCAAATTTGCAGCAACAACCCTTGAAAATGCCTATTCTATTGTGTCGCAGGAGTTAAACCATGAACTAACAATCCGGGTGCCGGTCGTAATTTACTCATCACCCAATGATTTTGTTCAAACCAACATAATTTCTGAACTTCTTCCCGAAGGTGTAGGCGGTTTTACGGAGATTTTCAAAACCAGGATCGTTGTTCCGTTCAATGGCTCGTATGAGGATTTTCGTCACGTGCTTCATCATGAATTAACTCACGCCGTAACGTTTAATCTTCTCTATGAAAACGCAATCGGCTCCCTGCTGTCCCGTCAGGCATTTTTCAGGATGCCGTTGTGGTTGGCCGAGGGCTATGCCGAGTATTCTTCCCGTCTCGGCTGGACCTATGACGCTGATATGTATGTGCGTGATGCGGTCATAGAAGGATACCTACCGCCGCTGGATCAGATGTTCGGTTTGCTAAATTACAAGGCCGGACATGCTGTGTTAATCTATATAGCGGAGACGTATGGTGAACAGAAAATACCTGAGATTTTCAATAAGGGCAAAGTCTTATTGACTATTGATAGGGCTGTTAAGGCAGCCCTGGGGACGAAGCTTGAAAAGATTTCCAAAGACTGGCAGAAAGAATTGCGTAGAATTTATTGGCCCGAACTGTCCCATAGAAATACAGTTAATGAAATTGGCAAGCTCCTTACGAATCACGAGGAAGATGGTTCTATGTACAACCTAAACCCGCAGTGGTCGCCCCAGAAAGACCGCCTGGTCATTATCTCCGACAGGTCCAGTCCCCGTGATGGTTATTCTGACCGATTCAACGAAATCTACGTTATCTCAGCAATCGATGGCAAGGTGATTGACAAACTTGTTGAGGCTGAAAAATCCGGCGATCTGGAATCATTACACTCATATTTCTCCGGCATATCGTGGTCTCCTGATGGTTCGCAACTTGTCTTTGTCTCCAAATCTCATGGTGATGATGCATTGTTTTTTGTCGATGCTGAAACTAAACATATTTATAAAAAATTCAAACCTCATCTCGGAGGTTTGAGAAGTCCGAACTGGTCGCCTAAAGGCGACAAGATCATTGTCACCGGAATCCAGAATGGCTATTCCGATCTTTATATATTCGACATTGAATCAGATGAATTTCATCGGTTGACTTACGATAAGTATGATGATGTCGATCCTGATTTTTCGCCGGACGGCGATTTGATCGCTTTTACCTCCGACAGACCTGTTGCTGAGCCTGGTGATACGTCTTTTACTTATGGCAGATATAACATTTTCATTTTTGATCTTGTCAATAATGAAATCAGTTCGCTGACCAGCGATGACACTAGATGTTTTCAGCCTGATTATTCACCCGATGGTGATATGCTGGCCTATGTTTCCTATAGAAATGGGATCGCAAATATCTATATTCATGATTTTACAAGCGGCGAAGATTTCCCGGTTACCAATATTTTGACAGGCGCATTAAGTCCCACCTGGTCGCCTGAGGGAGACAAAATAGCGGTTAGTGTTTATAACAACTATGGTTATGACATAGTGGTTATTAAGGATATAAAACCGGTTGGTGATAGTAATGAACTTGAACCGACTGTCTTTAAAGAGACAGGTCGGTTATATCCGGGCAAACAGCCGTTGATTGTTGAAGCGGACACAGAGCCATCAGAGCAAAAAGAAATCGATTATTCGAAATATATATTTAGAACCGGCATTGATAAAATCAGTGGAAAAGACGACGACTCGAAGAGCGAAGTAGATGAGGATGCCATGGCATCGGCTGAAGAGGCGTTATCCGATACCCTTGAATACCTTTTGCCCGACGGGTCATATAAGAAGAAAAAATATTCTCTTAAATTTTCTCCTGAATTAGTGTCAGGCGGTTTCAGTTACGATAATTTCTATGGTCTGCGGGGACAGTCGTTTATTTCAATATCCGACATTTTTGGCGACCATCAGTTTTATATAATGACCGATGTGTTTAACTCAATTGACCAGTCCAACATTCAGATTATCTACAATTATATGGCCAAGCGGTTAAATTATGCAGCCGGTATTTTTCATTTCAAAAATATTTACTGGGATGAGTACCGAAGATATTATTTCTCAGATAGAGTTTATGGCGCTGTTGGTATGCTAAGTTACCCGTTTTCCCGCTTCAGCCGTCTCGATTTCAATCTTTCCCAGGTGACTATTGATCGAGAATACCTAGATGAGGCGGTTTTTATATATCCGCCAAAAACTACTAATCTGCTGATTGGCGGTATTTCCTATGTGTCCGATAGAGTAGTCTGGGGTATTGTAGGCCCGGTGTACGGGCATCGGTACAAGCTAACGGTTGAACGGTCTTTCGGGCCGGTCAGCACAAGTTATTCATACTCCTCGGTGGAACTGGATTATCGTAAATATTTTCATTTCGGCGATGAATACAATTTCGCCTTCCGCTTTGCCGGAGGCGCCTCATTTGGCAAACATCCGCGGAAATATTACCTTGGTGGAACATCATATTGGATCGCGCCATCTCAGTCAACCAACGATATCTATAATGTTGAAGATATATATGTAAATAAAATTATCGTACCGCTGAGAGGTCACTGTTATTTTGAACATATTGGGACAAAGTATGCTTTGATAAACCTCGAACTGAGATATCCTTTCATAGATTATTTTAAATTGCGCTGGCCCCTGGGAATGACTCTTGCTCAGGTCAAAGGATCGGTGTTCTGGGATATCGGCGCCGCCTTTAACGCTGCTAAAGACTTTCATTTATTTGATAAGGAGAAAGGGTTTCCTAAGCTCGGCGTACCCAGAAGCGGTATTGGATTTGCCGCACAGGCGAACCTCGGCATTTTTGTTTTGAGATGGGATGTTGCCTGGGGAACGGATCTTTATACAATAGACGCGCACCCCAGTTATTACTGGTCTTTTGGCGCCAATTATTGATATTGCATCGATGAATTTACCATTCCATTAATTAAAACTCCACCCGTATTCATGGCTACAAAAAGGTTGACAATTTTTGCTTATTATATAAATTGCTTTAGCATAAATGATTCGGAGATAAGGAAAATTTAGCGAGATAATATACTAAAACCGGAGTGTAAAGTGAGAACAAGAATATTCACAACATTGGCGATTGTAATGGTTCTTTTTGTAACCGCATTCAGTCAGGTAAAAAAAGGTCAAAAAGCTCCCGATTTCACCCTTCCCGATCTCGAGGGCAACAATGTAACCTTATCAAAAATAATCGGTAACGGACCGATCTATATCAACTTTTGGGCAACCTGGTGCCCACCATGCAAAAAGGAGATCCCTGAACTGATTAAACTCCACAAAAAATATGCTGATCAAGGATTAAAAATTCTGGGCATTTCTGTGGATGATTCCCGAACTCAGGGTAAAGTCAAATCTTTTGTCAAAGACCGCAATATGAATTTTACAATTCTTTTAGACAGCAGCGGTGAAGTTTTCAGAAGGAAATATAAGGTTAGAGGCATCCCCTATGGATTCCTTCTGGATAATGAAGGAAATATTATACACTCGATAAGAGGATTTATGCCGGGTCTTGAAGAAATTTTAACCTCAAAAATTAAACCATATTTAACTGAACCGGAAAAGAAAAAACCTGCCAAAGATAAAACAGAAAAAGAGCCAGCAAAAAAAGTTGTTCCTCCTTCAAAAAACAAAACCCAAAAATAAACAATCATGAATAAACTTTTTGTGGTTATTGTTGCTGTTGCATTAGCAACAGCAATTTATATACCGAATTTGAGGGCCCAAGGTGATGACTGGTATGTTTCAGCGGCCAATTATGCCCGGTATTATCATTTTAAAGAGACAAAATTAGACTCAGCGGCTACACGTTTCCAATTCGATGTTTATATGGGAAAATTTTATACCGGGGCCTGGTATGAAGTTGCTCATGTAATGAGTGAAGGTTTTGGCAATTATACTTCCAATTCCTTATCCCAGCGCTACTTCGGCTGGGAAGACAATGACCTGACCATTCATGCGGGTAATTTTTACCAGGTTTTTGATCGTGGTTTAATTTTAAACACTTTTCGTGATGATGAAGTTGGCGCTGACTTAGTTCTTGACGGCATTCAATTAAACTGGCGTAAGAAGTATTTGGATCTTGACTTGCTTACCGCCACTCCCGGGATTGGTGATTTACTGTTTGGCGCTAAAGAAATGATCCGTGGCGGCAGGCTTAAGTTTAAGCCGGCAAGCAAATTTCATCTGGGCGGCGCTTATGTCAGTTATATCACAGATACGCGGACAAATCTAAACCAGGTGAATGCCCGGATAAACCTTGATTATCTTGATGGTTATGTTGAATATGCCAAAAGGAATTACCAGGTTCCTGATCCTGATGATTTTACCAGAACTTTAAACAAGACTGGTGATGGAACCTATGGCCTCATAACGGGTTATTATTCTTACTTTACCGGCTTCTTTGAATACAAAAACTATAAATTCCTTTCCTATCCGGAAATCGGCATACTGAATACCCCGCCGGCGGTAAATCGACGGGATAGATTATTGCAATCGGAAGCCGCCAATTATTTCATGTCAATTACGGGCGAAAGAGGTTATCGGGGGAATCTATCTATTTCCTGGTCTGATTACTGGGGTTTTGAAACTGATTACGCTAAAGCTTACAGCCGTGATTCAATAAATGTCTACCTTTATGAGTATTACTTCGGAATTAGAGGTAATTATTTTGAAGACAATACCTTTCATACAAGTCTGGACCTGCTTGAATTTTCAAAAAGGGATGAAACAAAGTCGGAATTTGAGATTGAATACTATCTAACTGACTTCGCCACAATTAGTTTGAGTACTCATATGACTATATTTGAGCCGGTTGATTCCTCTGAATATACAGAAAAATATCTTGATATAACTTATGCAATTGCTCCTAATTTCTGTTTATCTGTCGGTCGAAGTACATCGGATAATGACTTTATCAGACAGCCCGAAAGAAAAATGTCTTATATTCAGCTCAAATATACTTATGGCAATCACGACCTGACAATCTTCTATGGCGGTGAACGCGGCGGATTAGTTTGTTCTGGCGGATTATGTGCTTATCACCCTACATTTGAAGGTTTAAAGGCTACATTATTCAGCAGATTTTAAAATATATATATATTAAGTAAAATTATGCTTGATTAATTTGAAAAAGTTATTATTATTACTTAAAGGTAATAAAGTCCAAATTCGTTTCTGGAGGAATATCTTTGAAAAACAGCAACAGGTTACTTGCAGCAACCGCTATCATATTGATGGTCATGGTATTATCCTCCCCGGCGGTTCAGCGTCAGGTGTTGCTTGAAAATCAAATAAACACATCGTGTCAGGAATGTTATTCCGCTAATCTGGTTTTAGATCAGCTCGTACAAGATTATCCGGATTGTTTTGCTGTTGTAGCTTATCATGCCTATTGGCCATCACCGCACGACCCATATTATCTCTATAATATATCCGAAAACATAGCCAGAATATTTTACTATCCGCCGCATTATGATGGTTTTCACATCATTCCCTATGTCTGGATAGACGGCTTTATCAGAGGTGGCTATTATTATAACAACTGGGCAGGCATGGTCTTGAACAGGTATAATGTCGAATCTCCTCTTGAAATACAGCTTGGCGGTGAATTTGATGAGGACACTCGTGAGGGCAACCTTGATGTGACTATTATCGCTCATGAGCAAATCAGCCAGAACGGGCTAAGGATTAGAATTGCTCTAACCGAGGACAGCCTTTATTACCAGGCGTCAAATAGTACACTCTGGCATAATAATACTATGCGCGACATGATACCTGATACGCTTGGTATTTCGCTTGACATATCCGAGGGTGAAACAGTTGAACTTTCCCAGAGTTTTTCATGCCCGAATCCATTAGTCATTGATCAGTGTAAATTGATTATCTGGGTTCAAGCTGATTACAGTGGAAAAGAGATATTACAGACAGCCAGGATCCGGGTCGATGACCTTGGCCCTGTTTCAATTGATGATGTGGCTGAGTTGCCTTCAGGTTTCAAGCTTGACCAGAATTATCCGAATCCGTTTAATGCTAAAACCACGATATTTTACAGCCTTGAAAAGGAAAGTCGGGTCACGATTGATATTTACGATTTAAGCGGAAATCAGGTTGCCACGATTGTTAGCGGCACTCAACCTGCTGGAGATCATCAGTTAATCTGGAATGGCGCTGATTCGAACGGCAATCCTGTTTCCAGCGGCGTTTATTTCTATCGCATGAATGCTGGTAGAGAGAGCTTAACCAGACGAATGGTTCTTTTAAAATAATATTGTTTTTTAATTATTAAAGGCGGGATGATCTCGCCTTTTTCATTGAGGTGATAAAGGCATTCAAGTTGCCCGGTAAACGACATTAAAATATTTAAATTCACTTTCATCTTTGGAGGTAGTTGTATGAAGTTTTTTCAAAGCATTATGTTGACCGCATTTTTGGCTGTAATTGCAATGGCGGTTTCGGTAAGCGCCACAGATAGGCTCGTATTAGCTGAGATGTTTACGAATACATCATGTCCACCGTGTTATCAAGCTAATATAACTCTGGATCAGCTTGTAAATGCCCACCCTGACGAGTTTGTTGCTGTTCGATACCATGTCTGGTGGCCAATCAATAATGACCCTTTTTATCATTATAATATCTCAGAAAATGCAGCCAGAACAAATTATTATGGCGTCAATGCAGTGCCTACTTTGAAAGTCGATGGGTTTATTGATGGCGGCTACTATTCCTCATATTGGACCCGAATACTAAATCGGTATAACATGGGATCTCCAATGGAAATCGTGCTGAGCGGGAGCTACAATGAGGATACCAGGGAAGGCACACTGGACATTAGTGTAACCGCAACTGATGATTATTATTTTGACAGCCTTTATGTGAGGATTGCGTTGACTGAATCAGATTTATACTGGCCCGCTCCTAATGGTTTAAACTATCACGAACAGGTAATGCGTGATATGATTCCCAACGCACTCGGTATAAGCTTTGATATTTCGTATGGTGAAACTGTCGAGTTTTCCGAATCATTTTCATGTCCATCACAATTGGTTCCTGAAAACTGCGAACTCGTAGTCTGGGTCCAATCTGATTATATGCGTGAGGTGTACCAGGCGGCCAGAGTTAGAATTGAGGACCTCGGTCCCGTTTCAATTGATGATGCAGTTGAATTGCCTTCAAATTTCTGCCTTGCCCAGAACTATCCGAATCCGTTCAATGCTAAGACCACGATATTTTACAGTCTTGAAAAGGAAAGCCGAGTCACGATTGATATTTACGATTTAAGCGGACGACGGGTTGCCTCAATCGTTAACAGCAATCAGCCTGCCGGTGATCATCAGGTCATCTGGGATGGCGCTGACTCAGACGGCAATCCTGTTTCCAGCGGCGTTTATTTTTATCGCCTGATAGTTGAAGATAAAAGCTTAACAAGGCGAATGACGCTTTTGAAATAATTGAAAATTTGTTTACTTTTAGAAGGCGGGTGATGCCCGCCTTTTTTTGTGTTCGTGTTTGTGTTAGTGTTGTGCTGTCGGAAGTTACTTCCGACAGCTCTGGCAGAAGAATAACAGAATGTACCAAAAGCCATGATAGATTACTTCGTCGTCCGCCACGGCGGACTCCTCGTAATGACTGTCTTTGTAAGTCGTTGCGAGTCCGCCAATTGCGGGCGAAGCAATCTCAAAACTCAATTATGTGAACAGCTTTTTCATATACAGCGATAACAACAATAAGAATCATTAATTTCATCGAGCAGCAAATATAAGCAGGTTTCCCTTATTAATTTGACAGGGCATATAATTTTCTCTATACTGAAATCTCTATGAAAGAAGCGATGATGAAAGAACCCGAGATTACCCCTGAACTTGTTATTGAACATGGCCTATCTGAAGAGGAATATACAGAGATCTGGGAGTTTCTCGGCCGTGAACCTACCTACACAGAACTCGGCATATATTCAGTAATGTGGTCAGAACATTGTTCTTATAAAAACTCTATCGCTCAACTGAAAACGCTTCCCCGCTCCGGCAGCAGGCTTCTGGCTGAGGCTGGGGAAGAGAACGCCGGGGCTGTTGATATCGGCGATGGGTTGGCGGTTGTTTTCAAAATTGAATCCCATAATCACCCCTCGGCAATCGAGCCATATCAGGGAGCGGCTACCGGCATCGGGGGAATACTTCGTGATATTTTCACTATGGGCGCCCGGCCGGAAGCGACTTTCAATTCGTTGAGGTTCGGTTCCCTGGAAATTCCGCATGTACGATATATCTTTGACGGTGTGGTTCGTGGAGCCGGCGACTATGGCAACTGTTTCGGTGTACCCGATATTGGCGGTGAAGTTGTGTTTGAGCCCGCTTATACCGGAAATCCGTTAGTCAATGTCATGGCTCTCGGCATCGCCAAAAAAACTGATCTGCTGTCGGCAGCTGCCGGCGGCAATGGCAATCCGGTATTAATTGTTGGCGCCAGAACCGGTCGTGATGGTATTCATGGCGCTACTTTTGCCTCTGAGGAACTTTCGGATAAATCTGCCTCCAAGCGCCCGTCCGTGCAAATCGGCGATCCGTTCACCGAAAAGCTTCTGCTTGAGGCCACTCTTGAGATTATTAAAAAGAATCTGGCAGTTGGCATCCAGGATATGGGCGCCGCCGGTATCACCTGCTCGACCTCGGAGATGTCAGCTCGTGGAAACTGCGGCATGGAAATCGACATCGATAAAGTGCCGGTCCGCGAAAAGGAAATGACGCCATATGAAATAATGCTGTCCGAATCGCAGGAACGTATGCTGGTTGTAGCCAGACCGGACAGTCTCGATGAGGTAATAAGCATTTTTAAAAAATGGGACCTTCAGGCAACAGTCATTGGCAGAGTAATCCCCGATAATCTGTTGCGAATTTATTCAGACAGCCATATTTGCGTCGAAATACCTCCGGATTCGCTGGTTCTTGGCGGCAAGGCGCCTGTATATATAAGAGAGCAAAAAAAACCGTCACGTATCGATGAGCTGGCCCGGTTCGATCCATTAAGCCTGCCGGAACCCGATGATTTCAACAATGTTTTGAAAAGGCTTTTAGAAGCGCCCAATATCGCCTCCAAACGCTGGGTGTATACTCAGTATGATACTTCAGTCAGAACAAGCGCTGTTATCGGACCCGGCAGCGATGCGGCGGTGATTAGAGTCAGAAAGACGTCAAAAGGTTTAGCTGTCTCCACTGACTGCAACGGGCGATGGTGTTATCTTAACCCCCGTTTTGGCGGAATGCATGCAGTCTGCGAGGCGGCTTTAAATGTCGCCTGCAGTGGGGCGGAACCTGTGGCAATTACCAACTGCCTTAATTTCGGCAACCCGTATGACCCGGAGATATATTATACGTTCGCCGAGGCGATTGCCGGTATAGGCGAGGCCTGCCGTATTCTGGATACTCCTGTTACCGGCGGTAATGTTAGTTTCTACAATGAAGACATTAATTATGAGGTCTATCCGTCGCCGGTGATAGGGATGGTCGGTGTTTTGAATGATGTGAAAAAGCGGTTGACCTCGTTTTTTCAACAGAATGGCGACATTATCGCTCTTATAGGAAATAACAGGGGCGAACTCGGCGGCAGCGAATATATTAAGACTATTCATGATAAAGCAGCCGGCGCTATTCCGGCAATATCTCCATCATCTGTAAAAGATGTTGTCGCTCTCTTGGTCGAGCTGGCTGACAATGAACTGCTGCACTCTGCTCATGATATTTCCGATGGTGGATTGGCGGTGGCGCTGGCTGAATGCTGTTTTGACAATGAAATAGGGGCCGAGGTAACAATTATCTCCCGCTTGCGCAATGATGCCATGCTGTTCGGCGAATCAAGACCTTTAGTAGTTATTTCTTTTCCAGAACAAAGTCGAAATAGAATAATTGAATTATGTCAGAATAATAATATTCCTGTTTCAATTATAGGTAAAACCGGCGGCTCAAATTTAAAAATAAACGACCTGATTAACTGCAATGTTGCTGAATTAAAAGATACATACGAATCGGCGATTCCACGAATGATGGAGAAAATCAGTCATTGAAATTGTTGTTCACTTAATAACACCATTTTGGTGCTGCCAGGTCGCTCAAAGAGTCGTATGACCTGACCTGGCGATAGACTGCCGGGTAAGGCCACCCGACAGCACAGGGTAATATTAATTTTCGAAATTGAAGAAATTCCCATTTTAACAGGCGGCTCTTTCCAGAGCCGCTGGCAGGCTGGAAAGTCTGCCCTGTTAAGTTAGTTTTTTATTTTGATCAAAATTGTCATGTGGAAAAAAACGGGGGAACTCTTTATTCTAATAACCCTTGACAGAAATATATTAGTATTATAAAAACCTTATATGCATAACGTCTTGAAAACATCCCTTGTTTTAATTGTATTGCTTATTTTTTCAGCATCAAACGCTGATGCCGCAATAGACATAACCGTGTCGGATCAGCCCGACGACAATGGCAGCGCTTTGCTGATCGAATGGAATATACCGAATCTGTCAGTCAATGCTAATGGGTTTGATTGCACATATAGCCTTCAACGTTCAACCTCGCTTAAAGGACCATTTGAAGACATTGCGGAGATGAAAGCTGATACCGGTTCGAAAGTGGATGACAGCCTTGATAAGAATGCCAGGTATTATTACAGGATAAAAATCGCTATAAAAACCGGCGAATCATTTTCATCTGCCCAGGGACCGTTCAGCCCGAAACGCAACTGGTTTCATCACGGACGGGTTAATGTCCTGATAGGCATTTTAATTACCGGCTTGCTTTTTGGTATATTCATCTTATATGGCAAAAAAGGCGGCAAACTGTATACTCGTCCCATTGCCGGTTTGGAGGCTGTAGATGAGGCAATCGGTCGGGCAACCGAGATGGGCAAGCCAATTCTTTATTCATCCGGTCGGGGCAAGATGGAACGTCCCGCTACTATCGCCAGCATGAATATTCTCGGTTCAGTAATCGAGAAAGTGGCCGAATATAACACCCCGCTGATTTTCCCTAATAATGACCCGGTTGTAATGGCTGTCGCCCAGGAGGTGGCTTACGAGGGGTATGTGCGAGCTGGGCATCCTGACAATTACAATCCCGATAATGTCTTTTTTGTGACCGATTCGCAATTCGGATATGCCGCGGCAGTCGATGGTATTATGCTTCGCGAAAGACCGGCAACCAACCTGTTTTTCGGCACATTCGAGGCCGAATCGTTAATCTTAGCCGAAACCGGCAATTCAATCGGCGCTATTCAGATAGCCGGCACAGACTCCTCGATTCAGATGTCGTTTTTTGTTGTGGCCTGCGATTATGTCTTGATCGGTGAAGAATTGTTTGCCGCCTCCGGTTACCTTTCACAGGACCCGCAGGTGCTGGGCAGCCTGAAAGGCTCTGATTATTCAAAGTTGATTATAATAGCGGTGATGCTGATTGGAGCGCTCTTAATCATTTCAGGGAATGTTGATTTCCTCGATTGGCTGAAGATACAGTAAAATGAGAAGACAGATTCCGATAATAATATGTTTTTGTGTTGGCGTTTTCATGCTGGTGCAATTTTTTGTGCCCGCCCTGACCAGCGCCTATGAAACTGTCGTTGATTGGACCCAGACAATTTATATCTTTACTCTTCTTGTTGGCGTTGTTGGTATGATAAAATACCATGTCGGCAAAATTTCCCAGAGAGCGGCCGGTTATGGCTACAATATAGTCACTCTTGCCGGTTTGCTGGTGATGGCCTTAAGTGGCTTGATCTGGGGCAGGGGTGAGGGCTCACTTTTTACCTGGATATTCAATTACATGCAGGCGCCGATGCAGGCGACGGTGTTTTCACTGCTGGCGTTTTTTGTGGCTTCGGCCGCTTATAGAGGTTTTAAAGCCAGAAACATTGAAGCCGCTTTGCTTCTGATAGCCGCTGTGCTGGTTATGATCGGGCGTGTTCCGCTGGGCGACTATATCTCGTCATATTTCCCCATAGTTGCCGACTGGATTTTAAATGTGCCATCAATGACCGCGAGGCGAGGAATTTTTGTAGGTATTGGTTTGGGGACGATTGCCACATCATTAAGGGTTATACTCGGAGTCGAACGAACTTACCTGGGGCGCAGTTGAGATGACTATCTGGCATAAAATATCGACAATAGACAGACGCATAATTTTTATCCTGATGTTTCTGGCGGTTGCGGTTCCGCTTGTTTTCAATTTTTATCTGCCTAACAGAATCACCAGAGAGGTGAGGTCGACCTATGATTTTATCGAGAACTTGGCAGACAGTTCAGTAGTTCTGTTTTCATTCGATCATGATGCGGCCACACTACCGGAGATGAAGCCGATGGCTGAGGCTTTGCTATACCATGTGTTCAGTAATGGCTTCAAAGTAGTCGGCATCGCTTTCAGGGCTGAGGGAGCCGCAATCGGCATTCAGACGCTTCATCAGGCAGGAGATGGTTTTGGCTTTATTGAGGGTGAAAACTATGTTTTCCTTGGCTTTCGCCCGGAGATCACCTCAGGTATTCTTGGAATGGGTGAGAATATTGCCCGCGTGTATCCCCGGGATTATCGCGGGATTCCGGTCGATGATATTCCCCTGATGCAAAGAGTAGACAACTATAATGATATTGCCCTGGTCGTTTCGGTTTCCGATGATGATACACCTATATACTGGATTAATTATGCCAATGCCCGGTACCAACAGGCGGTCGTACCGGCGATAACGGCTGTGATGGCGACCACTTTCTACCCATTCCTTCAGGAAAAACAGATTGTCGGAATGGTTCCGGGGTTGAAAGCCGCCGCTGAATATGAACAGCTTGTGGATAAGCCCGGTGATGCTACTATCGGTATGAGCGCTCAGAGTATCGCCCATTTTATGATTGTTATATTCGTTGTAATCGGCAATGTCGGATATTTTATGCTGAGAAGACAGGGAGGGTCTGCTTGATGGAAACAGCGGGTATATGGGCAGCAGCTTTCCTGACGTTATCATTGTATTCATTCCTCTATCGTGATAATCCGTTTTATAAGTTCGCCGAACATCTCCTGGTGGGGATTTCAGTAGGCTTCTTGATTGTCATTGCCTATATGGACACTGTTGTACCCAAAATCATCGATCCGCTGTTTGTTCATAAAAGCTGGCTGACCATTATTCCTGTTGCGCTTGGGCTTTTAATGTTTACCCGATTTTCCTCAAAACATTCCTGGATGTCGCGTCCGGCGCTGGCCTTATATATCGGTTTTGGCGCCGGTGTATTTATACCTGCCAATATGCAGTCATACATTCTGGCTCAGATTAAAGCCACTCTATCGCCATTTGCCCAAGCGATCTCAATCGGGACTGTCCTTAATGCTGTGATTATTTTGGTTGGTTTGATTACCACTTTGTTTTATTTTTATTTTTCAAAAAAGCATGAGGGAATGTTCGGTAAAATGACAAAAATCGGCATATACTTTTTAATGATATTTTTCGGAACGACGTTCGGTTTCACTGTGATGGCCAGAATCTCTTTGCTTATAGGACGAACAACTTTTCTTCTACGAGACTGGCTGCATTTGATTGAATAAACTGGAGGCGAATTATGAGAAAATATTTATTGGCTTTTACAGCATTATTATTGATATCAGGTTGCGGAAAAAAAGAAATGAAATACTGGGAACGAGTCGACCTGGCAGAAGGTCTGACCCGATCGCATATAATGAGCGTTGTCTGCAAAGGTGATGATTTACTGGTTGGGACTTATGGCAAGGGCGCTCTGTTTTCAGAAGACAATGGCCGGACCTGGAGGTTATTCAAAACCAACGATCAGGATGAAAGCGCCGGTCTTTCCTGGAATTATATTACCGGCGGCGACTGGAAAGCTGATGAAATAATACTGGCAACTGCGGGCAATGGCTTAAATATATCAACTGATAAAGGCAAAACCTGGAAGAAACTCGACTATAATTTCTTTGGCGCTGAATACCTTTACGCGGTTAATGCAGTTATTGAAAACGATACCGGATATTTCGCCACCGCCGATGGCGTAATATATTTCAAGGGTGATATCGATCCCGATGCGGAATATAAAGAACAGCCATATAATACGCTTGATGAACGACAGGGATTGGCCTCTCAATATATCTATGATATGGTTGTCGATAAAGATAATATATACGTGGGTTCCTTGCGCGGTTTCTCTGTATCGACTGATAGAGGATACAGCTGGCGTAATTTTTCCCCTGATGGCTTGTTTACCAATGATGGGCAGTCTAAATGCAAGGTCAGGGCTGTTGCTGTAAAGAATAAGACCTGGTATGCCGGCTGTGATAACGGTCTTTTCTATTCGACTGATGAGGGTTTGAACTGGGTGAATATCTCACGCGGACTGCCATCAACTTACATTCATGATATACTGATTGACAATGATGACAACCTCTGGGCGGCAACATACAAGGGTGTCGCTTTCACCGATAACCTCGGGCAGTCATATAAAATATATGGAAAAACATCAGGATTCTATGGAGATAACATAAACTGTTTAGCTCAAGCTGGAGACGGCAATATATATGCCGGAACTAATTATGGGCTTTATCGGATGAAAGAAAAGATTTCAGCAATGAATTTCTATCCCGAAGCTCAGGCTGTATTTAATAAACTTGAAAAACCGGAGCATCAGTGGATGCTAAGACCTGTACCTCCGGAGGATAATAACATGCGGGATCAGACATATCTTTATGGTTCTAAATTCGACGGCAGTTTCCGTCAGCATCAGGGTTGTGAATATAACAATCCCGAAGGGGTAAAAATTCGGGCGGTTGCCAGCGGTACGATTGTTTATACCAACAAGAGGATCGGCCACATGGTTCTGCGATGCAATTTACGTTTCGAGGATTATTACGTTTACGCACATTATCATCATTTGCATGAAATTTACCGATCGGTTGGCCGCAAAGTTTCAAGAGGCGACATTATCGGAGCTGTCGGCAAAAAGGGCAACGTAACAAACGAACACCTGCATTTCGAGGTTTCATTCTCGGAAGCTGATGATTCAAATGTGCCTAACAAGACTGTTAACTGTGAACTCTGGCAAAAACCGCTTCCGGGATGCGGGACTATTGTAGGTAATGTTGTGGATACCGCCGGCAATCGGGTTATGGGCGCAAAAATTTATGGCGTTGAAAAACCGGCGCCGACCGAGACGCCTTTTTCTTATGCTGAAACATATCGCGATTCGGTAAATTCCAGCCCGATTTATGAGGAAAACTTTGTAATCGGTGATGTGCCCACGGGAGATTATTTGCTGTGGGTTGAGGAAAACGGTCAGAAGTATGCTGTTAAGGCCAGGGTCGGTGAGTCAAAGGTTACGCGTGTAAAGATTGTTGTTGGTAAATAAAATATGTCTTCCGCCAAAATACTGATAGGCACATCTGGCTATTCATTCGCCGACTGGATTGGTCCCTTCTATCCGGAAAAAATCCCCAAAGGGAAGATGCTTGACTATTACAAAGACCATTTCAACACAGTCGAGATCAACTCGACCTATTACCGGATACCTCATCCGGCGGTGTTTTATAACATTGTAAGGAAAGTATCTCCGGATTTTGAGTTTATAATTAAAACCCATCGCTCGTTTACTCATGACAGATCAGGTCTAAAGGAAAACGCCAAACAATTTAATGAGGCCGTCCAACCGGTAAAAGAGTCTGGCAACTTGCATGGACTATTAGCCCAGTTCCCCTGGTCATTTAAATTTTCGCCTGCTAATATGCAATACCTTCTGGATGGCAAAGATTATTTTGGCGATGTTTCCCTTTTCGCAGAGTTTCGCCATGACAGCTGGGACAAGCCTGAGGTTTACGCCTCGCTAAAGGATAACAATATCGGGTTTTGCTGTGTGGACGAGCCCCCGCTTGAGAGGATGTTTCCGCCCGTAGCAGTGGCTACGACATCGGTCGGGTACGTGCGTTTTCATGGCCGCAATACGATTGATTGGTGGCGCCCGCGGAAAGGAAGCGATCGCTACAATTACAATTATAAAAAAGAGGAACTTGCCGATTGGTTAAAAAAGATAGACAAGTTGAGAAGGGATACCGAAAAGATCTATCTTTTTTTCAATAATTGTCATCACGGGCAGGCTGTTAAAAGCGCAGAAATGATGAAGGAACTGCTCCAGTTGGAATTATGAAAGTAAAAATCAATAAAATACTTCTAATCGTTGTTTTGGCCTGGCTTGTTTCAGCCTCTTATTCATATTATGTTTTATCATTATCACCCTCGTTAAATGCGGGCTATGTCCCGAATTCGGATGAAAGTTTTTTTAGTTTAATCTTTGATAGAATCATACCGGGGCGGCCTAGTCTTAAGGCCAAATCCGCTATTGTTGTCGATGCCGTTACCGGGGAGGCGCTGTATTCCAAAAACGAGGACCTCCAGTTGCCGATCGCCAGCCTCACTAAGTTAGCCGCGGCCATGGTGTTTTTAAAAGCCAATCCCGATTTAAACAGGTCTATAATAATAACCGGCGATGATCTGGCTGAGGCGGGACGGACAAGACTTTATAAGGGTATCTCAATTACTCTTAACGATTGCCTTCATTTAAGTCTCATGCGGTCCGATAATGCCGCCACCAGGGCGCTGGTAAGGTCTGCAGGTCTTTCTGATGCAGAGTTTGCAGCCAAAATGAATGAACTGGCCGCTGAACTGGGCATGAAAAAAACGCATTTTGTTGATCCGACAGGCCGGTATGCGGATAATGTGTCAACCGCCGCAGATTTTGTGAAATTAGTAAAAGCGGTTTATGCTAATGAAATAATCGCTAAAATTTCCTCTAAAAAAATGTACTTATTTAAACCTCTAAACAATAATATCTCCTACACCCTGTACAATACCAATCGCTTATTATATGGACGGTGGAGCGTCAAAGGAGGAAAAACCGGTTATATCAGCCAGGCTGGTTATTGCCTGGCGCTTGATGTATTCGATGAGTCCGGAAAACGAGTATATGCAGTGGTGCTTGGCTCGCCGTCTAATAACTACCGCTACCGCGATGCAAATCGTCTTATAGCTTATGCCATGAAAGATTAACAACTCCGATTGTATTCTCAACATAACCGCAAGTCTGCTGATGATTTTGCCGCCGTTAAAATATATTGCTAACAGAATTGGAAGAACCGTAGTAACAATGACGCCTTTAAATAAGTCCATTAAATATCTATTATTCCAGAACCTTCCCCGAAAAACCGGATAAATTCTTTATAATTTAATTTATTTTAATGAGTTGATATTTCTAAGAAGTGGAAAATATTAATTTATAAAAATTAAGGAAACTCTCATCTTAACAGGCGGCTCTTTCCAGAGCCGCTGCAGGGTTGGGAAACCCTGCCTGTCAAATAGTTCTTTATTTTAATCACATTATCATCAGAAAAATATTTCGGTGAAACTCCTGCTATTATTCAGCTTGACGGCTGATTGGCCGAATATTATATTAGCCGCCGCGTAAATTTGGCCTGTTATAAGGGGGTAATTGTTCTATAATAATTGAAAGATGTTGTCACAGGCGCGGTTTAGCGGCCTGGTATCTTGATAAGTTATGCCGGAGTAGCTCAGTTGGTAGAGCAGCTGATTTGTAATCAGCCGGTCGGCGGTTCGAGTCCGTTCTCCGGCTCTTTGTTATGGGGAAAAAAAGATTACCGAACAGTCATCAGGCTATAATTATTGAATTGGGAGATCGATACCGGTTGTTAGCGGGAGGCTGTCATTTTACTGCATGTTCCTTATCCAAAATCAGCGTTTATAATTAGGGTTTGCTGAATAAATATTAACTTCTTTGTTTACCATTAGATAGATAT
>CBFDEC010000019.1:0-58483 GCA_965603725.1 uncultured bacterium | reverse complement strand
TATTATAGGAGGTATGTCCAGTCTTTTCAAGAGAAAGGCCGGACAGTAGTGATATTTTTATTATAGTTATTAAAGTTAACCATCATTCTTAATAATAAATGTAAAATTGTCTACAACATAATATTTATTTTAGCGATCAACTAAATTAATCATTCAAAATACAAGAGTTCAGGGACTTTCAAAATCGGGCCAATTCCACAATTTACTCAGTCTTTTCTTCTGCCAATCATCAATTTCTTAGTTTAGTCAAAATACTCATTGAGCAGTTTCTTATTACACATAGTTCTACCTATCTATTCGGTCGAAATTCAAATTAGGTCAAATCGAAAGTAAAGTCAATATTGGTGTGCAATTATTTTCATAAAATCTATAGAAATAATATGAAAACATTGTTATTACCTTGCGGTTGTTACAAATAAAAGCCTTGCAAAACCAAAATGTATCTCTTATTATCTTGGCCAAAATATGAATAGAATTTACCTAAAATATAGAGTTACTATATCAAAGAAAACCCATTTGAAAATGTATATTAAAGCTTGAAATGGCCGACATAAAATCAAGAGAGTATATATCTATGAACGACTTAGGGAAAAAACTCAAACTGCATCATATCGGGATAGTGGCTCGAGATGAAGCCCAAATTGAGGAATTCAAGCAGATTTTGGAACTTGAAGAGGAAGCTCGTGAGACTATCGAAAAATACCATGTAACCAATGTTTTTCTTACATGCAGCGGCGACACCAAACTCCATTTCATGATTCCACATAAGGGGATCTTGAAAAACTTCAATCAGGGACGTGGAGGTTTTCACCATATCGCCTTCTGCGCTAAAGATATCACTGCGGTTCAAAAAGAACTTGAAAAAAAAGGGATACGATTCATGGCAACTGAGAAGCAGGATGGAATCAAGAAATTCAAATTTAACTTTGCTATACCAAATATTGCCGGACTGAATATTGAGTTCATCGAGGATCCGGATATTATTTGGCCTGAACCAGAGTAGTCCAGATAAGGGAATGGTTTCAAAATGTCACCAAATGAAATAAAGCTTCGTGACCTGTTAATCGAGGTCCTTCTTATCGATGAGAACCAGTATAAGGATGATTACGGCCCGGATGAGATAGAGACCTGGGACAGCCTTGCTTCGGTAAATATCGCTGCCGCTGTTGAGAAGGAATTTGGTTATGTGATGAGTCCGGAAGAGATGGCCTCAATGGAATCAATTGGCGATATTAAAGAATATCTTCATTCCGGAGGTATAGATTTCAACGAATGAATATTGCCGAAAACTTTATAGCCACCACTGAAAGACTTCCCGATAAACCATTCCTGGTGGGGCCCGATGGAGTCTCATATACTTTTGCCATGATCCTTAGTCGAGCCCGGCGATTTGCATCTCTTTTAGAGTCCAATGGAGTTAGTCCGGGAGATCGAATCATTCTAACTTTCCCTAACTCAGTAGATTACTTTTGTGCATATATAGGTTCATTGTTTTGTAGCTGCACTGTGATAATAGTGGACTTTCGGTCCCGCCCCAAGCAACTGGAATATGTCCGGACAAACTGTGGAGCGTCATTTTGGATTACTCCCAGAGAACGAGAAGAATATAAGAGCATCCCCGGCCAGATTGTTTTTCCCGCTAACCTTGAAAGCTATCCCGAAATGCCTATGGAACACCTGTGTGCTGAAAAAACCCCACTGGCATTAATCATGTATACAAGCGGCGCTACAGGTATTCCTAAAGGAGTCTGCCTTTCACACGCAAATCTTAACCATACGATCGGTTCGATTATCTCCTGGGCTCAGATTGATGAAAACGACCGTGAGTTGACGACGTTATCACTGACTCATTTATTCGGGTTAGCCCATGTACATATCCATTGGACACTGGGCGGGACGGTATTTATTGAAGAGAAACTACAGGATATTCCCAGATTACTCCGAAAAATCTCAGAGGAAAAAATAACCAGTTTTCCAGGAACACCTGGTGGGTTTAAGATAATCCTCGATCAATATGCCGATCAATTCCGAGAAAATGCCAGTGGACTTAAATACATTATAGTCAACTCTGCCCCCATGGCGCCAGAATATATTGAACAGATACTGGATTTGCTGCCAAACACACGTTTTTATATGTATTATGGTCTCACGGAGGCGAGTCGAAGCAGTTATATCTGTTACAACGATAACCATGACAAGCTCAAGACAGTCGGTTGTCCCACACCAGGTTCGGAAATATGCGTTGGTACTCCTACTATGCCTTTGGTAAATGAAGCAGGGGAAATACTTATCCGTGGGCCACATGTGACTGAAGGATACTTTGGAATTGATTCGACCCCGTACTTTGAAAATGGATGGCTAAAAACCGGTGACTTTGGCATTATGGATCAAGATGGGTTCGTCACCTGGAAAGGAAGACTTAAAGAACAAATCAATGTTGATGGAATGAAGCTCACTCCAATGGAAGTCGAGGCAGTCCTGATGGAACACGAGCTGGTCAAAGATTGCGCGGCTGTAGGAGCGCCTGATGAACTGACAGGTGAAAATGTAGTGGGCTTTGTTGTTACAGATGGTAAACCAGATAAAAAACTTGAAATTGAGCTTCGCCGATATTGCAAATCTCAACTTGAGATATATAAAATACCTAAAAGAATTATTTTCATCGATGAAATTCCCCGAACGGATTCTGGAAAGGTCAAACGGATTTCTCTTAAAGAAAGATTGGGATCGTGAAAAAAGGCGAGCTAAAGGTCCGCCCTGCTACATCCGATGATTATCCAGCTATCGCTTCACTGCTTGACCGCACCTTTGGCAAAATACCATTTGAGAAACGTATAAAACTTTGGCAGTGGCGCCATGATAATAATCCCGCTCAAATCCCAGAAATTCCCGGATTTCTTCTCGCTGAAAAGAGTGGACAGATTGTAGGGGTTCATGGGCTCACGCCAATGCGTGTAAAGGTTGGAGATCGTCAATACCATGCTGCTTGTAGTTGCGATTTTGCTATTGATCAAACTGCCCGCTCAGTTGGAATGAAGATAAAACTTAAAACTCTCAGTAAAGAGATATCATCTTTGCCCATTTCCACATCGGCTAATAAACCTGCCAACAAGATTACTTTGGCGCTTGGAGGAAAGGAGTTTATAGCCAGCAGAAGGAAGCTTTTAAAACCTTTAAAAGCAAGTGGCTTTATTCAGAAAATAGTCGCTAGAAAAGTGGGAGCTGTTGGAGAAGCCCTGGCCACAATAATTAGCATTTTAATAGGAAAACCGCTTGACTGGATTCTTGTAATAACTCGTTACTTCAGGTCTTTTTCAAAAGTGGCTAATGCGAAGATTCAGAACATTAATCAGTTTGATCAAAGGTTTGATAAACTCTGGGAGCAAGTATCTCAAAGCTACCCGATTTTGATAGTACGGGATTCGTTGTATCTAAACTGGCGTTATGCAAACTATCCATTCAGCGGAGTACAGCAATTCGGCCTTTTCTGCGATAATGAGCTTCTCGGATTTGCAGTGATCCATAACACAATCGATGAAGATGGGCTTAGCCTTGTTGCGATTTTAGAACTGTTTGTGCCGCCCAGTGAAAAGGCTGCATTTGAACATTTGTTAAAGGAAATAATCAAACGGGCAACTCAGGTCAAGGCGCATTACATTAAAGCCTGGACCCTTGTTCCTGAATGGGAAGAATTATTTACACATTATGGTTTCAAAGTTCGAGATTCTTCCTTTTCTCCCACTACTTACAAGAATAATACAGACCTTCCAAATGAGTTGTTTACAGAGGATGGCAACTGGTATATGTCGCTTGGAGATGGTGATATCTGTTATTATTTTTGAGTGTACGAACTTTAGCAGACAAGGCACGTTATACAATCGTGATAACTAAAAAATCCTTTCTAAGAGACAGGCAAATATTGCTTTTGAAAACCTGCCTGTGGGGCTAAGTGAACCACCTTCATTTATACTGACCCTTTTTAATGCATAACGATCCAGGTGTTTTTTGCTAGTATGATCCCCGCGAACAGCGGTTGCACATGAATAACCGGCTTCCTGAACCATTTTCTTTATTTCGGCATTATAATCTCCATTTGGATATGAGAAAAGATATACTGGCTTGCCAATATTTTTTTCTATGATTTTCTTTGACTCGATTAATTCATGCCTGATTTGGTCATTGTTTAAATTAATCAGAAGGTCATGAGATAGACCATGAGAACCGAAATCAATACCATATTTACTCATTTCATTAATTTCATCCCAGTTGAGCATCCACCTTGTGTTATCCCATTTTTCAATATCCAGACCACTTTCCTTTTTCATTTCATTTGCGACAATATTAATAAATTTATCGCCAAGCATCATCATCTTCACCATGAAGCTGTAAGAATCTCTGTTATCCAGACTAAAATTATGTTCTTCGAGACCCTTGACAGATTGTGACAAGTTGTTTTCACGCAAAATCCTTTTAAAAATATTTATAGCTTTTTGGGGCCATAAATCGCTCTCGCCAAGAAGCAGACTAACCTCAATAAAAATGGGCAATTTATTGGTTTTGATAAGATCAGTTGACAGGAATATAGAGGCAGGCACGTTAAATTTGTTCAAAATTGGGTAAGCATAAAGGTAATTGTCCTGCCAGCCATCGTCGAATGTGACCACAGCTGATTTTCGGGGAATTGGCAACTTATTCTCTAAAATCTCTGACAGTTTCTCCAATGACAGCAAATTATAATGTTTGGATAAAAACTTCATTTGTTGGTTAAAAAATTCCTTTGTAACACACATACCCGGCTGAGCTTCTGCTTTTTTCTTATCTTTATTATCCAGCACACGATGATACATCAGAATAACAAGGTTCCTTTGAGGGGAAATTATTCTGCAAAAAAAGGAATAAATTGCCAAAAAACCAGAATAGTATATTATAGTCGCAAGGGAAATCTTTATTATTTTCCTTAGCAAGGCCATTAATTTATCCTTTGAACAAACACGAGGTAATCTTTAGAATATCATCATCAGTTAAATATGGATGAGTGGGTAAGCTTATAAGTTTATCCACTACTATCTGGGCACCTGGAAAACAGTCATCGTTTGACGCCAGAAATTTTTTGACACCTGGAATCTGGCGTATAGTCGAGGGATACATAGTAGAGGCGACTATTCCCTGTCTTTTCAAGGAGATTTCAACTTTGTCGCGATCGGTTTTATCAGAACATAACAAGGGCAAACGCAAATAAAAAGGGCATTTATTTTTGTCATATCCGGGTATCATATATTGACTCATTTTTAAAAGACTCTCTGCCAATTTGTGTGCATTTTTAGCTCGGGCAACATTTACTTTCATCAGATTATCCATAAGAACAGCGCCTGCGCATATTTGTAGGTAGGTGAGCCGTTTAAGGTCGAAATCCTTATCAAAAACTGTTTCTCCTAAGCCAAGAAATGGAATCATAGCAG
Source organism: uncultured bacterium (assembly GCA_965603725.1). GTDB lineage: Bacteria > Zixibacteria > MSB-5A5 > UBA10806 > 4484-95 > JAGGSN01. Next base: position 53,024 of record CBFDEC010000019.1, on the reverse strand, counting down.
GCAACCAATATAACCTTGGCCTTAATAGCAAAATATATAATATAATTTTTAACAAAACACAAGTCTCATTTATCAAGCCGGGTTTGTTTATAACCTTCATATTATTTTCAACATATAAAGCAATTTTATCATTGTCAGTTACCAATATACCACCCGAATAGGTCGACATATTTTTTCCACGTCCTAAACTGTAAAATCCAACATCACCAAGAACTCCGGAGGGTTTACCCTCATAGCTTGATCCCATTGACTGTGCAGCATCGTCAATTAAGAATATCCCTTTATCTCTGGCAATAGACCAAAGCCTCTGCCAATCGCTTATTATACCGAAAAGGTTGCTGGCTACTATTGCCAACACTTTTGTAAAATTAATGTTGGATAGTTTGTCATAATTGTAGTCCATTGTCATAGGGTCGATGTCTACCAGTCTAATTTTGAGTCCACTCCGGGCAATAGCCGCAGGTACGGAAAAACATGTATAGGCAGGAATGACCACTTCATTTCTGGTGTCATCCGTCTGCTTTGATAACGCCTTCAGGATGAAAACCAGAGCTGTCCTTCCTGAGTTAAAAAAATAGCAGTACTTAGCATTTGTATAGTTTTTTACAGCATTTTCAAACTGTTCTGAACAGTTACCCTTGAGCAAACGCAGATTGACCGCTTGAATAATGTCACGAAACGAGATTGGCGTTCCGGCAGGCGGTATCAAATGAAACATATAGCTCTTAGCTCCAGGAAATGAATTGTTATTACGCCTATCATATTTATCATGGAAAGTTTTTTATAACTTTTGGTCCAAGGAAATTCGCAATTGGCAATGGCAGTTTCCGCCACAGCTTGATGAAAATGCGGTACTTGGGATTATCCGGGTTTATAGCGGGCATCTCTTTTGTTTTATTAAGATAATATTGCCAGACTAATGGAGTGGGAGTTGACACCCACTGTTTTTTAAAACTAAAGGTAGGGGAATTTAGCGTGGAACGACCGAAATCAAAATGTCTATACCCCTGCTCACATCCTTTTTTAATGACTTCCCAATAAAGAGCATGATTGGGACAGTATTTAAAAAAGCTTCTATAAGCTGAGGCCGAAGGTACATAGAGACAGTCTTTAAACGACAGAACCAACCCTCCAGCAATCGCTATTTTATCTTTTCTAACAAGAACTAATTGCGCCATATCTGGAAATGTTTCCAATATAGTTTTAAAAAACTTAAATCCCCAAACCGGCGTTCCCAGGTCATGCATTTTCCATGAGAATATTTTATAGAAATCGGGTAATAACTCAATGCCTCCAAATTCAGTTGTTAATTCAGACTTCTGGGATTTTCTTATTTGATTCCTCAACTTAGCATTGAAACTTTTCCATATTTTATCAGGGTCACTATCGAGTTCTAATAAAAAAGTTACTTTATCCTGACGGATAGCGAGATTATGGTCCCCAGCCTTTACTGATCTAAGTTCCATAAACTGAGCCTTCTCGCTTTGGGTAATACTCTTGGCTTTATCCAGAAGCAGTTTTTCTGTGTCGTGGTCATCAGCACAGACACCACCATAATCGATCCAGGGCAATGATATTAAATAGCGTGATCGCCACCAGGTTTTCACAATAACTAAAGGCAGTATACCTTTTATATGATTATCTTCTATTGCAAGTAAATACCTGGGCTTGTGATCAAGCCCTTTTTCCATCACATTTAACCACCCAATATGATGAGTAATAGCTGCGCCAGGTGAATTGCTAACATACTTCGACCAGGCTGTTTTATAATCGTTAGTGTATTCTATTATTTTTATCATATTCTATTCACAAAAGATTAGGTCATTTAAATCTATGAATATTTTATATTCTTTACATTAATTTTAAAAAAAATCCTATAATATTCTTTCAAATACCCAACGAAGTTCGATATAAACCTTCTGTCTTAAACTCAATTCATGACCACCCTGGTGATTCTGCTTTAAATAATCAAGGATTTCACTTGCAGGTACAAACCAGCCATCTCTTGAAGCCAGGTCTTTTAGGCGTTCTTTTGTAGTCTCATTTAAAACACCATCGCTGCAGAAACCGGAAGCAAAATGAGTATAGACAATACATACTCCTCCTTCTTTTTCCAGCCTGTCTAAATTTTCTGTGCACAGCAATCGATTAAACTCGTCAACGTCGCTCCCATAAGATGTGTGAAACCAAAAATTAACATAGGGTTTCTCAGGGTTGTGATAGGGGATAAAGGGATTAACTTTGGTAATGTTAATTTCATGAAAACTAAAATTTACTACATAGGAGATGTGCTTTTGGGCAATATCGCCCCAAAAATATTCCGACCCTGGAATATGACCATAAAATTTTTTATCTTCTTGAAATAAATTATACAAAATTTTCAAAGGCAACAAATCTAGTTTATCAGCACCCCAATATAAGTCATCTATATTCATAAAGTGATTTATATGAATTTTTGGATAATGACCAATTATATTTTTAAATTTTTCAAAAGATTCCAGAATCTCTAGTCGCTGAGAACTGCCGCCACGAGAACCATGTGAAGCGATTTCAAATCCTTTTTCCTGAAGGTTCAAGATAAACTCAGTATATACAGAGTCACTCAGAGTTCTCCCCTGACTGGCCAGAATTTCCGGTTCATTGGTTGGTAATACCCATACTGTTTTTGTTGTAAGTAAACCGAGTTCATAGAGGTAATCGTATACGGGTTTGACATTTTTTACAGTAGACCCATCTGTATCATCACAGATCGTAAAAGCGAATTTTTTTCCATCTGGAAAGGAGTTTGGTTCATATTTCGGCGGCAGAAGGAAAACACCAATGGTTATACTTGGAATTACTACTATAACCAATAGCGCAACTATTTTCTTTTTGGCGGTGATCTTCATATTTTTATGCTCCTATGACGCTGATTTGTTCTCAGTTATTGTATTGTTATGTTTATCAATTTTATCTTTGCTATTCTTGTTTTGATTATAAACTAGAATTAAGGTAAAGGTATAAAGAGTCCATAAATGTGGGTAATACGCTGTTGATAAAAATGTAGCGCAGGCAAAATATGCAATTAAACTGCCAATGATTGAATTAGCCATATATTTTGATAAATTGTCGCCGCCTTCGCCCACTTTTCGATTTTTTATTCTATAAAGCAACTTGAAAGCAATAATTATCATTGAAAAATAAAAAAATGAACCCAATATCCCGAGTTCTGCTATAATCTGAGGAAAAGTTCCATGCAATACCCTTCCCCATTCAGTGTTAGGATCTCGAGTTCCTCCTCTTATATATTTCGGCAAATGAACACCGCAATTACCTGCTCCAACTCCAACAATTGGATAATCTTTAAACATTCTGAAACCAGCCTTCCAGTATCTGATTCTATTGTCAGCTGTGCCCATGTCTATTTCCTGTATAGTTTTGGCTTCATCCCAATAGCTCGATGGTGCAAACAAATACATAGCAGCCACTATTGATATAATCACTCCGAAAGAAAGCAGTTTTCGTTTACCACTAAAAATACAATAAAGTAATAGACAGGCAAGTCCAATAAACCCTCCTCTTGAAAAACTGCTGATAACAGCAAGCACAAAAGTTGCCAATAGTATTGCGCTAATAATTTTGACTTTTCTTTTAAAATAAAATAACCCAAAAAAAGTAAATGGAATCATAGTATTGATTATAAGAGCAAAATCGTTTTCATCGCCTATATAGCCATGGCTTACAACACCGCTGGTATATTGACCTCCGGAAATATGTTGTTCATTAACGAATGTAATAATTCCATTAACGGCGAAATAAAAATGTATTAATAGTAATATCCAAATAATCTTATTGAGTTGGCCTGAAGAATTAATAACGTTCGTTGCAATAATGAATATTACGAAAAATATCGCCATGTCAAAAAATTCCTCGTAAGCATAAAAATTGTTTTCGGCTGTTACAACTGTAATGCCAATTACTCCCATAAAGGCTAGAAAACACCAAGACAACATACTCCATTTAATTTCAGCCTTTGATATGAAGAGTTTTAAAAGCCAGGCTATAAGGGTGACAATCTCGATTAACATAGTAAGCCTTAGAACACGCAAAGCGGGAATAAAATCATATGGCCTAAGATAGCTATAAAAGAAAAACAAATAGATGCCGTAGTAAGGATTCCTTAATATGTATATGGAAACAATAATAGCAGGAACAATCATGATGATTGCCCATCCGAATTTAAACGGAAATAGTGGTAGAACCAAACCAAAGACAACGATTATAAGAATTAATGCAATTATTCTAATATGTTTTGGGGTGATAATTTGGATATCTCTGGTGAGCTTTTCCCGATGAACAGGTTCATGTTTTCTAAACATTAATTTCTATTCCAGTCTTTTAATGTTTTATCTAAAATATTCTGGCTTTTTCATGGCTTGTTACGGCGAAATAGACCTAAAGTTCTAATCATTCTGGATCCGACTTTTTCTGTCAACAGGCAGTAAATCTGGCTTCGTATTTCAGCTAGTTTTGCCAGTTCCTGTGATGTATAGAACCCGATAAAATATAGTACAAAAGGAAAAGAAACAGCTATACTTAATTTTACTGCCAACGACACTGCAACATGGGATGGATTGAAAAAACTTGCTATGATATATAACACCAGGGCAATCAAACTCATTTTGGTTATACGACCAAATTCATAGCGTATATAATAAAGTTTTTGAGATGGGAAGTAAATAAAAATCATAAGAAAAAGAAAAGATATTGCGGTAGTAAGGGCTGCTCCCCAGATATGAATAGAAGATATGAGGAGGTAATTCGCTCCTATATTTAATCCAGCCCCAATTAAAGTAGCATAGGCCAGGTATTTGGTTTTTTTCTCAAGGTGAATGCCAAATTGTATGTATTGGAAAGCCCCGTAAAATATATAACCCAACAAGATTGTTGATACATATTGATAAGCTCCATGGAATTTAGGATCAGCAACCAGTTTGATTACGTCTTTGATAAGGACCGCAATTCCCAGCGAGACGAAAATTTCAATAAACATAAAATATGTGAAAATTACAGCATAGATATTTTTTGCGTTCGGCTCCTTGATCAAATCAAATCTCTTTGGTGCCCACATCAATAGAAAAGGAGACAATACAAGCAAATTCGTCACAAAACCAAACTTGTAAGCCAAAGAGTAAATACCCACATCAGATAGTGAGGTTAATCGCTGTAAGATGAATCGATCCCCGAAATGTAAAACGAACATTCCAAACCAACTCCACATTATAGGTAACCCATATTTCAGCATTGCAGATAATAACTTAAATGAATAAGACAACCGCACCCGGCGAAAGATATAGATCATAAAGAAGATATTTGCTGTCACAGTTGCTATTAGGCTGCTTAATAGTATTCCCATAATCCCCATTTTAAGATACACAATAAAAATAATATTTAAGAATAAAGATAAAAGCAGTTTTGCGAAATTGACAGAGACATATAGAACTGATTTTTGCTCTATGCGAATGAAAGCTCGCGGAATCTCATTGCTTAATTGAATCACAGTAGTAATAAATATGATATTAAAAAAACGATAATAATCTGTGGAATTAAATACAAGAGCCGATATTTGTTTTGAGAGGAAAAAAAGTCCAACCAAAACAGATAAAGAGACTACCCATATTGTAATCATAGCTACGCTTATTACTTGTTTTTTTTTCTCCTCGTCATCGTATTCGAAGTAGTATCTAATTACAGAATGGGTGACCCCCATGCCCAAAAACATACCGATAATATAGCTGGTTAGATCAATTAATTCTAAAATACCATAATCCGATGTCGAAAGATAATAGGTATACAAAGGGATCATAAAAAAGCTGATGCCTTTACCCAATACATCGCCTATTCCATAAATGATCGAATGTTTGGCGACGCCTTTGATTATATTAAACATAATTATCCCTAGTTAATGCTTCAGTAAAGTTCCTCTTACATCGAAAGGCTTTAGATGCAATATCCGGCTTTTTTACACAAGATACTGAAGAATCAGGCCTATTTTGAAAAATGTTTAAAAGTAATTTAACAATTAGCCAAGCACATAAATTGCAGGCATTATTCAGAGAGACTTTTTCTAACATATCGGCTCTTAACTCCCAAGAATAATATCTCAATACTTTTTTGGTTTATCATTGAGACCATCTTTTCACCAAGGTTTAATCATGGAAAAGATTTACCACGAAGTTGGCATAAATAGAGCATTATTTGCAATAAAATATCCATCCCAAACGAAGAGTTTATTCCTTCTTTACTTGAACTTTCTGTTATAATTAGATTGCCTATGATAGGAAATTTTCAATTCCAACTTCCATATGTTTAAAAGAGATAATATCAATAGACGCAATTAGCTTATTCTTTTAATGATTATAGGATCAATTATATATTAACTTTTCTGGCTGGGTTTCCCAGTACTGTGGTGTTGTCAGCTACATCCTTTAATACTACACTTCCAGCACCAACAGTACAATTTTTTCCAATATTCGCCAGTATTACTACATCCTGACCAATCCAGGAATTTTTGCCGATATGTATCACTTCATGTTCTTCTTCAATTTCTTCTTGTTTCACTCTTTGACCGGGACGACCATGTTGATATTTGCCAGAAATAATAGAACACCTTGCTCCCAAAAGCACATTTTCTCCAATGTCCGCATAACCTATAAATGTATGATAACCAATGGCCACACCAGAACGGATAACATTTTCCCGATGAGTTAACATACTACCAAGTAAAAAATGTGCATCAGGAGAAACATTTGTGCAGACCGCCCAATAATATGCTTTACGCAAATATATACCGACTATCGTTGGGCATATAGATAATATTTCTGCGCATGCACTGAATATTCTTCCTTGATTTTTATGAAAGATAATTATATCAAGCCACGTTAGAAGTATTAATGGAAAAACCGCCAAAACTCCTAAAATGAAGAAAAATCTTTTAAAGATATATCTGATCATATTTTAATCCAGAAGCAATTTTCACATCAAATTTTACAATCGCTCAAAAACGGAATCAGTGTTAATGTTCTGAGAAGCATAGACACCTCATCGAAATTATTTCTTATTTCATCGGAACACATTGTCGGCTATAGATATGTTCCGGGGAAATGAATTAAACCTATATGCAAAGACAAATCAATCCGTTTCACTTAAGAGGCATGTGACTTTTCTACGCCCATTAAAACAAAGTATAGATAAAAGGGGCCAGCGCAGAACTCTCTGCAAATATGATGAGAGCTCCCAGAAGCACTAAGAATATCACAATAGGTGCCAGCCACCATTTTTTTCGTACTCTAAGAAACTCCAATAACTCGAAAAATGTTGACAACTTGGACATATAATCACCCTTCCAGTTGATATAAGAGATATTCTTCAACTATTTCTATTATATATTCCGCTACGACTCTATTGCCACATTCGTTAAAATGATTATCAATATGCCCATACATCACCTGGCCATGCTCTGCAATTTTGCGCATGTGTTTTAATGGGTCTATTAGGTGTAACGACTTTGACTCGAACATGTCTCCTAAAATAGTATTGGGTTGGTCGATATATACTGAATCTAACTTAATATCAAACATTTCTACATATCTGTAGAATTCATCTTTATGAACTTGATAAGGAGCCGGCAACAACACAAAGAATACAGGTGTCCCATTCTCGGCAAAAACATGTTCAATTTCCTGGCAGATTTCTACGGTTATTTGCCAACGTTTAGAATCTTTTTCACTTAACATAAAAACCGAGGGAAAGTAAGCGGCGGTGAGACCAATCCTGGAACGAATCGTCTGAAATCTGTTTTTTAATAGGACAAACAAGTGGGAACTTGTTTCTAAAAGATCGTTGATAGGATAAAAAACATTGATTTTTAGTTCACTCCATTTCAGACTACGGGGGAAGCGAAAATGATGTTGAGCTGAAACCACTTCTGGCGAAAAGGAACTTTGCTTGTTTATAACTATATCGTTAGCAGCATATATGAAAATAATTCCTAAATCATACTTTCTCTTTGCTAACGCCAATTTCGCTTCCATCAGGTAATGGTTTGGACCCCATGCTCCAACACCATCGTTTACCGCATCAACTCTCTTACGATATTTATCACTTAATGTCCTTCGTATTACTTGAGGCATAGTATATCTGTTCTCAACCTGTACCGCTTCTAGATAAGAGTCACCAATTGTTATTATTGAGATATCAGGTCCGGCACCTATTTCATTTTCAGCAGAATAATTAATCCTGTAGCCATTACTGTCTGTTACAAAATGAACAGTCCCTTCTCCCGTGTTTATCTGTGTGTTTGCATTTTCCATGTGACGCCAACCAATCGTTTCATCGGGGCGCCATACGTGATGGCTATGAACGATTAGTTGTTGAGGTGTAACAATCCGAACTAAAATTTCACCAATCAATAAACTGACTACTACAGACAGGATTAAAAGACCAACATTTTTAATACTGTTTTTCACAATCTCTCCGATCGTACTCCTTCAATTCCCTGTGATTCCAATAACTTGTTTGCGATTGAGTTGGTATTAATTCAATAAAACGTTTCCCTAACAGTTTTGATACAACACTTATAAAGGTAAACACTAAATAAAACAAAATGGACATCATCATATGAGACATGAACCAACCAATAATCATGGCAAATGCCATCCATGCTTTTTGAAGAGGTTTCAAAACAGTTGGAATGAAAACTCCCAGAATAATCAGTACTGCGCCAGCACTCAGGAAATATGGAAACAAATCCTTCTTGAAAAGCCACTGAATCAGACTTATAATGACCAAAACAATACCTACAGTTAATGCAAACTTCACCAGGTCTTTTCTGGAACTACTGATATTTTTAAGTTCGCTTAACATATCATACCTTAATCCAATTCATACTCTTTCTGCCAATCAGAATCATCCTCGAGCGCTTTTTGATGCCGCTTATCAAGGAGGTAGTTACCCATGATAAGGTAATCCATTTTGGTGCGCATAAAACACTTGAAGGCATCCCCCGGAGTGCATACTATCGGTTCACCTCTAACATTGAAGGAAGTATTTATAATAACGGCGCAACCATAGTCTTTCTCAAGCCTGGATATCATCTTATAGAAGAGTGGATTAGTATTTTCATGTACTGTTTGAATTCTCGCTGAGTAGTCAATATGAGTAATAGCAGGAATATCAGATCTAACAACTTTCAATTTATCAATGCCAAAAAGTTCTTTTTCATCTTTACTCATTATTTTCCGCCGTTCCTTTCGTACGTTTGCTACAAGAAGCATGTATGGACTTTCATGGCTAATTTCAAAGTAGTCGGATACTTTCTCGGCAAGCACCGCCGGAGCAAATGGGCGAAAACTCTCACGATATTTTATTTTAAGGTTCATTACTTCTTGCATCTGAGGTGAACGTGCATCACCAATAATAGATCTAGATCCCAGAGCTCGGGGACCAAACTCTACCCGCCCTTGAAACCAACCAATCACTTTCTCAGCGGCAACTAAATCAGCTATTTTTGGGGGAATTTCTTCAGTAGTAAGCTCCTCGAATGGAATGTTGTGTTCCTCTAAAAAGTCCTTGATGAAGCCGTTTTCGAATTGAGGACCAAGGTAAGAGCCTTGCTGAAAATCATTTTTTCCGTCGATGGTCCTTTTATTACCAAGGTATTGGTACCATACATATAAAGCTGCACCAAGAGCTCCGCCGGCATCTCCGGCTGCTGGTTGAATCCAAATGTCGTCGAAGAGTCCTTCACGAAGGAGTTTTCCGTTGGCCACGCAATTGAGCGCTACTCCTCCGGCCAAACACAAATACTGTTGTTTTGTTTCCTTCTGAATATACTTACTCATACGCAGGACTATCTCTTCAATTACATCCTGGATGGATCTGGCCAGATCCATCTCTCGTTGCGTCATAGGTGATTCGGGCTTTCTCGGAGGACCACCAAATAGTTTATGAAATTTTCCGTTGGTCATTGTCAGACCTGCGCAGTAATTGAAGTATTCCATGTTCAGTCTGAAAGAACCATCTTCCTTCAGGTCGATCAACTCTCTAAGAATTAAATCTTTGTACCTCGGTGTACCATAGGGTGCCAACCCCATCACCTTATACTCACCAGAATTAACTTTAAATCCAGTGTAATAGGTAAACGCTGAATAGAGAAGTCCAACAGAGTGGGGGAACTTTATATCGGCCATTATTTGTATATGATTATCTTTCCCAATACCATAACTGGTTGTAGTCCATTCGCCGACACCATCAAGGGTCAAGAAAGCCGCTTCCTGAAACGGAGAAGGGAAAAAAGCGGATGCTGCGTGAGAATCATGATGTTCTGTGAAAATTATCATTCCTTCGTAATCCAAATGTTTTTTTATTAAATCTTTAATCCAGAGCTTCTGTTTAATCCACAATGGAATAGCCTTTAAAAATGAGGCAATTCCAATGGGAGCGTACGTAAGATATGTCATTAAAATACGTTCGAATTTAAGGAATGGTTTATCGTAGAAGGCCACAAAATCTAGGTCGTGTCCCGTTAAATCATTATTTTGCAAACAGTAATTAATGGCATTTACAGGGAAAGAAAAATCGTGTTTCTTTCGTGTAAATCTCTCTTCTTGAACAGCCGATACTATTTTACCATTTTGCACTAAACAAGCTGCACTATCATGGTAAAAAGCTGAAATTCCAAGTATTTTCATATGTTAATTTGCCCACTAATATCGTTCATAATACAAGTAAATTATCAATTCATATATCGACCAAATTATATTTAACTTATCCCCTTGTCAATAAAAAAATTGCCAAATCTAAAGAATAGATAAAAATATTTGACAGTGGACTACAATTTTTGTAAAAAATAGACAAATGGCGAATTTCATAATGTATTATGAATTTGAAAAGAAATAAGGTGCCCAATTTCATTCAGGCAATTAGTTTTTTCAAATCCCAACTTAATGGTTGATAAGCTCCAGGTCAAGCAGATGTATGTCATGTATATCAAAAAGGGATGTAGGTATAACATTAAGCAGTTTTAGCCAGATAGAATTACAGGCTCCTCAGAATCGGGCTTGTGGATATAAACCTGATTGTTTGCAAGATATAAGAGGGTTGATTGTGTGGTTATTGATTCACTGCCGATAGATCTTTATTTTAGTTGTTGTTTAATATTCCGATATTATTTAAAATGAATTGAGTTGTTAATAATATGTTAAGTCTGTTTTTATTAACCAATTCATCTAAGCAATGGCGTGGTTTTGGAGAAATATTATATGACTAAAAAAGCGTTTATTATCCTGATTTCAATATTGCTGTTTACTTTTGCATTTACTTTTGCAATCAAGCAATACAAACCAGAAATAACGATCGCATCAAACCTTAAGGATTTTCCATTGCAAAAAGATGGTTGGGTTGGTCAGAGAGACAATGTGGCATCTTTTGTTGTCGATATGCTGAATCCCGAGGAGATATTTTCCGCAACTTATACAAATACAGCCGGCATAAAGATAAATCTCCTGTTTGATTATTTCTCTCCTCAAACAAAGGGAGGACCTCATTCGCCTCGTAACTGTATGCCGGGCTCAGGCTGGATAATAGATAATGTCGAAAAACGGGAAATAGTTTCAAACGGACGTACTATCAACGCTGGTCGGTTTTACTTAAGACTTCATGAATCCAGCCAGGTGATGGATTTCTGGTATATTACAAGATATGGCGATACTCACAGTGATTATATATATAAACTTTATTTGATGGCAGGTTCTTTAACTTTCAAACCTACCGATGTGGCATTTGTCCGAATCCTTAGCGATAACAACAAAGAAAGCTTGCAGGCGCTGGATGAGTTTGAAAAAGTGTTTGTTAAGGAGATATATAAGCATTTGCCGTTTAATTAGATCGATTTAACTAAACCATTCCACCGTTTTTTCGAGGCCCTCATCAAAATCAATTTCAGGTTCATAGTTAAGGATTTCTCTTGCTTTTGAAATATCAGCAAGCGAATGTTTTATATCGCCGATTTTATCAGGTCCATGTGATGGAGGGATATCTGTGCCGATGATTTTGTTAAGCTTTTCCGCCAATTCATTGAGTGTATATGCCTTGTTACAGGCAATATTGATTACATTACCAGTAGCCGCTTTTTTCTCGCAGGCGAGTATATTGGCATCAACCACATTATCTATGTAAGTAAAATCTCTGGATGTTTCGCCATCACCCCAAATTGTTGGCTTTTGATTACTTTTGAGAAGATTGATAAATTTGGGAATTATGGCTGAATACTGGGAAAATGGGTTCTGACGGGGGCCGAAGACATTAAAATATCTTAAGGCTACAGTTTCCAGCCCGTAAAGCTGGTAAAAATTCATGCAGTATTCCTCGCCTGCCAGTTTGGTTATAGCATAGGGAGATTTTGGTATCGGTTTCATGCTTTCCTCTTTTGGCATAACCGGTGAATCTCCATATACCGACGATGATGAGGCATAGACTATACGCTGAACCTCATTAAACCTGGCAGCTTCAAGGATATTCAAGGTGCCGTTTATATTGACCTCGGTAGTTGTGAGCGGATTATCAATTGAGCGCGGTATCGATGGCAGAGCCGCCTGGTGAAGGATATAATCAATTCCCTTGGTAGCTTTAGCCACGGTCCAGAAATCGCGGATGTCGCCCTCGATTAGCTCTATATCCTTTAGAAACGGTTCCAAATTCGATCTTTGCCCGGTAGCAAAATTATCCAGCACCCTGACCGAATAGCCTTTTTCAACCAATTTCTTTACTATATTAGAGCCGATAAAACCTGCGCCGCCTGTAATCAGAAATCTCAATACTGCCTCCTGTATTTTTAATCAATATGATCTTCTAAAGAACATTTTATCATATACCATATTTTAGAGTATAAATCTCTAGATATAAAGGAAAATTTTGATACCATTAGCGAGATTTCAAATATGAATTGAAAAATCTCGTTACTTGCGGATATTTAATGAAAAATTACCGAGCAACCAGCAAGAACAGCTAAAAAAGCCGTAACTCTCTTTGATTTGTATCCTGCTTTCTTATTTCCATCATGTCCGGAACCGGAGCTTGCTTTGCCTTGCATTTAACATCAGGCAGTAAAAACAGTTCAAAAAGATTGATGTTGTAAGCTCTTGCCAGGTTGATTAAAGTAGTCAGGCTGGGATTGCCGGTACCTGTTTCGATGTCTTCCAATTGCTCGCGATCGATTAAACTCAATTGAGCAATCTCATCGAGTGTAAAGCTAAGATTTGTTCTAATTGAACAGAGATTCTTCCCGAACGATGATAAATACTTTCTTATTTCGCCATTCATTAATTAACCCCTTCGCTAAAATTTTAATCTAAATAGGCAGCGCATATTTTATAATTGAAAGTATTGCCCTATCTTTGTCTAAGATATTTTTTCCGGACTGTTTGTCAAGAAATATCTTCATTTTATCAGTAAATAATTTCGTAGCAAAAACAAATGAAGGGTGTAAACGGCGGTTGAAAGATGTACCGTCTCTAAAATCCAATAATCCCAGGCTCGCTATTAATCCAAGATAAACCCATATAAAAATGTAACTTCCTTTTAAGGTATAAGAAAGTTACTAACAAACCAAGCTCCGTTCACACGGGGCTTTTTCAATTCAAACAAAAGGAGTATTTCATGAAAGTCAAAGTGTTAAAGCTTGGCGAAGCCGCTAAGGAAGTCGAGATTCAAGATGGAGCGACTTTGCAGCATGTCATCCAGGCATCGGGGTTCAACCGTGAACACATGACTGTCACACTCAACGGACATCCAGCATTCGATACATCGCCGGTTCAAGATGGTGATGTCATCACGATGAATCCGCATATCAAAGGAGGGCAAAATTGATATGGGAGCAGGTAACCGCTCAAATCAGGTTCCATTCCCAGAAGCTTAATATACCGATTGAGACTATACAACTTTCAGATGATAGCTACCAATCAAGCGACTATGAGGGGTTACAGGTCCTATTCAAAATAAATACAGATGAACCGGTAATACTGAACGAATCCAGTCTTCAAGTAGGTTATCCACTCAAAGAAGACAATCTCAAAGCCGTCACAAAAGCTCTGATGATCATCTCCCGGCTTTAGCTAAAACATATCACCAAAGAAAAAGGGATCAGCTGAAGAAGCTGGTCCTTTCTGGTGTCGAGCAAAGAAAGACCTCTCTTCAAGAATCAATTCAACAAGCAGAGTATACTCTTGATAGCCTGAATCGTCAGATATTCGAGTTGTCCAGAAACCGCAATCTTGATAAACACATACTGACACTGCTGGAAAAGCCAATCATCCCGCTTAACAAAAAGATTCTGGATGGATATGCTAACGTTAAGAAACTTGTTCCCGGATTGTACCAGTCAATCCAGTTTGATGATCAGCACATAAGAGCCAAGACTCATCAAGTTAATATCAATGTCGATGGCGAGGATTTTAACATTGGTATTCTACTCATTGAACTCGATCTATCGAAAGGGCAGGCTAAAATCTATAACCTGACAAACACAGTCAATGGTTATCCGCATCCTCATGTAAACGACAATTCAGAGATTTGCCTGGGCAACATTTCAGCGGGGTTACGCCAGATGCTGGGCGAGTTCGAGATATACGGGGCTTTGGAGCTTCTGCACAAGTTCATACACGAATACAACGAGGACGACGCCTACCAGAAGATTCAGTATTGGAACGATCCTGATTACTGTGAAGAGGACGACGAATATGAACGTTGCCGTGAATCCGGCAGTTACGGTAGGATTTGTTTAGATTGCAGCGATAGTTACTGTCCCTATTATGAACGAGCGCTTGAGGAATGCATCGAGAACATATCATTTGAGAACTGTGTAACCTGCCGTGATCGGTGTGAGGCAGGAATCGAGCTGTTGCAGGAATGTCATGATGAAAACCCCCAAAACTGCATGATCTGCAGCTACTCAAGTTGCCCATACTACAAGAAATCAGAAGAAGGAGTCACCAATGAAACAGTTACAGCCTGAATTCACAGTGCACATCGATGCAGAAGCTTGGGTAAAGTTTCAGTACTGGGTCAAGCTGGCCGCTGAAGACGAAGTCAGCGCGTTGGGACTTGTTGATGAAATCAATGATAACGGTAAAATAACCGGGCTTCTGATATCTGAAATATACCTCGTAGAACAGACTGTTAATAGAGCGGAAACCACGCTTGATGACAAGGCGGTCGCCAACCTTATGATTCAGTTAGCAACTGAAGGAATAGACGGTTCTCGATTAAAATGCTGGATTCACAGTCATGCGGGAATGAAAGCCTTCTGGTCAACTACAGACGATGAGTGCTGTTCAATGCTGGCTAATGGTTCTTACTCGGTCTCAATCGTCACGAACATCCGTGGAGACATATTGACACGGCTGGATGTTTACAACCCATGCCATTTAACGCTGGATAAAGTACCAACCCAGATTCATTACCAGTGTTCTGAAGAGTTGGAGGAACTGTACACAGCCGAATTTGAAGCCAAGGTAAAAAGAACAGGTATAGTCATTAAAAAGAAAAACCGGTTTATTCCTACTATGGATTTTACTTGTGAGGAGGAGCTCGAACTTGCCTTTGAACAGGGCTGCATAAACATGTTTGAGTACGAGCAGTTATCCGGGCATTCAATATTCGATGATTACTAAGGAGGTTTCATGGATGAAAGATATATAAGGCAACAGGAACTGGTGAATCAGGAAAAACTGGCAAACCTGCATGTAACGATAATAGGCTGTGGAGCGGTGGGAAGTTTCACATCCTTATCTTTGTGTAAGATGGGAGTTGGTCAACTGACCTTGATTGATCATGATAAGGTTAGCATCGAGAATCTGCCAAACCAGTTCTATCGTGGGAGTGATTTGGGCAAAAAGAAAGTGGATGCCTGTTCAGATCTGATTCGACAATTCGACAGACAAATCCCGATAGTTACGCTGGCTCGACCTTTTATCAAACAGAAGCTGGAATCTGATATCGTGATATCAGCTGTTGATTCGATGGATGTCCGCAAGCGTATCTGGAATACAGTGGTCGCTCGTAGAACGGTGAAGCTTCTGATTGATCCGAGAATGGCGGCGCAGGTGATTCAGGTTTATTCGGTAAAGCCGGGTGTTCCTAATGGATCAAAAGCCTATGAAGCTACATTGGTCGATGACTCTGAAACTCTTGAGGAACGCTGCACAGCCCGGTCGATTATCTATTCAGTTCTGCCTTTAGCTGGATTGGTCTGCAGACAGGTTGCTGTGGTTGCCAATGATGAATGGATTGAGCCTGCGTTGACCTTGGATCTTAAGACGCTCTCACTAATTCATAAAGGGGTACGTGTATGAGTAAAATCTGGAAAGCTGTTATAGCTGTAGTCGCGGAGATAATTCGAGGGTTAGTCTGTAGGAGGCAAGGATGAAGGAAAATGATGTTGAAGAGCTCGCTAAGTCGGTTGGGACGCTCGTGGAGAAGATACTCAAGCTGGTATTGAGTAAGGAGGAAGGTGAGCCTGAAGTAGACGATGATTCTGAATAAAAAACGGGGAGCCGAGTGACTCCCCGTTAGTTATTTTTTAAATTTGATTACTTTAGCAGAAGCATCTTCCTGGTTTCAGTGAATTTCTCAGCTTGAATTCGGTAGAAGTAAATACCAGAAGGCAAATCACCGGCATTCCAAATAATCTTATGATATCCTGGTGCTTGATGATTGTCAATTAATATTGCCACTTGTCTCCCAAGAATGTCAAATATTGATATTTGCACATATGATGCTTCAGGCAATCCATATTCTATCTTGGTTATAGGATTAAAAGGATTAGGATGATTTTGATTAATGAAGAAATCAGCTGGTATTGCATATGTGTATTCATAGATGCCTGTCACACTAGTGTAATGATTCATTGATTATTTAACTAAAATTTGTTATATTTGTCATAGAGAAACAAAAAGGAGTTAAGCTATGGCAAGGCAAGGTAAAAAGCTAAAATTAACAAATGAAGAGAGAAATGAGCTTATTACAATGAGTCGATCAATGGTTTTACAATATCGATATGTATTAAGAGCCAAAATTATATTGCAGTGGTCTGAAGAAAAGACACTTAGCGAAAGCGAATTATTATTATCAACAAGCAGGCCGACTATTGTAAAATGGCGAAAAAGATTTTCAGAAAAAAGAATAGATGGTTTAATGGATGCCCCAAGGCCAGGAAAGACTTCAGCTATAGCGCCCGAAGTAAGCGCAAAAATTATTGAATTAGCCTGTAGAAAGCCGGGTAAGGGTTATACCAATTGGAGCCAGAGAAGGATAGCCAAGGAAGTCGGCGTCAGTCAAAGCAAAGTTTGTCGGGTGTTAAAAGCGGCAGACCTAAAACCACATAAAACAGAATACTGGTGCGGTAAAAGCACTGATCCTGAATTCGAAAAAAAGGTCATAGATATTATTGGCTTATATTTGTCTCCGCCGCAAAAGGCATTAGTTTTATGCGTTGATGAAAAGACACAAATACAGGCGCTTGATAGAACTCAACCAGAATTACCTTTAAAGATCGGAAACCCAAGACGCTTAACGACAACCTATAAAAGGCATGGGACCGTTTCTTTAATCGCTGCCTTGTCGGTGCATGAGGGTGAAATAACAGCCAAAACAATTGATAAAAATAACTCTGATAATTTTTTATCATTCTTAAAAAGTCTGTATCGCAGGTACCCTGGAAAAGAACTGCATATAGTTTTGGATAATTTATCTGTTCATAAAAACAAAAAAGTTATGGCATGGGTTGAGAAAAGAAGAAAATTAACTCTTCATTTCACTCCAACCTATTCTTCCTGGATGAATCAGATTGAAATATGGTTTAATATTCTAACCAAGGATGTCTTAAAAGGAGGTGTTTGGCATTCAAAGATGCAATTGGTAAGTCAAATTTTAGAATACATTGAAACTTATAATAAAGAAAGAGCAAAACCGTTTAGCTGGACATATACGGGAAAAACTCTGGTAGCATGATGGTTAACTTATCACTGAATCGCTACACTAGGTAAAACAAAGGCAAATCTCTCATCAGATTCTATACTGGTGTCTGGGTATTGTTAACTTGCTGCAACCCACCAGCTTACCGTATCACCTTCAATTATGTCCAAAAATAAAGAGTCAATATTAATTTCAGTATTAACTACGCCCGTATCTACCCATAGGCTTTCCGGAATAATACTAATGGACGAATCTTCAAAACTAAAGAATATTGAGTATTCGACCGAGTCACACGGATCAGGATCAAGAGATTCATTCCACCCAAACAATACAATCCTTGAATCGAGAGTATCATCTACATTGGGATAGATCAAACTAAACGATTCCGGTGCCTTCGGCAGATAAGTATAAAAACTCAATATATCATCAGCCCAGGTACCATCGGTGTTCGTGTCCACAGCCTTGATTGTCCAGAAGTAACGATGATCGTCCAGCAACGATGACAAAACAAAGGTCGTATCAAGAACATCGTCAAACAAAAATTGAACGACATCGAGCTGAAGCTGTTCAAAGGAGAGCTCGGTATTCTTGAGAAGAAAATTCCAGACGCATCAATTCCTGATTTTTTCAGAAGATATGTTGAATATATGATAAACGATAGTCCAGTGGATAAGCATTCAGATCTTTCTCGTATTTGGATATTGCGGAAATTTTTTGCACGAAAACGCATCCGGTATCTAAATGATATTACTCCAGGTTTGCTGGATGAATTTCGAGTTGAGATGTTGGCTGGGAAGAAGCCGAAAACTATCAAAAACTATATAGGTTTGTTGAAGACGGTATTGAACAAAGCCGTTGAATGGGAGTTAATCGACTTTAATCCCGTTGCAAAAGTAAAACCGCCGAAGGTCGTTAAAACATTCAACTTTTTCAATCAGGATGAGATTAAAAAACTAATCGATGAAGCAGAAGAACCTTTAAAAACCGGCATTTTTATTCTGGTCAGCACCGGGATGAGAAGGGGTGAATTATTTCATTTAAGGCGGCGTGATGTTGACCTTGAAAACAATAAAATCAGAGTACGGGCATATGATGGCTTTTCACCGAAAGGGAAACGTCCGAGATCTATTCCTATTTCAACAAACCTTCGAAAAGTTATAGAAAAGCTGTTAAAAGATAAGGCTCTTGACGGTCATGTCTTTAGACCATTTGTAAGTGAACACAGGCTTTATAAACGGTTTTCGGCTCTTCTAAAGAGATTGGGAATGAAAGGCACGTTGCATGATTTGAGACACTCCTTTGCTTCAAACCTGGCTATGTCCGGAACTCCAGTCCCGGTAATCAAAGATCTTCTGGGGCATGCTGACATTTCCATCACCATGATTTATTCCCATTTATCGCCTAATCTCTACTAGGCGGCAATTGATAAACTCCCGTTTGAGCTGTAATAAAATTGTGGCGAAATTGTGGCAGTAGACGTTGTAAGTTATTGATAGTTATACAAGGATATTTGACATGAGACAATGTCTCAAATGCTTGAAATATAAGCAGATGTCTTTAATTATCAATAAGTTACAGTAAAAATGATTAAATGGAGGCGGGGGGAATCGAATTCTAATCCCCCTATTGTCTCGCAACGATTTACACCACAGTGTGACGAAATTGTGACGGTTTTTAAGCTACATTTATTAAGTGGGTAATGAGTTTACGCCGGATATTTTAGTCCAGGCGACATAGCCCGAATTGATATCAGTTCATTCGCCAGATCTGGAAATTTAAGGCTGCGGCAAAAGAAACCCAAAGCAAATATGGGAATAAGATAAACCCGGCCGTCTTTCGAATCCGCAGGAACAATGCCGCAGTAATGGCGACCAAAATCACAAGAAAAATTAGGTTGATTAGGGCCAAACCGATCCACTGACGTCCAAAGAACATCCATGACCATAATCCGTTAACTGCAAGTTGCATAAGATAGAAACTTATTGGGAGTGAAACAGCCCTTCTGGACCGCTTTCGCCATATCAACCATGCAGATATGCTCATGGTAAGATATAGTATTCCCCACACCGGACCAAACAACCATCCAGGTGGTGTCCAGGTTGGCTTCGCAATCTGAGTATACCAATCGGTTGGTTCGAATTGAGAAGCAAATGCCGCGACACCGTAAGTAAGGACAATCCAGAAAATTAAT
Source organism: uncultured bacterium (assembly GCA_965603725.1). Classification (GTDB taxonomy): domain Bacteria; phylum Zixibacteria; class MSB-5A5; order UBA10806; family 4484-95; genus JAGGSN01. The sequence continues at coordinate 32,824 of CBFDEC010000019.1, read as the reverse complement.
CCCGATATATCATATAACCGTTTACTAGCCATTTTCGCACCAAAGCTGAATTACCCTGGAGTTCCAAAACGATAGACAAGCATTGGAAATAGACGTCCGCTGCTGCCGGTCAAATAAATTAATTGAGGGGACTATCAAAAGGTCCAAGAGACTCCCGCCGAAACGTAATGCACCAGGGCAAAGTTGTAAACCTCATCATTATCCGCCCCACCCTCCAAGACTCTGTAACCCAGGCGGAGACGAAGATGATTTGAGGGCTTGCCATAAATCGCCAATTGAACGTCTTCAGCTCGACCCTGAGGTGCTGCAAGGGCATCACCTTCGAAAATTAATCCAAGTTTGGAATACAAGCGCCAATCGATAGCGAAATTGATAAGGGGAACAAAACCCGTATTTGTTTTCTCAGAATGCACACTGGCATTTTCAATTCGAATTGAAGCATCCCGAATTTTGCCCGTAAGTCCAATTCCAACCCTTATTCCCTCATTGTTAAACAAAGTGTATTGATATGTCACTCGGTAAGAATCGAATCGATATAGTGAATTCAAGTGTATACCACTATCAAATCGTACTCCATTGAAATCAACATCGCGATCTAATGTACCTGAGGATTCGAACCGTAAGGGTGCAATGAGTAAAGATAGCTGATGTCGATCGCTTAACTCAATACCAAGTCGTAAACGACCAAATGCTGTAGATTTTGCCTCCAGATCCTGAGAGAGCGATATGTCAGTACCAGTATTGCCGGGGATGCGTACATCATTATAGCCACTGAATGCGAGGCCGCTTTCAATATCTATTGACCAGTCTGCATGAACATTATCTGTCGTGAGACTGATTAGAAGAAGCATTAGTATGAAACAGATTCGAGCTTTAACCACTACTAGTCCTTTCCAAAGATTTTCGGTTATTTGAAGGCAACAATCTTATCTACTAAAAGATTGAATGCTCCAGCCTTCTTATCCGCTAATAGAAATCCCAACTGTCTAATATCGGCAGCTTCCAAGGGCTTTACATCTCGCAGTGTTCTTCCGCAATAGGTCGGTATGAATGAATCGAAAGAAAGATCCAGCTCGATCCAAGTATTATCGACAGTCTCAAACTCATGCTTGAAAGCGATACCGTCCAGTTTACGATCGATACGAAGTCTGAATTGGTAAATTCGCCCATCGCCCTTAACTCTGATTCGTATACCTTGATAACCGCTGAGATTAAAATCCTTCGGTTGACTGCGAATTGACGCAAAACCGCCGTTGTTCTCTAAAGACAACGAACCGGAAAAATTAAGGCTATTTCCCCTTGGCGGGGAAACACCTCCCGTTGATATTCCACCCATGACATTGTCGTTAATAGCAAAACATTTACTAATCTCTTTATTATTATGGAAATCATAAAGTACGAGGGTTGAATCTGTGTTTTCCGCCACTTCTTTCTCCTTAGCGTTTAACAATCTATCATTCGGGACTAGAAGAGTCAAAGAGAGAATAAAAATTGTTACTAATAGTTTCATAATTATAAAAAAGGTTCCCAGCCTACAAGTCAGGAACCCTACAATAACTGGGTACTAGTTAACTCTTACTCTTCGTATCTTTAGGTAAAATGACAGCATCGATAACATGAATAACACCGTTACCACAGATTATATCAGTTGTTGTAACCTGGGCGTTATCAACCATCACTTTGTTATCAGTTACTTTGATTGAGACTGACTGACCATTTAAGGTTTCAGCTTTATCCAATCCGACTACAGTCTCAGCTTTGACAGCACCACTTACTACGTGATAAGTGAGGATGGAAGCCAACTTTTCCTTATCTTTTAGAAGAGCTTCAACCGTTCCTTTCGGAAGAGCGGCAAAAGCGTCATCGGTCGGAGCGAATACTGTAAACGGTCCATCACCTGAAAGAGCTTCCTCTAATCCAGCGGCTTTTACGGCCGCCAGAAGAGTATTAAAAGAGCCCGCAGCCTGCGCGGTTTCAATTATAGATTTCATTTCGGCTTTAGCTGGACTCTTGGTAGCCTTTTCGTGGTTTTTTTCTGATCCACATGCTCCGCAATGAGCCTGGGAAATCTGAGCAACCGACAATAAGAAGATACTCATTACGATTGTGAGAAAAGTTTTCATTTCTGTTTCCTTCTTTTTTGCGTTTAGTGTTTCTTCAATGAAATTTTTTCATTTCATTTTCTTAATTTCTATCACATATAACCACACTCGTACAAATATTGTTCCGATTTTGTTTAATTTTCGAACAATAATCGAAAAAACCAATCATTAAAAATATAACATCTTGTTAAATAATATCTTAAGGTTAAATATATGTAATTTTTCATGATAAACAAATAAAATAACCGGTAATTACATTCTATTATTTCAGACTATATACTATACAAAACCTATACAATAATAGGTTCGTCTCAAGTGATAAGCCATCGATATCGAGAAAGACTAGCATAGCGAAATCTGATATATATGATACTGATTGCATATTTAATGGCGCAAATATATCATAACTAATGGCCACCCTTATTTTATCCGTGTTGCTCTTCGTTAATCGTAATCGACAAAGGTCTTAGCGTAGAGGACAGGAAGATTCATTCTACACCCTCCCAATTGTCTCGCAACAAGTTGCAGCACAGAGTGACTAAATTGTGACGGTCGTCGTTGTAAGTTATTGATAGTTACTAAAGGATACTTGACATTTCGGTTTTTGATAAATGCTTGTTTTGCAAAGGGATGTGGTTAATTATCAATAACTTACAGCGAAAAAAAATCAATGGAGGCGGGGGGAATCGAACCCCCGTCCGAGAATACCCAATAGGGGCCGTCTACGAGCGTAGGTTTCCTTTTATACGAGCCGGATAGACGCTGGAAATCAAGCTTCACTCCGGCCGGCCTTAATTATTTCTTACGGTTTCAGGAAAAGACAAACCATCCACCGCCAGCTTCCCTGATCGACACCCTGGGAAGGGTCGGAAAGCATACCCTGCCCGGATGGGCCGCTTTTAGTTAAGCAGCCATAGCATACGAATAATCGTCGCCAATTAGTTATTAATGTCCCGGTTTTTACGATGCCCGGGGCATCGGCGCGCAGACCCGAACCTGATAAACCCGTCGAAACCTGTCGCCCCCATGTATAATTTCCAAAGAGCCTTAAAGCAATATAACTATCGGCAAAATAATAGTCAATATTGAATCCGATTAATATTACTTCATAAAGCAATAAGAAGTTTCAGGAATTATTGTTTTCGCCATCGGTATAGGATAATCATCCTCTAAGCGATTTTATCGCCTCGTCATAATTGACAGCATTAAAAATATAGTTGCCTGCAACAAGAATATCGACACCTGCCTCGACACACATCAGGCCAGTTATATCATTTATACCGCCATCAACCTCAATCAGACAGTTGTATTCGCATTCCTCGATTACCCTTCTAACCGCTTGTATTTTGTCTATTGTCTTCTCGATGAAAGTCTGCCCTCCAAATCCGGGATTGACGCTCATTAAAAGCACCAGGTCAATATCGCTTAAAATCTCGTCAATTAAGAATGGCGGGTTATGTGGATTTATACTAACGCCGGCTTTTACACCGAGGTTCTTTATAGTCCAAATATGGCGGTGAAGATGGTCTGTCGCTTCGATATGTATTGTAACAAAATCCGCTCCGACCTCAATGAAACGAGGAATATAAATTTCCGGATTGCTAATCATCAGATGTACATCAAGGGGCAGATCGGTCAGCTTGCGAACGGTTTTTACCATCTCCGACCCAAAGGTTATATTGGGCACAAAATGTCCATCCATGATATCAAGATGAATTAAATCAGCTCCGGCCTCCTCAACTTTTGCAATCTCCTCAGCCAAATGTGCGAAATCGGCTGACAGCAGAGAAGGGGCGATCAACAACTTGTGCGATTTTTTATTTTTTGAGGTCATTGTTTACTCCAGTTGAGAAATTGTTAAATTGATAATAGTCCATTTGGGAACTTCCGATTCGGGTGGAATTGATTGAAAAAGAACAGTCTCCGGCAACATACGGTCATCCACCTTGTAGCTGACATCGCCGATTATGAGGTAATTTTCTTCTGAAATCAATTCAGCTTCCGAGTAGTCCAATCCAATAAAATTGGGCGCTGTTACCAGGATATCAGTATGTTTACGGTTAACAACAAGCTGAATCTCGGCATTCAATTTCATGACCGTTTCAGCTTTGGGCCGGGATTCTATTATTACTCCATCGGGTAATATATAATCGGTGTACCATAAAAGGTCACCCATAGCCAGACCTTCCTGTTCAAGCAGAAGTTTTGCCTCTCTTAAAGTGACGCCTCTAAGGTTTGGTACCGTTGCTGAGGCGGCGCCTTTAGACAGGGTGACTCTTACGTTCATACCTCTCTTTACAGTAGCCCCGGGTTCCGGCAGTTGCGCTATTATAGCGCCCTTTGGATGTTGAGCGCTAAATTCCTCCAATGCAACAACCGGCTTAAGATTGGATTCCTTTAACTTGATAGTTCCGGCCTGCAGGGATAAATATGTTACATCCGGTACCAGGCATTCATCGCCATGACGGATAACCATCGGCATGATCACCTTATCCATCAGTAAAGCCAGCGCCAGCGTTCCACCGATAAATACGCCCAGCGCTACCAGCAAATGTTTCCATTTTTTAATCAGGTTGTTTAAAATAATCTCCATTTTCAAATTTTATTTCATCCTTTTTCAATTACAGCGACAAAAGCCCCATCCGTCTGATACTGGAAAGGCATCGCCTCATACATCCCCCCCGGAGTTTTGAAATCTCTAAAGCCATCTAATGATTGTAAGCCATATCCGTCGTTTTGTTTTAAAAATGTATCAATTATATATCCATTCTCCTCAGGTTCCATACTGCATGTGGAATATACCAGTTTTCCTCCTGGTTTAAGCATACTGGCCGCTTCTTTTATGAAAAGTAATTGTTTCTCCGAGTGACGATAAATATCCCGTTCTTTCAAGTTCCATCGTAAATCAGGATTTCGCCTGATTGTTCCGGTGCCGCCGCACGGCACATCTGCCAGAATATATTTAAATTTTCGTCCGCTTGCAAATTTTAATATGTCGCTGCAAAAAATAAAAACATTATTTAGACGCCATCGGTTTATATTTTGCTTTAATATTCTCAACCGTTTTAAAGATATATCTACGGCATACACCCGCCCCTTGCCGCCGACCATACCGGCCAGAGAGGCTGTTTTACCGCCGGGAGCAGCAAATAGGTCCAATACCGCTTCGCCTTCCGGCGCCGCCATCGCCGCAACAGCAATGCTCTGACCAGGATCGCCAACAATGACAGCTCCCTCATGAAACAGCTTTGACCTTAATAGTATTTGAGGATTCAGGCATCTATAATAACCCTCAAACGGCTCGAATCTCTGGAAGTGAATGCCTAATTGCTTTAAATCATCTTCAATACAATTTCCCGACTCGAAATATTTATTAATAAAAAAGAAAAAATCCGGCGGCGTGTTCCCCCATTTTAATATTTCAATTGTCCGGTCAAGGCCAAACCTGTTGAGGTATCTTTTGACAAGCCAATCCGGATAAGAATATTCAATGCCCAAATATTTTACAGGATCATTCTCTATATCCGGCAATTTAATTCTGTCCGGTTGGCGTAAATAATTTCTCATCACTGCATTTACAAATCCGGTCTGTTTAGATGAACAGAGCTGCCTGGCTAAATCTACTGTTTCCGATACGACAGCATATTCGGGTATATTTGCAGTCTGGATAAGCTGATAAAACCCAAGACGCAACACCTGTTTCAATTTCAATTCGACATCTTTCGAGGTAACATATGGGCTGTAACAATAATCAATTTTTCTTTTAAGCTTGATCGTGCCGAAAAACAATTCCCTGGCAAATGCAGCGTCCTCGGGTTTGACGCTATTGTTAATGTGACTGATTATTATTTGATGCGGATCATTATTTAATTCTGCCCATTTGATTAATGATTGGCAGGCTATCGTTCGCGCAATTGAGGACATCTTAAACTAAGTCCAGCGGTTCCACTTTATGCACACCCTGCAGGAAATATTGACCGGTTCGATTATAAATGAGTGACTGGGATTCTGATACCGAAAAGCCAAGACCGAATATCATAACCTCGCCCGGCCTAAGGTAGCCATCGGGGGTAAAGCCCAAAAGCATTTCGAATACGCCGTCATTAAAAGTCAATTGATGCAAAAATTGCCCAACTGAAAATTCTTTCGGCTCTTCTTTTTTTATCCTCGTGACCGTGATTTCTTTTCTTTCCAAAAGATTGTTAATCTTCTTTTGAATATTCCGTTCATTGTTTTCAAACTTGATCTGATAGGAGGCGCAATTGATAATCTTTACCAGGGAATCGGTTTTGGTGAATATCAATTTTGAAGCGGTAACGTTAAGTCCCGGAGGCAGGCTTTCATTGAATCTGGCAAGGTAGTATTTTTCAAAAGGGGAATCAAACTGGATATCCATATACTCCGCTTCCGAGATACAGCCCATCGCCAGCGGCGGTCCAAAAGACAGCTTCATGTGTGGATGAAACCCCAGGCTGTAACTAACCGGCAGCCCAGCCCGTCTTATGGCACGGTTGAACGCTCTGATCATGTCAAGATGCGAGTAAAACCGTACTCTTTTATCACGGGAATATTTTATCCGGATTTTGGTTTTGGTTGGTACTGCAGAAACTGAAACGCGCTTTTTAAGAGGACGGCCAAATCCGCCGCCAGCGCCGGCTTTAACATCGTCTTTGCCTGAAACCCCAACCAGCAAAGGTTCGCCTTTTAATGAACGATCACGTTCATCAAGCAGGAATTTCTTAGGGATGCCCTTATCGATATGCTCCCAGGGTAAAGGTAAATCAGCAACTTTAAACTGCAACAGGTCATCGATTTTGTTTTTTGTATCTGTGAGAGCCTTCTCCCACAATTCAAAATTAAAATGTTCACTCCAACCGTCAAGCCGGCCGCCATAATTATATGCTTTATAAATAACTTCAGACATTCTTCGATCGCCCCGACTTAATATCCCCTCTATAACAGACAGCTTCGGATTGCGAAATTTCAATGATACATTACGGTTTCTTATGCTTGTTGACAGTCTTTCGTAGATTTTTGAAATCTTCCCATCATCAATTTGCGCTTCCCATTGCCAGGGCGTTCCCGGTTTGGGACAGAACGGTGAGATTGTCACATTGATATTTTTCTTGCCGCCCATTGAACCGGCAATACGGGATATTTGTTTTACCATATCGATTATACCTTGAATATCGTCGTCGTTTTCGGTAGGCAGGCCGATCATAAAGTACAGCTTTATCAGCGTCCAATCACTTTTAAAAACCGCCTTTACACCGTCAAGTATCTGATCGGATGTGATATTCTTATTCATTACATCGCGAAGTCTCCGGGTACCCGCTTCAGGGGCGAATGTTATGCCTGTTTTACGCTGGCTTTTCAGATATTCCAGGATAGTTGGAGAAAGCGATCCGGGTCTGAGGGAGGGAAGCGATACTGACAGATGGTTTTGCTGAAGGAAAGGCATAATTCCGCCAATCATCTGCTCAAGGTTCGGGTAGTCGGTTGATGACAACGAAAGCATGGTGATTTCATCGAAACCGGTTGCCTTAAAGCAGTTCTGTATATTGCTGTGGATGTCTGTAGGACTACGATGCCGTTTGGGGCGATACTGATAACCAGCCTGACAGAAACGGCAGCCGCGGACACAGCCACGCATGATTTCCACGGACAGGCGGTCGTGAGTTGTTTCGATAAAAGGCACAATCGGTTTTGCGGGATAATATTCTTTCTTAAGTGCGGCACAGGAGCGCACCTTAATTTTTTCGGGAATTCCCTCCTTGATCGGGAAAATTGATTTCAACCGGTTGTTTTCATATTCAGCTTTGTAAAATGAAGGAATATATACTCCCTCAATAGGAGTGAGTTCTGTTAGTTTTATTTCTTTTGATTCGCCTTTGTTTGCCATCAAACAATCGATAATCTCGTTTATTGACTCGTCAGCATCGCCGAGGAAAAACACATCAAAGAAATCAGCCAGTGGTTCGGGATTTAATACAGCGGGCCCGCCTGCTATTATTAAAGGATCGGTATCATTCCGGTCGCTCGACTTGAGAGAAAGACCGGCCAGATCGAGGACGTTTAATATACCTGGCGCATGCATTTCATAAGTGACCGAAAAACCGACTGCATCAAAATCGATCAGCGGCGTTGAGGTTTCCAGTGAGAACATGGGAATATCCTGTTTGCGCATCAACTTTTCCATGTCCGGCCACACCTGGAATACTCGCTCGGCAACGCAGTCCTCACGGCTGTTAATAATATGATAAAGTATCTGCTGGCCAAGATAGCTCATGCCGATTTCATAGATGTCCGGAAACGCCAGCGCTATCCTGAACTTGCCCTCATGATTTTTTATAATCGCATTAAGCTCATTGCCGACATACCTGCCCGGTTTGGAGACAAATGGTAGTACATGTTTTTCAAGCCTGTTCCAGAGCCGATTTTTATATTGAAAATGATTATTTTCAGCCAATCAATTCCTCCATTTGACTAAGGCAAGATAGGATTATCTTTTATACCTGTCAAACAGAAAACAACGCAACTAAAAACAGATATGTATAGATAACAATAAACAGGTACTATTTCATGTTGAAAATTAATTCTCAGCTCTGCTTCTGGAAAACGGAATTATCCTGCCGTAACCTTTTCTTGATACTTTATGCACCGCATCGCCAAATGTTCGCATAAATTTCATGTCCTCCTGATTAAGAGGTCCCTCATAAACTGCGGCAAGATTCTCGTTAAACTGCTTTAAATTTCTGGGGGCGGTCAGGCAGACATGGACATGTGGATTTGACAGCACAAAACGATAACACATCCCCGCTGTTGGTATCCGGCCATCCTTGGGCCAGCCTTTTGGGCGTCTGAGAAGATAGGTCCAGCGGGTGGCGGTATAACTGACTATACCGGGATTGGATTTCTCCAGGTAGGGGAATATTTCTCTTTCAGCGCCGCGGTGGGCAGCGTTGTATCGCATCATATAAACGTCTAAATCGCCCTTTTTAACAAGCTGTCCGGCGAATTCCCGGTTATGAGTCGAAATGCCGAAAGAACGGATTTTGCCTTCATCACGGAACTTTTGAAACTCCTCTAAAACATGATCGGTAAGCTCGCGTTCTCTCAAAACGCCGAGGAAATAAAAAACATCTATGTAATCCGTTTTGAGTTTACGGAGCCTTTTTTCAAGCGTTCTTTGAAGGTTTAAATGGCCAATACTCCAATTATAGGCGCCTGTTGAAACGACAAAATCATCTCGCCTGCTTTGGAAAACATCTCTTAAAACCCTGACCATTTGCAAGTCGAAATTGAAAAAGAAAAAGAAGTTTATGCCCTCATCAATAGCTTTATAGATTATTTTTTTGCCCGGCCAGTATGTTGCCGAAAGCCCCAGCCGGAAAACCTTTAAGCCGGTCCGGCCAAGCGTGGTATGTGAAAAGTCCTGTTCTATGTTAGGCACCCTCTAAACTATAACTTGCACGTTTTGATTGCGCTGGTATTTGCGTAAGTTTACTGAATAATAACATCTTAGTATCAGATGTTCTTGTTCTAAGGCAAACCAGCCTATACCATCGAACCTGCTTTTGTTATACATATTAAGTACGCTGGTGTACCCAGATATATCTCCAGATGGACAACAGATTACCAATGCAATCGGCGAAAATTGCTCGTGTGGTTTCTTCAAGTATATCATCATTTCGTTTTTGAGGATTATCTAAAGGAAATAATTTCTGACATCTGATCTTACTTTGGACACAAACATCAATCATAAAATCCATTAATCCATTTGGAGCTATGGACTTAACTTGGATTTCGCGTCCTTTTTTACAATCACCTAACGTAAAAGTAACAGCATCCGACAAATCTGTATGTTTGATTTTTTCTCTAATCCGGGTTCTGGCAATGATATTTTCACCAATGGCAACCGGTGTAACGGCCTTATCCCATAGACTTTCGAGCGATCCGTGAGCGCTATCTTTCATATACTTGCCCTTGGGTTTGTCTTTGCCTTTCCGCTTGCTGGGGTCGGCAACCTTTCCACTCTTAGGAGGGTCATCACGTAAATCACAGTGCACAGGAACATGAGCGTCGACTATGTAGTGGCTCAAAAGCAGATAATGATACATAATTTGTCTCATGTCAAACTGATCGTTATAATCACGCAACTTGCACATGTTTTTAATGGAGCGAGCGATATGATCAATTCGATAAGGCAATCCACCCGCAAATTTGTAATAAGTTACTTTGTCTCTTTTGAAAGTTGGACGATCTTTCGGATTGTAATCAGGAAATTCGTTTTTTGTGAATAATTTAAAGATGTGATTTGGATCATTATCTTTCAGGACATCATCCGGAGCCCATGTAGCTTCTTCAATCAAATCTTGGTAATACTGAAGGTAACGTTGAAGATTTGTGGCATTATTGCGCTCCTTGGTTTTTTTTTGACCTTTAACATGTTTATCATTCTCATCAAGTAAATTATCTACACTCTGCTTGATGAATTGTATGGATTTAACCGCCACGTAAATATGTGTGTTGTGTTTCATTTTTTTATCCCTCCTTGTTTTTTTAATTAAATAACTGAGATCATTAGTGTCCGGCCTTTTGATAAACAATAAACTCACAACTGTCATCCCCGCGAAAGCGGGGATCTATAATGTGGTATATCCTGTTCAATCACTTCTGCTTAAAACAAACCGGAAAAACATCAATTACCATAGATTCCTGCTTACGCAGGAATGACAATTTTCGTATCTCAAAATAAAATCCATAATCTTTGAAGACAACCACATATAATATGACAACTCTAACTCCTTAAAACAAAATCGATTAATTTCTACCAATATTTCACAATCTTCAAATCATTCATCCTGTTCTTGAAAAAGCCCGGACACTAATGAACTGAGATTTTAAGTCATTTATGGAGATTATCTTTTTTCTTTCATTAAGCCCTCCAATAGATTTATGGTAATCAATCATCTCATTAAGAACAATACTCTATGTAACTCATGATGCTACCCTTTTCGGAAATACTTATTTTTATTATATGTTAATCATTTAAAAAGTCAACATAAAAACAACAATATTAATTATCCTTATTTATTTTTAAACGGCAGAAAGGTCATGAAATCGGCGTGATGCACAATATAGGCTTCGGTGGTGCGCTTGAACAGATCGCCCTCGCCGGCATGGGCGGCAATGATATGGCAGACCTTGTCCGGCACACAGCACTGCATTGCCAGGCCAACTCCGGAGAACGGGTGACGGACATACCGGCCATAGGTTGAGACTACAGCCTTGCCGTCTTTTTTATCATATTCCAGAAGCTTGCCAACATCGGCTAAAATAGCCCCCGAGACAACCACATCGAGATCAACAGGCAGATTATCGCCAAAAAATTTCTGCATCGATTTAGCCGCAGTGTATGATATATGCACCACCGCCCGCTTATGCTCCATGAATGTGACCGGGCAGTATTTTACCAGAAGGGTAAATGGTATCTCGTTTAAATCGTCCGCGGTCAGCTTGCTTTGCTTCAGCGCCAGTTCCCAGGTATCGGCGGTTTGTTTCCGCAGGATTTCGTCCTTAATCCATTCCAGCTCCGGCCAGAGTTTGTAAACATCATCAGACATAATCATCTCCTGTGCTTTATTATTGTCAATTTATAAGCAAAATAAGTAGAATATGAATGAATTGTCAATGAATGTTTGTGGAGGGATTGTTTGTAAAATTATAAAAATAACCTCTAATTTAAACAGATCATTAACGGAATTTGATTTTTATTTTGTCCAGTTTTTCAAATTCCACTAACTGGTCATAGGCGCTTGATGGAATTCGCTCCAATATCCTGTTTTTGGAGATGACTACAATATGGTATTTATCGTTGAACTGTTGCCTGAAAGTCTGAATCCTCTTTAGACCACCCTGAGGCGCAAATGAAGTAATCGGTTCAACAATAATAACCTTTCTCTGGAAACGCCTGTTCAAGATTATAAAATTGGGTACGTATTTAAACGGCTTGGGTCCATCGCCATCGATTATGAATGTTTCAGTCTTGATCGAATACGCGAGGTTTTGATCCTCAAGCCATTTTTGTACTGTCTCTATAATTTTAGCCATGATAATCTTATATTTTAAACCATCGCACGATAACACAGAAAGCAAAGTTTATATTTGCATGCTTTTATCCGGAAAAGCTGTCTTATCTTAAAGAATAATCCGGAATCCTCTCTGATTATACAAGCCGTTTATTTATCTTTATCGTCAACAACCTCAAAGTCGGCGTCGACAGCTCCCTCATCATCCTTGCCTTTTGTATCTTCGGCAGATGGCCGCTCACCACCGGGAGGCGCTCCAGCGTCTGCCTGCTGGTCTGCGCCTGCCTGTCCGGTTTCAGCAGAAGCCTTTTTATAAATCTCCTCGGCCAGTTTGTGAGAGGCGGTCATTACTTCCTCGGCAGTTTTATTTATGGTTTCAACATCTTCGGTTTTCAACGCCTCTTTGCAATTGTTAATCGCCTGTTCGATTTTGGTTTTATCATCATCAGCAAGTTTGTCGGCGTATTCCTTGAGCGATTTTTCGGTGGAGTAAATAATTGAATCAGCCTTGTTCTTGGCCTCAATAAGCTCGCGATGTTTTTTATCCTCTTCGCTGTGAGCTTCAGCATCCTTCTTCATTTTATCGATCTCAGATTCAGACAAACCGGAGGATGACTCGATTTTAATCGACTGCTCTTTGCCCGTTCCCAGGTCTTTCGCTGAAACATGCATAATGCCGTTAGCGTCAATATCGAAAGTCACCTCAATTTGCGGAATGCCCCTGGGAGCCGGCGGTATGCCAACCAGATCAAACCGACCCAGAGTACGGTTATGGATCGCCATTTCGCGTTCGCCCTGAAGCACATGGATGGAAACCGCCGGCTGGTTGTCAGCCGCAGTTGAGAATATCTGCGTCTTTTTCGTCGGGATGGTAATATTACGTTCGATAAGCTTTGTAAATACGCTGCCAAGTGTCTCAATCCCCAGGGAAAGAGGCGTTACATCCAGAAGCAGTACATCCTTAACATCACCGGCCAAAACACCGGCCTGGATAGCCGCCCCGATAGCCACTACCTCATCAGGATTGACGCCCTTGTGAGGCTCTCTTCCAAACAGCTCTTTGACAATCTCCTGCACTTTAGGCATACGGGTCATGCCGCCGACTAATATTACCTCCTGTATATCACCCGGTGAAAGCTTGGCATCGGCCAAAGCCTGCCGGCATGGCTCGACTGTCCGCTGAATCAGGTCATCGCAAAGCTGTTCTAATTTAGCGCGTGTAAGTGATATATCCAGATGTTTGGGACCGGACTGATCGGCGGTAATAAAGGGCAGGTTGATATTGGTCTGCATTGTGGATGAAAGTTCGCATTTAGCTTTTTCGGAGGCCTCTTTCAACCGTTGAAGAGCCATTCTGTCCTGGCGAAGATCAATGCCCTGGTCCTTTTTAAATTCATCGGCAAGATAATCGATGATCCGATGATCGAAATCATCGCCCCCAAGATGACCATCGCCGTTGGTGGAGCGCACCTCGAATACACCATCGCCCAGCTCAAGTATAGAAATATCAAAAGTGCCGCCACCCAAATCATAGACTGCGATTTTCTGATCTTTTTTCTTCTCAAGACCATAGGCTAAAGATGCCGCAGTCGGCTCGTTTATTATCCTTAAGACCTCAAGCCCGGCGATTTCACCGGCATCTTTGGTTGCCTGCCGCTGGCTGTCATTAAAATAAGCCGGAACCGTAATTACAGCCTGTGTCACCTTTTCGCCAAGGTAATCCTCGGCCGCTTTTTTAAGGTACTGCAAAATCATAGCTGAAATTTCCGGCGGAGCATAATCTTTACCAAGAGCCACCACCCGTACAACATCATTGGGACCGGGTATGATTTTATAGGAGACGATTTTCTCCTCTGACGACACCTCTGCGTAGCGGCGTCCCATAAACCGCTTAATAGAAAAGATCGTATTCTCAGGATTTGTTATCGCCTGTCTCTTGGCAGTTTGGCCAACAAGCCGCTCGCCGGTTTTAGTGAAGGCCACTATCGATGATGTTGTCCGTGAGCCGTCCGTATTGGGAATTACTTTCGCCTCGCCGGCTTCCATAACTGCAACGCAGGAATTGGTAGTACCAAGATCAATACCTATTACTTTTGACATTTTATTTTAACTCCTATTTAAATTCATAATTAATACTTACGTAACAAATTTATATAATACATCCTTTAAAAAAATGCAAGAGGGCAAAATCAAAATAATATTAAAAACCAACAGCTTTTTCATCTTCTAATCTAAAACTATAAATGTCAAATTAATTGCATAGTCTACAATGGCAAATCATTATCATCGTCATCAACAGGGCTTTCTTCATTGAACTCGATTTCTCCAATCTCAGATACTGGCAAACCTTTTTGCTTTCTTAGCGCTTCTATTTTATCAAGCGGTTTTTGAAGCTGGTTTTTCCGGGTTGTAACAAGCTTATCATATTCTCTTTGAGCAGCCTCAATGCGCTTTCCCATATTATCCATACTCTGTATGAACAGCTGCCATTGTTTTTCAAAACCACCCATTAAAGATATAATCTGCCCAGCTGCCTTCTCCAGATTAAAATTATCGACAGCCTTCCGGATAACAGCCAGAATGCCAAAAAGGTTCAGTGGCCCACACAAAGCCACGTTATTTTTCATTGCCTCATCCATTATAAACCTGTCGGTTTCAATTATAAATGAGTAAACCGCCTCAACGGGGATAAAAACAATGACCATATCGATGGTTTTGTCTTCTTTGCTGATATAGCTACGCCCCTTAACATCTCTTATATGCTTCCGAACATCTTTAAAGAACTGCGATCTAAATCTATCTTTTTCAACATCATTTTGCTCATTCAGGTATTTTTTATAATTATCCAGAGGAAATTTGACATCCATATTAACAATATAGTCATTCGATAATGGGAATGTAAAATCGGGCCGAGTCTGAGAATATTGCAAAGTTTTTTCCCTGTAATAATTAATATTCTCTATGAAGCCAGCTAATTCCAAGACTCTATTCGCCATCTCTGCGCCCCATAGGCCCCGGACAGTTGTGCTGGCAAGAGCCTCATTTAATTTGCCTGTGGTCGTGTGTAATCTATTAAGTTCATTACCTGTATTTCGCAAAAGATTTGAAAGCTCGCCGTATTTGGTATTTCGGTCTTTCTCGAATCCTTTAATGTCATCCATAACCTTACGAATTTCCTTTTCCATTGATACCAATCTCTCTTTGATTAGTTCTTTTTTGCTCTCAAGCTCTTTAGCCCCAAGTGCCGACTCCTTTGAAAGTTCACTCTTGGCTATATTTATATTGTCTTCCCGACTCTCTTTAAGCACCTCCCTTGATATTGTGCCGAAATAATCTTTTATTGTGTTTAAGAAGTATTGTTTTTTGAAGTAAGAAACGACCAGAACAACAGAAGCACCTATTACAATTCCAATGATTAATCCGACAAGTAAATAAATCACATCAGACATCATATACCTCCCACCAAGTTTCTATCAAAAAGCCGCAGTTATTATGCAAGAGTCCTTAAACTAATTCAACCTCTTTCTGAGGCTGAACCCTCAACAATTATTTTAATAGTATTCAAATGATATCGGGAAACCCAGAAATCTCCCAGTTCTATCAAATATTTCGAGGAAAACCAGGCGATAAGACCGTCATAATCGGCTTTGATCTTTATAACAACCCTGGTCCTGTTATCGTCATCGCTGGATAAATAATAGCCGGCATAGATTTTTCTAAACTTACTCCAGGGGAACCGGTGACGGTTTAACTCAATTGTCAGGCTGTAATTTTCTTCCGACTGGACTATTTCACCTATCAAAAACCTGTCCCCTATATTAATCGATGGCAGATCCTTTAGAATCAACCTGGCCGGTTTGTTCTGCACAAAATCTAAGATACTGACATTTAAATTCAGCGTGCCCTCGGTTGCCATCTGCTTGATCCATGGATATACTTTATCAACCGGCGCATTAACGGTAAAGGCTTTAAGAGTAACAGTTCTGGCCTCAGGCAAAAATTCATCAACTGGATATTTATTCGCTACTTCCTCATCTGAAGCGCCCCAGTTGGTAAAACCCGGAACCAGTATAATCTGGTAGATGGCTAACGCCGCAATAAGAAGCGTCAAAACAAAGAAAAAATACGACCGAGCCATAACCGTTGGGAAAAATATCCCGACAATCCATTTCCAGACAAATTTCACAACCCAGGCTATCAGCAAGATAACGCCAAACAACACCCAGAAAGCGAGCAGTTCGGGATTTTTAGCCAGCAAAAAAGCGCCGGCTACCACAGCCCATAATACTAATGAAATGACATGTTTCAGTAATGTAAACATCTATTCGATTATCCTTTTTTTCAGGCTGTTTTATCGGTCATAATGCGAAAACTTGCCGCAGGTCTTCAGCTAAATTTGTACAAAACTATAAACCTACTTAATTCAAAAATATAATTGCTAAGAAATTGCAATGCAAGCCTATAATTCATGCCATTAAAATGAAATATAAAAGAATACCCCTTAGTTGTAAGCAATCCTTAGCATATTATAACACTAATTTCTTCTATTAATTGTCCAGCTTCTCAAAAATTTCAGTATGCTCAGGGAATCTCCCGACTGCTTTCTTGGAAAAAATCAGTTCACCGTCTTTAACAACCTCGAATACGCCGCCGTCGGATTCGATTAATTTAACATCGACGCCATACCTGTCTTTTATAGCATCAGCCAAACTGACTGCCTGCGGTCCGTAATTTCATTCCACGCAATATTCGATTGAAACTTTCATTGCTCTAACTCCTTTATCCATCAAAACCGTTTATAACTCAACTATAAAATCTATCGTGAAAAATCATCACTGTCTTCAGTCACTTCAATTAAATCAGATTCGGTTTCTAACTCAACATATTTTTCATCCTTACTTAAAGTAAACTCATCCTCTCCCGATGCCTGTTTTTGCTCATCCAATTCAATCTGAGGGACAAATAACGGCTCTGCCAGTCTGATTTCCGATAAGGCTATCTTGGCTCTGTCGCTTTCATTTAATATCTCATCGGCCAGCGACTTGTAATCCTCTGAACCATGAGCCGTTGAATAGCGTGTAACCGCACATCCAAACGAGGGTGTTTCTGCGAGTTTTACATTTTTCCTGATCAGAGTTCTAAACATTAGCGGTCCAAGATGCTCAGAGGCTCTCATCTGATCAAGAATAGACTTTGACAGGTTAGTTCGAGAATCAAACATGCTTGGTAAAATACCGGCAATTTTTAGCTGAGGATGATACTTCTTCTTAATTTCTCCAAGGGTTTCAAAAAATGGCAAAGTGCTTTCCAGGGCCAATATCTCGGTCTGCAGCGGGATAATAATTTCACTTGAGGCACAGATAGTATTTATAGTTAAAAGCCCATACGATGGTGAACTGTCGATTAAAATGAAGTCGAAACCTGAAAGTGTCTGCAATTTATCTTTAAGAATATATTCACGCCTATCAAATGATAATAACTCGGTTTCCACTAAACGAAGATCCCGTCCCGCCGGCAGCGCCCAGCAGCCTGTTTTTTCCCATTTGACTATAGCCTGTGAAATTTCCGCCTTGCATGAAAGGACATTATCTACATTCGGTTGATGTTCCAACCCGGCCCAGCCTGTAAGACTTTGTTGCGGATCCATATCAACTAATAGAACTTCAAATCCCAATATGGCCAGAGCAGAACCGAGATTCACTGTGGTTGTCGTCTTACCCACTCCCCCTTTTAGATTAACTATGCCTATAGTTCTCGTCATCACATCTCCTTAAGCGGTTCAAGCTACGTTCTCAGGTTAAGTTGGCGCTATCACCAATCTGAATTTTATCAAAACAATCCTTGCCTCAAATGGCAAGAACTTCACATTTATTTCTATCAAGGATTTCACTAAGGTCAACAATGCAATTTTTGCATTTTGACCGCGACGAAGTTTCTGAATGGAAGCAACAATTATTGCCGCTCCTTAATTGCCATATAAGGCAGGATTTACATCTTCAAGAGTAAACCCGGGGATATTCGAATTAAAATATTACGTGCAATTAAGTTGCCGGCAATAACAGGTTTTCTTGTTCAAAAAATAAATTAGCTGTCAGATAAATGTGTTGCCTGCCAGTTCAGCTATTTTCTTGTTCACCTAAAGATTCAGCTTTTTTCTTTGCCACAATCACTTTTGCAGGACGAAGAACCCTGCTGTTTAAAAAGTATCCCTTCTGCACCTCCTCCAATATAATACCATCGTCACAATCTTCAACTTCTCTTTGCATTACAGCTTCATGATAAAACGGATCGAAAATCTCATCGACTGCCTTGATCTCTTTAAGACCGCGTTTCCTAAGGATCTTATGAAGCTTGTCATAAATCATCCGTGCGCCCTGTTTATAGGTATCCGCATCATCAGCATCCTGCTCCAGAGCCCTGTCGAAATCATCAACAACATCCAGCAGCTGTAAAATCAAAGCGCTTTCAGCCAATTCAGATATACGGGAATAATCGCGGACGCTTCTTTTCTTAAAATTTTCGAACTCCGCAGCCAGTCTTAGATATTTATCATTAAGCTGTTGATATTCTTCGGATTCCTGAACGTCAAAAGCCTTCGCTTCCTGATTACTGCCAGTTTCCGAAGAGTTTGAAGTTTCTTCAGTTGCCTCGGTTTCCCCGTTAGACTTTGATTGTTCCTTTTCAGTCTTATTTTTTTTCATCTTTCTTCAGTCCAGAATAAAGCGCTGGGAGATATTAAACAAATATAGCGGAACATTTCAAGATTATTTTAAAAAAATATGCATTAATCCCAGATTTTGCGGTCAAAGAGTTGTAAGATGGATAAGGTAAATCACGTAGTTTACCAATATAGGATTATCAAATAGGTTTAAAGAAATAATGATAACAAAAAAAGTTGCCGTAGGGGCGTCCTAAACGGATCCGTATGGATATTGCCATAGGCCCCTACGCGTTGAGTTACAATATGTTACTTGTTATTTCTGATTGTTCAACTGCAAAATCCGGGTTGATTTTTTAATAACCAAAAATTAATTGCGGTTGAAGATATTGTACCTTTTCATTGATGATGATTGATACCGGCTACTCCGACAATATCTGGGACAACTTTTTGGCGGTATAATCAACCAGGCTGACAAGCCTGGCATATTTCATTCGTTTGGGTCCGATGATTCCAACAACGCCTTTAACATCACCCAGATTATACTTTGAAGTTAAAAGCGACAACTGGTTGGTCTTGCTTTTTTCATCCTGATGGCCAATGCTGATTGTTATGCCCTCTGATATTCCGGTATTGGCAACTAATTGATGGATAACCTGGCGGTCTTCTAAAAGCTCAACCACATCAGCTAAGTCACGAGGGTTCTGGAACTCCGGCTGTTGAAATAAATTTGAGGCGCCGGAAAAATGCATTTTATCATCGCCGGGGAAATCCCAGATTCCTTCAGGTCCCTCAACAAAAAGCTTGATCAACTTGGGATCTCCTGTTTTAACATTTTGAATGCGCTTACGGATGGTCTTTTTGATTTCACCCAGGGAAAGCCCGCATAAACGTTCGTTTAAAACCTGGGCTGTCTCGCTGATAGCCATGTCCGGCAGATTGGATTCGACCTCAAATAAAATCGATTTAACCGAGCCTGACTTTACCACCAACACCACCATGAGCTTTTTTTCGGCTACCGGGATAAGTTCAAGACGGGTTAACATGGCTTTATTGAACTTTGGAGAAATGGTAACTCCGAGTTGTTTTGATAGACTACTTAGCATTCTCGAGGTCTGCTCCAATATGTGGTCAATCTCGGTATATTCTGTAGTTATATTTTCTATTATAAAATCTTTTTCAGATTCAGACAACTTTTCGGGAGTGAGCAGATATTCTACATATATACGATAACCAAAATTCGTGGGTACCCTGCCGGCAGAGGTGTGAGGCTGGGTAATAAACCCCATTTCTTCTAAGTCTTTTAGAGTATTCCTGATACTGGCTGATGACAGCCCGATTTCATGCTCTTTCGATAGAGTCCGCGATCCGACCGGTTCAGCGGTACTGATATAATGGTTTATCAGCGCTTTAAGTATGCTCTTCTCGCGACTGCCAAGGTTCTCAAAACTCATCTCTACACCCATTAATAAGTTATTACAAATGGAATATTAGTCAAGAAATAACTTCAGAGTATTTTCCATAAAAATATTTTGATTTATCATCTGCAATCTAATGCGTTATAACTATACACGGTGGGATTTCTCAACCCTACAGTTTATATATAATAGGCAGGACTTTCCAGTCCTGCAGCGGCTCTGGAAAGAGCCGCCTGTTAATAATAGTAAGCACATCTGTCACACAAAGTTCTTTTTTAAAGAGCCACATGTTGTTTAGGGAAGTTCTCCTGCTACACCTTGATTAGACAGGTCGCAGTTTTTTAGCTTGGCTTTTCTATTGTATTCCCTGTAAAAACAGCCAACTCACCTCCTGTGGACTACGAACTGGCTGAACCTTCAGATTTCACACGATTGATGTATCTAATCATAGGCTTACTTAGAGCTTGCCGGATCTCAATATCGATATGATTAGAAAGATTCCCAGCACTCCCGCAAACAGGTAACCAATCAGTCCAAGCAAAGGCAGGTCGAATATCATATACCCCTTTTCAACAGTCATAATCATCGATGAGCCAACGATCAGCGCGGCCACCAATAGCGATACCGATACACGATTGGAGGAGCGGTCGAGTTCACGGATGAGAGTTTCCAGCCCTTTATGATGCATCTGGACCTGAAGCTCCCCTTTACTCAGTTTGCCGGCGATTTTACGCCATTCCCGCGGAGCCTCAACAAGCAGCCACCTCCACTCATCGGCAATTCGTAACAGGTCTTTCATGAAATTGGCGGGCTTGTATTTACGCGCAGTCAGCTTCTTTATATACGGCACAACCTCGGCGAAAAAGTTAAACTGTGGATAAAGAGTTCTGGCCAGTTCTTCATAAGTGATCAAGGCTTTGCCCAAAAGCATAAACTCAGCCTGAAACTTGATCTTATGAGTCTGAGCAAGCGTAAAAAAATCATCGGTTGCCGTTCTCATATCTATTTTCGACAGAGATATATGATAATACTTCACGATTAGCTCGCTGATATCCTGTTCGAACATCTTGATATTAACCTCATCCGGCACCACACCGGAGTTTTGCAGCGTCCTGATAATGGCTCCAGCATCTTTTGATATAATCGTAATAAACAGGTCGGCCAGTTCGTTCATCTGCGATTCGGACAGCGTCCCCATCATGCCGTAATCAACCGGCGCTATCACACTGCCGTCACAGACAAACAGATTGCCCGGATGAGGATCGGCATGAAAGAAACCGTCATCAAAAATCATTTTGAGTATCAACCTGGCACCATTGACACAAATCGCTTCGAGATCATAGCCTGCCCGCTTCAACTCATCAATCCTGGAAATCTTGATCCCCTCGATCTTTTCCAGGGTTAAAACTTTCGTGGTCGAAAATTCCCGATACACTTTCGGGATTTTTATACCCGGCTCATCCTTAAAATTTTCAGCAAAAATTTCAATATTGCGGGCTTCATTTAAAAAATTGATTTCCTTTTGAGTCGAACGCGACAGTTCCTCGACTAATCCTTTAGGGTCATATTGATGGCTTTCGGGAACATTCTTATTCAGAAGGCCCGCAACATCATAAAGAATGCGCATGTCGGAATCGACGATCTCTTTGATGCCTTCCCTCTGAATCTTCACAACCACCGACGCACCATCAAAAAGGACAGCGTTGTGTACCTGGGCAAGCGAAGCCGAAGCGAAAGCCCTTTCATCAAATTCAGAAAAACACTCTTCAATTGGCCGGCCAAGCTCATGGGACAAAATTCTCAACGCCTTTTCTGTCGGCATCGGCTCGACCTGGTCCTGAAGTTTGGAAAGTTCCTCGATATATTCAAGGGGCAATAGAAACGGACGAGTGGACAATACCTGCCCCAGCTTTACAAAGGTCGGACCAAGTTCCTCTAAAGCAAGTCTTATCCTTACCTCGGTGCTTTTAGCGCTTTTATCGTAGGCTTTTCTCCCCCGTTTTAATGGGGATGCTAAGTTCATTCGATAAACAAGCTCGCCAAAACCATATTTAATAAGTACCGCGGCTATCTGGCGATACCTTCTTAAACTCTTCAGGCTTTTATCAGGCCTTGGTATAATCATATCAAGCCATTACTATCCGGCAGATTAAAAAATTGTTCCTGCTAAGAAATCTCAACAGCATTATAGAAAAAATATGGATTTAATCAATACAATAATCAAGATAATATTAAAGATCAAAAACGAAAATTTTTCAATTTATTCCCTGCAGCAAATTCAATAACTGTGGCAGAAAGACTATCAGTAAAGAAAATGAAACCTGAGTCAATCTTTTTGTAAAGTAATTACTTCCCCTCAATTATTCTTGTTAATTCCTCCAATTTGGCTGACAGCTCTTCCATTTTTTTATTTAGCTCATCAACGCGGGCGCTTACATTTATTTTTTCAATTGCCGCCGAGACCTTGGATTCTACCGCATCTTTAACTTTCGCTGTCGAGGATTCAATTTTATCAGCCATTTTTTTCATCGCCTCGGCCTTTTCACCGGAGGTCATTTCTCCCTTTTTAACCAGTTCATCAAATATCTCCTCCAATCTTTCCTTTGAGATATTAATCGCTCCAATCGCCGCCAGCATCAGTTTTTTCATAGCGTCCATGATTCCTGCTCCTTTCTTTATTAAAAGTTGTTCGATAATACTTTCGTTTTTCTTTAAAGATCTAATATCACTTGTCGAGCTTGATAAGACATTAACGAGCGTCTGGACAGTGATATCCTTACCGTTAGTATTGTCAATCACCTTCACCTGGATGCCCCTGTCTACATACTTTCTGACATCCTCAAGCTTAATGGTCTTTTTCAGCTCCGTATCGTACAGCCTGCGGTTTTTATAACGTTTAATCAGTCTTTTACTTTTTTCTATCATTTAGCTATTTATAGTGCGCTGCACAATAAAAGTTTCAAAAAAATCTCTAAAATGTATTACCATCCTCCGGAGGCGCCGCCGCCGCCGCCCATACCACCGCCAAAACCGCCGAAACTGCTGAACCCGCCGGAACCGCCGGAACTACCGAAACCGCCCCTGCCCATGCCAAACCCTGTCATGAACCATAGAAGACCCAGACCGCGCCCTCGCCGTCTGCCGAAGATGTTAAAAATCACAAATAAAACAATAAAAAACAAATATACTAATCCGCCAATCCTGGGCTTACTACGTTTCTGTTTGGGATACACAACTGTTTCGCCGCCAACAATTTTGCCAATTTTATATACTGCCGCCGACAGGCCGCCGCCGAAATCGCCCTGCTTGAACCGGGGAACCATATCATATCTGATTATTTCACCGGCTTTTCCATCAGGCAAAATCCCTTCGATATCATAGCCGGTTTCAATCCTGATTTGCCTTTCTTTCTGGGCAACGAGAATCACCACTCCATTGTCCTGACCTTTCTTCCCAACTCCCCAACCCTCAAGATACCTCAACGCTTCTTCTTCGAGAACGGCTCCCTCCAGGCTTTCTATAGTAACAACGGCAATCTCCACTCCGATGCTTTTTTCAATAGAGGCGCACATCGATTCGATTTCGTGGGCTCTGTGGCTGTCGACAATGCCCGCAAAATCGTTAAGATAACCTCTCGGGCGAGGCAAGTCATTAGCCCCAGCAAATCCAGCGAAGGCATATATTGTTAAAAATGCAATTAAGAGAACAAGAGAGGATTTCTTCATGTAAGGATTATAACTTCTATCAAATATATCGGTCAAGTTATAATTGTTAATCTATCAGGTTAATTGATTAAAAAACTGTGCTGATTAACTAACGCGGATTATTCACAAATCTTAACATGTGCTGGCATCCGCCATAGGCGGACTTCTGCCAGAGTTGTCGGAAGTAATTTCCGACAGCGCAAAAACACTCTGTATTATTAATGGATTCCTGATATTTTAGTGGCTGGTGTATGTCCTCATGCACCAGCTTAAATATAATCTGTTTAGACATGGGGAATAGCTGCCGCTATGGAATTAACCGATGTTTAAAAATTACTTATTAACCGAGATTAAAACCATTTTCACCATATTCAAGAGTCTTTCACATGAAAACGGTTTCTTTATAAAGAGGTCGCCTCCCGATTGAAATGACATACCGGCGTCATCTTTGGCATCTTTACCTGTCAAAAATAATACCGGGACCTGGGCTAATTGCGGATCCTTCTTAAGTCTGGAGCACACCTCATAACCATCCATAACGGGCATCATGATATCCAGAAGGATCACATCCGGCCTGAAAGCGCTGGCTCTGGATAATCCCTCAACCGAGGAATTCTCCACCTCAACGTCATAACCGGCATTTGAAAGAAACGCCTTAATTATTTCAGTTATTTCCGGTTCATCGTCAATAACTAAAACTTTGCTTGATCCAGCCATTTATTTTTCTCCTAAACGCTTATAATATTCTGTTCGTCGGTCCTGCCAGATATCATTCAGGCCGTTGATATTCTTATCCCTGGCCTCTTCAATATTAATATCGGCAAAGTAAGATTCTTCTTTATCTTCACTTGCCCTGTAAATAACATTGCCTTTACAATCGGTAATCTGGCTTTTACCTGTAAATTTAAAGCCGTTCTCGCCCCTGTTTTCCTCACCGATTCGATTAGCGGTTACAGTGAAGATATGATTTTCAATCGAGCGTGCTTTCATTGTTTCCTGGCAATAATGCATCACCAGGTTAGCGGGATGGCAGACAATATCGGCTCCTAAAAGGGCAAGGCATCGAGTGACCTCAGGGAATATCCAATCAAAACAGACCATCATGCCTATTTTAGCGTTACGGTATTCAAAGACTTCTAAAGGCTGGTTCCCCGGAATGAAATATCTCTTTTCGTTATAAAAAAGATGCAATTTACGGTAAAGTTTGAAATTGCCATTACTATCAATAAAGGCGCAGGAATTAAAAATACCTTTGGCCGCTTTTTCGGCAAATCCAAATATCACCGCAGTGCCGCTTTTTTTAGCAAAATTCAACAAACTTTGACAGGTATGACCATCTTTGGCAATTTCGGCAAGCTCGGCTAATTCTGTTGGGGATATGAACATGTAACCGGTGTTAAAAAGCTCGGGCAATACATAAAGTTCGACCTGTTTTTCAGACATCATCGATAACGCTTTTTCGATATTGTTTTTAATCCGGCCAAATTCGGGATACATCTGAATAAATCCGATTCGCATGATTCAACATTAAAAATTTTAAATACCTAAAGCAAGATAATTATTGGAATGCAGGCATTTTACGAAATTGACCCTTTTCCAGATAGCTGTGCAGCCGTTATCATTAAATTAGAACTGTTGATTTTCAAACCCGGAATTAGTATTGTCAGACTATGGACGCCGAACGAAAAGCAAATCTGAAAGACTTCTCGTTGACCGAAATTGAAAACCTGGCGGTCCAGCTGGGAAAGAAAAGATACAGCGGACGGCAGTTGTTTAAATGGATTTTCAAACACGGCGTAGATGAATTCAGCGATATGACCGATTTGAGCCAATCTTTTAGAGAATTAATTGAAAGCCATTGTTATATTAGAAAAATAAATCGGGTGGACATATTAAGTTCACGTGACGGCACAACTAAAACTGTCTGGGATATTGGCGATGGTTTATATATTGAATCAGTCCTCATATCTGACAACGACAGGCTGACGCTATGCATATCATCGCAGGCAGGTTGCCCAATCGGCTGCGGTTTCTGTGCAACCGGCCGCAACGGGTTTAAGCGTAACCTGACCTCCGGTGAAATTTATGATCAGTATCTTTTGACCAAACAGAATCTTGAAAGCGATGAGAAGATTACCAATATCGTGTTCATGGGGATGGGCGAGCCGTTTTTAAATTACGACAACGTTATTAAAGCGTGCATAATATTTACAGACCAGCTTGGGGCGGGATTGTCCTTTAAAAAAATTACCATCTCCACTGTCGGGTTAGTCGATAGCATTTACAGGCTGGCCGAGGAAAATCCCAGGTTCAATCTGGCGGTCTCGCTTCACTCGGCAATAGAAGACAGGCGCTGCAAATTAATTCCTATTGCCCGAAAATACCCGCTGATAAAGTTGAAAAAGGCGTCAATCTATTATGCCAAAAAATCAGACGGCCGCGTGACATTTGAGTATCTGCTCATGAAAGACATAAATGACAGTCTTGATGATGCAAAAGCGCTGGCGGACTTTGTCAGCGGGATTCCCTGCAAGATTAATTTAATTCCATATAACGAGATCGAAGACTCCGAATACAGGAAGCCGGACGACCGGACTGTCTTAGCATTCAGGGATTATCTTTACCCCCGTACTCCAGCGGTTACTTTACGTAAACCCAAAGGAGCAGACATTGCGGCAGCTTGCGGTCAGCTTGCCTGCAAAAGAAATTAAAAGCAAATATAGCGGCTAATTATCTTTATGGCTTTTGCAATTAAAACAAAATATCTCTTGCATATTAGCCTGACAGCAATATTTTATCAGATGATGAATTAGCGGTTATGTAAATATTAATGAATGCAGATTTCATTTTAAGGAGGCAGCGTGAAAAAATTAGTCTTGCTGACAACGGTAATTTGCTTTTTGACGGTCGTATTTTCAATCGCCCAGGAGACGGAGTTTCAAACCAACACAGTTTATTTCGAAAAAGTTACTGTTAAACCCGGGGAACATTTTGCGGTTAAAGTTTATATGTTCAATACTGACACTCTTGCCGGTATGCAGGTGCCAACGTTTTACCGATCGGAAAAGATAGATCTTTATTGTGATTCGGTGAGCTTTGCGGGCAGTCGGTGCCAGTATATGATGTTTAACGATACAAAAATACCTGAAGACGATAAAGTAGTGTATTTTTCGTTCATCAATACTATTGATCCTAAAAATCTTATTGACCCATTACCTCCCGGCGACGGTCTCATTGCCACAATTTATTTCACCGCTCCGGATAATGGCGATGAGGGAGCTGTTAAACTTACAAGAGGAATGATACCGCATCCGCATATAAGCTTTATCTTCGCCGTATGGGATAGAATGGGCGATGAACTCAGCGCCGATTTCAAAGATAGCGAAATCATGATCAAATCCGACAAATCATGGTTAAAACGTCTATTTGATATATTTTAAATTTTGTAGCACCTAAAAATTGGGGCATTCAGAGATTCATGATATGTCCTTCAGGATGGAAACCTTCTGAGGCGAGTGACATCCTGAGGGTTTATGGCCTTAGCGTCAGGATGTCGCAAAACTTCCATCCTGACGCATGAAAGAATCCCAAGATACCTCCGTACTTCCATCCTGACGCATGAACCCCTGCGGTCTTGACAGAAGCCATGTTAGTGGTTGGTGTATGTCCTCATGCACCAACAAGGATGTGGAAAAGCAAGCGGTCGGCACGCAGTGTCCATTGGATTTATCCGGCCGCAATCCTGTCGGGGGACAAGTCCTACGGATCTGTAGGACCCCCAACCTACGGCTTTGGGACTACTGGGGTACCGGGCAAATATTACTTGACAATCATGAGATAATACGTTTAATTGCTAATAGATTGCAAAAAAGGGTTTTTGAGGTTTTATTTTGAGAAAAACCATTTTATACTTTTTGCTTATTATTATTGTCGCCATTATACAACCTTGCTATTCCCAGATCGAATGGGAGCAAAAGCTGGATGGCTGGGTGGACGACGTGTACTGGCCTTATCTATTTCTCGGTGGGACGTATTATACTCGCATATCGCTGGCTGATATTGATAACGATGGCGATCTTGATTTATTTTATGGCGGTGGCAGTTCGGGTTCGCTTGTCTATTTTGAAAACATTGGCAACGCCAATAATCCGGTTTTTGAATTACGTTTTGAAGAATTTCCTGGGCTTATGAATATGATCGGCAATATTTATGGGGGTCTTGTAGATGTAGACTTTGCTGATCTCGATTCTGATGGGGACCTTGACGTCGCATATTCATCTCGGCTGGATGGCGGTGGATCAGTTGTATGGAACGATGGTTCTCCTGAAGAAGCAAGTTTTATACCCAGACCTCCTTATGGCCCGCACGCTGGTCAGAGTAACGTTACTCTTGCTGACATAGACAATGATGGGGATTATGATTATTTCTCCGGGCATGGGTATAGCGGTCATCAGATGTATTATGCCGAGAATTACGGTACCCCCGAAGAGCCCTATTTTCAGCATCAAGGTGACACTCTCCACTATCAGGGTCTCTATTTCGGTGTGCCTTTCAACTTTGATATGGGTGACATCGATAATGATGGTGACTACGATCTAATTGTCTGCAAGCATGGCGGCAACATCGGGTACTACGAAAACCAGGGCACTCCTGAGGAGGCAAACTTTGTGCTTGTCACAGATGACCTATTCCCTGATAGAGATACAACTGATTGGATGGAAACCCCGGAATTGGCTGATATAGATGGTGATGGTGACCTGGATTTATTCCTGGCGGGAGGCCTTGCCCATCTGTACTTTTTCGAAAATCTTAGCGTTGGAAGCGTACCGCAATTTATTCAAAGGTATGACACCACATTTTTCTATATCGTTAATTCCTATATGGGCAGCGCATGGCTGGGCAATTCGGTTGATATAGATAGCGATGGTGATGATGATATTGCTCCCGGTACTGTATTGTTGCTAAATGAAAGCATTGGCAATGAAATAAGATTGATCCGGTATGATAATATGATCCCCTCTGTTCCCGGCGGCTTTGCTGATATGGATGCAGATGGGGACTACGACTATCTGGCGCCGAGCGGATATTCCACTATAATCTATTATGAGAACATTGGTGATTCATCGTGGCCAGATTGGGATTATGGACATTCTCTTTTTCCCTCGGATGGAAGGATACAATACCTTTTTACAGTAGCGGCGGGTGATCTTGATAATGACGGAGACAACGATATTCTGGTTGGCCATCAAAACAGCCCGACAATCGATTACTATCGAAATGACGGCACGCCGGAGGTTTACGATTTTGCCTACACCGAAGGGTTGGATTTGCCTGAGTGGGAAGACTGGGGGTCATTTAATATATTGTTAGATGACATCGATAACGATTATGACCTTGATCTATTAATCGGAGATAATCGCACTTTTAATGACAATCCTGTTCGGTTATTTTATTACTGTAATGACGGTACGCTTGAACAGCCTGCTTGGACCTATATCACCGACGATTTTCAGAATGTTGTGAACGAACATAGAAATGGCAGCATAGCACCCAGCCTTGCCGACATTGATAAAGACGGTGACAAAGATTTGATAATGACCAATAACAGCATTGGTTTGCAGCTGTTTTTAAATCCACTAATACAGACTGACATTGAAGAACATATATACGGTGACGATGAATTAAAGGAAAATTCTTTTATACAAATTTATCCAAATCCATCAAACTCGATGGTATCATTCTCATGTAATTTGGAAAGCGACACCGACTTGAGAATTGAGTTATATAATATTCTGGGGCAATCTATTGAAGTGCTTTATTCAGGATGGAGAAAAAAAGGCAAACATATTTTCAATTGGAATTCAACCAATTATTCCAGCGGATTATATTTTGTCAAGCTGTTAACAAACAATGAAAGATACTATGTAAAATTTGCTATTATTCAATAAAGATTGAATTAGTTGCGGATAATCATTAATTCCAACATTTGCAATCAAGGAGGATTTATGTTTACAATTAATTACAGAAGCCATGTTGCTTTTTTATTAATAATTCAGATTAATTATTTGAATTTTTCCCGGTCTTTACCGCAGGCGTCGGTTTATCATCTTTTTTTACACTGGTTGTGGGTTCAGGTTTTTGCTTATCCATCTCAGCGCTTTTTTTATAACTTTCAGAACGATAATCGGTGGTATAGAACCCTGAACCTTTAAATAAAAATCCGGCGCCGCCGGTTATCAATCTCTCAACAGCGCCGCCGCATCGAGGGCATCTGGATATCGGAGCTTCCGTAATCAGCTGGAACTCCTCGAACCTGTTATTACATTTATTACATTTATACTGGTAGGTCGGCATCAGGCAGACTCCTCAATTATACCTGTTTGTTTTTTTTCTGAAGAAAACAGCATGTTTAAATCATTCCTGTGGACAAACTTCTCAAAGGCCTCCACGGTTTCGAAATTCTTTCCGGAAAATAGTCTTATTATCCAGTTAGTTGTCATAGGGGAAATAGTTAAAACAGGTATCCGATCATGGTAGGCCTGCCATATTTCAATAGCTGTTCCCATTGATGCTTTCGGCAGATAGGCAAGCATTAAATCGGATAATTTGATAATTTCCAGATGTTTAAAAAACGTTTTTTTAGCCTGGTCGTCATTGTAATCAATTGAGTCGTTATGACTTTCAAAAGGATCGAAAATCACTATGTCGGGGTATTTCTCTCTTAAGACCTTTTTTATCTTATCTCGATAGTCCTGAGAAAAGATATCCCTGCCCTGGCTTGATCCTTGAATTATTCCGCCAAAAAATATTTTCATCGTCCTGTCGCTACTAAAAAAAGCCAGTTTGCCGCTATCAAAGTAATCACAATCATTCTGGCTGTAAAAGAGATTTTCCTGTTTACATTTATTCTTATCTCGAACCGGAATATAAACTCCAAAAACTTAAAAAGCGAGAAAAAAAATAAAATCCCGCAAAATATTATCACTAAAGGATTATAATAAAACATGCCGATAAAATCGCCTAAAAAAAACGCCTGAGCCGCCCTTGATGAGCCGCATGTTAAACATGGCAAGCCCGTAAGCTTATAAAACATGCAGGTCGATGACTGTAAAAAATGGCTGGCTGCTAATGCCGCAACCAGAATCAGCGCCCAGACTACATGAATTGATAATGAGTGTTTGCCCCTGATTATTTGTATTGACATTATCAGTCAGCCATACCGATTAAACCAAAGAACATGCTTGCAAATCCACAGCAGCAGAGGCAGCATAATACCAGCGGCAAAAATATCACCAGCAGAGACTGGCCGATGCTTAACCGGTGAACCTCCTTAACGCCGATTATCACCAGGACAGCCTGCCAGACTATAGAAATCAGACTGCCCATTATAGGCACAATTGCAAAAAATGACGGTCCCTCCGAATAGGCGATTAAGCGAAAAGTCGCCTCAAAGCCTTCTTTATGCCAGCCGAATATCAACAAGATCAGGTGAGTAATACCCGACCAGATAAAAAGCCAGGCAACAAGTAAAAAAGGAAATATTACAATGTTAACCAGATTGGATATCGATTGCAGCTTATGGGAGAAATCATAAAAGTTATAATCAAAATCCTCACCTAAGAATGGATACCACTGAGACGGACCAAGCAATTGACCAAAAAACCGCTGGTATACCATCTGGAACACAAGGCCTATAAAACCCAGGATGAGCCCGTAAAGAAGCGGATTGCCTATCCCGCCGATAACCGGCATCCTTTTATAAAATCTGGTTGGATTAAAAACGGATTCTTTCCAAGTTTCAAAAAGTGAACCGATAAGACCAAGCTTTTCTCTGTCCTCCCAGGGTGTATATTTTTCCGTGGCTGATCCAGACGCCCGGGTTTGAGCCGGACCCGGCACATGAGGAGTTTCACCCGGTTGACCTGTTGGCTGTTGAGCATCCTCAAATGACACCCCGCAATGAGGACAAAACTTAATTTCGCCTTCAATTTCCGACATCTTTCCGCAACGATGGCAATACTTCATCATAGCTTACCTCCATTAATAACGCTTATGTTTGATTGCTATTATAGGATATGGCAAATGAATGATAAAGTTATTTTATAAAAATATTCTGGCTCAGGCTGTATGGGCGTTTTATCTGTATCTCAACTATTTCTTATCTGTTGATGTCGCTTTTGGACCTTCTTTCAACGAAAGATTGCCGTAGATAAACTCGTCCAGTTTGCCATCCATGACCGCCTGAATGTTGGAGGTTTCGATGTGGGTGCGATGATCTTTTACCATATTATACGGATGAAAAACATACGACCGGATTTGACTGCCCCATTCGATTTTCTTTTTATCGGGTTCTTTTTGAGCCTGTTTTTCCTTTTCCAGTTCAAGATAATGCTGGTAAAGCCGCGAACGCAGAATCTTCATGGCGGATTCTTTGTTCTTGTGCTGAGAACGCTGTGTCTGACACTGAACGACAATGTTTGTGGGCAGATGAGTGATTCTTACAGCCGAAGACGTTTTATTGACATGCTGTCCGCCGGCGCCGGAAGCTCTATAGGTATCGATCCGCAAATCGTCATCGGTAATTTCAACAGTGACGCTATCCTCGACCTCGGGGATTACGAAAACAGAGGCAAACGATGTATGACGGCGCTTGTTGAAATCGAACGGGGATATTCTGACCAACCTGTGAACCCCGGATTCGCCCCTAAGATAACCGTAAGCATAATCGCCGCTGATTTCCACTGTCGCCGACTTTATTCCAGCCTCTTCCCCGCCCATGTAATCAAATGTTTCGGTCTCAAAGCCCATGTTTTCGGCGCAGCGAAGATACATTCGCAAAAGCATCTGAGCC
>CBFDEC010000018.1:0-59673 GCA_965603725.1 uncultured bacterium | reverse complement strand
CAGGATTAAACTAAAGAGGTTATATCCAACAATATGTGGTTGACATAGCACTAGTGATTTTTGCCATTCTTCAATGTTATTTAAGTTGGGCATTTTTATTTTTTCCAGCTAAAGTTAGTTTAAGCCACAATGATTATAATTAGTTTACTTAAAAAGAAATATTGTATTCATTGCCATTAAGTACTTCCTGTAACACACATGTATAAATCGCCGTTCTCAAACCTAACTTTAAAAATTATACCATGAGCGAATTCCAACCGCAAGCAAAAAATACAACATCTCATACTTTTTCTTTGAAGCCGGTGCACACTGACACGCTCTCTACTTGCGGTTCATCTTTCCTCTTGCCAGCGAGGCGAATATCCCGCCGAAGCACATCACCGCAAATACTGAAAATGCGATTTTTATACACCTGATAAATGCCGCCTTATTTTCCAAACCGATTTCCGCCTGTCCAAGAAGCAAAGCCAGAATCATCATGACGATCCCCATCGATACCATCATACCCACCTGCCGCATTGTGCCGACCACAGCGGCAGATACTCCATAGAAACGCCGGCCGACCGAACTCATGATTGCGTTTGTGTTGGGCGATGAAAAAAGCGCAAATCCGAACCCGAGAAACACCAGGCATGAAATAACATAAATCAGACTGGTTTCGATATTTAGAAACACCAGCAGAATCAGTCCGATCAAAGTCATCGCCATACCTGCCGAGGCGACAGTTCGAGGTTCAATCCTGTCGGAAAGCCGCCCGGCAACCGGCGAAAATATCGCCTGTACTATCGGCTGTGAAATCAATATGAATCCGGTATCCTGCGGAGAAAACCCGCGAATTTTTTGCAGATACAGGCTTAATAGAAAACTCACCGCAAAAGTCGCCGCATAATTTATCAAAGCGGCTAAGTTGGAAAAAGCAAATACCGTGTTATAACGAAACAGGTTTATATCAATTAACGGATATTTAACACGCATCTCATAGATTACAAAAACAACAACTCCTGCCAAACCGACAGCGACTAACGCTCCGGCGTAAACAGAGGGAAGTTTGGAAAAACCATACATCGTGGAAAGGAGCGCCAGGCCCAGTATCATCGAACCGATCAGATCAAATTTCATCTCTTTAGCCTCGGCCCAGTCGCCTTTAAGCATGAAAAATATGACGCTCAACAGGACTAATCCCAGAGGCAGATTCAGCCAGAAAATAAACCGCCAGCCCAGATGCTGGGTTATCAGTCCGCCGAAAAAAGGACCGGTCGAAAGGCCCAGATAAACCGCCGCTATTGTAATACCCAGCGCTTTGCCGCGTTCTCCAACCGGATATACTGAAATCAATATCGCCATGCCGGTTGCGAATATCATCGAGGCGCCAAACCCCTGAAGCGCCCGGCACAGTATAAGCATCGTTGATGATAATGAATTTGCAATCAGCACCGATGAAATCGTGAAAGCAAGAACCCCCAGCATATAAATCTTCTTGCGGCCATAAATATCGCCCAACCGGCCAAAGGGTATTGTGAAAGTCGCCGCCGACAGCAAAAACGCGGTGTTTACCCAGCCAAGCAGCACCGCTGACATTGAGAATTCCTGCCCAATCGAGGGCAATGCCACATTAACCGAGGAACCCATGAACGGACCAAGAAACGAACTCAACGTCGCAACAATCAAAGCGGCGCGTTTGTTTTTTCGAATATCTATTTGATTCGTAGCTTTCCCGGCCAGCATAATCCTGATTTAAAATCTAACAGCGCTCATCGAATTAATCCCTAAACAATTTACATAAAGATTTATTATATAATACATTCAACTATTATTACCAGGTAATTTTAAAGTATGAGGTTTTTGTAGAAGTCTGCCTTTTGTGTTGTGGGAACTATCGGAGACCCCATACGGGCCGTACGGTCATACGACTCGTACGAGCTCGTATGAGTCGTCTGACCTGTTAGTTTATGGGAGGAATGGGAAAAAGGAAGTGATCAGGTGGTGGAAGGGCCGTCAAGGCCTGTAGGGCTGGAAAGTCGGAATGTCCGTAGGATCTTGGCGAAGCGTAGTCCCGCCTAAGGTGGGAGAGGTTTTCCGGGATGGAGCCGGGCCTGTCCGCCACTGGCGGGGACTCCTGGCCCACTTGCTACCCGTTATAACCCCCCTGCGCCGGCGGATGACTGCAACCGTGCCGGAAGCCAACAGCAGCAACGCCAGAATAATCATACCCCATTCGGAGAGGGTGGGGATGTCCTGAGGTACATAGAAGAAGGAAAAGGTCTCATTAGAAAACGTTGATTCGCCCCAGAGGTCATGCGCTCTTATTCCCCAGAAATATTCGTTGTCCTGATCATCGACGGGCAAGGAGCCAGTAAAAACATAACTTGCCTCAATAATATCATAAACAACCAGTGAATCGGTGAAAGCGTTATCGGTGGATATAATTAAGTCATAGAATACAGAATGATCAGGATTCGGATCAGATGTCGAATTCCATGAGAATGTGATAGGCAAAGACTCGTAAACCGTACCATTTGGCTCCAGGAGCGAAAAAGGATCTGGAGGAAGGTTTTCAAAAGTCTCGACTTCATATGGAGTTGGCGGTATTTCAGATATAGGAGTATCCTCGGCCAAAGTCACTCGATCAGTCAAATAGGAATTTTCAAAATACAACGAGAAAATATCCGTTGGCAAGGCTGTTTCATCCGGTATAACCTCAATTTGATAAGTTCCGAATACACTATCCGGTATTATAATCTGATCCTCTGGCTCGCCATCCCCATCAAAATCATATTCGATATAATCTGCCCCTTCAATTTCGTTGACAGTTTTTGAAACCATGTGTCCTTCGGGATTCGTAACAACGAGATCAACAGGACTCCAACTCGTTATAGTGGATACATTTCTTTGGATTGGAAATAAGGTAAAGAAATATACATTGTCCTCCTCATCGGTTACATATACCAGTATATCAGTGACTACATTGTCTCGCTGACTTTCTCGCTTGTAAAGAATCTTTATATTACTAATAGTGTGATCAAGAAAATCTTGTGCCGCGGCAACTCCCTCTATTATATTCTTATCTGCAGTCAATTCGGATAATCCATAAGCTATATTCACAGCCTGACACGCAGTATTAAGCCACTGAACCTGCTCATGCGTCAGACCATTTCCATCAAGGGCGGTCCATACTTCTTCAAATCCGCTGCATAAAATTCCCAACGGTTGAGAATATTGAACAAACTGCACTCCTAAAAGCAGAACGCCGACAAAACAATGATTCGATGTGGAAACGTCCCACTCGCAATCAGCAAATGTCCAATCCCGAACACTTGTGATTACTTTACCTGTTGGACTTCCTGTAACTTTTTGCCAATGTGTCTTCGGAAACCCGTAGAATAGGCTTACTGCGGCATCAGATAGAATTTCCCAGGATGTCACTAATGGGAACTGCACCGATATACCTTTATTAGTTCTGGGTATTCTCGTCATTGGCCCCATTTCAGCTGATAAACCAGAAAAAAGCTCAGGATTATTTTGTTGTGAATTAGCGCTGACTGGAACAAAAAGGTGCTTCCTTATTAGATTACCATCGTAATTGGCTCCAAATTTGAAATCATACAATGCGGGGTATTCAACTGCCTGATTCGTCACTATAGAGAAAACTCCCGTTTCATCCACGTCCACTATCCTGGACATCAAACTCACCGGATCCTCGCAACCGATAGTCCCCGGAGCCAATGGATCAAAAACTGACCCATCCCATGATTCAACATGACCACTGATGGTGATAAAATCGCCTACGTTTGCACCTACGACTTCATCAAATACTATATGTGGAAATGGATCTGTAATTTTTACATTATCAAAAGATATACCACAGGCTCCGTGTATACCGGTCCAGCAGGCCACACCTATACCACCCGTATAGTAAACGTTCT
This sequence comes from uncultured bacterium, assembly GCA_965603725.1. Taxonomy (GTDB): domain Bacteria; phylum Zixibacteria; class MSB-5A5; order UBA10806; family 4484-95; genus JAGGSN01. The sequence continues at coordinate 55,750 of CBFDEC010000018.1, read as the reverse complement.
CGTTATCAGTGTATTCTATTACCTGGTTTCCGTTAACGAAAACGGTAAAGGTATTATCAGCACAGATGATTTTCAGGTGATACCAAACTCCATTCTCTGAGGGATGGGAAGCAGTAACAAGATCGGCATTATAAACGCCATCGACCATTTTATCAAAGGTAACCTCATCTATACCGGGGGAGGGGTAATCGGACCGTAAATTGACAGCGTAGAAGTTATCCTCATCCTGGATTCTGAAAACAAATACCTTGTCTACACCCGAATTCCCCTTAACCAATCCTTCAAATATGTAATTGCCCCAGTTATGATCGCCGACTGTTTGAATACACCATTTTTCAGCACCTGAAATTGAGGTCGAGAAAACTCCATCGGCTTCTGTCCATTCGCAGCCGTCATCTCTCAGTATCTGCCAGTCAGTTATTATGCCATCCTCAAAATCATCGCAGAAAAGGGTGGGGATATCCTCACCGCAACCCACTCCAAAAGCGCCAATATCAACACCGCTTTCACCAGCTCCGACACAGCATGAGGCGGCATCCAAATAAAAATTGCCATTTTCAGGGTCGCAGAACATGGGGTCGCAATCGATGTTCGTTTCGCCTGCCCAGCCGCCTTCAACGTCACAATAGGTGATTACCGGCGATGACGTGCCATATAAATAAATCTCCGGTCCATTTGGTGCGCTATCACCCCAGAAGATGGTGTTGCTTATTGGCGGGTTGGAATCATAGCAACTAATCCCGCCGCCGCCTTGGGTGGCTGAATTTCCGCTGATGGTGTTGTTGGCAATCTCTGGACTGCAATAAGCGCAAGCAATCCCGCCGGCGTAGCTGGCAGAATTTGCGCTGATGGTGTTGTTGCTGATCGTGGGACTGTAATCGGCGCAATAAATCCCGCCGCCCCAGCCCCACGCTTGGGTGACTGAATTTGCGCTGATGCTGTTGTTACTGATCGTGGGACTGGAACCGGCGCAATAAATCCCGCCGCCGCCTAGGGTGGCTGAATTTCCGCTTATGGTATTGTAGTCGATAGTGGGATTGGAACCCGTGCAAACAATCCCGCCGCCGGTGTAGGCTGAATTTCCGCTTATGGTGTTGTTGCTTATCGTGGGACTGGAATTATTCCGGCAACAAATCCCGCCGCCATAGCTCATAGCAATACCATTTTGTATCGTGAATCCGGTAATAACAGCGCTATTATCTTCAGCATTTAAAAAATACACAACAGTTCCTGACTGGTTACCATCAATAATCGTTGACGAGATAAACGAGGGGTCACCATCGTCCAAAAACCATGAGCCGACGACAATATTCTTGCCGCTGAAGTTAATGTTCTCGTAATAAATACCTGACTCAACCCGCACCGTGTCGCCGTTGGAACTGATGTTTATTCCAGCCTGAATATTCGATTGGTCCGTAGGAACATTGATGATTGTGGCTGACACTGTGCCAACAAACATCAACGAAAAAACCCAACTAATCAATATTGCATTTTTCATGACAGATCCTTTTTTCTATAGTTGGCTATTTAAGCATAAAACGCCTGCCTCAAAGTCTATTTGATTCCAATATAACATATGCCCTAAAAAAAGCAAGCCCAAATATATAGAGGAGGGCATATCGCTCTCCTCTATTGAAAAGACCCAGTTGAATATCCCCAAGAATTCACAACACCCGGCTTATCTTCCGGGCGACCATCTCGAGAATTTTCCGGTCATGTTCGGTAAAGGCATTCGTGTCATCCGAATCGATATCGATTTCGCCTACAATCTGATCGTCTTTGAAAATAGGCACCACAATTTCAGATTTTGTGGACGTTGAACAGGCTAAATATCGCTTATCGGCATTGACATCGGGAACAACAATGGTCTTCCTCTCCCTGACCGCCGCCCCGCATATGCCATTTTCTATAGGAATAACGGCATGCGGCGAGGGCTCGCCCCTGTAGGGACCGAGTTTTAGCACACCATCTGCTAAAACGTAGATTCCTGTCCAGCTAAAATGCTTGTAATTGGAGGCCAATAATCCGACGACTCCCTCCAGCGCGGAATATTGATTGCTTGCCGTCTGAATAAAATCGTCCACCATATTTAATAATTGCCGTTCATTTACAGTAGGCATGAAATTATCCATAGCCTGCTCCTTCATTTAGATTGAATTTCTTAATACCTGAAGATTATCATCCTTGGTTCCGATTTTTATAGTGCAGCCCGGCGCGAGAATCAGCGGATGACCATCGGCGTCACTAATGGCATCCTTCACCTGCAAGGCAACGTCCTCGGGTTGGCCGTTTAAAAGAGTATTTATATGGTCAATTCCTCCCAAAAACGCCTGAGAGAAAATCTTGTCAGCCTGGGAAAAATCCAGATTGCCGGGTTCATACTTGTTCCAGCTTATGATATCGACCGGATAATCTTTAAAAAGCGGCAAAATATTATTTTTCTTACAAACATGAAGCACATTAAATTTTGCTCTGCCAGCTTTTTTTAATACACGCAAATCATAAGGCCGTCCATATTGAAGGTACTGCTCTTCGGTAATATTATCACGGGTCGCCCATTCGGTAGTGGCAAAAAATATGCCGGTCACGCCAATCTGCAGAAGTTTTTCCACATATTTTTCGAGGGTATCTGTAATTTTCTCCAGCGCCGCCTCGAGGTTTTCGCCGGTCTGCATAAGCTTTATAAAAGCCTCATCAGATCCCGTTAAATCGGCCGCAACCGATAGAGGTGAAAACACGGTTTGAACGAAATCGAGCTTATTATCAAGACCGCTCTTTATCAGGTCAACCGCTTTTAGCTGCTCGCCATAACTTCCAGATTGGGGATCGAGCGTTTGAATTTTAAGCCAATCGATTGAGGATTTTACTGCGACGGTTTTCAATATCGGTTTTTTATCGGGACTGCCGCAATATTCATAATTGGTTCCCCAGTTTTCTACATAATAGCAGGCCCGCGGATTTATTTTCATAAAATCCCAGTCATATTTTTTCTGGAACCCAAGCATTTCTTTAGCCAGCCCTTCGGCGCTTTGTTCATTCTCATAAAAATGCTTCCAGGCAGAAACAGGCGGTCTGTCGATTTCAAGACCGGATAGGAGTCTTTCGATTCTTTCTTTGTGAGTTAACTTATCAGTCAAATAAACTGCCCTTTTAGCAAAATTTAATTGAAATCAGGTTAACATCCGGACGAGCCGAACCGGATTTCAAAAGACAATTTCAACCTGAATCAAACTAAAAAAATCCAGACCGCAAAGTCAAGCTAAATGACCAAAAAATATAGGTTTGTGAAATCAGGCACAAACCGGAATACGGTTATAAACATCCAATATTCTATAATAAGTATTTAAATACGATATTAAAGTGGCCTAAATTTTAATATTATCTATGAATGATTTGATTATTAATATTAATCTGTTTGATTACTCTTGTATAATTGTCTATGATGCAATTTCTTTAAATATGATTTAAATCATCCATCATGCTTTTTTAAAAGGCCGGACATTAATGATTTTATAGTTTTTATTTATCTAATAAGACTTTTCAACGCTCTGCTAATTTGTGTATTGCTAAATGGTTTTATGATGGCCATATCTGCTCCGGATTCAATAACATGATTTTTTTTGAACTTTCCCGAATTTTCTATGATAAATGCTAAAGCTATATTGGGATATTTATTCTTTACTTCTACCAATAGATCAAATCCATTCATCAACGGTAGCATAATTTCTGAAATTATTAAATTAACCTTTGATTCTCCCAAAAGTTCCAGAGCCTCTTCAGCTGATTTAACGCTTATAGTGTTATAATTAAGACGCTTAATGGTTTTCTCTAAGTGATTTAGTACTAACTCGTCGCTTTCAACAATTAGCACTGTTCCTAAAGAGCCTTGCAATATTTTTTCTACCTTGGCCAAAAGTATTTGTTCCTTAATAGGTTTTACTATGTAATCTTTTGCCCCCAATTCAAGGCTTTTTGAAACAAATGCTTCATCTTTTAATACAGAAACAATTATAACAGGAATATGATTGAATCGTAGGTTATCCTTTATATACCTTAATAACTCGTACCTATCCTGATGAGGTATTTCAATACCATAAATTATTAAGCCAATTGATGAATTCGCGTGTAGAAATGAGATTGCTTCTTTTGCTGAGGTAGCGGCCAAGGTCTTATATTCATGGATTTTGAGTACATTTAAAATCCACTTTAATACGGTGGCGTCATCTTCTACAGCTAGTATCTTCACTTTAGCACTATATAATTTTAATATAACTCGCTTTATCTTTTAATTTTTTTAGCCTCTAAGTATAAAACCTCAAACACCTTGATATTACTATTTGATTCTTGATTAAGCTTTTTCAATGTTACGCCTATATCTATCATACTTTCAAAAAGGGCCTTGACTATAGATTCATCGGACATTGTATCACCGTTTACAATAGAAAGTTTTTCTTTAAGAACACTGATAATTTCTGCTTCTGTTTTAGAAAATATAACCTTTATTTTCATAGTTCACCTTCCCTTCAAAATTTAATTCAGAAAGAAGAATGTTTAGGTTTATTATGTTAAATACATTACTTAAGATGCGCACGTGCGCATTTTTATCAATATCGAAATTTTATTATTTTTCTTTAATTTGCAGCCAATATTTGGTTTAATTTGAAACAGTCTATTTCCACAGAAGATGATTTAATGTATCATACAATATCTTGCTATGGGTTTAATTAGAAGAGAAAATGAATAATTTCGGTTTAACGAATTCTCCGGAATGAGTTTATGAGGCAACGCTTTAACGACTCCACATCTTTCGCACCTTTGAGGTCAAGAAGTCCTTTTTCATCTAGTTCTTTTATGGCATCAATAAATCCTCTAATAAGAGTGGTTTTATAGAGCTTTTTTCCACCCGCCGATTTTGTTTGAATAGAAACTTTGTGCAAAAATTCAATTGTTTCTTCCGACACTGGGATATTAAGTCTGTATTTTAGGTTTTCCTTATCCTGATTCATATCATATCTCACTATTTCTTATTTTAGAATCTATTAAGAAAGAGCCTATTGCAATTTTATGTGCATTGGGTACTCCCATGCAACGACGAATGGCTCGATAGCTGTCAGGTAATATCATATGACTCTTTGATACACCTGACAGCCGAAATATTGCAACAATTTTCACCTTCAATTTTCTCCAAAGATTATTTAAGTTAAATTATCATTTATACTTGTGATAACATTATTTTACCATCAGTTAAATATCAACCTTATATTAAGCAATTTTAATTCCGGATTGTAGAATATTTTATAAAACTTAGTCTGTATATCAAGGATATTCTTAAAAATTATGGCGTAAAACAGCCTAAGCCGCCTTAGAAGCCCCATATACAAGGAAGAAAATTAACACTTTTAAACAGACATTTACAATTTTATCAGATTGTTGGCATTCTCGCTATACTCGGAGCCCGACTATTTGCTGTCAACTGATGTCATACGACTTTCGAAGGGCCCTGACAGCACGAAAAACTATCGGCATTAACCTGTTTTACTAATCCTGTTGAACAGCTTATGAAGTTATCTCTTTAACGATTTTTACGCATGTATCAAACTTGCCGAACGAAGGCATAAGATACAAACCGGCAACGGAGCCTTTGATTTTATCAATCAGCTCTCTGGCTATCAGCGCTCCCTCTTCTGAGGATTTATCGCCGGCTTTTTTCATACGCTGACGAATTATTTCCGGAACGTCAATGCCCGGCACCTCATGATGCATGAACTCGGCATGTTTGTAACTTACAAGCGGTAAAATTCCCGGTATAATCGGCAGCGAGTGTTTTGACGCCTTTTCCAAAAAACTGTTAATTGTGTCAAGGTCGTACATTGGTTGTGTAAAAATATATTGACCGCCAGCGTCTATTTTGTGCTTAAGACGAGCCATCTCAAGCTTGATATCGGGAGCCGTTGGATTGGCGGCCACCCCGATTGAGAAGCGGGTCGGTTTGCCTACTGAATTCCCCGAGAAATCATAGCCTGAGTTAAGTTTGCTGATAATACTGACAAGCCCGATAGAATCGACGTCGAAAACCGCAGTTGCATTCGGGTAGTCGCCCAGCGATGGTGGATCACCGGTTAAAGCCAGGATATCTCTGATACCGACCGCATGCGCCCCCAAAAGATCAGATTGAAGTCCCATAAGGTTGCGGTCTCGGGTCGTGAAATGAAGGACAATATCGATATCGACATTTTGCTTAATCAGATATGCCAGCGCCAGGCAGGACATCCGTACCCGGGCCATCGGCGAATCGGCGATATTAACAGCATCCGCTCCAGCCTCTTTCAATTCGCCGGCAACCCTGATTAGTCTATTCGGGTTGGTCCCCCTGGGCGGATCGATTTCCACGGATATCACAAATTTGCTGGAAAATTTTTGCAGAAATGTCGAAACAGCTTCGGAAACAGGTTTTTCTCCTACCGGCTTAACCTTTATCCTGGCTGTTTCCTTTTTCTCTTTCCGAATAGGATGGATATCTTTCAGCGCTCTGGCAACCGCCTCAATGTGCTGGGGAGTGGTCCCGCAACAACCGCCGATTATGGTGACGCCTGAAGCGGCAAATTTTTTAGCATACTCACCGAAATAATCGGGCGATGAAAAGTATATGAATCTCCCCGCATGCAATTTCGGCAAGCCGGCATTCGGTTGAGCAGAAATGTAATTTATCCCCAGCTCGCCTAATACCTCGATAACTTCCAGCATCTTCTGCGGACCGACCGAACAGTTGGCGCCGATAACATCGACGCCCATTGGCGCAAGATGCGAGACAACTTCCTCCGGAGTGTTGCCAAGGAGTGTCTTCCCCTCGGCAGTATAGGTCATCTGAGCCACTATGGGCAATTCAGAAGCTTTCTTTGCAGCTTCAACAGCGATCTCCATTTCATCGAGATTGGACATGGTTTCAATAATGAAGAGGTCGATTCCGCCCTCAAGCAGAGATTCAATTTGCTCTAAGAAAATACCCAGGGCTATATCATGACCGATATTTCCGAATGGTTTAAGATGTTTTCCAAGAGGACCTATTGAACCGCCAATCAGAACATCCTGCCCGGTTATATCACGTGCCTCGCGGGCAATTTTAGCCGCTTTGATATTGATCTGCCTTACCCTTGATTCCAGCCCGCTGGTCGACAGCCTTACCCTGTTGGCGCCAAAAGTATTGGTTTCGATTATTTCGGCGCCGGCATTGATATATTCCTGGTGTACTTGGCCGATAAGCTTTGGCCTGGAAAGATTTAATTCATCAAAAGAATAATCATACGGAATACCTTTCTGGTTAAGGTATGTACCGATTCCCCCATCACAGATTATGATGCCGGCCTGAAGTCTTTCACGAAATTTTTTTGTCATAGCAAAAATATTAACTATTTGCTAAATCGGCTGCTGCAACTGCGATTTAATCCAAAATTAATTATATCAAATCAATTTGAAACCTTCAATGTCTTTTTCATTAAATAATGATGAGTTTATAGCGTCTCAATTTCAAAATTATAATCGAAATACCACAAATCCGGGTTATAGAATCATGTTATTTGTTGACTGCTTTTAGGTTTATTGTGTGGCAGTTTTCACAGAAATCCGGAGTGATGTTTTTATACCATAGATTTCTGAAATTCCTGTATGAAGCGCTGTTAAGGCAGTTCTGCAGACCGACTTTAAAGGCATTTCCAAAGTTCATTTCCAGTGGAAACGGTTTTGCACAGCAAGGGACTAAAAAACCATCCCAGGTAATATAGAAATGATTCCAGGGAAATCCGCACTTACGGAAACCGTGGGGAGTCGTAAAATCAAACGTAGTCAATTCAATTCCCGATTTTATTGCCAGATCTTCCACCCGTGATAACTCATCGATGAAGCTGTCAGTATGGTAGAATTCATACCTTTGAGTATCCCAATCAGTAGACAATATATTCATTGTATTAAAAAATACAGATTTGACGCCAAGCCTTTCAGCCAGCATGACAACTTCTGCCATTTGCCTGTAATTTTCCTCGAAAACCACCATATTGAACATCACATCCGCCCTCAAACCCTTGACGGCATCGATAATTTTCTGGGTATTTGCAATAAAAAATGAATAATCTCCTCCCCTTCTTATGGAGTTATGAACATCACCTGTTCCATCAATGGATATTTGTACCGTATCGATTTTATCAGCGATTGATGAGATAATATCCTCGGTATCCGGCAGATGAGCGTTCGTTGATATAAAAATGATTACCCCTTTGTTTCGGGAACGAATATAGTCGACCACATCTGTCAGCTGTTTATATAACAGGGTCTCTCCCAGACCTGTTAGGCCGATTGAATCGACATAAGGATTGAGCTCATCAAAGATTTTTTTAAATGCATCGAATTTTAAAAATCCTTTATTCATTTCAGCCCCGAGTTTATACTCTCTGGCACAGGTGATACATTTCAGGTTGCAGAGGTTGGTCAGTTCGAACATAATGGCTGATGGATAAGCCACTTTGCTGCTTTTTTTAAGCCGAAGCAGATAGTGGTGAAATTTATTAGCCAGATATTTTACAAGGTTAATCCCCCGCGGCAAATTTACCAGCCTCGTTATCGCTTTTTTAATTTTGCTTTTTGTCATTTATTTGTATTTTTAATATAATCTTTTTAATATTGCAATTGTTATAATATAATACGCTGAATTAACGCTGTCCGGTAGATTATTAAGAAATTTTTGCAGGCTTTCTATATAAGGGGCGTCCTACATATCCTTCGGATATTGTAATAAGTTCTTGCTTTGATATTTAATTGTAAAATGTTGGCTTATCAAAGATGATAAGGAGTAAAAACCGTTAAATTTAAAGGGAAGAATTTATTCTATCGTAAAAGGAATTTGGAGTATTTTCATCATCCGGGAAACTTCCGAGACTAATATTGACTTTCCAATTCAAGGGGGAATTGAACATCTCATGAAGAAAATATTTGATGGTTTCCTGGAGACGGTCCCCTACTTTATTGGCGCCATCCTTGTGAGTTTCGATTAAGAGGATACAAATATTGCCTTTATTGAAACCGGAAATAATATCAGTCTGCCTGAGAGACTTTCTAAGGAGTTTTCTCAATTTCCTGTAGAATTCACTATTTGGATTGGTGTTTTCCGCCTCGCTGGTTTTGCTGTACTTAGTGGTGTCGATATTAATATATGAAACAAAATTCAAATACCTTTGCGCTCTTTTAAGCTCCTGACGCACGCGGGCCAGAAAGTTATCTTTATTGACATGTAATTCGTCTATCATTTCAATTTCACAATCCATTACCAGACTCTCTTTATATTGTAAGAGTTGGATGGGGCATTACCTTACATCAATACTCCAGTAATAATCTAATTATGGCAAAAAAAGTGCCATATTTACTAAGTAAACCAACCCCTAAATGTTTTTTCTGAATTACTCTTAATTCGTTTATATACAACTTATTATCCCAACTCGAATACTTAACAAATCGATCAATTTATTTCTGCATTATCATCCCAGATGTGCAATACTATTCACATTATATGCAATAGATTAATCTATTATTTTATAGTCTTTAATCTTGTATAGCAAAGATCTATAGCTGATATCCAGTAATTTTGCCGCCTTGCGCCTGTTCCAATTTGTCTGGACCAGGACTCTGCTTATGAGATTTTTTTCAATTTCACTAACAACTTTATTGACCTTTTTCTTAAGGTTATGATCGCCATCATCATAACTGATAGGTAAAGTGACCTGTTCTGATGATGGAGCAGGGATAGGTCCTTTAAGCGTTTCATATATGATATTCTCATCCCCGCGAACAACGATTTGTTTGATCAGGTTTTCGAGCTGGCGTACATTTCCGGGCCAGTAATAGGATTGAAGCTGTTTAATAGTTTCCGGACGAATGTTTTTTTGTTCCTTATCGTACAACAGGGAATATTTTCTATGGAAGTGTTCGACCAGTAAAGTTATGTCATCTCTTTTCTCTCTTAATGGGGGCAGATTTATAGTTATTTCATTAAGGCGATAGTAAAGATCATCCCGCATCGTTTTTTGTTCCAATGCCTGTTCAAGATTACGGTTAGTGGCACAGACAATTCTGACATCGACATGAATGTTGTTTATACCGCCGACCCTTACGAATTCCTGCTGTTCCAATACCTGAAGCAGTTTGGTTTGCAGTTCGATAGGCATTTCGCCTATTTCATCCATGAACATAGTGCCCTTGTTTGCCACCTCAAAACGGCCGGGTTTGGTTTTATTGGCTCCGGTAAATGCGCCCCGTTCATAGCCGAAAAGTTCCGCCTCCAAAAGCTCCCTCGGGATAGCGGCACAGTTAACTTTAACAAACGGTTCATTTTTTCTCGGTGACAGATTATGAATCATGCGGGCGATAATCTCTTTGCCGGTGCCGGATTCGCCTCTTATAAGTACAGTCAGGTCACTGGGGGCAATCTGCTCGACCACATTTTTGATTTTCAGCATCGGCTCAGTATCGCCGATAAGGATTTCATGCTGACTTTCCCGTATTTTCTTTTTAAGATCAGCGATTTCTTCTTTCAGCTTTTTCTTTTCGAGGACAGTCCTGATATGAATTTCCAGTTCTTTAATATCAAATGGCTTGGGGATAAATTCGGCGGCGCCTCTCTTTATCGACTCGACTATATTTTTAGTGTCGCCATGTCCTGAAAGCATCATGACATCTAATGAGGAATCGATTTTCTTGATTTTTTCAAGGACCTCAAGCCCCGACTGACCCGGCATTTTAATATCAAGCAGGATCAGATCAGGTTTTGCCTGGCCTGATTTTTGGGAAAGCAGAGAAATCGCCTCCTGCCCATCACGAGCAGCCTCGATGTCATAATCTTTGCCAAGCCCTTCGGAGATTATCCAGGGGACTTTGGGATCATCATCAATGACCAGTATTATGATTTTACCGTCATCCATAAATTAAATTGGCAAATCAAGATTAAAAGTTGTTCCAACGCCGACTTCACTTTCAACGCTTAATCGTCCGTTGTGCGCCTCAATCACTCTTTCCACAATAGCCAGACCTAATCCCGTACCGGTCTTCTTGGTCGTATGATACCTGCTGAATACTCTGTGCAGTTCGCTTTTTGGTATTCCGCACCCGGTATCGGTAATTCCAATCCGCACATATGGCTCACCGGCAGGATGCAGTTTAACATCGACTGTTAACTTTCCACAATCATCCATGCTTTCAATTGAGTTTAACATGACATTTAGTACTGCTTCAAAGACCTCGTTCTTATTGATTTCAATTTGAGGAATGTCTTTATCCTGGCTAACGTTTAACTCTATATTCTTTTTCTGAAAATCTCTCTGCAGAAGCTGAGAAGCTTTTTCAACAACTTCCCTTAAGTCTTCTTTTGCAGTGTTATACATGTTAGGATTGGCAAAATCAACTATCTCCATAACAAGGTCTTGAAACCGGCCCAGTTCCTTTTCCGAACTTGTAAAAAAGCTGACGGCCTCCTTACCCTTTATTTTTTCCTTATAGACCTGAATTACGCCCTTGAGATTTGTTAGAGGCTTTTTAAGATCATGACAGATTTCAGAGATCATTTTGCCCATTGTTACCAGCTTCATACCGTTAAGTATGGCTTTCTGACGTTCAATAACAGAAACCGCCTGGGAGACAACGACGGTAGCCAGGTTCTTTCCCGATTCATCTAAACTCGTATTTGATACTAACGCCATCATTCCACTAACCTTATTGTGCAATAATACGGGAATGATTTCAATTGCAAACTTATCATTAGCCGCTGAATTGTCTGCAAAGCATTTCAATAATTCATCTTTTACATAATTTATATCGACAATTCCATCCCTTCCTACAACTTCTTTATTCATTTTCAGTTCAGGCGGTGGATCGGGGTTTAACGGGTAATTATTTGATTTATACATAAAATCCTGTTTTAGAATCATGCCTTTTTCAACCAGGCCATACCAAATAACCGCTTCAATGTGAATAAGTTTGCGCAATTGAGTATATATAATTTCGCCAATTTTATCGATATTATCGATAGTGGAAATTTTTCTGGCGATTTCAAACAGGACGGTCAACTCGTTTATTTTTTCGCCTCTGTCGGCAAAGATGTTTGCCCGGTCGATGGCAATTGCCGCCTGGGAGCCAAACGAGTATAAAAGTTTAAGGTCATCCTCGTTAAACGAGGTACCGACAGTTTTATTATTCAGATTTATGACGCCAAAGATATTTCCTTTATATTTTATTGGAACTGAAATTAGTGATTTTGATTCATAATGCTGACGGTTGATCCGGGAAAATTTCGGATCTTTTTCAATATTTTTAACTATTAATGGCTCGCCTGTTTGAGCGACATAGCCGGATATTGAATCACCGACTTTTAGTCTTGTGTTTGCCACGATATCACTGGATAAACCGCAGGCAGCGCCGATGTAAAGCTCTTGTTTATCCGGATCTAAGATCATCACCGAACCAATCCTGGCGCCTATTACATCGATAGCTAAAGAAAGTATTTGACTCAGGGTTTCGGTAAGGTCAATAGTGGATGCCATAATAGTACTGGCGCTGTACAGGGCATCGATCTGGGACAACTTCTGTTCGAGCAGCAGGTTTGTGCCTTTCAGCTGTTTTAAGAGTCGTTCTTTTTCCAGGGCGGTCTGCCTTTTCTCAAGAGAGCGGGCAATGGCTATCTTGAGTTCCTCGAATTCGATCGGCTTGGTCAGGTAGCTGAAAGCGCCTTTGTCAACTGCATCCTTGGCAGAGGCCAGCGAAGCATAACCGGTCATCAGAATAACCTCAAGAAGCGGGTCTGCCTGATGAGCCCTTCTCAGTATTTCAATACCGTCAACAACAGGCATTTTTATATCGGTAATAACAAGATCGAGTTTGTTGTTTTTCAGAAAACCGGCGGCTTTTTCAGAATCAGTGAAAGCCTCAACGCTATGACCCTCTATCTCCAGCAATGTCTTGAGGCTTTCAGTCATCCTCTCTTCGTTGTCGATCAGCAGTATTTTTGAGTTATTGTTCATCTTTTCTTTTTATCGGCAAGCTTATTCTAAAAGTTGCTCCTCCATCACCGTTATTATACACTGAAATATTGCCCTGATGCCATTGAACAATTCCATAACAGACCGAAAGCCCAAGGCCGATACCATCCCTTTCTTTAGTTGTATAAAATGGTTCAAATATTTTTGATAGATTTTCTTTTACAATCCCCACGCCGTTGTCGCCAACTTCGATTTCGATATCCGGGTCTTTCATCTTGGCTGAGATTTTCACCTTTCCGCCACGGGGCAAAGCCTCTATGGCATTCATCAGGAGATTTAAAAAGACCTGTTTCAGTTTTTCAGGAGAACCCGAAATCGTTGGCAGATTTTTTTGAATATCCATTTGAACGTCTACCCCGGTCTTTGTAAGCAGATGAGAAAGCAAAGTCAGTGATTCGGCAATAACCCGTTTTAAGTCTACTTCAACGACAATATCTTGATGAGGGCGATAGAAATCCAGAAGCTGATTAACGATTCCGGCAATTCGTTTTACCTCTTCCTTAAGAATTTTGATGTAATTGGAATAGACATCCCCGGGCATCTCTCGAATTGATAAAATCTGCAGGTAATTGTTTATTATGCCAAGCGGGTTGTTGACCTCATGGGCAATAGAAGCCGACAGTTTCCCCAGCGCCGCCATTTTTTCTGATTCTACCAGCAGTTTTTGAGTACGCTGGAGTTCCTCGTTTATTTGATGTTCCTGTTCATAGAGCCGGGCATTTTCCAGGGCAACTGAGAGCTGGTTCATCAGAAGCGAAAGGAACTCCAGATCGTTTTCATAGAAACTGGCTCCTGAAATCTTATCCGTCAGAAGCAATATTCCCATAAGCTTGTTTTTCATTATCATGGGAGCGATCAATTGGATTTGCAATTTCTTCAGCAATCTGAAGTTGCTATGGTTGGGATTTAGATGATTGAGCAGTTCGGCAACAGTAAAAGGCTTTTCCAATTTCAGCAGGACCTCGACAAAACGGCTATTATAATCGATAGCCACATCTTTTAAGCTGTCGGTAATGATACCTTTAGAGCGAGCATTAGCTATTCGTTTCGATTTGCTGTCGGTCAGCAGGATAACGGCGCCGTCAACCCCCATCTGACCCAGACAGGTAAGAAGAATAGCATCGAGAAGCGAATTAGTATCAAGCATCGATGAAAGATGCCGGGATATTTCAAATACAGTATAATGATCGAAAATTTTCCGGCGCAATCTCCGATTGATGTCGCTAAGCTGAGCGACCTGATAGGTCAGGCTATTGCCCTCAGCGAGCAATTTCCTCTGATCGTCATCTGGCAAATGCTGTAATTTATTACTTTCCGTCATCGATTATTTTTTCGGCAGAGCCCAGGTTATCGTTAATACCTTATTTATTCATGATTGTCTGACAGTTTCAATATCCTTATTAGATTAATTTAAATAAACAATTATGATTGTCAATGAATTTAATGGGTTGCCTGCAATTACTGAAGGTATTATATAAACAGCATTGAGTAGGTTCTGGGAGATATTCAGCCAGCCCGGCGGCATACCCACAGTTTGCCCGGCGCTGGGCTTATCGCTTTTTTGTTTGATTGTAATCAGCCTGCTCACGCCGAAGCAGGGCGTGTGCATATAAGAGTAGGTCAAGACCCCTGCGGTCTTGACGTTGGAAAATAGCAAAGCTACAATATTTTTTTCTTCTCAATTTGTTAAAAATGTAGTAATTACAAGTTCATATAATTCGGTCCTGACGTTTTTTTCTTTCAAGACGTTTTCTGTTTTAGGAAATATGCTTGCAAGTGATTTAATCATAAAAGCAATTATCATAATCATTATTTCTAAGGTACCATCAGTAAGTATCTTTCTATTTTGTTCATTATAACAATCTCTAATTTTTATTATACTTAAACTATCGCAATGTGTATAACCCGATAAAAATATGTAAATTTCTCTTGCTTTAGTCTTATCAATACCAGCGCTTATACCTATATCAATCCATGATGGAATTTTCATTTTTCCATTATATTCTCCTTCAAGTTTCCATTTACCTTTTTCAATAATATTCTTTTGTTGCTTCTCAGTAAGATTTTTGAATTTTATATTATTTTCCAATATTTTTTTTACATTATCATGTATTTTATTATCTTGTGCCAATACATTTTTACTTTTTTCACTTGTTGGTATAAATGACATTCTCGATATTAAACCAGACATCAACCATGCATTATATCTCAGTTCTTTTTCAACCTCATTATCAGGTTCATTAAATACGTAATATAATACAAAAAAAGTTTCTATTGCTGATCTTGCTATTACATCTATTGATGAAAAATCTAAAAACAATATATTATTTTCCTTAATTTTATATCGTGTCTTATTCATCAAATGTTTTATTGTACCACAATGGTTAAAAAATTTAATTAAAATACCTCGCGCATCTAACAACCTATCATCATAACCAGCGTTCAATCCTCTAATTGAATTTCCCACTTCAAAAAGTAAATCCAACATAAGATTGTATTTCTTCATTGAATCTTGTATTAAATTATCCATCAATTTCTCATGTTTTATATTATTCACTACAATAGAATTATATTAATATAGTTTATCCACTGAGTCAAGATGGATTCGCAATAATAGGATGCTTACATAGCTATAATATTATTTGTAAATTAATTCGTTGTAGTGAATATCAAAACCACCACTCCATCTCAACCATCCTCACCCTACTGGTGAGGTACCCTCCCGGTTCGGCCGCCTGGATCCCCGATCGGGTCGGGGATGACAATGGCAAATCCAACGCGCCCCGCCCCCGTCGGGTTTTTCTCTCCGGTCGGAACCCGACCTACATTTAGCTTAACAGGGCAGGCTTTCCAGCCTGCCTGCGGGACTGGAAAGTCCCGCCTGTTAGCATGGAAGTTTCCCCGCTTTTTCGAGAAACCATGATTTCCGCTTTTCGACAATGGCAACTCGTAAAATAATTATGTTATAACGATTTTAGCCAGAATTTCAGCGAAACTCCTGATTTAATGGGTTGCCTGCAATTTAAGCAGGTATTATATAGAAATCATGAGAAACCTGGTCATATTATTTTTGCTCTTTAACTGCTGTGCAGCCTATGCCGGTAATGGAATCCCGATTTCAAAGATAGACTGCGATACTATCGGCACAGAGCTTTCGTTAGCCTTCAAGCTCTGGCAAGAAAGCAGAACCAGAGAAGCATTAAATGAGATAGAGAATAAACTAAAAGCCGATTCATCTTTAATACAGCAGGCGGCGGTTATAACCGGCGGCAATTACCATTTAATCCGGCTGACTGATAATATCTTAGCCGACCGGGTTGGCGGATTTTCACCCTCCGGAACCAGGCTGGTCTATTCGCAGGACACCTTTACAGTCCGTCTTGACGATGGCATATTCGATTGGGTTGACCAAAGAAACACAGGCATAGCTTATTATGATTTCGAAACAGGTAAAGAAACCATTATTGACAGTAAGGGCGTCGATGCCAGCAAGCCCCGTTTTCAGTCAGACTCCTGCTTTTTCTATATCGCCGGCAAAAAGTCCAGCTTTGACATCTCTGCCCCGATGACCTTGATTTTATACAATCTCAACAATGGAACCTCGACCGAGTGTTTTCCGTTATATACACAATACTATTGCCCTTATGAGGATGGAGTAGTTTTCTATGACGGGTCGGAAGGCGCTATTGTAATGAAAGATTTCAAGGACTTGAGTCAAAAAGTTCTTTATGACAATTATGGCTTTTTAAATTATCGACGGCCCCTGGGATTGATGAGAAACTTCTCAGCCGGCGATGATATAATCATGTTTCAAGCGGGCTTTAGCGCATCGGGAGTAAGAATATATAGTATCTCTCCGGAAGGAGGAACTGTCAGGATCATGTCCGACCGGCAAATCACATGGAACAAAAATGCAGGATTCTATCCGGCGGCAGTCGACACAAACGAATTCGCTTACCTGCTTGATGGAAAAACCGGCATCGACATTTATTATCATCTCCAAAACAAAGATTGTCGGCTTACTTACGATGGCGGTGATAAGAATTATTTGACCATATCTTCCGATGGCACAAAGGTCGCTTATTCGTATAAGTCGCCTGAGCAAAACGTTGAATCATATGAGATATTTATCCTGGATTTCAGCCGGTCGGCTGATGCAAAGGATATAATGTATAGGTTTAAGGTATTGCAGTAATATAATGAATATTAATGCATTAACAGAACAGTATATCGATTCATTAAAAGGTTTGATTGAAATCGATATTATATACGGCAGCAAAAGGGATGTACTTTTGCGCGGTTCGTTTTGTTCGCCAATCGAAGGCACGGAAACTGATATACTAAACCGGATTTCCGCCCTTTCGGGAAAATCTGAAGTTATCAGTATTGAACCCAGGGTTGTTATCCGGGTTCAGCTGCCGGGCGAAATTAAGCCAAACAGAATGCCCTGGCTCAATATTATCTTATTTGTTTTGACCCTGTTTTCAACAATTATAGTTGGCGCGGGAAACGCCGGCGTAGATTTTATAACCGAACCTGATTTATTCTGGACCGATCCTCTTAAAATAATATTAGCTGGAATTCCCTTTTCTTTTTCGCTTCTGGGGATTTTGCTCTTTCATGAATTCGGGCATTACATTGCTTCGCGAATTCATGGAGTTAAGGTTACCCTGCCTTATTTCATCCCGTTCCCAAATCTCATCGGCACGATGGGGGCGGTTATAAGATCAAAATCGCCGTTTATCACCCGTAAACAGTTATTCGACGTTGGCGCCGCAGGTCCGTTATCCGGGATGGTTATTGCCGTTCCCGTTGTAATCTGGGGATTAACTCATCCAAATTTCATTCCTGAGACCGCTGATTTGACCGGCTCATTTTACCTTGGTGACTCGCTTTTATTTTCATTTATAAGCATGTTTTCTCATCCGCCGACACCAGAAGGCTACATTGCAGTATTAAGCCCGGTTGCATTTGCCGGCTGGGTTGGCTTATTAGTAACCATGATAAATTTATTGCCGATCGGTCAGCTTGACGGCGGGCATATACTTTACGCGATGTTCGGCAGAAGACAGCACAAAATCGCCTATATAACCTTACTGGCCTTGGTTGCCCTATCGTTTTTATGGGTTGGCTGGATAATCTGGGCATTATTGGGGCTTTTTGTTTTGAAACCGCCTCACCCACCGACTGTTTTAGATGATTTGCCAATAGACAAGAGAAGAATGGTAATCGGCTATCTCTGCATACTTGTCTTTATCCTATGCTTTATCCCGACGCCCTTTATAGCGTTTTAAAATTATAATTTTGCTTTTAGAACTACAAGGTGCTTGAAATGCATTGCTGTCTTCGCCTAAGCCCTGCATCACCGCAATGTTGGATTATAGTATCCTGACAACGTTAATTTATTCCGCTTCATAAAATTAACAGGGGCGCTTTGCTAAACACCCCTGTCGCCTCCTACAGGGAATCAGTTCTGTGGGGGGAAGATAATTATGTATAAAATTTGACCTTCCTATTTAATTCCATGTTCTCGCAGTTTGCCAGGCCGTCCGCCAGAAGACGAACGGCCAATTCAGGTCTCGCTCCCTCTCTATTCTATCGAGTCGGTCGGAATAATCCTGCTGTTAATCACGGGCGTATCGCAGTTCGGCCAGCCATCAGGCGCTTCTTCGGGAACAGGAGGCCAGAGCGGCTCGTAATCGGGGCAGGGTACTAAATCGCCGCCAGCAACAAAATAACCTACCAGGGCAGTTACGTCGCCGCCGATGATGACACAGTCGCCGTTAATGTCCGCGGAACACCAGAATTCATCCAACAGGCATGACTCCTGACCGCCGCCGATGAAGTAGCCAACGAGATAGGTAACATCGCCGCCGATAACCGTTGGAGGCCAGACACCTAAGGCCATGTTGACATCGCCGGGGAGATAATCATAGCCGAAGGTGAACTCGCCACCCTCAACTTTCATCAGAAAAGTATTACTGATCATAAAATCATCTCCTTGTTTTGAACCCGTGACGATATAATTCCCATCGTCTGTAAGCTGAATGCATAAAGCTCTCGAGCCGCAATCATAGGTGCGGGTCCAGACAGTATCGCCGTCGGGATCGGTTCTTATAAGAAGAGCTTCCGGAGCGGGAGGTGGAAAACCTACTCCAGCCTTGCAGCCGGCAACGATATACCCGCCATCTGTGGTTTGCTGAACAGAATAGCCCTCGTATGAACCATCACCGCTGTATGTCTGAGTCCAGGAGGCATCGCCATTGGCATCAGTCTTTACCAAAATAATTTCCGCGGGGGCTGCATAGCCTCCTCCCACAAAGCCCGTGATTATATAGCCGTCATCAGTGGTTTGTTGAACAGAATAGCCCCAGGACGTTGCGCCCTCCTCGCCGTAGGTATTGGTCCAAACCATATCACCATTGGCAGCGGTTTTTATCAAAAGAACATACATAGTAGGTGGATCCCACGGCATGGCCCCGGGTACTCTTTTAAAACCGGCGATGATATACCCGCCATCTGAGGTCTGCCGGACGTAATTACCGGCATAATTAACTTCCGGTTCCCCAGAGGCATAAGTGCGGGTCCAGGCTGTATCGCCATTGCTGTCAGTTTTTACCAGAAACGCTATAAGGGGAATTTCATCGTTGTCCGGATTGTTATCCCCGGTGATGACATATCCGCCATCCGTGGTTTGCTGGACGCATTTAGCGTGATGGCTGTCGCCGTATCTGCAAGTCCATGTGGAATCACCGAATTCATCTGTTTTCATCAGGTAGGCTTCTCTCTCTGTAGTACCAATTCCACAATAACCAGCAAGAATATATCCGCCATCTGCAGTCTGACGAATGGAATTAGCTTCATAGCCATCGGTATCTTCGAGGCCATCGCCGTATTTGCGAGTCCAGGTTGTGTCACCGTTAGCATTGGTTTTTATCAGAACGGCTTGCCTATCGTCAATACCCATGCCTCTGCGGCCGGCTATAATATACCCACCATCTGCAGTCTGCCAAACACAATTGCCCAAAGCATAGTCATCCTCGCCATCGCCGCCATATATGCGAGTCCAGAGAGTATCGCCCGGGCTGGCATAAAGCAGGCAGGGAACCATCAAAAACATTAAGGCTATCAGAATCGATTTTCCTACCTTAGGCTTTACCTCTTTCTTTAATTTATGTTTCATATTTACAATCCTTAGTTTACACTTTTAACAAACATTTCAACTGTCTAAAATTACACCTGATTTCCATCTTAAAGTTTTAAAATTTACTTAGTTTCCTGGTTAAACGTTTTTACCTGTTTACGATTTTAGTTTTTTTGCTCACCTCCAGATCTTTGTATTTCATCATGGCCGCTCGCCAGAAGACGAACGGCCCATTTAAGCTCCTCTCTTCTTCTATTTAACCGACCCAGTCGGAATAACCCTGCTGTTAATCACAGGTATATCGCAGTTCGGCCAGTTATCAGGCGCTTCTTCGGGAACAGGAGGCCAGAGCGGCTCATAATCGGGGCAGGGTACTAAATCGCCGCCAGCAATAAAATAACCTACCAGGGCGGTTACGTCGCCGCCGATGATGAGACAGTCGCCGTTAATGTCAGCAGATGCCCAGAAATCATCCATCAGGCATGACGCCTGACCGCCGCCGATAAAGTAGCCAACGAGATAAGTAACATCGCCGCCGATTACCGTTGGAGGCCAGATACCTAAAGCCATGTTGACGTCGCCGGGGAGATAGGCATAGCCGGGACCGTAACATGTTCCAGTTCCAAGATGGAAGGCCAATTCATAAAAACCATAACCAAATGTGAAGCCGGGTATTGGAGGATTCCAAGTTGGTCCCCATATGGCAGATCCATCATTCTCAGGAGTATTATCAGCCGAAGCCCAGAAGAAATCATCGGGACCTTCGACTGGGGCAACCCTGCCGGGGAAAGTAAGGAAAAGACCATAGCTTCCGGCATCAAGATTGATTCGTTCACCGCAGAGATCAAAGTACACCAGATCAAAACCTTCTAAGATCTCGCCTGTCAGAGTCTCATCCAACTCGCCGGCAGCTTTTGTATAAACGTAATCGAATACAGGGTTGTCGCTATCAGTAGCCCAATCTAAATTATTAATACTGCCTCCAGGCAAATTATAGATTCTGGCTCTGATCGACATGATATCGCTCAGGGCATATAGCGGCGTTGTGCCTTCACCAAACTCAACACGTATACAGCTTACACTGGTCGGTTCATCCAGTTGAAAATCATCGATAATTCCAAGAGGGTCCCAGTTTTCAAACGGTCGGAAAGCGGCGAAGGAGTCAAAAACGCCGTTGTCCCAGATACTGCCATCGGCACAGGTTACCTCCATAGGCTCAGGACATTCAAACATCTCGCAGCTCTCTCCCTCGAACCATGTTCCGCCGAGCGCATCGCATTCGTAATACGTATTGGTGGCAACACATTCAGAACCAACACAGCAGGCGCCCGCAGGAGATTCTCCAATTTCAGCGATAGCTGTATATTTAACACCGCATTCAGGGTAAGTGTTGAAAACCGGCCGAACGCTAAGCCAGTACGTCCCGGCAGGGACCGACGCTGACACACTTACAGGCGTACAGATAGTGGCTTCAGCGCTTGCGATGACTTCATGGTCGGAGCAATAACCCGATCCAGGATGCATAATGCTTATGCGAACATCAAATTCAGCTTCAACTGTCCAGAAAAGCAAGGCTTCATCTGTCAGCACAACCTCATACCAATCGTAATCATTTAATCGCAAAGGTGGATACATGTAAGAACCAGAGGTTCCGCATATAACATCACCGATATTAATTGGCTGGAAGTTTAATCCAGGCCAGTTACAGCCGCCATTGTATGTATCAATATAGCCAAACTCGCAAACCGGTTCGCCTTCATCAATGCCCTCGGGCGGACATACAACTTCACATGGAATGCACTCGCGCGGATTCCCGCAGGGCGTGCCATCATCCCATATGTTGAGCTGGAAGTCGGCCACAGCCCCGGGGTCATACCAATTGTAAAAGCCGTTGATCAGAATCAGATACTCGGCACCCTCTTCCGAACACCAGTGGAATCTGCTATGTACCGATGTTATTCCCAAATCTGTAGGTGTCCAGGGACCGTAAGGGCAATCCACCTGGTGATCATTACCGCCGCCGACATAGACAGGCTCAAGACAGGCGTCTTCTGAGTCACTACAGAAAACGTTGATCCCGGTATCATAATTAGTGTATGGGTCGCATGTCGAGGCGGTTATTGTATTGCCGGTGCCGATAACGCTGTACCAAACTCCTATCTGCGAAGGCGACATACAGCAGACCGGGACATCGTCAGCTGTTGAGCCGAGAACACTGCCTTTTGTATTGGAAGGCACTGCCACACTTATAGCGTTTTCACAATAATCGTTTGGCGGAGGGCATGTGAAATTATCGCAGGTGGTGAAATAACCCTGATAATCAAAACCAGCATCATTGCAGACTTCCTCTGTTAGCTCTGTACAAATGCCGGTCTCGGGATCGCAACAGGCGCCTAGAATCTCGCCGCAGGGTGGATCGAGATCCTGACATAAAGTGTATGCTTCGAAACGCCCGCCCTGAGCGGCGCAATTTGAAAACAGGACATCGTCCATGCAAATAGAATTTTCGTCATCACAGCAAGCTCCCGTCGGTTCCTGTCCTAAAACACCGGTTACGCAGAAAGCTACGTTAACGCCGGGCAATCCGGTCAGATTTATGCCCGGAAGCCAGTCAGGGCCGTAAGGGTCAGGATAGCAAAACTAATATCCGGAACCTGTCAACGGCGCAGTCACCCAGTAACTTCCACCGCGTCCCGGGAGATCAACGACAACAGGCCGCAAGCCAATCCAGTAAAATCCTCCTGCCAGTGAGATGCTCTGCCCTTCAATAGAGTAAATGCAGATAGGCTGGTTTTCATCTTCATGTTCCATATATCCAATAACCATACGGGTGCATGGCACGTCGTACATCTCCACAATGGTATCGCCCGGCTCGCCATTGGGGTCTGCCAGGATAATTATGTCGGCAAGCCCCAGCCATCCAACGTTATATTCATGGCACACCCAGTGGAAGCCCTGTATTTCAACATCGGTTTCAAAAGTAACGTCATCCACAACCCAAAAGGGATCTCCGCCCGATGTATACCTATATGCGTCCATCCCACCCATCCAATCGGGTTCGCCGTTTTGATAGATGGCATCTACGCAGTGATCGTCCGGGCATTCAAATGCGGCACAGTCCTCGCCCTCAAACCAGTAGCCGCCGAGAGGCCTGCACTCGAACCACTGATTGGTAGCAACACACTCGCCATCGACACAGCAGGCGCCGGTTACCGGTTCGCCTTTAGTGATGGATAATGTATAAGGACCG
Organism: uncultured bacterium; assembly: GCA_965603725.1. Taxonomy (GTDB): domain Bacteria; phylum Zixibacteria; class MSB-5A5; order UBA10806; family 4484-95; genus JAGGSN01. The sequence goes on along the minus strand of CBFDEC010000018.1, from coordinate 32,286 downwards.
CTATCAAATTCGTTGCCCAAACCATCCACAACGACTAAAACTTCCTGGCCCTGAGTAATGAAAACACAATTTAGTTTGGCATGATCAGATGAAATACCGCCATTGGCCGCGCAAATGACATCGTCCGGATATGTCGGCTCGCCAGTATCACATGTATATTGGAATAGAATAAGACTGCTTCTAAATTCAATATAGGAATCGGTCAAATCAAAGGTGTAATAATCGTCTTCGGGAGCCGTCCATTTGTATGTAACGTCGGGACCTCCCGCAAGAACTCCCCAACCCCATTCGCCTTGCCAGCAAGAGGGTTGAGTTGTATAGGGGCCGTAATCGTTCGTATAGCCCTCTGTGGTTCCGGAAATATAAATAGGTAACGAGTTCCCCAGGTCCAAGGGATCAGAGCAGTTGTCGCCGCCCTGAAGGATTAGCCCTGGGTCCGGTTTATTTGGTGACCTGGCTATCCGTTCCTCGTTTTGAGACAACCAGACAGACGGATCGGAGAGGAGCCCGGGGGGATTGCTCGTATCCTGAGGGCGCCTTATAATCATCGGCGGCTCTTGAAAGACTGCCCCTGGCTTCTCCTTGTTGGCATTTTGCGAGATAACAGCAGCATCGTAAATGATGTGATGTACAGATCCGGCCTTTTGCTGCTGGAGAATATCGGTAACCTTTACCGCTGTTTTATGATCACTTTCGTCAGCCCCCGCAACTGCCCATACACAATAAAATGACAACAATAATGCTAATAATGTTAACAGAAAAGTTTTTCTCATAGGTTTACTCCTATAGTTTACTCCAAAAAAAGTTTTTGAACACTTGCACACCACTTAACCTGAAAACCTGATTTCCTTATGTTTTAGCTAATTTGAACTTAAAGACTTCATAATAAAATTACTTTCGTTTCTCACCTCCTCCGATCTTTTTGTTTGACTTACCTCATCGGATTTATTAAAGTTAATATTAAGCAGAAAGACCCTTGACGTTGTTGCATTACTTAACATAGGGGGTTTTCTGATTTTGGGGCCGTGGCTATGTCAGTAGCAACGGTCCTTCTTTTATTTCTCTAACGACTTAATTTTATATGCTTATCCTTTCCTTATCAGATTCTCTTTTTTAATAAAGGCATGATAATCCTCGGCCCGCTCCCAATATGTCTCGAATGCCGTTTTTAGGGTTTTCGCCAGACTCCGGTGCTCGATTACTATAGCAGTAAGAGAGGTTTTTTCAAGAGTTGGATCTTCCAAGAAGGTTACAACAATCCTTTCATCGAAGACAGCCATTTTTGTGGGCAATTCTTTTATTACACGAGCTTGTTCTCCATGTTTAATAGCCAAATCAATCTCCTGAAATTGCCATCTCCTTTCTTCCTCATGCACAGCAAGCTGGTAGATGCATTTAATAATCGTTCCTTTTCTTATAAGTTCAGACTGCTGATTTGTCTGATCTTCAAGTTGGTCATCGGGACCGGTATATGGAGGTTTGTCGAAGATCAATATCTCTTCCTTGGCCTCACCGCATAGCTGCATAAACTTTTTATGAATTTGATAAGAATCTTTTATGATTTCGATGTAATCAATAGGGTCAGAAATTTGATTTAGTGGTGGATAAATAGACTCCAGCTTTCTTTTGAGTGTCAAAGTCACTTTTTCAATAGCATTTTTCCGTTCAAGGCCCTGTTTATCAATCTGGCGGACGAGTTTTTCCTTAAAAACATCGAAATCGGCAGCACTATATTTCTTGTATTTACCCGGTTTTAAACTTGCTAATCCATTTGTAACTAAATCATTAAGAACATCATAAACGCGGGTTCGGGGGACTTTAGAAAGCTTCGACACCTCACTAACACTGAGGGAGGCTCTTTCTAACAAAGCCAAATAAACCTTAGCCTCATAACTGTTGAGCCCCAGTTTCTGGATTTCTTCTATTAATTCTTTATTCATTCTGCTAAGTCAACTGTCGCCACTATTCAATGACGACTATAATATAGCTGGTAATACTTTGATGTCAAGCAAAAAATGAGGTTTTTTAAAAAAAATTGCTCAATAAATAATCTGTCGCCTGCGAATGACAGCAACTGTACTGGCGGCTAACAATAACAGCGCCAAGATAATCATGCCCCATTCGGACAGAGTTGGGATATCGTTTGGTTCGGCATAATGCACTCTGCAGCTACATAGTCTTGTTATTCGGTGTCCTTTGTCGCGGATTAGCCAGCGGATAAATCCAGACCTCCATATTATCAAGAATATTTGTTACCTGGGGATCGGCGCCATAGTTCGATAGCAAGTAATCAATAAGTCTCAGCATTAATATATATCCGGTGGTCTCATCGCCATGCATGGTGGCTGAATACATCACTTCTGGCTCATATTCCTCAATGTCGACACCATCGATAGTTTTTCAGATAGTCATTTCGATAAGAGGCACAAAATACACCTTCAAAATCTACAAACATAAATATAACAACATATATAGGAAATGCCAACCAGTTTTTTTCATATTTTTGGCAACAAAATAGAATTTGTAAAATCTGTGGATAATGAGCCAGAAACGCGATTCATATTTATCTACTGGACGATATTTGGCATTAAAAGTATCGCTTATTTTCTTGACTATCCTGTGAAATTCAGTAAATTATTTAATTGAATTACAGATGAAGACTGATCTTTAAAATCAAATGCAGCTGGTTAGTTGATTGCACCGCGATTCGTTGCCGGAGTGGTGAAATTGGTAGACGCACCGGACTCAAAATCCGGCGGGGCATTAAACCCCGTGTCGGTTCGATTCCGACCTCCGGCATTTATATTACCAAGAGGTCATTTTTAATAAATGAAGAATCGAGCTTTTAATGGCCAGCGTGTTAAGTCTTTGTTATTACTCATATTTCTACCTTGAGGTTTTCAATAATGAACAGATATTTTCAAGTTGCAATCGCTTTCAATGTAGTTATACGATAAAATTAATTGATTGCCGATGGTAATCCGACATTATAATAAAATGGACTAATATGTTTTCAAGTAACTGATTATAATAGATAAATGTATTGACAATTTGAGAGCTTTAAGTTAAATTTATAAAGATGTAATTTATTGTATTGAACTTACTTCTTTGGATTATTAACAGGATTATGCCGATGAAAATATCCTCGCAGAAACTTAAATTTTCATTGAAAACCTCAATTTAATTATGTTTAATCGCTCCAATCGAAAGAATAAAAGCGGCGCCTATTTGATTAGGGCCATAATTGTATCTGCAGCTTTTATGATATTCTCAAACTCAGCGTTCAGCAATGATGTTTTCCCTGCCCGCTATCACACCTATCTTGAAGTAATGGACATATTAAAGAACTTACAAAGTTCATATCCTGAAATATTGTATATGGATACACTTGGCTTTTCAAATCGTGAGAGCATACCGATATATCGCGTTAAAATTTCGGATAATCCATCTGTGAATGAGGATGAGCCGGCGGTGTTGTTCAATGCCGGTGTGCATGGAGATGAAGTTCTGGGAGTCGAGGCGGCTTTGAACTTTGTGCAGGATATTGTTAAAAAATACTCACAGGGAAACTCTGAAGTTATTGGACTTATTCAGCGATTGGAGATTTTTGTAATCCCGATATTCAATCCTGAAGGGCATATAGTGGTTGAGCAGGGCGATCTGGATTGGCGTAAAAACAAAAGCGATAATGAATCAAATAATATTTTCGACCATCACGACGGCATCGATAATAACCGTAATTACGATTTTGGCTGGAACCTGGATAACGATATTAGCGCTACAACGCCTGGGAGCCTGATGTTTAAAGGGTTTTATCCCTTTTCAGAATCCGAAAACCAGGCTATGAGAGATTTCAGCTGGAAATATCGACCGATTATTGCCATCGATTATCATTCGCCTGTTTTTGGTCAGTCTGAAGTTGCCTATTATTCCTGGTTATGGCATCCGGATGATGGCGGTCAGGGCTATAGTCCGGATGAATCTTTAATGAAAGAGGTATGTGAAGAATTCTGTTCTTTAATAATTACTGATGCCGGTAATTCACACTATAAGGCTCGTCGGGCTTTGGTCAATAAAGGCGATATGAAGACCTTTTTCTATGGTAATTTTGGCAGCGTGGTTTTTGCGGTTGAAATATCCGATACCACAATCCAGAATCAATCGATTGTCGACGATATAGTTGCTCGTCACCTTCCCGGGCAGTATTATCTGTTAAACAGGGCGCTTGGTTCGGGAATAACCGGCGTCATTAAAGATTCAGTAACTCTCGAACCGCTTGAGGCGGAAATCCAGGTTTTAGAGCATATTAATGATGATATAAGTCCCCGTTTTTCCCGACCTGAATTTGGCCGTTATCACAGGTTATTAGCGCCGGGAACTTATACTTTGAAATTCATTAAGAATGGTTACCGTACTCAAACAATTCCCGGAGTAGTAGTTGGTTCAGATGAACCTGCTCAGACTGATATTTTATTGGTTCCGATAAATCCTGTTCCATCAACACCGGAACTGCTATCGCCATCAAACAGGGCAATTCATATTACTGGAAATGTCAATTTTACCTGGGAACCGGCGATTATCGCCGCTGGATATGTTATCGAGATTGCTGAAGATGAGTTGTTTAGATCAATTGTCATTTTCGATTCATCCTTAAGCACAACTCAATATCAAATGCCGCAGCCTTTAACTGATGGCAGTTACTACTGGCGGGTTAGAGCATTCAACAGCAACGGGTTTTCAGGTTATTCAGAAAAAAGGTATGTAGATATTATCACCACAGATGAGCCATATATTATTGGCGACGTTAATAATGATCAGCAAGTAATCGGTTCGGATGTTACATACCTGGTTATGTATTATCTGGGAATTGAAGACCCCCCACCCATTGAAATAAACGGATTTTTCCCGGGCGCTGATGTAAATGGAAATTGCCAGAACGATATTAGTGATGTTGTTTACTTAGTGAAATATTTCCTGGGAAGAAATGTTCTTATCGACGGTCATTGTTTTGATACAAGGAGTAATGAATAAGAACGTTAATAGTAATATTTACTATGATTCCAGTTCTATGCTTTGGCGGGATCAACCATGTATATAATTCAGAAGGGAAAACGTCAATTGAGGTTACTTTAACAAATCCAGGCAAGACCTCGATCGGTTTTTCTCTGGGCGGATTTACACTTGAGTCTGAAAATATCAATGGGCGCGAGTTTTCGAAGGTTTTACCGCTGCAATCCGAGCTTGTTGATTTCGGTTTTACCCAGCAGGAGGGTCTACCCAATCTGCCTGTATATGCCGACCTGGTTATAATTCCTGATCGGGCGGGCGTACAGGTAAGTATTCTATCCTCTGAATATGAAACCTATCAGGATGTTGAGGTCTTTCCGGTTCAGCCCTGGACTTTAGAATCGGACACACAGGAAGCGCCTTTTACTATGAATGAATCGTTTTATCAGCAGGATAATTTTTACCCTGAACGGCTTGTCGAGATAACCGAACCGATGATAATGCGCGACTTCCGCTTCGTTCAGACGATTATTAACCCGATTCGGTATAATCCGGTAACCAAAGAACTTCGAGTATATACCAATATCGATTATGAACTGGTGTATGAAAGAACTGATAACAGAAATATTAAGATCAGAAGAAACAGTTTTATTTCAGAAGCATTTTTGCCAATATATCAAAATGTCTTCAGTAATGCCGATGCGATTTTATCGGATTACCAGGTAATCAGGGGTGGTTACCTGATTATAGCGCCAAACAACCTGAGTTTTGCCGATACAATTGAAATCCTGGCCAGGTGGAAACATCTGAAAGGTTATTACACGTACGTTTGTCCATCCGATGAAATTTATCCATCCGGCACGCCGACATTTCTTCAGGTCTATAATTACATTGAAGATGCATATAACAATTGGGAAACGCCGCCGGATTATATTTTGATTGTTGGTGATGAGGATCAGCGTATTCCCGACTACCCCTATGGCGGCTATGCATCTGACCATCAGTACACCACGGTTGAGGGCAGCGATTATATATCAGACATCTTGCTGGCTCGGCTGTCTGTTGATAATATGATTGAACTCCGCACGGCTATGCATAAGGTACTAAGGTATGAACAGGATCCCGATATGGCCGATCCCGGCTACTGGAAACGCGGTCTGGGAGTTGCCGGTAATATCTACGCAACCTCTCCCCGGATCGTTAACCTCTGGGTACGGGCTCTGGCATTTGCGCATGGTTATACACAGGTCGATACTGTTTTTGACTGGGGCAGTGGAGCGCCCAATTGGAGTACCATTAATACTGCAATAAACAATGGCGTCTCGTATGTTTCCTATCGGGGCTGGGCAGGACCCAGCGGCTGGTATAATCCCTCATATACCGTTAGTAATATCGGGGCTCTCACCAATGGCTGGAAACTTGGGATAATGGCCTCGATAGTTTGCGGCACCGGTAATTTCGGCGTTAACTTATGTTTCGGAGAAGCCTGGATTCGTTCAGGTTCCCCAACTTTCCCGAGGGGCGGCGTCAGCTTTTACGGTACTACCGATGGCGGAACAGCTACTGCCTGGAATAATCCGAATATGATCGGTTTTTTCTCAGCTCTATTCGAAAAAGGCATGTGTCATTTCTCCCAGCTGATGTTTATGGGCAAAATGCAAATACTTGAAACGTTCCCCGGTTTCTCAAGCTCCGGTGGTATAGTTAATAAATATTTCAACACCTACAATTCCCTCGGCGATCCTGAGCTTGAGGTGCGAACCGAGATACCGCAGAACATAACTGTCAGCTATCCTGCCTCTATTCCTGTCGGCGCTAATTATCTCGATGTAAACGTCGCCATTAGCGGCATACCAATCGAGGACGCTTATGTGAACCTGGTTAAAGGTTATGGTGATAACGAGGAGATATTCACCGGCGGCTGGACCGATGAAAATGGCGATATCACATTGAGTTTTTCCAATACCGTTGCGGATACGATCTTTGTTACGGTTACTGTTAGAGATATGATCCCGCATATAAGGCACTGCATGTCGATTTCTCAAACCGTATCCCTTGGAGCTGACAGCCTGATTATCGATGATGATGCCGCCGGTTCTTCTTCAGGCAACAATGACGGCAACGCCAACCCTGGCGAGACTCTGGAGCTTGGCATAAGGCTCCATAATTTCGGCACCTCGGTAAATGCCACCGGCATAAGCGCCACTATATCATCAGATGATCCCGGAGTTACAGTGATTGAAGGAACCCGAACATATCCTGATATTAACATCAACAACAGCGCTTTCCCCCATGATCAATTTGTTGTAGAGCTGGCTCCGGATATAACTCATGGCGAGCAGATATTACTAAATATGTCTATCAACGCCAGCGAAGGCAGCTGGCAGGCTATTGTTGTTCTGGATATAAAATCGATTAAACCGGCTTCAATTTGTGTCAGTTATCCCGGTAATCCCAATAACCGCCTTGATCCGGGTGAAACATCCGATATGGCGATTTCATTTACCAACGCCGGCGAGCTTGACGGTCAGCAGATAACCAGCCGGTTAAGCTGTGATGATGATCTGATTTCTATAATAGACAACAGCGGTCAATTCGGGGATATCGATATCGGACAGACAGGCGACAACAACGCTTCCCCGTTCAGAATTGCTGCCGATGTTAATGCCTATAACGGCCGTAATGTGAATTTCACGGTCGAATTCACTGCCGATCAACTTGATATGGACGATGTTCTTTTTGAAAAAACGTTTTTCATTGTGATCGGCTCGGTCAGTTCATTCGATCCGGTTGGTCCGGATGATTATGGATATTACATGTATGACAACACTGATATGGGTTATTCTCCCGCGCCTATTTTTGAATGGCTGGAAATCAATCCCAACCTGGGCGGAAACGGAACCAGGATAACCTTCCCAAACAGCGATGATGCCTCGTCGATTGTTAATTTGCCATTCGACTTCAATTACTATGGTCAAAGCCACAGGCAGATTATTGTATCGATCAATGGCTTTATTGCCTTAGATACTATTCCTTATGACATTGGCGGCAATTACTGGCACAATTGGGACAACTGGCCGATACCCGACCCGGGCAATGCCCGGGGGCAAATCTCGCCTTTCTGGGATGACCTGGAATACAGCGGCAGCACTAACGGGGTTTACACCTATCATGATGCGGCGAATGGAAGGTTCATAATTGAATGGAGTGGTGTGTTTCATTCAAGAACCGGTTCGGCTGAAACTTTTGAGCTGGTAATTTACGATGCTTTCACCCACCCGACTCCAACCGGCGACTGCGAAATAGCGTTTCAATATCTGGTTATAAATAATGACGACTATAACGACGATCCAAGATTTCCGGAAAGCTATTCATCTGTCGGTTTCGAGAACTGGGATGAGAATGACGGTTTGCAGTATGAGTATGATAACACATATCATCCGGGCGCCTCAGCGCTGGAAAACGGCAGAGCTATTAAAATAACCACAGCCATAGGCTTGGCGCCGCCTCCCGATATGTCGTATTACCCTGAAAGTTTCGAGATGTACTGCGAACCCGGCGAGCAGGTTGAAGCTGAACTGATATTCATTAACAGCGGCGAAGGATTCCTATATTATTCGATATTGCCGGAGGTGTTCGATATTTTAACGATTAGCAACGCTGGTTCTGATGAAACCACTCCTCTATCAATTTCATCTGATGAGCCGGTTATCAGTGGGCCAAAGACCGATCATTTCACAGGTCCCTCCAATCCGCCTATTATTCTCGATCAGGGAGGTCCGGATAACTTCGGTTATGTCTGGATAGATTCAGACGAGCCCGGCGGACCTGTTTTCAACTGGATTGATATTTCGCTTATCGGCACACATATCAACTGGCCCGGCGATGCCGATGATGGCGTTATCACCGGGATACCGATCGGTTTTGATTTCCCGTTTTATGGCAATTATTATAGTACCATGAATATCTGCACAAACGGTTTTATATCCTTTACCAGTACCAATACAGCATATAACAACACAAACATTCCAGTATCATCCGAGCCAAACAATATGCTGGCAGTCTACTGGGACGACCTCAATTTTGAGCCGCGCGGAGATGCATATTACTACAACAATGGCGTTGACAGCTGTATAGTTGCCTTTATCGGAGTGCCCCATTACAGCGATGACGGTTCATTCACCTTTGAAGTCATAATACAGGGATCTGGCAGAATTACCTACCAGTACCAGGAGGCAACCGGTCCGGATGTCAACCAGGAAACAATAGGTATCGAAAATTTAAACGGCAACGATGGCCTTCAGGTTTGCTATAATGCCGCTTATGTCAATCCGGGACTGGCCATAACTTTCACTGCCGGATATTGGCTCTCGGTAGATCCAACCAGCAATGTTGTTGAACCATATTCAAGCGATACTGTAATTGTAGCCTGCAATGCGGCTGACCTTGAGGAGGGATTGTATGAGGGAGCATTATATGTTTCCACAAACGATTTTGACTATCCCTCACTTGAATTACCGGTAACGTTCAATGTATTCATACCGCCTGAATGCGACTATCTTCCCGGCGATATTAACGGCGATAACGAGGTGACCATCGCTGATGTCACTTATGGAGTCCGCTTCTTCAAAGAAACGGGTCTCGCTCCGCCCGACAGCTGCTGGAATGATTCGGCTGGATCATGGTTATATGCGGCCGGCGATGCTAACGGCAACTGTACTGTATTAGGCTCAGATATTTCCTATCTCGTTTCATATTTCAGATCGGTCAATCCCGAACCGATGTATTGTCCTCAGACGCCCCCGCCCGGTATAATGCAATCAGGAGATAATATCAGGCAAACCAGGCAGAACAGGTAGAATAGAATTTTATAACGATTATTAAGCTGTCTGTAACAAAGCAGGTGGCTTTATTTGCAAATTGCTGAAAATAATTCTATCGTTCACTTTATGGGTTTAAACATTATATCAGATTTTATAATTAATAAATCCACAGCTGTCATTCTCGTGAAAACGGGAATCCAGTGCAATTATATAAGTAAGTGGATAGAATTCAATAACGATATTTTGCGAGGCTATGCTAAAAATGGACCCCTGCTTTCGCAGGGGTGACAAGTAATAGTTTATATAAATAGGCTTGGATAGTCATGTAGAGCGAAATCGTCGATAAACCATGATGGTCTGTGGTTTCTACAATAAAAGAGCCAAGATTGCACGGGGCTTAACATATTTTTCTGGACAGCCATGAGTACTTAATATTATTAATTTATCGAAACCCGGCAAGATTTTATCCGTAAATAAATCAAACGGTTTTAAGCAAGTTAATTAATGGGAGCAATTAAATGAAAAAAATAATCATCATTTCTGTTATCGTGATTGTTGTGGGTGTAATAGGATTTCTTGCCTTTAAACCATCCAATGGCAATGAAAACGGCATCAAATTAGTGGAAGTAATTAAAGATAATATTGTTGACAAGGCATTAGCAGTTGGTCAGCTCGAACCCCGTCGGGAAATACAGGTTAAGTCGAAAATATCCGGAATAGTAAAGACCCTTCATGTGGAAGTTGGGCAGGATGTTAAGGCCGGAGAGGCGCTAATCACAGTTGCTCCTAATCCCACACCCCTGGAGTATGCCGAAGCCAAACGTTACCTTGAACTGGCCCAGATAGATTTCGAGAGCGCCAAAAAGATATTCAAACGCAACGAGGGCATGTATGAAAAGAACCTGATCAGCCGCGAAGATTATGAAATTAACCAGGCCGAGTATTCGGAATCAAAATTGCGCCTTCAACTGGCTGAGGAAAAATTCGAACTGCTTCAAAAAGGGGCTACCGGCAACGGCAAAAATGAAAACACAATCGTCTCCCCTATCAAGGGCACAGTATTGGAAAAACTTGTTAACGAGGGCGATCCTGTAGTTCCTCTTACCTCCTATCAAGCAGGAACCCCACTTTTATCGATTGCTCCGATGGATGAACTCATTTTCAAGGGTACAGTGGATGAAATAGATGTCGGTAAGCTTGAGGAGGGGATGACCTGCGACTTGAAAATTGGCGCTCTTCCCGGCGAGAAATTGGAAGGTGTACTCGATAAGATTTCCCCAAAAGCAAGAAAGCAGGAAAATACCACAATCTTCGACCTGGAAATACAGATAACAGATTTAGGCAGTAAAACACTACGAGCCGGATTTTCAGCTAATGCCGATATTATCATCAATAAAAAAGACAGCATTCTCGTTATACCGGAACGGCTGGTAACTTTTGCAGGCGATACAACCCGGGTCGAAATCCAGGATTCTCTGGGGAATATCGAGTTTAAAGATGTCGAGGTCGGGCTTTCCGACGGCTTAAATATTGAGATTGCGGATGGTTTGATGCTGGGTGATAAAGTCGTTGAAAGACCGCCAAAGGAGATCGAATAGTTGAAAACGCTGATTATATTCAAGCAATTTTTTCATGACATCCGCAAGCAGAAGCTTCGCACAGCTCTTACTACTTTCGGAATAGTCTGGGGAACAGCGGCTATTATTATTCTTGTTGCCTTCGGCGAAGGCATATATAAATACCAGGTAAAGAGATTCAAAGGGTTAGGCGAAAATCTTGTAATAATCTGGCCCGGCAGAACCGCCAAAGCGTTTCAAGGATTATCCAAGGGTCGTTGGATCAGGTTTACCGATGAAGATATTGAGATGCTGAAAGGCGAAATCCCGGAAATAGTTATAGCCTCGCCGGAATATTCAGGCCATGGCCCCTTGACTTATGGCAGGAAAACGCTGGCACAAAACGCAATCGGAGTAAAACCGGAATTTGCTGTCGCCAGGAATATTATTGCTGAGGAAGGCGGCCGGTTTATAAATGAAATCGATTTTGAATACCGCAAAAGAGCTATCTTCCTCGGATCTAAAATCAGGGATGACCTTTTCAGCGAGGGCGCCAATCCTGTCGGTAAATATGTCACTTTTCGGGGAGTGCCCTTTCTTGTTGTCGGGGTCATGAAGGATAAAGAACAAAATTCATCATACCGGGGCAGGGATAGATATAAAGTCTGGATACCGTCAACAACTTATAAGACGATGTTTAGCAGGAACCACCCCAATAACATGATCTACCAGGTTTCTGATGAATTGTTTTCTAAGAGAGTCGAAAAACGCGTTTTCCAACTCCTTTCACGAAAATATAAATTCGATCCCGAGGATGAACAGGCGCTGATGATATGGGATACAAATGAAGATATGAAGGAGTGGAAACCTTTCTTTCAAGGTTTCAAGCTGTTTCTTGGCATTATAGGCGTTTTCACATTGATAGTCGGCGGGATAGGCACGGCAAATATTATGTATGTGGTGGTTAAGGAGAGAACCAAGGAAATCGGCATAAAAATGGCCCTGGGGGCATCCCGTGCCCAGATTATGAGCCAGATAATAGTTGAATCACTTTTAATGGCAATAACCGGCGGCCTGTTGGGATTTTTAATCGCCAAAGGTTTTGAAGCCGGCTTCCCCTCATTGGGATTGACTGAATATGTCGGAGATCCGGTAATTGCCATGGATGCTGTAATTGTTACAGTAACCATTATCGGAACTATCGGTTTGTTGGCCGGTTTTTTCCCGGCTCGACATGCCGCAAACCTTAATCCGGTGGAAGCGTTGAGGTTATAAGATGAGGATTTTGACATATAAAATATTTCTTTTTATTAAACTTATCGTAAGGGAGTTTAAGGCTCAAAAACTGCGAATGGCTCTTACTATAGCGGCAATTGCCTGGGGCACTATCTCTATCACTCTTTTGATGGCGTTCAGTGTTGGCCTGGATAATCAGATGAAGAAAGCGTTGTCAGGACTTGGTAAACGTATCGTGATAGTCTGGGGCGGTCAAACCTCAAAGGTATATCAGGGTCTTCCGCCGGGGAGAAGAATCCATCTCCATCCCGAGGATGTAGACTTTTTAAAGGAAAGGATACCTGAAATCGAAGAGATTTCCGGTGAGTATCTGCGATGGGGAGTTACTCTCGAATATAAAAGAAAGCAGATTAACAAACTTGTGGCTGGCGTGGCGCCAGAGTTTCAAGACATGCGTTCCCATTATGCTGAAATGGGAGGACGGTTTATCAATAAAATCGATTACGATAATAAAAAACGGGTTATATTTTTGGGTTCACGTGTAGCGGAGGAGCTATTTGGCGATGATATTGATCCTGTTGGTGAGATTATCGAGGTAAACGAGATTCCATTCATTGTAATCGGCGTTATGGTCGATAAAATGCAGAACTCCAACTATCATGGTCCCGACGAAAACTATTCGGTGATTCCAGCCACAACTTTTGTGATGATATTCGGCGACCCCTGGCTTGATAATATCGTTTACTCTATCAGAGAAGGCGTCGATTCAAAACTTGTCGAACAGGAGCTTTTCAGAGTAATGGGTGGAAAGTACCGTTTCGATCCGACTGACAGCCCTGCCCTCTGGACCTGGGATTTGATCCAGAATGCTGAAATAGAAAGAAAGATATTTTTTGGTATCGAGATATTCATGTGGTTTATCGGCGGCATGACCCTGCTTATTGCCGGGGTTGGCGTTGCCAATATTATGTATGTAGCTGTACGGGAAAGAACTCGTGAAATTGGCACCAAAATCGCTCTGGGAGCTGAAAGAAAACATATAATCTTCCAATTCATGACAGAAGCGCTCTCAATCGCATTTGTTGGCGGATTTCTGGGGATAATGTTCAGTCTGGCGGTTTGCAATCTGTTTAGGATGCTGCCTATGGAAGGCGCTTTAGAATTTCTTGGCAGGCCGACTGTAAACTGGCCTGTGGCTATTGCGACTGTTGCAACATTATCGGTTATCGGCTTTATGGCTGGTCTATTCCCGGCTCGTAAGGCGGCATCAATAAACCCTGTTGACGCATTGAGGTATGAATAAATGAACAACGGTAATCTAATTTCATTGAATGGTATCACCAAAGTATACCAGACCGGCAAGGTTGAGGTCAGGGCTTTGGCTGGAATAGACCTGAGCATTGACCGCGGAGAATTAGTGGCTGTAATAGGTCCCTCCGGCTCAGGCAAATCGACATTAATGAATATAATGGGCTGTCTTGATATGCCGACAGCGGGCGCTTATTCTCTCGATAGCCAGCCGGTTGCCAATATGGGAATTCATGAACTGGCAGCCATCAGGAATAAAAAAATCGGTTTTATCTTTCAGAATTTCAACCTTCTCTCTTACGCCACAGCATATGAAAATGTCGAAATGCCGCTGATCTTTGCCGGGCAACCGGGCAGGTATCGTAAAGAAAAAATAATGGAATGTCTTTCTTTAGTTGGTCTTGCTGATCGTGCCTATCATAAGCCTACAGAACTTTCCGGCGGAGAGATGCAGAGAGTCGCCACTGCCCGCGCGCTGGCAAACGATCCGGATATCATACTGGCCGATGAACCTACCGGCAACCTCGATTCAAAAACCGGTCAGGAGATAATTTCGCTGTTCGAACAGCTTAATGCCCGGGGAAAATCTGTCGTCACTATCACCCATGATATGAGCATAGCCAGACGCTGGAACAGGATTGTCAAAATCAAGGATGGCTTGATAGAGGCTGATATTGTGATGGGGAGTAAGGATTCTTAAAAAAATAATCCTTAAATGCAACCCAAAGTATTTTATCATATCAGTTATAATAAGTCATTTTATTTTATATTATTTGTTGAAACTGACGATAAATTGACTATATTGATAATGATTGTTAGCTAATAATCTTAATGAAGGTGTTTGTATTTTATCATTTCAATGCATCTTTTAAATTAGCAGGGAATACTTGAGAATGCAAAAGAGCACGAATGAGGATTCTAAAAATAGCTACTTAGAAAAAGTGTATGAGCAATACTGGCTTCATGCAAGACACGCTGAAAACCAAAGATTGTGGTTTACTAATATATATGCAATTATTGTTGCAGGCCTATTTGCCTATATGGCTACAAAAGATATTGAAGATGAAAAAAAGATAATTATTTTGTTTTTTCTAATAATCTTATCCTTATTCGGATATTTTGTTACACATGCATGGAATATGCCTTTTGTCGATTACAGCAGATTAGCTGAAAAAATATCAATTTTGGAATGGAAATTAAATGATAATTATTGGCATTTTGCCAAAGCTGGCAGATATAAAAGAATTTACCCATTTAGGATAAGCGCTGCTAAAGCTTTTATTGCTTTTTATTCTTTAATGTTAGGGCTATTTGCAGTATTATTATTACAAATTATAAAATGTTGGCCCGATTTTTATGTATCTTTATTTGGCATTGCAATATTTCTTATTTTTTATCTTTATTATATTTTCTATTTAGAAAAAATTACTCTTGAAAAATTACATAAAGAATTCTTTACTGAAATAAATGAATTTAAGAAAATATAAAAATGACCAAATGAAAAAATGAATTGTTTATTTCTTATTAGTGACGAAGGATCAGGCCATACAGTTAGACAAAGCTGTATAGCCAATGAACTTATAAGAAGAGGTGCAAACGTTGTTTTTCAGTGTAAGGACCCAGTTCATTTTGCAAAAAAGGTATTAGATAGCAGAATTAAAATTCATGAACGATTTAATCTTATAAGGTTGATAAAACAAAAAGAAGGGGTAAATATTGATGAGACTTATAAATTTTTTAATGATTATATAAAAAAATCTAAAGAGTGGATCAATAATAATGTAAAGTCTACTGTATTTCAAAATACCGATCTTATAGTAACTGATATAGTAGAAGAATCAGGCATCATAGCAAAAAAACTTAATAAACCTGTAATCGCAATTACTCATTTTACATGGCATTGGTTACTAAAAGAACTTGACCCAAAATTCACAGAAATAGCCGAATATCTTGAAGATTGTTTAAGTGGAATCACAAGGTTTTTATTTCCACCTTTTAGTAAGCATTCCGAACGATTCCCCAATGCAACGCCAATAAACCTGATCGTAAGAAAACCAAGAAGTAGGCCAATTGTAAGAAAAGAATTAAAAGTTCAGGATGATGAAATAATGGTATTGTTTTCGGGAGGATTAACATCTGTATGGAATGAAGCTTTCTCTTTATTAAATGGCATTAAAAATAAAGAAATATTCCTTTTTTCTAATAGGTATATGGGAAGTCAAAAGATAAAAATAGTTGACAATCCTTTTAATCTACATGATTACATTAATGCTTCGGATTTAGTTGTTTCGAGAGGTGGTTTTGGCACAATATCTGAAACTCTTGCCTTTGGAGTTAGACATTTAATATTGCTTGAAAAAAATCATCCTGAAGCAATTGAAAATGCTAGGCTTTTAAAATCAGCTAATCGTGCCATTGTCAAAAGTTTAAAAGACTTCTTAAGCGATCCATATGGCATAATTGAGGAATGCCTTGAAACAAGATTAGAATTATCTCAAATGGAATGCAACGGACATTTGCAGGCCATTGATAAAATTTATGAATTGTACAATTCTACTAAGGTCTTATTTCCATAAAAAATCAAACCAGCGAATAATCGCCATCAGCAACAACCACCTGGCTGGTAATTCATTGCTTTCTTGGCAAATAAAAAACAACCACATCAGCTATCTCATCAAGTTTTCCCACTCGACCGAAAGGAGTGTGGCATTTAACCTCATAGACCATCTGCTTATGACTGGGAAATACCTAATGTATTTTTTCAGACTTAATACCGGTTCATACACAGACCTGAAAAAGATGACTCTTCTGAAATAAAGCTTTCACTACAAATTGAAATGCTATGCAGCCGTGGTACTCTTGTATCACGGTTGTTTTTTATCTGCTCATGAATAATTTGTTGAAGTCGCCTGCTTTATCAGCATATAAATCAATCCCCCGAACAGCAATAGACCGACTGGCTTGGCCAGTACACCTGCCCACTCCGAGCCTATGCCCGGCCATATACCGGCGAAATAGACATAGGCGGCAACGCCTACCATCAGTATTCCCTCTCCGGCAATCAGGCCCGAGCTGAAAAGAATCCCGCCATTGACGCTTTCCTGAGTCTGAGATTGACGTTTTTTATCGAGAAAATACCTGATAACGCCGCCTACGAAAATCGGCGTCATTGTTGTCAATGGAAGATATAAGCCGACCGCAAACGGTAACGAGGGAATCCCCATGAGTTCGACTACAATAGCCAAGGCTCCGCCGGTTAATACCAGGTTCCACGGTATATCCGCAGAAAGCACTCCTTCAATTACTGTTTTCATCAAAGTAGCCTGGGGCGCCGGAAGATCAATCGAACCGAAACCGAAACCTTTGTGAAGAACAATCACCGAAAAACAAACAGCCCAGACGGATGTAATAATCCCGATCATCTCCCCTATCTGCTGTTTGTAGGGAGTTCCGCCGACCAAAAACCCGGTCTTCAAATCCTGGGAAACATCACCGGCCATCGATGCGGCCACACACACGACAGTACCAACCGACAAAACTGCAATTTTGCCCATAGGTCCGGTATAACCCATCAAGGCAAAGACTATCGATGTGCCAAGCAGTGTAACAATAGTCATTCCCGAGGTCGGATTCGAGGAAACGCCAACCAGACCGACTATCCTCGAGGAAACCGTAACAAATAAAAAGGCGAAAATTACAATGGCAACCGCAGCAATTAATCTTGCTGAAATATTCTGGGTCGCCGCAATTATTCCGGGAATGAAAGTGATTGAGGCAATAACCAACAGCAGTCCCATGCCGATGTATCTATATGGAATATCAAAATCCGTTCTAATATATTTTAATTTTGTAATGGATGTATTGATTTTTGAAAAGCCAAGCTTGATTGATTCAACCATGACCGGCAAGGCTTTAATTATCGTGATTATCCCCCCAACCGCAACAGCGCCGGCGCCAAGATAACGAATGTATCTCTCCCAGATTAATGAGGATGACATCTGCGAAATCAACAACTCCTTTTCGGGGAAGACAATAATCTGAAGCTGTTCCCCGAAATGAGCTATTAGCGGTATAACTACAACCCAGGAAATAAACGATCCGGCCACCATTATCGCCGCTATTCTGTATCCAAGTATGTATCCCACCCCAAGCAGGGCCGGGGTAGCTTTGATACCTATGTCCGCTTTATTAGGTAATGTCAACGTGTAATGAACTTTTTCCGGCCAGATTTTTAGAAAATTTGCACAGAATTTATAAACTGCTCCAATAAAAAGACCCTTAAAAACCAGCCCCGCTTGTTTACCGCCCTTATCGGAGACAATCAGCACTTCGGCGCAAGCGGTCCCTTCCGGGTAAGGCAAGTTTTTATGTTCACGTACAATTAAAAACCTTCGCAGGGGTATCATAAACAGAATGCCAAGGATTCCTCCCAGGAAGGCCAGCATCACCATCTCAAGGTACGATGGATCGAGATGCCAGAGAAATAAGGCGGGTATGGTGAAGATTACTCCCGATACAAGCGATGATGAGGCCGAACCGACCGTCTGAGATATATTCGTCTCCAGGATACTGACCTGGCCGCCGAACCTCTTAAGCAGCCTGAAAAAACCTGTGGCCATGACAGCAATAGGAATTGAGGTTGACACGGTTAACCCGGCAGTCAAACCAAGATAAGCGTTAGCGGCGCCAAAAAGCGCGCCAAATACAGCGCCGATTACAACTGATTTTATCGTGAATTCGGAAAGGCTTTCACCGCTGGCAACGTAAGGTTTGAAATTATCTTTCATTAAACTGATTATACATCGTTACAATTATATCGTCAATTTATTTATGATTGTACTGTATTCCATTGGACGTGTTTATGCCCTGCGATTTTGGATTGGTTTGTCAAGACCACAGGGGTCTTGACCTGCATTGCTGAATATTATTGAAAAACGCGATTCTATGGATCGAAATAGACCTGCACCGGCGCCGAATCAGGCGATCCCAGATCACCCCGGGTAAATGCCTTTACTTTATAAAAATATGTTCCTTCCAACACGGGCGCATCATCGGCATAAGTTCCCGGTACTGTACCAATCCACTGGTATTCAGTATCAGATTCCAGCCGTCGGTATATTTCATAATATGATGCTCCAGCGGGCGCTGTCCATTCGAGATGAACATGACTGCCGGCATCATAGGCGCTGAGATTTGTAGGAGGATCGAGAGTACCGGAGAAATGAACGCTGCCGAACTCGGATAAACCGCTCGTGTCGTTGTCGACAATAATTTGGACTTTATAGTAGTAGCGACCAGATATTGGCGGCCAGTCAAACGCCGTTAGTTCAAATGATGAATCAACAAGCGTATAGTTGCTGTCGCTTATAACGCTTCGATAAATCATAAACTCACCGCCGGTATCAATCGCCTCCCAGTTTAGATATACCTTGTAGAGTGAATCGACTGCTGTGACATTGTATGGCGGCAATGGACAGCCATCAAAGAAAGCATAAGCCGTGTTCGAAAATGGCGAAAGATGACCCTCCAAATCAAATGCTTGTATTTTATAATAATACGAGCCCTGTTCGATTGGGACGTCGTTATAATAATTGTCGTAAGTTGAATCGATATACTCAAAACTGCCGCCTTCAGATTGGGACCTGTAAACTTTATAACCATCGGCGCCGGCTACCGAATCCCAACTTATGCTGATAAACGTTCCCATGTTTTCAGCATAAACGCCCTGGGGAGTAAGAAGGTTATTTGTAAACAACACTGTAACCGGATATGATCTATTCCCTATTACGCCGGTAACGGTTTCGGTGGCGATTTGGTAATGAAACAAACCTGAATCTGAGGGCGTGTCGATAAAACTCATAACTGAGCCGTCCACCCTCCCGATTTGATAATAAGCGTTATCGCCTTCGTCCATTCTTAAAAGAATATAGGCTCCCGCCCATTCGACTTCCTCCCAGCTAAGGGCAACATATAATCCCATATTTTCAACCTGGAAGTTCGAGGGAAAATCCAGGATACGGTCGAAGTGCCCGCTGATTGTATCAGAAGGGTCCGATTCCTGGCCATTCGGGCTGGTGACTGTAACGTAATAATAGTATATTCCGGTATCAACCGGCGTATCCGAATAGTATGTGTTGGGCGTATTATTTATATGTTGATAATCGCTGTTGCTAACTGCAGACCTATAGACTGAATAATATGAGATATTTGAATAGCCCTGCCAGGTAAGATATAAGCTTGAACCTCGATCGACAATCGTTAACCCCTGGGGCGGGTCGAATCTTCTATCATAATGCACCAAAGCCGAAGCGCCTGGCGAAGATTCAGTGCCGTATGAGCTGATTGCCGTCAATCGATAATAGTATACCGACGTATCTGTGGGAACATCATTGTATGAATTGACATTCCCGTAAACAGTATCGATAGCCGTCCAGTTTCCCTCGTTGCCTTTTGAACGGAAAATATGATAACGCACAGCCTGGGGCTTTTCATCCCATCTAAGCTGAACAAAATCCACCATATCGATTGCCTGAAGACCTGTTGGAGGCCTGATTGCGGCTGTGAAATCAACCTGCCTGGTCTCTTCGTAATCGCTTTCAAGACTCGATGAGTCTACCGATGTGATCCGATAGTAATAAGTTCCGATATTGGGGGGATGGTCTGTATAATAAACCGTTCCGTTGGCAGTATCGACTTGACTGATAATATAAAAGAAGCCATCGGGAGATTGCGACCTGTACAAACGATAATGTGCGGCGCCATAACCGCTTTCCCATGACAACTCAACTGCGGCATCGCCATCAGCGGCTAAGAAACTGTGTGGAATCGGATCTTTCAATTCAACGTCGACAACCGTTTCAGCGTCGGATGAAACAGTTATAGGATAACGGGCCGTAGTCAGAATCACATTATTGGAGCCATAGTATGAGTAGTCAGCGCGGTATACACCGGCATATAGTTCAAATGAATAATCGCCAACATCAAACATTCCTGCCAACGATGCCACTTTTGGGGAGCCCGGTTTTCCACTGATACTGTAAGTGTTGATAATTATTTCAACGCCGCTGACGCCCTCGCCATCAACAGTAACTTTACCTTTTAAAGTACCCGGTTCCACAGAGCTGACGTTATCACCCGAACAGCCATTGATAATAACGAGGGTTGCAGCAAATAACGCGAACAACTTTTTAAACATAACGCAAAGATTTTATAACAAACCGCCCGGATATTTCAAGTATTTTTTACCCGGGCGGAAAATAATTTGCCATATAGACTATCGAGTCTATTATCCGGCAAGCATCTTGATCATATCAATCATGCGGTTGGAAAATCCCCATTCGTTATCATACCATGAAAACACCTTAACAAAATTGTCCTGGGTAACCATAGTAGAAAGCGAATCAAAAACCGAAGAATGCGGGTTGCCGACAACATCTATAGAGACTATTGGGTCCTCAGTATATTGCAGGACTCCTTTCATTGGCCCCTCGGCGGCTTTTTTGACGGCTGCGTTAATTTCTTCTTTAGTGGTCTTCTTTTCGGTCTCGACTACAAGATCGACCAGTGAACCATTAGGAGTGGGCACCCTCACGGCACAGCCATCCAACCGGCCCTTCATTACCGGCATCACTTCTGCTATCGCTTTAGCCGCGCCGGTCGTGGTGGGAATCATCGACATGGCCGCCGCCCTTGTCCGTCTCAGGTCTGTATGAGGCAAATCCAGAATGCGCTGGTCGTTGGTGTAGGCATGAATGGTTGTCATAAAGCCGCGCTTGATAACAAAATTATCGTGCAACACTTTAACCACCGGCGCCAGGCAGTTTGTAGTGCACGAGCCGATGGAAACTATATGATGCTTTGAGCCATCATATTCATCAAAGTTTACGCCCTTAACAAAAGTGCCATCATGGTTTTTAGCGGGCGCTGAAATCAACACTTTTTTAGCGCCGGCGCTGATATGCTTACCAGCCGATTTCTTATCACGGAAAAGTCCGGTACATTCCAGCACAATCTCAACGCCAAGAGCATCCCAGGGAAGATTTCCCGGATCTCTTTCAGCAGTCACCTTAACAGTTCTACCAGCAATAGTAAATCTATTATCCTCAACAGTGATGTCCTCCGCCAGCACCCCATGAACCGAATCGTACTTAAGAAGATGAGCCAGGGTTCTGGCGTCAGTTATATCATTCACAGCCACAATTTCGATACCGGGTTCCTTCATGGCGGCTCGAAATACAAGTCTTCCTATTCTTCCAAAGCCATTGATACTTACCTTAACACTCATGCTTCCTCCAAAAGTTTTGATTAACCAAAAAACACTTCAGCATATTTATACTTTCACCTTCCTAATACCTCAGCCAGTTTTATCAGTTTTGGACCTAGTTCTTTCTTGTTATCAAATACGGTGTCAAACGGGCTGGTTTTAATTTTATTTTCAACTAATCCCACCATACAGCTTGATTTGTTTTCCATAAGTTTTAAAACAGCCGCCGAGCCGAGCCTTGAACCTAAGATACGATCGAAAGCCGAGGGTGAACCGCCCCTCTGAAAATGTCCGAGAACGGTAATCTTTGAGACTATTCCTGCAATTTTCGAAAGCTGTCTGCTTGTGAAATAGGCAGTGGCGGCGCCCTCGGCCACGATAATTATATTACTGATTTTTCCCAGTTCATAACGCTTCTTTAAACGGGCGGCAATCTTTTCCAGGTCAAACTTGACCTCCGGTATCAGGACCGCTTCGGCGCCGGTAGCGATACCGCTCATCAGGGCAAGGTATCCTGAACCGCGCCCCATTGTTTCGATAATGAAAGTGCGTTCATGAGATGACGCTGTGTCTTTTATTTTATCGACAACATCGATAATGTTGTTCATGGCGGTATCTGTACCGAGCGCCATATCGGTTCCATAGATGTCGTTATCGATAGTAGCCGGAATTCCGATTACCCGAACTCCCCTATCGGCTATATCCCGGGCGCCCCGAAAAGAACCGTCGCCTCCGATAACAATTAAGCCGTCACAGCCATTTTCTATTAAATGTTTTACGCCTTCTTTCTGGCCTTCATCATACTTGAAATCCTCACAGCGGGCGGTTAAAAGTATGGTGCCGCCTTTCTGGATGATTCCGCTCACGTCATTTGAGGTCATTACAAAACAATCATTATCTAATAGACCGGCAAAGCCTCGCTTGAAGGCGACTATCTGAATCCCGTGGTTTTCAGCCTCATGAAATATAGCTCGAATGCAGGGATTCATTCCCGGGGAATCGCCACCGGACGTCAACAGGCCTATTTTGTTTATCTTTGCCATCTAACCTCCTGGAAATGTAGAGTATATTTTCAAATATATCGTCTGTCAAGATTTATATATGTGAAGTTTCCCCGATTTTGATAAAGATAATTTTTTGGCACTCAAGCGTGACCTGTCCATTGTATTCTTTATAAAGACAGCCGATCCACGTCCGCCAGCCTACAAACTGGTTAAACCTTTATGAGTAGATTGTAATGTATAGTAGGACAGACTTTCAGTCTGTCCGGACAGGTTGAAAACCTGTCCTACTGGATGATTTATTACATGGATAGAAGGGCGGTCAACTAACCTCCCTTTAAAACCCAATCTCGTTCCCAAACTCTGTTTCAATATTCCGCATGTTCATTCAATTATATAGCTTGATGCCTTGCCGGTGTAATTTTACTCGAAACAGAGTTTCGATTGTCATTGTGTTACCAAACAGAGTTTGGTAACAAGAAGGTAATGTTATAGCCAAACAACAGGCGGCCACGAAGACCGCCCTTGAGTTACTGTATTTGCACTACTTCTATTTAACCGAACCAGTCGGAATAACCCTGCTGTTTATCACTGGCGTCTCACAGTTCGGCCAGCCCAAGGGTTGATCATCAGGAACAGGAGGCCAGGCAGGCTCATAATCGGGGCAGGGCACTAAGGGGCCGCCAGCAACAAAGTACTGCACTAAAGCAGTTACGTCGCCACCGATGATGATGCAGTCGCCATTAATATCAGCGGAACACCAGAAACCATCCAGCAGACATGACGCTTGACCGCCGCCAATGAAATAACCAACGAGATAAGTAACATCGCCGCCGATAACGGTTGGCGGCCAGATACCTAAAGCCATGTTGACATCGCCGGGGAGGTAATAATAGCAACCTAAACCATAAGCTCCGATATCCTCACCCGCTTCTCCTGCTCCAAGGCAACATGAAGAATATGCCAAATAATAATTACCAGTATCAAGATCGCAGAACATTGGATCGCAATCTATATTCCCTTCGCCGGGCCATAGAGAATCACAAACATCCGAGTAAGTGATAGTTACTGTTCCGCCATATTTGAGGTCAATATCGGTCGGCAAGTTCCCGCAAAGAATCGTGTTTAGTATGGTTGGGTTAGAATTCAAATCGCTAAGAATTCCACCACCATTAATATCAGCCTCATTATTGTATGTGGTATTGTGATTTATATCTGGATCGGAGTTGTGGCAATAAATTCCGCCACCTTCGTCACTGTAATTGCTGCTGATTATATTGTATTCTATAGTTCCAGTGCAGTTATGAATCATACTAATTCCACCACCAACAATGTCTGTCGTGCATGCACTTATACTATTATTCCTAATCGTTGGGATGCAATTCATATTACAGCAAATCCCGCCACCACCATCAGCTAAATTGTTGCTAATTTTATTATTTTCAATTATTGGATTGCTCTCTTCACAATAAATTCCCCCACCTCTTGAATTGCCAGTAGAACTGGTAGAATTATTGCTGATTATGTTATCGCTAATAGTCGGGCTGGAATTCATACAATAAATCCCGCCACCTTCATCTGCATACCCGTTTTGAATCGTAAATCCAACAACCTGCGCTGTGTTATCCTCACCGCTGTTGAGAGTGATTACAGAACCTCCTTGGCTTCCATCAATAATCGTCTGTGAAATATAAGATTCATCACCGGTAGTCAAAAATAACGAACCCAACACAATATTAAGGCCATTGAAATTGATGTTCTCGTAATATGTTCCAGCTTGGACAAGCACAGTATCACCGTGGGAACTGGAATTTATACATTCCTGTATAGTCGGATGATCGTCCGGCACGTTACATATTGTTGCCTGAGCGGGCAAAAATGTAAATGCAACAAGAATAATTGTGTAAATAC
The DNA here is from genome assembly GCA_965603725.1 of uncultured bacterium. GTDB lineage: Bacteria > Zixibacteria > MSB-5A5 > UBA10806 > 4484-95 > JAGGSN01. Next base: position 7,181 of record CBFDEC010000018.1, on the reverse strand, counting down.
TAACTCTTCTCATTAAATCCTCCTGTTTTAAAACTATTATTAAATTTTCCATCAAACCTTGCCAGCAAATACCGCTGACACGGCAATTAGCAAAACAATACTAACTCATCTCATGAAACCCTCCTGTTTAAAATGTTGTTATTTTTTCCAACCAACCTTCTTTGAGGTTATGTTAGTATCTTCAGGCGGGGCTAATACTGCTTGCCCAGCAATGATTATATTTTTAAAATGGTTTATATTATCTGGCTTGTCAAACAAAATCGGATTTAATATTCGGCCAGGTCACACCCTTCTTGAGCACAGCCGCCAGGGCCTGCGGCCTGATGAAACCAGCATCCCCCTTCCTTATCTCACAGTCTTATCACTCCCTCTATTACTATGACTGCCTGTCCCGTTAACAGCGCCCTGTTATTGAATCCTTTTGAATCTTTTTTTAGCTCAACTGTCAGCTCTCCGCCCCGTTTGGATGCCTGGTAGGCGCGCATTTTTGTTTTGTTCAGCATAACAGACCAGTACGGACATAGCACAGTATGGGCGGCGCCGGTTACCGGGTCCTCGTTGATACCCAGACCGGGCGCAAAAAACCGGGAGGTGAAATCGTATGGTTTATCCCCGGCCGCGGTCACAATTACTCCCTTGCTGCCGAAAGCCTCCTCCGCTTGAATCAGGCTGTTAAAGTCGGGAGAGATCCTTTTTACGGCTTCTGCATTTTTAAGACGAACCAGCAGCATCTTCAATTGACTGCACTGGAAAGCCTCATGAAACGAGTCGGCCAACTCGAATTCATAAAGCTTCAGAGCGCTTTTGAAATAATCCGGCAGCTCGACAGGCAACGGATCACCGGCAGGAAAATCAAGCTGAATTTGATTGCTTATCCGCTCGACATGCAGATCGCCGCTTTTCGTATCAAAAGTAATAGTATCCGCCTTAATCTCATAGATATCGTATAATACCCTGGCAGTTGCCAGAGTCGCATGGCCGCAAAGATCGACCTCGCATTGCGGTGTAAACCAGCGAAGGTTAAACTTGAATGCATTTATAATATTGCCGGCGGTAATCGGCACCGCAAATGCCGTTTCCGACAGGTTCATCTCGGAGGCGATGTTCTGCATGGTAATATCATCAAGAGAGTCATCGAGGATACACACTCCGGCCGGGTTCCCTTTAAAGGGCTCACCGGTAAAAGAATCGACCTGAAAGAATGTTATGGTTTTATTTAGCAGCATTTTTACCTCAACTTCCGTAAATATTAATGAACATTGATTATTATATATATTAGGATGGCGTTTGTCAAAAAAATGTTGATTTTAAAAAGAGTTATTGCCAAAAAAGAGATAACAGCATATATTAAATGCATGCCTGACAGTTGGCGAAAATATATTGCCGGATTAGTCCTGATCTTTGCCCTGGCCGGTTGTTCAAAGGATTCCTCCACAGGTCCTAATGTTTTCAATTCGGGAGCTATCTCGTTTCTTAATTCAGGTACTTATACGGTAATATTAGAACAACTAAGCCACTATCGAGGCGTTGAATTCATGTCAGAAAACCTTGACCGGACAATCAGCACAGGCGGCAGATATCAGGTGCCCAACCTGCTCGATGGCGGCATTGTTTTTCAGGGCGGCGACAGGGTCTCTTTAGTTTACAGGTCCCGTGCAGAAGATTATTCAGGCAACCCCTTATTTGAAGAATCGCTGAGTTTTTTAGTCAATGGCCCTGCTATTGTCACAGTTAAGGGCCAGTATGGCGAATATGATATCAGCGGCAGTTAACAAGATAATAGTCGCTTGATTTTTTCGTTCGTTTCCAGTTAAAAAATAATCAAACCCAAATCCTGCAATTAAATATTAGAAGATATTATCATTTAGATAGATTATTTATCATTAATGTCCGGCCTTTCCATAAATAATAAATTAACAATTGTCATTCCCCGCCAAGGCGGGGAATCCATATTGTGATATATCTTGTTCAATAACCGTTACGTATAACTAACAGATAAAGCATCAATGTATCATGGATTCCTGCTTCCGCAGGAATGACAATTTTTGTATCTAAAAACAAAATCTATAATCTTTGAAAACAATCATACATAACGCCAGAACTCTATCGTCTTGAAACATAAAAGAATAATTTCTGTTAGTATTTTATAATCGTTAAAATCATTCATTCTGCTTTTAAAAAAGCCCGGACACTAATTATTATTTATGGCGGGCAAATATTTTTTCCGGATGATTCAAAATTGTTTGCTCAACCGGGATATATTATGTATACTCCGATGATGTTGTTTTGGAAATTGTAAATTTTCAGAGGTATGAAGATGCCCAAGAAATGGAGAATACTGTTAGCAAAACCCGGCCTTGATGGTCATGATCGCGGAATTAAGGTCGTTGCCGCCGCTCTTCGAGACGCTGGATTTGAGGTCATTTATACCGGTCTCCGTCAGACGCCCGAGCAGGTGGTAACTGCGGCGGTTCAGGAGGATGTCGACGCTGTCGGTTTATCGATTTTATCGGGAGCTCACATGACTTTGTTCCCGGCAATCAAGAAGGGTCTAAACAAAGCCGGCGCCGATCATATTCTGTTATTCGGCGGCGGCATTATCGCTGAATCGGATGCTGAAAAACTATATCAGATTGGGATCGGTCGGGTTTTTACTCCCGGCGCCAGTACAACTGAAATTATCGAATATCTAAATAACAATTTGAAAGAAAAAAAAGAGAAACTTCTATAAATTCCAAGGAGCGGAAATGAAGAGATTTAATATTGACGAAAAACAGCAAGAAATTCGAGATCATACAGCTGAATTTGCTAAAATACATATCGAACCTGTCAGCAAGGAATTGGACCACCGCGATGATCCTGACCGTTTTGCCTTTGATACTTACCGGCAATTGGGTAAAGAAGGCTATATCGGGTTTAACATGCCAACTGAATATGGCGGCGGCGGTCGGTCGAACCTTCATTATATTACATTATTAGAAGAACTTTGTTATTACGACCCCGCTATTTGCCTGCTTAGCGCCGTTGCCGAGCTGGCGACATATCCGATAATTCATTTTGGCAATGATGGGCAGAAGAAAAAATATATCCCAGAATGCGCCTCGGGTGAGTGGATTCCAGCGTTTGTTTTAACCGAACCGCATGCCGGTTCGGATGCGGCCAATCAGCTTACTGAAGCGACGCCGGATGGCGATGATTTTGTTATAAGCGGTGAGAAGATTTTTATTATGCATGGCGATGTTGCCGATATATTCGTGCTTTTCCTGAAAATCAAAGGCGATGATGCGGACGTTAAACCGACCAGGAAAGTCTCGGCGGTGATTGTCGAGGCTCGCAAGGACGGCAAGCTTGTCGATGGAATCAAAGTTGCCACACTGAAAAAGAAAATGGGAATGCGTGCCGCCACTACTGCTAGAATCTGGTTCGACAAATTACGGATTCCGAAAGCAAATATTTTGGGGCAAGAAGGCAAAGGTTTTAAGATTGCCATGAATACTCTCGACGGTGCCCGTATCGGCGTGGCCGCTCAGGGTGTGGGTATCGCTCAACGCGCTCTGGATGAATCGATTGAATATGCCAAGAAAAGAGTCTGTTTCGGTTCGCCCATCGGCAAGTTCCAGGCGATTCAATGGAAAATAGCCGATATGTCGACAAGGCTTGAGGCCGCCAGGATGCTGACTTATAAGGCCGCTCAGATGCAGGATAAAGGTGAGAAATTCTCTATCGAAGCCGCCCAGGCTAAACTCTATGCTACCGAAATTGCCAATTTCTGTGTCAACGAAGCGATGCAGATTCACAGCGGCTATGGCTATATCGGCGAGTTCTCGATTATCGAAAAACTATACCGCGACCAGAGAGTAACTGAAATCTATGAGGGTACTTCAGAGGTGCAAAGGCTGGTGATTGCCGGCTCTCTTCTCAGGTAATAAAAGAAAATGTAAGCCTCGCCCCTGCAGTTAAAGATATTTATTGCAGGGGTTTTATTTTGGGATTGAACAAGAACGCTTTTACTTAACCGCCAATACCGATTTCAGGTTGTCCAATAATATTTTTCCAGTGCTGTTGTTTCTTCTCTTAAACGATTTTAACCGTGATTGCATTGTCGATGATTTTTCTATCTGATTCAGAAGATAGGTAATTTGTCCAATATGATATGATTCGTGGATATAACCGCTGAGGACGTGTTTGCCAATGGTATCATAATTGCCCCAGACCTGCTTGTTTAAAAGAACGTCTCCCCCTTCGATAATCAAACGGTTGAGCTTTTTGCCGAGTTTGCCGAGGGCAACCATAATCTCATCAAATGGCGGATATTCCGAGGGATCGTTCAATGCCCTGGTGCCCGAATTAAAATATTGATTCAACTCCCAGTATGAAGGTTCGCCGCCCAGTAACTCAATCAGGCTTCCCCGGGATACAATAATATGACCAAATATCCAGATTACAGGATTCAATTTAATGCTTGGGCGGATAAACAATTTGGATTTATCTATTGGCATCAGATGCTTCATAAGATAACCGGTATTATATTTAAAAAGGTCTGTAATTAAATTTATCGATTCCATAATTTCTCCTTTCACACTGTTTATATGTAAATTCAATGCCAAAAATGTTGCGTTTTGAAATAGTGTATGTAATTGCTAATAGATCAATGCGTTAAGCAATATGGACAATATTGATTAATCGAGATTTTTAATGCAATCTGCGCGAAAATCCAGTTCAATTGCTTGACAGTGCATGGTTTTTATACAGGTATGTTAGATAGCGATCAAGTAAAGTATATTAGACTCATAAAAGTAGGTCGGCCTCCGAATGAAATGAGAAGGCCGACAATTAGGTGTCGGGTTGAAAAAAGGACTTCGTCCGCTCCCGTTGGTCGGACCCCGACCTACTGCCTACCACTACAATTCTGGCTGCATCGGATCGTTAGCCAAATATTTCTTTAACAGTTTTGACTGCTTCAATAATGTCATCACCATATTTTTCCAAGAAACTACGAAAGGCCTCTTTTGCCAAAACAATATTAAATCCATCATGCCAAATTTCCGGATCACGCGTAATACGGTCCATCCAAATTCCAAATGCCCTATCGAGATCATCATCAGAAAAATCTGATAAATCCAAAATTAGGGCAGTATCATCATTACGTGTTTTTTCAAATGGTTGATTCCATGCAACTAGAATAGGACCTTTTGAAGAGAGTACTTTGGCAGCACTTGCTATGGTTTTGGCCCGCGAATAATCATAAGATTCGACCCATTGCAGACAGTCAGGATAACGGTTATCAATCCCCTCTCGTTTCTTAGCCAGCCAATATGTCGGCATTATTTGAGGCCAAGAACTTTGAGGATAGTCAGATACAGGTTCAAGATTTCGATTAAATGCGGAGCAAACAGCTATGTATCGGCTAAAGTTATCTTCCATGGGATGTTTCGTAAAGATTAGGTATCCATATGCGCCAAAACCTGAAGGCGCTTCTTGCTCAGAAAATAGAACATCTCTGGCTGGAGTTGTCGCTTTAAAGCAAGTGCAATTAAAAAGAAGTAGCACCAACAAACATAAAATCCATTGTCTAAGTGCTAATCGATTGATCTTCATCAGATTACCTCCTCTTTTTCATTTTAGAGATGAATTTCACAAAACTAAATAATATACCAACCGTTCCAGTGCAAAGGAAAATCATAAGTGTTATTCCCCCGGGGCCTTCGAGCTCTAAAAAGTATATAAGTGGAATAGCTAAGACGACTCCCAAAAATATCGTTAATACTATATTACCCATCTAATAGCCTTTCAATGGAATTACGCCAATATAATATTATACAACGCTCATTAATAAACGTATACTTTATTAGAAAACTAATGTCAACGTAATACTTATAGAAACTGAATAAATCATTACTCCTTAAAATTCTTCGTATAAATTTAATGAACTCATCAATTCTGTTTATTATAATATTTAAAGCGGCGTTGGGAATCCTTTCCCGATGCTTTATACTGGCAGGAATGGGTTCCTGCCAGCACGAAAAAATCCCACCGCAAGCGAGTGGGGCGATCTAGAAATATTAATTATTTCCGCATTTCAGATTTATAAACAGGGTCAGCATATTTTGAGATTATTGATTCAACTGATAACATATGAGCATCAATTAAGCTTTGTATATGTTTTTCAGAAAGGCTATTAAATTCGATATCCTTAAATTCACGGAAAAATGATGCTACATTCTTAACAAAAGCGGATAATTTTCGATCTGTCATAATTTTCACATCATATCTAAAAGCGGCTGAGCGTGACAATTTTTTGGTAGGTATTATCATTAAATTGCAACATTTCGCACCCGGATAAGTTTTCATAAACCAATCACAAGAAGAATTCATTTGCTCGGTTTCTTTTTTATTAATCTCTGATCTTGTTAATTGTACATCATTTTTGCATTCAACAAGGAGATATTCCCCATCGGCAAGAGCCCAGAGGTTATCTGGGCCTTCCTTCCATTCTTTATCTGGTCTCTCACCTTTAAAACCCAAAGCTTCAGAAAGTTTGTTAAAGGAGTCCTCAAATCTATCTGGCTTTGTGCCAAAAGTGAGATTACCAAGAATTTCTTTTAAAGACATATAAAGTTCATTGAAATCAGAAAACTTTTTCATCCAGCTAATAATATTTTCCATACGTTTTTGACTTATCATTTTTATTTGATTTACCTGCATTCCCTCGATTGGCTTCAGTAATAAACGGTTATGCTTATGCGCTTCAAGTTGAAGTTTATTAGACTCAACTTTATTTTTCGGATAAATAAATCTAGCCATTTCCTGCAAATACCAGCCAATATCATACTTATCAAATTTATACTTATCTATAAGATTTTGAATTGTAGATGAGGCCCCGTCATAATCTCCTTCCTGGTATTTTATTTCAGCCTCAAGCTCTAATTCAAAAAGGTCTAATATTAAACTGGTCATTGAATCTTTGTTTATTAAATCCATTTGCTCAGTATAAAATGCTTTCCATCCACTATCTCTTTTGAGACATTGATTACAAAGATTTATAAGTACCTGCAGAGGTTTAACATCAGCATCTATATCTTCCCTAGCTATTTCAGCTATGTTCAATCCTATTTCGATTTGTGCTCTAGTGTCATGTCAACATAATAATATTGGGTATTTCATTGACTTCCGTAGTTGTT
>CBFDEC010000017.1:0-62264 GCA_965603725.1 uncultured bacterium | reverse complement strand
CGCAGAAAGGTCGCTGCTTGAAAAATAAATTTACACAACTATTGACATGATCTCTCCGGTTGTAAGATAGCCTATTAACGATTCATATAACTCAGATGATTTTAAATTAATCATCATCTTTATGGAATAGATAAAATATTGATCAAATAAATTTAAATATCTAATATTAAAGCTTTTATTACTCACAATACTATCTTGAAAAATAATATCAATATACCAATTAATTGCTGTCGTATATAGTGATGGTTCAATTTCAATATTATAATATTTTACACCATAATTATTAAGAGAATTGAAAAATATTAGAAATTGTCCTATCAATAGTTCATTATCTTTATCAATTGACAATTCGCTGAGTAAATTTGCTAATTCAAGGCTAATTTTTACGCTTATTTTATGCCTTTTATCGTGATAAGCTTTCTTCCATATTTTTTCAAATGAATTAATAAATAAGGTTAATCCTATTAAAGTTTCTTCACAACGGTAATTTAATTGCCATGAAGCTTCTAATTTTAATTCCTCAATATCTCTAATATTGGAATCATCCTCGACTTCTTTTACTGGCGGTTTTTCAATTTTTGAGATGTATTTATCATAAAAATCTTCATCAAGTAATAAAGCATCAAATTTCTTCGGATTAGTTTTTTTTAGTTTTAAAAATTTACGAAATACAGCGAAAAGAGCTTCAATAATTTTAAAAACGGTTTGATTATCGCCAATCTCTAATTTGAATATACAGACATTTGCAATACTGTCCGTATAACGGAAGAGCAATTGTTGCTTGCTTAAGGTCTTTTGTTTAAATAGTCTTTTCAGCATGTCTTACTAAATGTCCTATTAGGTAATCATCAGTGTGTTTAATCACATACTCTATCTTTTTAATAAATTTATAGAAAAGAATTACATTTAGAATCGTCCATAAAAAAGCGATTAGAATAATTGTAATATTGTCTAAATCAAATAAGAGTATTGATATACAAAAAATTATATTTCCTAATAACAAAAAATATTGGCTCTTGTATATCAATTCATTAAAAAATACTTCAGAAATGAATGAATCTTTAAATTGTTGACCCGTCCAGGTTATAACTTGTATTGAAACAGGAATTGCTGCGCCGATAAGAACAGCTTCAAAACCTACCGCTACGCCCAAAAATTCAGATTTAATACTAATGCTATTGATGAACTCAAAAACAAAATGTGTTATTCTTGAAAGGTGTTCGAATAAAAACAGAATAAACGGAAATATGAACCAAAACATAACTGCCCCGATTTTTATTGACGGACGATCTTCAAATTTTTTGCCCAAAATGTATACACACCCTTAATTATTTTCGTGGCTGGTGTATGTCCTCATGCACCAGCAGTATTAGTCAGGAGCAGCCGCCTCGGCGGGCTCCTGACCTACTTTGCTACCGGGCTATTCTTGCGCCTTCTCCCCTGATTTTTTCGCCATGCCTTCTATAAACGGCCTGAACAGGTCGATCGGCACCGGGAAAAGAGTAGTTGAGTTGCGTTCGGCGGCTACCTCGACTAAAGTCTGCAGATATCTAAGCTGAATGCCAACCGGTGTCTGGCCGATCATACTGGCGGCTTTGTGAATTCTTTCGGACGCCTGAACTTCGCCGTCGGCATGGATAACCTTGGCGCGCCGTTCACGTTCGGCCTCTGCCTGACGGGCGATAGCCCTTTGCATTTCCTGCGGCAGGTCGACATTCTTGACCTCGACCACGCTGACTTTAACGCCCCATGGCTCGGTCTGCTGATCGATGATTTTCTGAAGTTCATGGTTAATCTTTTCGCGTTCCGACAGCAGATCGTCGAGTTCGACCTGACCCAATACAGAGCGAAGAGTCGTCTGCGCTATCTGGGATGTGGCATAGATATAATCCTCAACATCGACGATTGCCTTATTGGCGTCCATAACCCGGAAATAAGCCACCGCGTTCACTTTTACTGTCACGTTATCCTTGGTGATAATATCCTGCGGCGGCACATCCATCGGCACTGTCCGCATCGATACCTTAACCATCTTATCGATTATAGGAATCAAAAGAATCAGTCCGGGACCTTTAGCCCCGATAAGCCGGCCCAACCTGAAAACAACCCCGCGTTCATATTCTCGTAATATCCGTATCGCCTGACCGAGAATAAAAATCAAGATAACGATAAGGACAAAAATTCCATAAAAACCCTGAGCCATTTGTCTCCTCCTTAGTTTATAATTTGTCGATTTTTAAAAACATTCCCTCAATACCGATAATCTTTACCCTGGTTCCCCTGGGAAAATCCTCGGTGCTTATAGCCTGCCAGTATTCGCCATGAACAAAGACTGTTCCCTGGCAATCATTCATTTCCGTAACAGTGGCTGTCTCACCAACGAGACCCGCCTCGCCTGTTGCCACCTTGCGTTTATGGGCTTTCAGGGCAAAATAGATGGCGAAAATAAAGAAACCTGCGGTGATAATCACCACCGGAATGATTACAGATAATGAAATCTGCATGTAGGGTAAATCAGATTCGATTAACATAAGCGACCCCAAAAATAAGCTTACAGTACCGCCAATGGCTAATACACCATAGCTGGTTACTTTTATTTCAAGTAAAAATAATATGACTGCTAATATCATCAGCGCCAGTCCCGCATAATTAATCGGCAGAGTCTGAAAGGCGAAAAAGGCCAAAATTAAACATATACCGCCAACGACGCCCGGAACAATTGCGCCGGGATTGGAAAACTCAAAATACAGCCCCATCATGCCTATGGTGAGAAGTATATAGGCAATGTTGGGATTGGAGATTACCTCCAGAATTCTATTGGCAAAACCGATATCAATTGCGTTCACATCGGCATCTTTGGTATGCAAAACAACCTCGCCTGAAATCACCTCAACGGTATCCCCGTCAATCTGGGATAATAAGTCGTCAAGATTTTCAGCAATATAGTCGATTACTCCCATCTCCAGCGCCTCATATTCAGTAATAGAGGCAGACTCCCGGACCGCTTTTTCAGCCCATTCTATATTCCTTCCCCTTTTTGAGGCCAGAGTTTTTATCTTGGCGACTGCATCGTTAGTCACCTTTTCAGACATGATTGAATCGACTTCCTGACCGCCGACTCCCACCGGATGAGCCGAGCCGATATTGGTCTGGGGCGCCATGGCGGCGATATGGCAGGCATAGGTTATATAAACGCCGGCCGATCCCGCGCGTGAACCGCGCGGCGCAACATACATGACCACCGGAACATCGGCAGATAATATCTCGCTGTTTATCTCCCAGGTGGCTTCCGACAGCCCGCCCGGAGTATCAAGCTGGATGATTAAAGCTTCCGCGCCATTTTTTTCCGACTCACGTAAAGCCTTGGTAACCACACGTAATGTAACCGGGCCTATCGCCGCCTTGATAACCAGAAGATCGACATGAGCCGGTTTACTCTCAGGCTCAGCCTCGGCTTTAACGGTATCCACAACAGATTGAGTCGTATCCTCAGCTAAGGCAGACATTCCGATAGTTGAAAATATAACTAAAAAAGCAATGATTAAATATGCACTATTATTCATGACTTCAACTACTCCATTAATATACTAACTTATTGTTATAAATGTGTCAATAGAAATCAATCAAAAATAATCACTACTGTCCGGCCTTTCTATAAATAATAAATTAACAATTGTCATTCCCTCGAAAGAGGGAATCCATAACGTTGTATATACTGTTCAACCACTATTACTTAAAAACAACGGATAAAGCATCAATCATCATGGATTCCCCGCCTTGGCGGGGAATGACACCTTTCGTATCTCAAAATAAAATCTATAATCTTTGAAAACAACCATACAAAATGTGAGAATTCTAATCCCTTAAAACAAAGTCGTTTAATTGATGATAATATTTCATAATTTTCAAATCATTCATCCTGCTCTTTAAAAAAGGCCGGACACTATTGAAAAATAATAAAAGTTCAATATTAAACCTAATATGTTTTAGCTCGGATTATTCATAAAAATTATTTTTGCCTAAAATTAGTCGAATTTTAGGGGTTTCCGTATGGATACGGTTCTCGGGCAGCCTTTTTTCTTTTCCCTGAACTTACAAAACTTATTGCAATTATAAAAGATTTTAATTATTAATAGATGCAATTGGCCGATACAGTAAATAGCTGTTAAATCATTAAGCGGGAGGTAGAATAAGATAAACAAACTGTAGAAACAAGTAAAATCTGTACGAATTTTTGTTTGATTCTTATTCATTGATGAGAATAGAGTTGCTGTCTTGCATCTTTCTCTCAAGGAGTAAATATTGAACGAAGAAAAAGTTGAGAAGGAAGAAATGCAAGGTAATAAGCTTTACGTAGGAAATCTTGATTATAACGTAACAAGTGAAGAGTTGCGTGATTTATTTTCCAGTCATGGGACGGTTGCAGAAGTTAACATAATTGAAGGCAAGGGCTTTGGATTTGTGGAGATGTCTTCGTCCTCTGAAGCTGAAAATGCAAAAGAAGCATTGAATGGCTCAGAATTCAAAGAACGGACCTTGAAAGTTGATGAAGCTCAACCACCAAGAAGCAGGCCCAGGAGAGATTTCGATAGAGGTGGGCCAAGAAAAAACTATGGAAGATATTAAAACTATCAAGAAATAGCTTTATATAGAGGCGGTCTTCATGGCCGCCTTTTCTTATAACCATAGCCTACACTACGAAAAATAATTAGCCGGTCGGCTGGATGTGAATGTGATACTTGTAGTTGTATGCTGCAACCCCGCTGGTTCTGACGATTATATCGGATTGTTCTTGTGAGTTGACGATTTCATGGTCTGCCCCCTCCAGAAAATACATGCCGGCGCCGATCGGGTCCATCAAATCCCGTATCTGCCGACAGATATTATACTTAAGACTTCACATCAGTGATTTTTCATAATTATTCTTGACGTTTTGAATTATCATGTTATATCGACAGAAAGATTTGGATTATTTATGGGAGGAAGTAACCGCTATTATGAAGATTGTAAGTTCTATTATAGCCGTTTTTATTGCTTTAACGCTGGCTTTTATTCCGAGAACATGCTATGCCCAGGATCAGGACAGTATATTTCTCTGGTATGGCAATGTTGACGGTTCGGCGCTGAATGTGAATATCAACGAACGAGTTTACATTGATCTTTATATTTACACTCCCGAAAATGTATATGCGGATGCTTGTCATTTTTGTCTTGGCGCTTCCGATCAATATATCGACAGCCTTTTAAGCAATAATGAACGTATTTTTTACTATCCGTTTACCGAGTGGGATATGGCTGTATTCTTAGAGCCTGAGAATGAAGTTCCCGACATGCCGGAGGGCTGGTCGAGCCAGTCTTTTTTGGGATTTGCCCACTTATATGGTTATGGGCCGTGGCTGCATAATGACGCTCCTACACTGGGGATGAGCTATGTTGTAAAAACCGCGGATAATCCGGCTAATATCGGTGATGATGCGAATGCGATTGGTCTTGGCTTGCACCCAACCATGACCTGTTCATGGGCGGGTGATACCCTGGGACTTAACAACTTTTTTGTTTCTGAGCAGTTCAGCCTCTTTCGTTTTGACAGCGGCGGGTATGTTGAGGGTGTAGTTTTAGATGAACGGGGAGATCCAATTGAAAATGTCAGTGTGATAAATGAAAATACCGGCAAAGAGGTTCCAACCGATGATGATGGTTATTATCATATGGGGCTTTACCCGGGAACACACAGTTTCATCTTTTCACACCCCGCCTTTATCGATACCACAATCGCCGAAATCGAAGTGATTGTCGACTAGACCACTCAGCTGGATGTTACATTGTTAGAAATTCCTATCGGCATAGACAATGACTTATCATCTTTGCCCGATGATATTACATTGAGCCAGAATTATCCCAATCCGTTCAACCCAACCACAACAATTTATTATACGCTGCCGAAATCGCTATTTGTGTCACTTGCCGTTTACGACTTTCACGGCCGTAAGGTTCAAATGCTGGTAGATGAGCGTAAGCAAGCCGGTTTATACAATGTCGAGTTTGAAGCCTCACATCTTGCCAGCGGGATATATTTTTATCGTCTCCAAGCAGGCGATTTCGCGCAGTCTAAAAGAATGGTATTATTGAAATAGACAACTATTGCTATCCCGCATTATTCACAAATCTTAACATGTGCTGGCATCCGCCATAGGCGGACTTCTGCCAGAACTGTCGGAAGTAACTTCCGACAGCACAATGATAAAATAGATTTTATGAATAATTCAGGCTATGGCTTCATCAACAGTCCACGGGGATAGTTTTATCCCTTACGTGTCCTCATTATGACTTGTATAATAAACCCCAGTGCGGCGTCCTGTCTCCCTGATAGGGGATTCAATTAACAAATATCAATCGAAATCTCATATTATTTATGGCTGTGATACAGCGATTTCAGGTTAATGCCGCTGGAAAGATTTTGAGTAATTTGCTGTATTCTACGCACGGCATCCTCGATTTTTTCAAGTTTTTCGATGAACTGGACGTTCTTTTTTGAACGGCAGGATTTCAAAAGAATCTGGGTGTTGCCGAGAATCGTCGTCAGAGGATTATTGATTTCATGATTGTATGAAAGTATTATTTCGGCAATATCAGGGTTTCTGGCCAGTTTATTGGTTTTATTTTGAAGTTTACGGTTTTTGTTTAGCAGTTTGTGTTTTTTTACAGCGTTTACTATAGCCAGGGTTAATTTATCCTTATGGCTGCCATTGCGACAGATATAACTGAGCGTCTCAGACGAGGACTGCTGCATTTTGCCAGGATTATCGATCTTATCTTTAACAACTACAACTGAAGGGGCTGAACTTCCTCTCCTGATAGTCTTGAATATATCTGTTTCTTTGTCGGTTGGATTGTTGTTTAAAACAACTATATCATAGTCATCGCTCGAAATTTCAGAGACAGCGCTTTTTGTATCATTTTTAACGACAACTTCACTGTTAGGGTAAATATCATACAACTCTTCAAGTTGTAATGAATTTCCCTTTTTTTGGCTATTAACCAATAGTATTTTTATTTTTCTCATATCTTATAACTTATCGGATAAAAATATTCCAGATTCATTTGAAAATTAATATGCGGTTGTAAGGTGTTTCAATCTGTGAATTATAATTGCATTATCTAACGAACGCAAATTTTATTATCTGACTGCCGAAATCGGTTTTAAGGTGGGCAAGATATATTCCCGAGGCTATTTTATTACCGGAATCGTTGAGGCCATCCCATGGCTTTCTGTTTACTCCTTCATAAGTGGCATTTTCTTGAATACTGATTGTTTTTACTTTATCCCCGGCGACATTAAAAACGGAAATGTTAACATATGAAGTTCGTATTAGATTAAATAGAAAAACCACAGAATTCACAGCCGGGTTGGGCGCCACTGCTAGATCAATTGAACCATAGACATAAAGTTCCAGAGCCCGGGTCTGTCTGGAAATGTTATCTCGTATCCTGATAATTTGCGTTCCCGGCAGTGGAAAATAGATTTTTTGGCGCGATGTATCCGTCCCAGCCGGAACAGGGTCGCCGATAAGTTGTGCAGTCGAATTATTATCAACTGTTACCTGAATATAATGATTGCCACCGGGCGACGACAGCGAGTCAAACAAAGCTACAAAAATATCAATTGTGTCGCCCCAGTTAATCGCCGGGTTTGTTTCAGTAACGACAAAGAAGCCATCCACAGCAAACATATCGAAAAAACCAGGTATACCCCAGCCGAAATCATTATCGGGGTTATCAGCCATGCTGGCCGTCATCTTTAACTTGTCGAATATGTAATCAAGGTTCCACTCCGGATGCGCTTCGAGGATCAAAGCTAACCCTCCCGCTGCAACCGGCGTAGCCATCGATGTCCCGCCAAGAGTTCGATAATCATTAGTGGAATAATTGGCGGCATAGACACCCGAAGCCATCGCCGCAACGTCCGGTTTGATTCGACCATCGGCAGTCGGTCCCGGAGATGAACGCGGCCATAACGATCCATTTGAATTGACGCCGCCCACCGCAATGACCGAGTCGCCATCAGCAGGGGCGATGATAGCGTTCCACAAAAGGTTTCTTTCATTGCCGGCGGCATTGACTACAATAACTCCCAGAGAGGCGGCAATATCCGCAGCGACTGTTATAGCGGTAGTGTTGCCATCCAAATCAGTCGTATCATACCAATCGTAATAGCCCAGCGAACTGGAGAAAACATCCGCTCCTGACGCTTCCATCCATTCCGCCGCCACAATCCAGTTGTCCTCCTCGGCTTCGATTTCATCATCAATAATTTCAGTCTTGGCAAGAATAAATTCAGCGCCATAAGCGGCGCCTATTAAGGAATATTCTCTGAAACCGCCCAAAACTGAAAAAACGGCAGAGCCATGCAGCTGCTGGACACCGTCACCGCCAACATAATCATCGCCATTTATAAAATCACGAGTGGCGATTAATCGGCCGGAGTTGACTATTTCCTGAAAAACCTGATGGTCGGTGTCAAACCCTGTATCCATTATGCCGATTAAAATATCTTTGCCGGAATAACCTAGTTTATGAAGCGAATCGATCTGGCATAAATGAAGCTGGGTGTATGATGGCCCGTAGTCGATGTCGGTTAGTTCAGAAGGCGGCAAGGCAGGTTCTGCCAATTTTTGTTGAGAGTCATAAATGATTTCAAAACGATCTTTTTTAAAAACAGAAACCGGCTTAATTGCCTTCACAAAATTAAAACCACTCGCCTGAAGGAGCAGACTGCTGTCACCGAACACACTGGCCGCATTGAGCCAGCGCGAGACATGATGAACAGTCAATCCAATCGATTTCAAGCTATCAACAGACCTTTTATCCGGATAAATATCATAGCCCGATTCGATTTCTCCGACCCCCCGTAACTGTCGACGTTCAAGAGCCTTCTGGGATATTTCGGCTAACTGCCCATCACCCCTGGCGTTAAAATATATCCAGTATTTTATATTGGCAGCATATATGCCTTGTGTCATAATGACAATAAAAAAGATAATTAGAAATTTTAATGACTTTCTGGTTAATATACTAAATAGACCCATTTTTACCACTTGACTTTTGCCGATCACCATATTATCCTATTAGGCAATTTAAAACATGGACAGATATTATGGCGGATTATAAATTAAATCAAGATAAAAAGCAAAAGTTTGAAGGGCTGTTTATTCCATTAATGGATAATTTATATAACCTGGCCTTGCGAATGACGCGTAATTCTAGCGACGCTGAGGATCTTGTCCAGGAGACATATCTCAAAGCATTTCGTTACTTCCATCATTTCCAACAGGGGACGAATGCCAGGGCTTGGATTATGAAGATATTAACAAATACTTTTCGGACAAAGTACCGCAAAAGTCAAAAGGAACCGATCCAGATCGACATCGAAAACGTGGAAAATTTCTTTTTAGTCGATGAGTTAAAACCGCGGTTCCAGCCCGCTAACAAATCTGAGGTACGAAAAAGCGAGGACATAACGGAGACTCTAAAAGCCTATGTTTCAGATGATATAATTCAGGCTTTGGACAGTATTCCGGAACAATTTCGTATGGCTGTGTTGTTATCTGATGTAGAGAGGTTTAATTATCAGGAGATTGCTGATATCCTTGGCGCAAGTATCGGTACGGTAAAATCGCGAATTTTCAGGGGGCGTAAACTTTTGCAGAAACAGCTTTATGAGTTTGCCAGGAAGCGGGGAATAGTCGGGGAAAAAGATGGTAAAGTGTGAGGAGGTTTTAAAACACCTATATGATTATATAGATAAACAGCTTGATAAGGTCTCTCTTTCAAAAATAGAAGAACATATTAAATTGTGCAAATATTGCCGCCGCCATTACGATTTTGAAATTGAACTGAAAAACCTTATCAAGAAAAGCTGTTTTCAAAAAAAGGCTCCAGAATTATTAAAGAATAAGATCATTAATATGCTTGGTGATCCCCCGCCTGAAGAGTAGTAATAATCTGCATCAATTAGTTAATTTTCTTATCGAACCCAAAAACATATTGGAAAAATTAATATTAAAATTCAAGGACGCATATTGATACATCCGTGAATTTTTTTAATTAAAAGCTTAGAGCTTAGTCTATTTCCTCAAGCCGGACCGTAAGCTGCCTTAACTGCCTGGTCTTATTTTCGAGACTATTAATACTAATCCATACCCAGAACTTCACGATAACCAGGGATGTCCATGAAGCCATGTCCGCTTACATTAAAAGCGATAACCTTTTTCTCACCCGACTCCTTGCACTTTAATGCCTCATCTATGGCGCAGGCCACGCTGTATGCTGATTCCGGGGCTGGCAGATACCCTTCAGTGCACATGAACTTTCGAGCTTGCTTGAAAACATACTTCTCATCAGCGGGATATGCTATAGTATCGATGTAGCCATTATGCCGCAGTAAGCTTAATATAGGGGAACAACCATGATAACGCAATCCATCGCCTTTGATGGGCAGCAGATCCTTTTTGTGTCCCAGCGAGTACATCTTGAGCAGAGGGGTCTTTTCGGCATAGTCAGCAAAATCATACCGATATTCACTCTGGAGATTCGGTGAAACCTCGCTCTGAGCGGCGATAAATTTTATCTTTTTACCTTCCTTTAAAACATCATGCACGAAAGGTATGGCAAAACCGCCAAAATTTGACCCACCTCCCAGACAGGAGATGACCAAGTCGGGGTAATCATCAAATATCTCGAACTGCTTTTTCGTCTCAAGGCCGATAATAGTCTGATGTAAAAGCACATGGTTTAAGACCGAGCCAAGACAATAAACAGCATCGGAGTTTTTCCTGGCATCCTCGAGCCCCTCCGAAATGGCGATTCCTAAAGAACCAGGATGATCATGGTCGCGGTCATAAAGGCTCCGTCCGAACTCTGTTTGAGGGCTGGGTGAGGCATACACATCAGCACCAAGAAGTTCCATAAAACATTTCCGGTCTTGTTTCCAGTTGTAAACCGCCCGCACCCAAAAAACGGTGCACTCAATACCAGCCAGACTGGCGCCATAGGCTAAAGCAGTGCCCCACTGACCGGCGCCTGTTTCGGTTGTCAGACGCTTATAACCTTCCTTCTTAGCATAATAGGCCTGGGCAATGGCTGTATTGACCTTGTGACTCCCGGTAGGGCTGAAAAATTCGCCTTTATAATATAGGCGCGCAGGAGTATCAAGCAACTTTTCGAGATTCAAGGCGCGGAATAAAGGACGCGGCCGGCCCGCCTGAGTATATAATGCCTGTAGCTCTTCAGGGATATCAATCCATCTCTCCTGGGCAAATTCCTGCTTTAGACATTCGCCAATCAGCATCTCTGGCAGGGCTTTGATCCTTGATTCGCCTGTTTCGGGGTCTTTTGGCGGCGGTAACGGTTCCGGTAAATCCGGTAAGATATTATACCATTGCTGCGGTAGTTGCTCAACGCCTAAATTTACCTGTCTTCGCTGAAACGACATGTATTCCTCCTTAAAGAGTTATAATTTTATTTCACCAACTGTCAATATACCAAAAAGTATTGGCTTTTTCAAGAACGTTTTCCAATCTATGATATTTCTTCTAATTCTATTGTGAAATGCCTCATTACGGGCGCTTGCCACTTGATGCGCAGGGGCTTGACCAGCTTCTTGTTATCTTTAATCTTCTTAAATATCGAGACAACATACTGCAATTGTGACATCGAGTAAACTCTTCGCGGGACAGCCAGCCGGACCAGCTCCATCTCAGGATACTTTTCGGCGCCGTCGGGTTGACGGCCCCGCATAATACTGCCAACCTCAGAAGCCCGGACGCCGCCCTCACGGTACATCGCCACACTCAATGCCCAACCGGGATATTTCTCACGTGGGAAACCGGGCAGGAAAGAGTTCACATCAACAAAAATCGCATGACCTCCCGGCGGTTTCATAATCGGAATGCCGGCCTCTTGGAGCATTTCACCAAAGCATTTGACCTGTTCGATTCGATATTGCAGATAATCATCATCAAGCCCCTCGACAAGGCCGCGGGCGACCGCTTCGAGGTCTCGTCCTGCCATCCCGCCGTATGTAGGAAAGCCCTCAATCAGGATAAGCATGTTGGTTATCTTTACCGCCAATCGGTCATCGTTGGTTGCCAAAAAACCGCCGATGTTTGCCAGGCCGTCTTTTTTAGCCGACATGGTACAGCCGCTGGCATATTTAAACATTTCGTTGGCGATTTTCCTCACCGACCAGTCTTTATATTCTTTTTCCCGATGCTTGATAAAATAACAGTTCTCGGCAAAACGGCAGGCGTCAAGGTAAAGCGGGATGCCATGTTTATTCAGCAACTTGCTGTAGGCTTTGATATTTGCCAGCGAAATCGGCTGACCGCCGCCGGCGTTATTAGTAACTGTCATCATTCCCAAGGGGATCTTGTCTGGACCGACTTTCCTTATGAAATCTTCAACTTTATTAAGATCGATGTTCCCTTTAAACTCGAACTCCGATTCAGGGTCTTTGCCCTCATCGATGACCAGATCGACAGCATGTGCCTTTTGATGTTCGATATTAGCCCGCGTCGTATCGAAGTGCGTATTGGAGGGAACATAATCTCCCTCTTTTAAGATGTTCGTGAAAAGCAGGTTCTCAGCCACACGACCCTGATGAACGGGAATAATGTTTTTATACCCGGTTATATTCCTAATTGTATTTTCGAAAGTATAATAATTTCGACAGCCGGCATATGACTCGTCGCCAATCATCAAGCCGGCCCACTGGTTGTCGCTCATCGCCGAGGTGCCCGAATCGGTAAGCAAATCGATAAAGATATCTTCAGCGGCGATTTTGAAAATATTGTAATGAGCTAAAACCAGTTTCTGCTGGCGCTGCTCATAGGGAAGAAGCTGTATTCGTTCAACTGTCTTGGTTCGGAATGGTTCCGGTAGAAATTCCATTATCAAATCTCCTTATTCCTTAGATTTCCAATGACTCATAGTCGACATACTCATCACCAAAAATATCTGACCAAATCTGGTTTAAAGCTCTCTGTCTTAATTTGCTGTTTAATAGGCCATCTACATGGTCTTCAATAACTTCATCATGCTTTTCTTTCAAACGTGTTAGTCCGGGCAGGATTTCTTTTAGGTACTGTTCATCTTTCGGGACTTCAACTTCAGTTAACCCGGCCTCTAAAAATACTTTCAGGTACACGGCTTCATCTTCAGACTTGCATTTAATGTATCTTTTACCTGAGTAAAGACGCCAGAAAAACAGTTCCTTTTCTATTCTTATTTCACCCAGCCTCAGCATCAACTCTTTCGTGTAGAGTTTATCACGGCCAAGAGAGATTACTTTTTCGTTATAAAATTCACCCAGAAGCTGCATAATTTAATCAGTTTTTCTTATATCCTCAAGAACGCTTTTTGAAAATATTTTTATGTCAATACCGTTTATCTTTTCATTATTTCCGACGCTTTTTGCCTTTTCGATCCTCGATTTGACCAGGTCAACAACAGCCTTGTAGACCTCAAGCTGTTCATTGTCATTTAAGCCTAAAATGTCTCCCATTATTATTTTATCTATTTCACGGCGGTCTGGCAAGACATTTTCAAGAGTTACAGACTCAGGCGAAGAAGCGCCAAGCTCTTTGAAGATGCTTTTAATTTTTCTTTTATTATCTAATGTCCTATTTATTTTTTTTCTATATTTTTTTAATATATTAATTTCAGGTACTTGCAGGTTTTTTGATATTTCAACATCAATATCTAAAGGTCCTCCTCCACCTCCTGGTTGACGAGAAGTAATTTCTAAGAATAAAGCATAAAATGTTGAGTTTAAAATCAATGAAATTGTTTTTGAAAGGCTTTTATTTTTTGGTTCAATACCATATAGGTTCTTATTTAAAAACACTCTATTAGGATTATAAAAGACAATATGTCTAATTCTAACTCTTTCAGGAAAAGCTATTGGAAAATTGATATTTTCATCAAGATTATACCATTGTTTTGCAGGTTCACGTGACGAACAAGTTGGTCTTTCATTATACTTATTTTTCTCACCATGCTTAATATATGAATAAACACGTTTTTTATTAATATTTTTTTTCGTTTTTTCTATAATTAATATTATATGTTTTAGATTTGAACCTTCAAATTTTATTTGATTTAATTCATTTGGTCTAACAACAACATAATTAGGTACCCGGTTCCCTTTTTTATCCTTATGCATCCAGAATTCTTTTTCAATTTTTCTTCTCTTGATTTCATCTTCAGTAAGATAAAAGAATTTATTAGCGCCGGTTTTTATGCCAAACCTGACATCCGCAACAGTTTTTAAAGGCACAAGTTTGTTTTTGCATTTTTTCAGTATTTTAAAGAATATTTCAGGCGCTCTTAAGTATTTTCCCCATTTTGCTCCAACATATTTGTCTTCTTCCTCATCGAATCCTTCACTCCACAACTCTTTCTGGCTGATTGGATAAATTCGCAGATCATCATTTTCGTAGAAATTGTTTTGAGCTAAGATTGTTTTTTTTAATCGGTCTATGCAATTGCGCCTGTTTATTTCTTCATCCCAGTTTTCACCTGCAGGTGGAATAAACTCAGACAGGGGCTTTTTTAAGTAGGCAAATCGTACAAGATTATTCTCACGTTCTTTTTTATTTGAGCATTTTTGCAGAATAACAATGCATGTGTTGATATCAGCATCTTCAAACCATCGCTCAACTTTTGATTCGATGATTGCGATAATTTTGTAATTTTTCAGGAAGAACTCCTGAAGACCTTTGCCATAGTCGACGTCAAGCCAGGAATTGGATACCACAAAACCGAAATAACCGCCGTCGATTAAAAATTTAGTTCCGTGAATAAAGAAATATGCATAAATGCCGGCTCTTTTACTGATTTTAGCTAATGGTTTGTCTTCAAAATTTAAAGCATTCTTTATCAGCCTGCTTTTTTTTACGCCTGTTTCCGGAATTTCCTCCTGTCTTGTATAAGGAGGATTACCAACTATAGCTTTGAAAAAGCGGGGATAAGTAATTTCGTGTTTTTCTATACCAAGCGTTTTTGCTCTTATCTTTCTCCATTTTTCAAGGTTGATGCCATCATTTTCCGCCATTAATGCGAAAAAATCTTCCTGAATGATATTAGGATAGTTCTTATCAACGGCAAGGTCATTTATTGCAAGATTAATCGTGGCTAAAGTTGCCGGAAATTTTGCAATATCATTTCCCCAGAGCGTAGAAATATTTTTCTCGTGGGTGATTCGGTTATTCATTAATCTTTTATGCTGATAGGCTCGCTTTAAGAACGTTCCAGCGCCGCAAGAGGGGTCTAAAAGGTCATCGTTTTCATGAATCAAACAGAATCTCAGGATTAAGTCAACGACTTCCGATTTTGTGAAATATTGCCCCATTTTATGGCGTTCTTCAGAAGGGATAAGACGTTCGAATATCCTGCCTATAATATCATATCCCAGCTTGCCAAAATTATATCTGCGCAGAACATTTATAAAGGTCTTAATCTCTTTAACTACTTCTCTTGAATCAGGAAAAGCGATAATATCAATAAAGTCAGTGGTAAAGATGGTTTCATAATCTATCTTCTCAAAAACATGCTTAAATCTACTCTCTAAAAGTGACCGCAAGGAGGTGTTCAGCTCAAGAGTTTCGGGTATATCAAGAGGATCAAGCTCTTTTGGCCTTTTGGCTTGTAAGAGTTCGTAAAATAGTATTTTATTTATAAGCAGGTAAGCGGTTTGCCTGGCAATCTTATTAAATTCATTAGGTTGTTGAGCGAAACTCCAATTTTGTTCTTTAAGCCATTTTTTTAAATTTCTTTTGAAGGTTTTATCTTTATAATATTGTTTGTAGATGACTTCACTATAATCGTCTGATAAAACTCTTATTATTTCATGCAGCCTTTGAACTAACCTTTCATCAATTGGGAGCTTTGGCGTTGATTTTTTACCTGTGGAAACTTCATAAAGCTTTTTTAGGAATTGTGCAATATTTCTTTTTATTGGTTCTTTATATCTGGTATTTTCAATTTCATTTAAATCATCGATGGCTGATAAATCCAATATGTCAATAATTTGTTCTTCTTCAGGCAGATTTGCATTGACCTTGGCAGCATCAAACCATATCAATTTTTTAAAGTTTGTTGTGGCAAAATATTTTGCTTTCCTTCTATTTGCTTTATCTTTCGCTGGGTTTATGAGTTCATCTTCATTGTAGACATTAAAAGATGGGCGTTTTGCTTCTATAACACAGAGGACTTTTTTACTGCTTGGATTTTCGTATATGACAATATCCGGACTTTTCCTATCCGTTCCAATAGTATCAACATCAGGCATGCCAAGTTCGATATTCTTTTCAGCAATGATATTTCTCATCCAGTGCATAAGCACCGCAACTGCTGATCTTTCTGTTTTATACGCTTGAGAGTCCATAGATTTGTTTTGCAAGCGCCGCCTGATTAAAGTAAGCTTTAATAATTATTTATCAGCTGAAATTAAACTGCTGTCAAATCTCCTGATAAGCTTGCTGAAAATTATAAATATGGCAAGGAATACCGCCGTGAAAAATATACTCTGGGCAATCCAGAAGACAATATAATGGTCAAGCGGTCCTTTGAAAATAATCGATAATACTGACAGCACATTTCCGTTGAATTCAGTCGAGATAGGTCTTAACCTGTCTGCCCGCTCAGCGACCACAACCGGTATATTGCCCAAAACGATATTCATAAGGGAAAATACGATTGCCAGCCGGACAATCCGTCCATTTATAAACTGCAATCCCAGGATTCTGACAGACAGATAGATCAGCGACAGCGCGGCAAGAATACTGAGCACCGACGTTCCCATTCCCAGTCCCAGGAAAATAATTTCAATTATGCCGGCCAGGCAGAATAGTATAAAATATCTCGTTAACATAGCCCTCTCATATGTCAAAACCAGCAAACGTAATGCTGTCTTTTGTAGATATCAAAAAAACTTCCATATTGCAATCAATTTTTCCTCAATTCAAACCTGGCCTCAATTCTACCGACTTCAACATTCGACCAGTTGTAAATTATATCACGATGGAAGCTTTCCAGTTTTTCCAGTTCGCTGCCGGTAATCACGCCAAGCTGTCTTAACGCTTCAACGCTGAATGGGTAAAGAGCCCGGATCGCGCCGTCGCTGATTTTAACGACCATGCCCCAGCCTCTTTCAGTAAAGCCGATACAGTGCAGTCCTTCCGCTCCTGCTTTGGCGATAAGTTTCTCCCGGCAGGTTGTCATAAGCTCTGTATCATAGCGCATTTCGCCGGCTACTACATCCGGATGATCCATCATGGCGCGATTGATCATGGAATAGATTTTAGCTTTAGAGGATGGAAGCGAATGCGGTGAAACGAAACGAGCGAAACCGTAAGCCATGTTATACAGCGGCATGGCATGCACCGGCGCTGAACAGCCATCTATGCCAATTTCGATTTTTTCTTTCGGGTAATCACAGGTATAGGCAATGGCTTCAGTAATCAGATGCTGAATTGGATGATCGGGATCGAGGTAATTATCCAGCGGCAGGTTTTTAAATGCACACAACGCCAGCATTCCGGCATGTTTGCCTGAACAGTTATGCTGAAGATTGGAAAATGTACTTCCCGGTTCGGGAGTCAGCTTCTTGGCTTTGTAATAATGCGGTATATGTGATCCGCACTGAAGGTGTTCCGGTGTCAGGCCTATTTTTTTAAGTATTTCTGAAACAATCTCGACATGTTCGGGCTCGCCTGAATGGGAACCGGAGATAATTGCAATTTCCTTCGGGCTAAATTTGAACCTGTGCGCCGCTCCCGATTCGATTAGAGGTATAGTCTGGAAAGGCTTGGCAGATGATCTTAGGAAAGTTTCCATATAAGGATCGCCAAGCTGGTACAATATTCGCCCCTCGGAATTAACTAATACCAGGTTGCCGTAATGAACCGATTCGAGAACGCCGCCTCTATAAACATTTACTACCGGCTGAGCCAATTAAATCTCCAATTCTTTTAGTATTTCAGGAATATCCATGAAAGTTTTAGCATGATGAGCGCCCGCCTCTTTTAATGCCTCGACCTTGCTTTGAGCCGTACCGATGTTTCCCTCGACAATTGCTCCGGCATGGCCCATCCGCTTGCCGGGTGGGGCTGATATACCGCCAATCATGAATAGCACCGGTTTTGACATCAAGGATACCTGTTTGGCCGCCTTTTCCTCATAGACTCCGCCGATTTCACCCACCATGACGACAGCTTTGGTATCATCATCTTTATCAAAGATTTTTAAAATCTCATCGAACGTTGAGCCAAGTACCGGATCGCCGCCTAGTCCCACGCATGTAGTTTCACCATAGCCGATTCGGGTAAGAGTATCAGCCACATAATATGTCAATGAACCCGAGCGCGAAACGGTGCCAATTTTGCCCGCGGTAAATGCAATGTCGGGAATGATTCCGACATTGGCCTGGCCGGGAGTTATGATGCCAGCAGTATTGCCGCCAATCACCGTTGTGCCATGCTCCAAAGCGGCTTTGCGGACATACATCATATCAGCAATAGGAATATGTTCGGGTACAACCACTACAAACGGTATGCCTGCGTAAATAGACTCGAGAGCCGCTCCTTTTGCATACTTTGCCGGCAAGAATATAACAGATACATTAGCGCCTGTTTCGGCGACACACTCATCGACCGTATCGAATACCGGGATGCCGTCAACATCCTGCCCGCCCTTGCCGGGAGACGTACCCCCGACAATATTGGTGCCGTATGCTTTCATCCGTTTGGCATGGAACGAGCCGCCGGCGCCGGTTATACCCTGCACCAGGACTTTTGAGTTTTTATCTATCAGTATTGCCATTTTCAAGTCTCATTATTTATCTCAATTATTTATCTCAATTATTTCTTCATAAAGATAAAGGATCATTAGTGCAATTTATCTTTAATTAGAATTATTTTATTTTTAATTTCCGGGAGATCTCTTATTACTATTTCCCAGGTTAACTCAAAATCTATTCCAAAACATTGACGGATCAATATGTCTCGTAATCCGGCAATTTCTTTCCACTTTATATCAGGATATTCTTTCCGGTAGTTATCAGGAATGTTCTTTACGGCTTCACCAATTATCTCCAATCTTCGAATCACGGAGTCTTGAAGTTGAGCAGAACTTAGAAAATCATTTTTTGTATGGTTCTTGATATATTTTTCAATCAATTCGATGCTCTCAATTATATGTTCAATAAATATCCTTGCATCTTTCATTGAAAAATCACCTCTTGTTCCTGCAAAATTTTATCCTTAAGAAGGGGGTGAAGTGAATTATAAGTCAGAACATCGACTTTTCTGCCAAGTAACTCTTGCAGTTCTAATTTCAATCCTATTAAATCCAACAAGCTTTTCCTGCCTTTGAATTCAACAAGCAAATCAATATCGCTGTCTTTTGTAAGTTCTCCGCTAACAAGAGAACCAAAAAGAGCGGCTTTTTTCACATCGTGTTTTGCCAGTATGTTTTTTAGAAATATTTTTAGTTCTTCAACCTGTTTGTTCATCTATTCAAATTCACCTTTTGAGATATGTTATAACAAAATTCTGTTAACCGGAAGCCTCCTTGGCCAGTTCAACCGCTCTTCTGGCGATGTCTTCAATCGGTGTTTCGATACCGTGGAACTCAATCTTTTCAAATAACTCTGGCGATTCTTTTTTAGCCTCCTCAAAGATTCTGACGCCTTCCTGCCACATGTTGCCGGTCATCCGCATCACCATCGGCCTGGATAAGCCATGATCTTTTAAAAATATTATCACGCCTTTAGCGAAATCATCACAGCGCGATATGCCCCCGAAACGTGCGCCGAAAATCGCCCTTACGTTCGGATTCTCATCCAGAAGGACCAGCATCCTGGCGATACGTTCAGGCGATGGGCCGCCGCCGGAATCCATGAAATTGGCTGGTTTGCCGCCAAAATAGGTGATAAAATCATTACCCATAATTCCATAGCCCGCCCCACCGGGGAACATGCCGATATCGCCATCGAGGTCTAAATAGGGTATCCCCCATTCGCGGGCTTGTTTTTCACGGGGAGTCAGTTCGCCCTCCTCGTGACGTTTTTCTATGCCTTTCTCAGCCAGGTCGGGGTGACGGAAAAGCGCATCATCATCAAGACTGACACGGGCATCGGCACAGATAAACTCCCCACGGGCAGACAATATTAGCGGGTTAATCTCGGCCAGCTTGCAGTCATAAGACTTATAGAATTTAAAAAGCGAAAGAGCAATTGATGCAAATGACCGCAACCTGCTTGATGGCAATCCGATTTTTTTAGCCAGCCCCAGCGCCTGGAAATCATAAAACTGTTCATCGATATCGAATTCCAGCTTAATAATCTTTTCTGGTGATTTTCTGGAGACTTCCTCGATACCTACGCCGCCCTCGGCAGAGGCAATAACTGTTATCTTATAATCGGCTCGATTGATAGTAATGCCGAGGTAAAATTCCTGTTTGATATCAACGGCTTTTTCGACCAGAACCTTTTTAACAGGGAAATCCTTGATTGTTTTATTAAATATTTCACTTGCCAGAGATTTAACCTGCCCGGCGACATCCGCTCTTTTAATGCCGCCTGCTTTGCCTCGCCCGCCGGTTAAAACCTGGGCTTTTATAACAACCGGCAACCCGATTTCATGGACGGCCTTCGATACTTCGTCAAGGTTGCCTGCAACCACAGATTCAGGCGTCGGAAGCTTGAACTGCTTGTAAAGTTGTTTTGCCTCATATTCGTAAAGCCTCAAAATTCCTCCTCGAAAGCAATTATTTCAAAATCAAGCGCTGCTAATTTTATAAAATATGATATTGGAAGTCAACCTAAAAGGGTGAGGATGTCAGGCTAACCTCAAACCTTAACAGCCCGACTTTTCCAGGTCAGGCGGCCTTGTCATCAATATGAGTCAGAATTCTTACACAGGCTGTATTGACTTTCCTGCTTGTTTCAAGATTTAAAGATGAGTAAATTTTTAAGGTTATAAAAATCAGACTAAAATATCAATCAGTGATTTATGCATTATATCGGCGGTTTTTAGAACAGCGATATTTGCCCGCAGCGAGTGTTCTGCTCTAATCATATCTACTTGCGACTTAACTAAATCGCCCTTTGCCCCTTTCTGAATTTCATGAGCGGCTTTTTCCATAAGCGATAGGCTTGACTGAATGCCGCTGATAGAGTAGGTAAGCATATTTTCTCCAATTTTACTATTCTATATAATTATCGGCAGGCAAAGATTCAGAATTTAATAGAGGCTTAAATTCGTTGGAACAATCTGCAAATACTCAACAAAACTAAAAACAAGAAAACAGAATACTAATATCAATTAACACATCAGCCAAGCGCTGTATTGTAATGTTATATAATATAATACAGATTATATTAGTGCCGTTAATCCGCAATAAATATAGTCATCATAATCCATTAGAAATATGAAGTTATGTTAACCCCCGGAATAGTTGTTAATGGTAAGGTCGTCTCAACCGGCAAAGCGCCGTCAACACAGGAAGCCCGGCAGTTTATCAATGAGCGACTGGCTGAGGATATAAAATGAGGAATAGGCCGCAATGGCAAATTATTGAAATATTATTTATTGGACAGAATGTTAATATATTTTTTCTATTTTAACGCCTTTATAATAAGTATGTAAAATTTCTTCAAAAGACGCCCCCGCTCTCGCTCTGCCTATAGCGCCGCACTGGCACATTCCAATTCCGTGACCGTTGCCGGCTCCTACAAGTTCTATCGATTTTATACTTCCTTTCGATTTATTAGTTTTAGCATTAAACCTTGTCGAGGGTAAGATAGTCCCGGGAACCGAGGGGCGCTTCAAAGCCCAGCGAATCTGGTCAGATTTAACAGAGAATTTGCCGGTACTGGTAATCACTTTCAATTCCGCCATTCGGCCTATAGAATTATCTTTTTTGAATATTATCGATTGGATTTTCCCGAAACCTTTTTTCGGCAAACTGCCTTTCCGGCTAAAATACTGGCTCAGTTGTTTTGTTAAATAATCAGAGCTGAACTCCTCGTTCCAGAAAAAAGTCTTTGCCCACTGGCAATAATCGCCATCTACAGTGCCCTTTAAATATTTTACTTTTTTGCTGTCCCATACTTTTTCAATCGGCGTAGTCGAGCCGCCGCATACAGCGTGATAATAAGCCGCAATCGGCTTATTATCGTAGGTCATGATCACACCTTCAGTTTGTTCAACCGCTTTATTAAGCAGGGGGAGTTCGGAACTCGCTCCCAGGTATAACTGGTCATCAATGGAATTCTTCAGGTGCCTATCATCAGACTCGTCAGCAAGCCGCCAGATAGCATAAGTGCGAGCCGCTATAGCCTGGGCTTTGACTGCCTCAAATTCATCCTTACTCCTGTCACCAATTTCACCCGGCAAAACGCCTTTGAGATAGAGCTCTATATCAATCAGGTTGAATACTCGAATCTGATTTGATAACTTCTTATTGTTTTTATCATTATCACATTCGATGATTCCCCGATAACGTTTATTATCAAAATCTAAAAATACGTTCGGAAACCTGGGCCGGCACAATACCGAAGATAAATTCATTGCCAGGATGCCGTTGTTATCTTTTATAGTTATTCCTTTTTTTGTTTTTTCAAAGTCGATTGTCGATGATGTATAATATATTTCAGCCCGTTGACCGTTGCGAAAGCATTCGAGTATCATTTCCCCTGATGAGTTTATATTCAAACTGTCACAACTGCCCAACCAGACACGAATCTGTCGATCAAATTCATGTTTTACCAGCGGCCTCTTCTTAGAAAATGCAAATAACTGTGTATTTGATAATCCAAAAACAAGCAGTATGATTAATATCAACTCTGGCAGATTTTGCCAAGTATAACCGCTCTTTTTGCTCCGGTTACATTTTTTAAATAGCAGCCGTTTGAACATAACGCCTCATTCGCTAATATCGCAAAACTGACCGCCTCAAGATAACCCGGCGGAATGCCATAGTCAACGGACGTGGTAATCTTTGTCAGCGGAAAAATCTTTGATAATGCATCTTTTATGTAATTGTTTCCGACTCCGCCGCCGGAAAGTATCAATTCATCAAATGAAAGCCTATTAATCTTACAGCAACGCCTGACAGCTTCAATGGTAATCATCGAGGCGGTTGCCATAATATCGTATTTGTTCAGCCCTTTATTGCGGCATCGATACAGGAACCTCTCTCCGAAAACATTCCCAAAAGCCTCTCGGCCGGTAGATTTCGGACCTTTAATGGAAAAGAATTTCCGAGAAAGTATTTTATTAATTATAGAATAATCCGCCGTCCCTTTAGCCGCCAGATGACCATAACTGTCATATTCCCTGTTGAACAGCTTTTTGGCAGAATAATCTATGAGCATGTTTCCCGGACCTGCATCGCATCCAAAAATTCTGCAGTTTCCCCGCTTCGTCTTGATATGTGTAATGTTGGCAATCCCGCCTATATTCAGTATTCCGATATTCTTTTTTTCATTTCGGAAAAGAATCGCATTTGCGATAGGGGTCAACGGCGCTCCCTCACCGCCGGCGGAAGTGTCAGATATGCGAAAATCACCAACAGTTATAATCCCAGTCTTTACCGCAATCCTGGATGGATCTGCAAGCTGACAGGTTATAGCTCCCCATTTTGTCTTGGGTTTATGACGGATTGTCTGGCCATGCGAGCCGATAAGATCGATGGCGTCCACCCTCATACCAGCCAGCCTGATTATCCTCATCGCCGCCCTGGCAAAATGATCGCCAAGTTCTATATCCAGTTCCAGCCATTTTTCGGCATCTTTGAAATCCGGTTCAGCATACTTCTTTATCCTGGATTTAAGCTTCGAATTAAATTTGTAAGTTTTTCCCGCAATAAATTTCACTTTACTCTTATAACCGCTGCCTGCAACCCTGATAACGGCCGCATCTATGCCGTCGGCGGAGGTGCCGCTGTTAAGACCAACAATGACCTTTTCTTTTAAGCGAATTTTATCTTCTAAGCTGACTCTTTTTAACATCGGTAATTCTTTTTACCGCCTCCTGATGTCCATGCTTTTCCAACAGCGGCAAGTTGTTTTCAAGATAATCTGCTATTTTTTCATGTTCGATATAATCATGGCAGATTAAAGCCATGTCATGCCCGCAACAAAGCGTCCTCAGAACCCTCCCAGGCAGCGAGCCTTCGTTTTTTACTGCGCCCATAGATAGATCATCAGAAATAATGATTCCCTCAAATCCCATGTCTCTGACAAGGCTGACCGTTTTTTTTGAAAAAGTGCCAATTTCTCTATCAATTTCGGTCATCCTGAGATGAGTGGTCATAATCATTTTAATGCCGGCTGAAATGCCTGCCTTAAATGGCAATAAGTCATTGCCTGTGATCCTTTCACGGGCTAAACAGGAAACGGCAATTTCGTCATGTGGGTCGCTTACCGATGAACCCAAACCGGGAAAATGTTTAAAACAGCAAATTATATCATTTTCAGAAAACCCTTCGTAAAATGAAAGACAGTAATCGGCGACTTTTGATGGATCATAAGAATAAGTTCTATCCTTAAGCGCTTCGTTGAGGGGCGAATAGGCAATATCAGCTACCGGCGCCAAATTTAGATTTATACCTATATCGTTGAATTCATTGCCAACCTTCCGGCAATCAATTCTCAATTTGTGTAATTTGCCGTTATATTCCGATGGTTGTGCCAGGGGCTGAAAAAACCTCCCCAGGCGGCTGACTTTTCCTCCCTCATAGTCAACGGCAATAAATGGCAAAACGGAACAAGCATCATAGATCTGATTGATTAAAGACTTTAACTGGTCAGCGCTGATCCCGTTATTATCGAATAAAATGACTCCTCCTATAGATTTTCTTTTCAGGAAATCCATCGTAGAATTGGACAGATATGGTTCTTTTATTCCGAGGACAAGTCTCTGGCCAGGGTTCATCGTACCGGTTTTCCTTTTGCTGCCTTTCTTGTTGAAGGTACAACACAAACCCTGTTTCGTCCATTATTTTTAGCCATATACATTGCCTCATCGACTTTTTCAAGCAATTGCCTCGGAGAAATGACTCCATCCGGATAAATCGCCACACCGATGGAAATTGTGGCTCTAAGATCGCGCCGCCCCTGGAAATTTGAAAAATATGATCTTTCTACATTGATTCTCATTCTTTCAGCGATTATCCCGGATTCCTTCAAACCGGTCTGGGGCAGAATCACCATGAACTCCTCGCCTCCGTACCGGGCGACAATATCAACATCACGAACCGAGTTTTTGATAATTGTGGCTATCTCCTGAAGAATAATATTCCCGGTCTGGTGTCCTTGAGAATCATTTAGCTTCTTGAAATTGTCAACATCGGCCATTAGAATCGACAACCGCTGTTTATAGCGGTCTGCCCGGCGAATTTCATCAGCGAGTTTATTCCTGAAATAACGGTAATTAAACAGGCTGGTTAATTCATCAATAATTGTCAATTCCTGCATTTTCATATGCAGCCTGGCATTATCAATGGCTATGGCCGTCGAATTGGCGAACACTCTAAAGTTATTTCTCTCTTTATCAGAGAAATCGCCCTTTTTCAGCGGTTCCAGTTGTAAAAGCCCCATTACCTTGCCATGGGAAATAAGCGGCAATTCCAGCATCTGGCTCTCGTTGTTAAACCTGATTCTGGATTTTTTCCCGTCCAGTTTGTCTTCGGGAATGTCAATATTGGTTTTCTTGAAATCAGCAACGGACACTGGTGGATCATAGATTGTTTTTTTTCTTTTATACAATTCTGCATAAATAAAAAGATCTTCCTTTTTTGACTCGGCTAAAAGTATTATACATTTTTTAGCTCTTAAAAGATTGTCAGCTATGCTTAAGACCTCTTTTAACAGCTGCTCCAGATCGAGCATTGATGATAAGGCGCGGGTCGTTTCGTATATATTCTCAAGCATTAGCTGCGATGATTCCAGTTCCCAGGTCCTTTCATTTAGAATGTCAAGCGTATCTAATAATTTCTGTTCTGACCTCTGCATGCTGCTTGAAATCAAATAACCTACGCCGGCTGTAAGCCAGATATAAAAAGCTCTGGCAAAAGGAAGAAAAACTAATTCTTTATCAAAATAGGTAATAGTAGAAAATATATAGCTTAATGAGAATATTAAAGCTACAAATATAATCTTCCTGATTGGAAGATAAATTGAAATAAGAGCAGTCAGGAAATAATATGGCATATGTAACTGGCTATAAACGCCGCTATAAAGCGTTACCGCAAAATACAAAAACACTGCGTCCACCGGCGACAATAAGAGCATTATATTGAATCCTTTTACCACACCTTTTGTCGATAACCAGTATATCAGGAGATTCATGGCAATATAAGCCAGCAATAATATGACGAATTGATGGATTTGACCCGGCTGTTCATACCTTAACAATGTCCATAACGCCAGCGGACAAAAAAGAAAAGCCTTGGCCCCGAAATAGATTTTCTCTATTTTACTGCTCACAATCATATATACACCTCACCCCTTAAATAATATATCGACATTTAATGAATTATGTTAAGATGCTTCCTGCTTGCTTCTTAAAAAAACATACTTTAATACCGGCGGTGTAACAAGGGTAGTCAATATAACCATGATAATGACCGCAGAAAAAGTATTAGAGTCGATAACAGGCTGCCCTTTAATTGTCAGCTTGGCGCCTATACCGGCGAAAATCAGTCCTACTTCTCCCCGAGGTATCATGCCCAGGCCGATTACCCATTTATTGATCTTCTTTTCAAAAATTACACCCAGCGAGCATATCTGCTTGCCTATAATTGCAACAAGCGTCAGGACCAGAGCGAAACCCAGAATGGATACATTGCCAAAGCTTTTTATATCAACTTTTAAACCCATATGAACAAAGAATATCGGCACCAAAAAAGCCGCAATCGGTTTTAAAAGAACACTCAGATTGGCTTCGCCTTTACTGGTCAAATCTTTAAAGTGAACATCGTCTAAAATCAAGCCGGCGGCAAAGGCTCCCACAATTGGGGCTAAATCTATTATCTTAGCAAAATACGCTAAAATAAAACAAAACATCAGCGAGAATGATATTAAAAGTCCTGTTCCTCGAAGTTTGGCTACAAAACTGAAAATTTTCGGGGCGATAAACCCTCCGATTAAAAGAGAACCGAATATAAAGGCAAATGCCTTGGCAATAATCAGCAGGACAGTCCAGCTTGACGCTCCATCCCCGCCGGCATTTACCGAGGAAATAACGCCGGTTACAATTGCCAGTATTACCAGGCCCAATACATCATCGATGACAGCGGCGCCGAGAATGATTTTCGATTCGCGGTATCTGATTCGCCCCATATCCTGAAGGACCCGGGCAGTTATACCCACTGAAGTAGCGGTCAGGGTGGCCCCAATGAATATATGTATATAAATAGAAGCATCAGGCAAAAACATTACAGATACGCCCCAGCCAAGCAGGAAAGGCGCTATAACGCCGAGAATAGCCACAAAAAATGATACAAGGCCGACGGATATCATTTCTCTTAAATTGGACTCAAGCCCTACTTCAAATAACAAGATTATTACGCCAATTTCGGCTAATATCTCTATCGAAATATGATGCTTGATATGTTCAAACCCGCCAAAGCCCAGAAGATACATATTCCCAAGGATGACACCGAAGATAAGTTCGCCTAAAACCGCCGGCTGCTTCACCCTTTCACACAGATCGCCGCCTATTTTGGCCGCTAAAAGAATAATCACCAGCGATAAAAGGATCGAAGCAAAATCATCTTCATCAACAGGTTCTGTCTTGTCAGCTTGTATTTCTTCCGAAACGGGATGTTCCAGACTAATAACCGCCTCATCAATCGGGGCTTCATAAACTTGAGCAAATGCCTGATAGACAAACAATGTAATCAAACAGACAAAAAATAATGTGAGAAGCTTTTTCATCATAACCCTTCCCTCCGCGTTCCGGCTAACATATAATACCGGCTGAAATCAATCAAGGTGTTTGTATGTTGACAAGAATCTTCCTTATATATATAATACCACCCAATTAGTATTGAAACGTTTGGTTAATATCTAATGAGCAGTCAAAATAAAACACGGTTAAACATCAAACCGCCTGTAATTCTCCTTTTTGCTCCGATCGTATTGGTCATATTCAAGTATTACGGATCGGCTGAGTTTTGCAGCAGGTTCATTTCGGCCTCCAATGGTCTGGCGAATCAGTATTATTATTTTCTGAGTTCATTTGTTCTTCTTGGCCTAATCCCGCTATTAATATGGATATTCGGTTTTAAATTAAATCTCTCCAGTTTGGGGCTTTCGCTGGGCAATTACAAAAAAAGCCTGCAGTTTATAGCCATAGGTTTGCCTTTGATGGCATTACTGGCTTACATATCATCAAAGAGCCCAGCCTTTCAGGTGGAATACCCGCTATACCGCGGCTTGCTGACAGAGCAAAACAGCCTGTCGATTTATTTTATAATTTATGGCTTATATTATTTAGGCTGGGAGATTTTTTTCCGCGGGTTTATGCTTTTCGGGTTGCTGGATGATTATGGTAAAAACGCCAGTATATTGATTCAGACTATTCCGTCGTGTTTAATGCATATCGGCAAACCTGACGCTGAAATCTTCGCCTCAATATTAGCCGGAATCGTCTTTGGCTGGGTGGTTTTGCGCTGTCGGTCGATATGGCCGATTTTCATCTGTCACTGGGGACTGGGTGTTTTTTTAGACATATTCATCATCTATGGCTAATATCAAAAAACAATTAAGTAAACTCTGGTTTATAGACGCTGTCTGTTTGTTATACTGCATTTTTATGCTGATTATTATATCATTGTTTGGCGGCAGATTGCCCGATCAATTGATTATACTATCGACATACTCGGGGTGTGTCGCAGGCATTATATTATGCATATTCTTAAGACGGTTTGACAACCCGATTTTTAAATATCTTACCAGCATATATCCACTGATACTGCTTATCCCCTTTTATGAAATTGCGGGGCGTCAGGTTCACTTATTTTTTAACGGCTTTTTTGATAATTACCTGCTGGCAATAGAAAACGCCATTTTCCCGGCACATCCTGTAATATGGTTTGAACGGTTTTACCATCCATTGATTACAGAATGGATGATGATGGGTTACTCGTTATACCTTTTTTTAATGCCGATAATATTAAGCTGGTTGTATTTTACCAACAAGAAAAAAGAATCGCAGTTTATGCTTTCGAGCCTGCTTTTATCTTTATTTTTCTGCTATATAATGTTCAGCATATTCCCTGTTGCCGGTCCCCGATTAATCATGACCGATCTTTTTGGTCCTCCTCTTGAAGGATATATCTTCAGGGCTTTTACGAGTCAACTGGAGGCGACCGCCATGCTTTACGGCGGAGCATTTCCTTCTGCTCACTGTGCCGCCGCAACAGTGATGCTTGTTTTAACTTATAGATATGACAGGAAACTGTTCTACTGGATTCTCCCCATATTAATCACCCTGTATATCTCGACGGTATACGGGAGATACCATTACCCGATCGACGTCTTAGTCGGCATTATCGTAGGTATTGCTTGCATTAAACTAACACACCCTGCAAGAAGATTATGGGGAAAAATTACCGGCGCCTAATAGTAACGCAGGCATCTTGCCTGCATTTGCACATTGCAGTTTACTGTGGTGTCGACCCTCTGCAGGTCGACACAATGGCCGGCAGAAAGAGGGCTGTCGATTACAGCCATATGGCTCGTAGAGAGAGTCTACGGCACCAAAAAGAATTTTTGTCTATGGCAAAACCTAATAATGACGTGTGCCTTTCGCGAAATCACCATTAATTAGCTTGACATTTGATATTATTGTGATATTATTATAATAGACATAGTAATAAATGTTGGCATATTATCCGAAAGAGATTACTCCTTTCATTATGAAGATAAGCTGGAGGTCATATATGCAAAGTTCAAATTTCTTCGGTCGACTCAGTCGACGGAAATTCATGGGGACAATAACCGGCGCCGCCGCTCTGGCGTTGATCGACAGGGACCGGCAGGCATTGGCAGGCATCAATCCCTCGAATGAGTTGATCACCGATTATGTGGGGCGTCTATGTTATAATGAGAATCCCCTTGGACCAGCGCCCTCCGCTATCACAGCTATTCGTAATGAAGCTGAAATGGCTCATCGTTACCCCGACTGGTATGCCGAATCACTGGTTTCGAGAATAGCCGACCTTTATGATGTTGCATCAAACCAGGTAATCTGCGGCGCCGGCGCAACTGAAATACTTCGCCTAAGCGCCATGGCGTTCGCTCAGCCCGGCGGTAATATCGTGGCTCCATACCCCTCCTATTCCCAGTTTCCAAGCGACGCTCAGTTTTTTGGATCATCTGTCAGACATGTCGCTCTGGACGGCAACTACCGAATAGACCTTCAAGCCATGTTCGATGAGGTCGATTCAAACACGACCTGTGTCTGTATTACTAACCCGAACAACCCGACAGGCACTTTGCTTGATTTTGCCGAGTTGTTTGATTTCGTCAACAGCCTGCCATCGGGAGTTGTGGCTCTTATCGATGAAGCTTATTTTAAATTCATCAGCTTGATAACCTACCCTGGAAATTATGAGGAGGAGAAATACCTCTCAGCGGTTGAATTGGTTAGAAACGACAAGAATGTGGTTGTTATAAGAACATTCAGTAAAGTCTATGGTTTGGCCGGGGCGCGTATCGGATTTGCAATCGGTAAGACCTCGGCAATAAACTCTATAAAAACCTATCGAATCTATGCCACCATATCACGACCCTCGCTGGAGGCGGCCAAGGCGGCTCTGTATGATGAAACGCACATAACGAATACGGTAATCCACACTCGAGCAGGCATGAACTATTGTTTTGAGGAATTGGAACAAATGGATCTGGAATATATTCCCTCTGAGACGAACTTTTTCATGGTTGATGTTGAGGATGGCAATTATGTCAGATCGCAGTTAGCGTCTCGCGGAATCTATGTTCGTAACGGTTGGGGCATGCCAGCTCACATTCGGGTTTCAATCGGCACCTATCAGGAAATGCAGGACTTCATCAGCGCCCTGCAGGAGATTATGTCCGGAGTAAGGCACGGTAAACGCATCAATCGCGCTTTACCGACACAAACCGAGCTGTACCCGGTTTACCCCAATCCGTTTAATTCCTCGACATCAATCAGAATATACCTGCCCGATTACCGGAAAACCAGCCTTGAGATATTTGACATTCACGGTCGGTTGGTGAAAAGATTAGCCGATGGCATTTTGCTTTCAGGCGAGCATTCGTTTTTCTGGAACGGCGCCAATATGTCCGGAAAAGCGGTCTCCTCCGGCTCATACTTCTACCGTCTGAAAGCCGGCGATGATGTTATCACCAAGCGGATGATACTGGTTAAGTAGGTGGATTTACTTTGCAGATTAATAAAGCATATATACTATCAATCAAAGTAATTAGAAGTTGGTGCACAAGGACGTACACGAACCACTTAATATTAATTTATAAAAATTGAGGAAACTCTCATCTTAGCAGGCGGCTCTTTCCAGAGCCGCTGCAGGGTTGGAAAACCCTGCCTGTTATATAGTTCTTTGTTTTCATCACATTATCATTAGGAAAAAAATTCGGGGAAACTCCTGCCCTATTTTAGTTGACATTACTTCAATAGCCTATATTTTCATGTTTTATGGAATTACTGGCCTGTTTTGTTTTAATCATTGTTCTAATCCGGTTTAAAGTTCCGGTTGGGCTTACTTTGTTTGTGACCTCGGCGTTTTTGACATTGCTTGAGTTCGGGTTTTCCGCAAGATTTTTTATGCCGTTTCAACAGACTTTATTCGACTTAAGAACCTGGGTCCTGGTTGCGACAATCATGCTGGTTATCACTCTTGGCGATATTCTTTCAAAGAGGGGTTTTCTCGAGAGAATGGTTGACGCCTTAAAGTCGTATGTCAGCCCCCGGACCGTTGCCAGGGTTGCCCCGGCAATGATCGGCCTGCTGCCAATGCCCGGCGGAGCTATGGTCTCGGCCCCGATAGTCGAGGAAATTGCCCGTGGGAGCAAGGCCAGCCCGGAGGCAAAAACAGCCTCGAACTTCTGGTGGCGGCATATCTGGGAGCCAGTCTGGCCGTTATATCAGTCAGTTATCCTGGCGGCAGCTATACTGGATATTACAGTCTGGCAGGTAATATTCGTCTGTTATCCAATTACCATCGCCTGCATAGTGGCTGGCCTGATCGTAATAATTCTACCCTTGCCGAAAAGCAAAGGCCATTCAGGAGATATCCGGTTATTTATCAAGGAGATGATTTACTCGATGTGGCCGGTGATTTTTATTATGCTCAGCGGTCTGATATTCAAGCTCGACCTTATAATATCGCTGCTGTTATTGTATGCAATATTATTATCAACTCGTGTTGTCAGTTTCAGGACGGTTGTCGGGAGTTTTAAAAAGGAATTCTCCTTTGATGTAATTTTGATTTTTCTGGGCGGCTTAACCATGATGAATGTAATTGAGTCCGGTCAGGCCGCGGTGAAAACCATGGCCGCATTACAGGCCTGGGGGATCCCGATTGATTTAATAATTTTTGCTCTGCCATTTTTGGTAGGACTTCTAACGGGTCTTACAGCGGCGTATGTCGGAGTTGGATTTCCCATTGTCAGTTCGGCATTTATCTTAACCGGTGGATTAAGTTCCGGGATTCTCCTTGCCTATGCCGGAGGATTAATGGGTATTATGGTTTCACCGGTTCATCTCTGCCTGGTACTGACAAAAAAGTATTTCAGGGCTAAGTTTAAAGGTATTTTCAAGATACTGGTTCCGGTAATAATAGTCGCTTCTGTCATTGTTTTCATCATAAGATATCTATTTTACCCCGGCTAATCAAGACACCCCGAGTATTGCCGATAAACCATATTGAAAGGAGACGTATCATGGGTGATTTAACTGTGATTATATTGTCGATTGGTATGGTAATTATATGTTGGATTCTGATAAGAATTAATGATAAAATAGACCGCCATAAAAAGAGATTCAAGAAATTAGAAGCCGCCCTTCTTAAAAACTCCACTAATAAAGTTAAAACGCCATCATCGGCCAAAATCGAAACCCCTGTCAGGACAGATGTCCCAATGGCTTCCACATCACGGGATATCCGAACTCAGGGAATGAGTTTTATTGCTAAAAAATGATTGCAGATTAATTGCCAATAGCGGGGCTGGCCTCCCGTTATTTTAAGCGATACAATGAGTTACGGCAGAGTTTTCCGACTCTGCATTTTTTATTGCCATTTGATAAACCAGATTTTAAAAGAATAGATTTTTGGGGAACTATTTTATATAATCTGTGTATAATTTGTAAAGCAAGAGAGGTGTATTTGGATAAATTAAGCGATAGGGACTTGTTTAAAAAAGTTGCCGAGGATGATGAACGGGCATTTACGTTGTTTGTTGATCGATATAAAAATCGCCTATATAATTTCATCTTCAGAATAATTCCGGAAAAAGAAACGGGCGAGGATATTCTTCAGGAGACTTTCCTGAGAGTTTACAATCAACGGAAAAACTACAGCCCTGATTATGCGTTATCGACATGGGTTTATACTATCGCTTTAAATCTTGTCAGATCTGAACTTCGAAAGCGCAAGCTCAGGCGTTTTATGAGCCTTGATTTCTTAAAAGAGGAAGCCGATATTGAATTGCCTGATAATACCAACCCCGAACCTGGAATACTCAAGCCATTACTGGAAAAGGCAATTAAACAATTACCCGGAGAATATCGACTGGCTTTTGTTTTATGTGATATCGAACGTTTGCCGTACAGTGAAATAGCTGAAATAATGCGCGTGCCGGTGGGTACTGTAAAATCACGTATCAATCGCGCCCGCAGTATATTGCGAGAAAAGTTATTACCATATAAGGAGCTTAATTATGAATTGTCGAAAGGTTTCCCACAGGCTCTCTGCTTATATTGAGGGTAACCTGTCGCCTGGAGAAATATCAGGGCTTGAGGAGCATCTTAAAACATGTATAATTTGTCAGCGAAAGCTGGCTGATATTAAATTGATCATTCATACTTCCGGCCAACTTGAAAGACAGGCTCCCGGACCGCATTTCACCAACCGTCTTCTGTGCGCCATAAATCAGCTAAACAGTTTCTCCAATGTTTTTAAGGTCTGGCGCTACAGGCTGACTTTTTCTGGGATTGCGTTTGTGGCAGCCGCCGGTTTGACTTTTTTCTTTATTGGACCTCAGATCTCGTCGATTCAGACTCCCTCAACTACTGTAAAAGCCCCGGTTAAGTCAATTATCAAGGCTGATTCTAATAGAGTATACGATGGTTTTCCTGTTTCCGGTGAGGCTTTAAAACGCGATCTAGCTTTACATGAACAGCCCAAGTCAGATTCGACCAGGCAAGATTCGATTATGTTGCCGAAGCATTATGTACAGCCTGTCGGCATAAAGAAAAATAAAAAAGATAAAGTAGTTTTTTAAAGAGCTGCTATGATAAAAAAAGCTAATGTTTTTTTCCTCGTAATCCTAACAATATTACTTACTGCTGGAATTACCGTCAATGCCGGTATCCTGGAAAGCCTTGAGAAGGAACTTACCGATCTTGTAAACAAGACCGAGCCATTCTTAGTAACGGTTGAAGCCAAGAGTTTCCATCATGCCAGATTGAATGTCGGTTCCGGAGCGCTTATTGATGATTACGGTTATATATTGACTACAGCTTCCGTGATCGGAGAAAACGATGAAATCAGTGTAACATTCAAAAACGGCGACAGTTATCCGGCTGAACTGGTCGGAATAGATCGCCTGTCAGGCATAGCTCTTCTAAAAATTGATCCGGTCGACCGTCAGACTCCAAAATTTGGAGATCCTTATAAGCTTAAAAAGGGCGCCTGGATTATTGTTATCGGCAACTCTTATGAAATAGCCGGTTCGGTTAACTTTGGCGTGTATTCCGGCATGACTGACGAGGGGATGCTGCAAATATCTGTGCAGGCCGGTCCCGGCGGTTCAGGCGGGGCTGTATTCAACACCAAAGGTGAAATCATAGGCCTCCTGGTTGCCCAGACAACCGAAACCGTATCACTTTATTTACCTTATGAAAAACAGTTAAGAAAGAAAATTAAAGAATATCAATCTTCCAAAACCGACAGTTATCACAAAATCGGCGTTGATTTGCCTACATCCAGTATCAGCCTGGTTGTTGGAGCAGACAGGTTAAATAAGATTGTTGACCAGCTTAAAAAGTATGGAGAGGTTAAGCATGGTTTCTTAGGAATAAGGCAAAATAAATTAAACAAAAAGACCCTGCAGAAACTCAATATTGAGACCGGGGTTTTAATTGCCGAAGTGACTGATGATTCTCCAGCAGACAGAGCAGGTCTTTTGGAGGACGATATTATCGTTAAATTCAATGGCGCGCCTGTTAAAGGTCCCAGTCATCTTTATATGCTTGTTCGATCAAAAATGCCCGGTGATGCCGTCAAGCTGGAGGTCTTACGAGAAGGTTCATCAAGGGATATTACGGTGACGCTTGGCGAGGTCTCTGATAATGAATATCCAGGATTCCGTGATAGGTTAGGCTATTATTCCATAGACGATAATTTCTTAGTTGATATACAAAAAGGTTTAAAAAATAAATTCACTGACCTTAGCGATAACTTAGACAGAATGAAAAACTATCAGGACCTAAAAATAGACGCCAACATTTCTGAATTAGAAGATAAAATGGATGAGTTAGAAGACCGTCTTGAGGATTTATCTGAAAAAATCGCTGAATTGACAAAAAAAGTAAAAAAATAAGCGCCATTGTTATGTTATTTGTTGTAACGTTGGTACTTTTTCTAACAGGTCCAACGAACCTATGTTGTTATTAAATAATCGATTTCAAGAACATTTCATATTGCTGATATAATTGATAACTGTTTTTTTTATAATAGATTTACAGCAATTGTATTTCAGTTTATAACTTATTGAGTTATCTGACAATACAGATGCAGTTGTGCTGTCCTGTATTGGCACAAAAATTGCGTTTCAATGCATATTGAGATGTACTGTGTCAATGTAAAACTGTTTAGTCTCAGGGTTATCAATAGACTACATTGAAACAGCCCGGCTTTTTATGTTGACATTAAAAATAGAATAAGTATAATGACATGATGTTAATAAAAGCTTTAACCCTTAAAAGTCAGTCTGTTTCGATTGTAATTTTAGTAGAAATGGAAAATGACTAAGTTTTTTGGAGGTTTTAAGTATGAAGTTTTTCCGAAGCCGTAAAGGTTTTACACTGGTTGAAATTCTG
This sequence comes from uncultured bacterium, assembly GCA_965603725.1. Taxonomy (GTDB): domain Bacteria; phylum Zixibacteria; class MSB-5A5; order UBA10806; family 4484-95; genus JAGGSN01. The sequence goes on along the minus strand of CBFDEC010000017.1, from coordinate 25,872 downwards.
ATAGTTGTGGTGATGCTGGCAATTTTGTTTGCTATTGCTGTGCCTATTTACACAAGGTATGTTGCCAGCGCCCGTTCTGCCGAAGCGCAGGAGGCCATAAGCGCTATCTGGGCGGCGGAGAAGGTACACAATGCTGAAACCGATACCTGGGCCAGCAGAGTTGAGCAGTTGAGACGCCTCGAGTTTGACGAGGTCACTAATAGAAGGTGGGATTTCACAATCACTGTCACTGGCCAGGGAATCAGCACTATCACCGCAACCTCAACAGGATTGATGCCCGGTGGAGCCGGCAAGCAGGTTACATTCACTGTTAGAAGCGGTGAGTGGGGCGGGTATGGTTTCGATACATATTAATCTTTAACCCGGACTTGTAAATTGGATGATTTTGATTCTGTAAGCGGCGCTGTAGCCGTCGATGCAAAAAAATTGACTATCGACGATCTCTTGATATTCACTACTCAGCAAGGTGCGTCCGATCTCCATCTTTCTGAAGGATCGACTCCTATGATACGCGTTGATGGGACAATGCTGAAACTTGAGTTGACAGGTATTACAAGAGCGGATGTTCGTCGGTTAGTTTTAGAATCTTTAACAAATGAGCTGAAGAAAAGATTTGAAGAAGATTTTGAAGTCGATTTTTCGAAAGAGACGCCGGATTCCACCAGGTTCAGATGTAATGTATTCAGGCAGATAAATGGTATTGCCGGGTCGTACAGGGTTATTCCGGCTGATATTCGGCCGTTTGAAGAGCTGGGTTTACCCGACATTATGAAACGTTTAGCGTTGCTTGAGAAAGGACTGGTTATTTTAACCGGACCAACCGGTTCAGGTAAAACCACTTCACTGGCCACAATGGTTGACTGGATCAATCAGAACAAGGAATGTCATGTAATCACAATCGAGGACCCGGTCGAATATTTCCATACCTCGCTGCACAGCCTGATTAACCAGCGTGAGCTCGGTACGACCACCAGGACTTTTTCCAATTCGCTAAGGGCTGCTCTTCGTGAGGACCCTGATGTTATCCTGGTTGGTGAGATGCGCGACCTCGAGACAATCAGTTTGGCTTTAACCGCCGCCGAAACTGGACATCTCGTTTTGACCACGCTTCATACTTCCTCGGCCGCTAAGACAATCGACCGTATTATTGACGTCTTTTCCGCTGAGCAGAAGTCTCAGGTCAGGTCGATGCTGGCTGAGTCTATCGAAGCGGTTGTAGCTCAAACGCTTATGCCGCGGAAAAATAGCGGTCGGGTTGTGGCATGCGAGGTTATGATTGCCAACACGGCAGTCAGAAACCTTATCCGTGAGGATAAAATATACCAGATCCCCTCGACTATCCAAGCAGGCAGTAAGATCGGTATGCAGTCTAAAGACCAGCACCTTCTAACCTTGGTTGCCGAAGGCAAATTGGAACGGGCAGAAGCCGCCAAGCATGCCGATAACGCAAGACTGTTTTTGGAGTAAAAGTTTGATGAACCGGCTGAACTATAATCGCGGGTTTACTTTAGTTGAGCTAATGGTATCGCTGATTATAGTCTCGATTTCTATTATCGCCCTGTATTACATGTTCCTGCAGGGGCAAACGTTGATGATAGAGCAAAACCACCGACGTGCGGCGTTTGAGAAGGCTAAGCAAAAGCTGATAGAACAGGAGGTTAGATATTATAGCAATGATTACGAAACCGGCGTTGACACCGGCGAGGATTTCTTAGCAGAACCTGATGAGGAGATCGAATTTCAAGGCGTTTCAGCTTCGTATTCTGTTACTAAAATACTCGATCCCGATAATGACGTACCTTTTGTTACTGTAACCTATACCTGGACTGAATCTTCGGGCAGGGATTATGAAGTTACTCTGGCCAAGAGTTTTATAAAAAGAGCCAGTTAAATTATTTAACGCAAAATGAGGTTTTTAAAATAATGAAAAGGAATAGGCAAAATAGCGGCGCTACTCTTGTTGAAGTGATGGTTACATTAATAATCGCCTCCTCATTTTTTGTCGCTCTTCTTAAGATATATACATATGGAATAGAGCAATATGGTACTATCTCGATGAAATATAAAATGTACGAGGAGACTTCCTGGGCATTTGAGCAGATGGAAGAGATTATATGGGTTGCAAGTTCAGCAAACATTACCAGTTCCCGTTTGGAGTTGAACATACCGGAAATTGGCGGTGATGCTTATGGCAGCGGTTGGATTGAATTTTATGTTAATGGCCGTGATCACACGTTGAGGATGAATGACCGCCGGAATGGGTTTAACAACTTTAACCAGCAAATTCTGCCGGTGACATCAAGGCAAAGAATCAGACGATTCGGAGCAAGAGAACTGGTTTATGGGGTAATAGACGCTCAATATGAATTTGCCGATGATTATGGTTACTCAATAAAAATAGATTTAACAGTAGAAGATTTAACAGCAGAAGATGATGAAGATGACGAGGTCAAATTATTGAAAATCTCAACCGTGGCATTTATGGAAAATAGAATTTAAATTTGAAATAGGTTTAATGAGAAATGCAGTAACAAGGGAGGAACGATGATGACTTTAAAGTCGAAGCGCCGCCTCGTAAAAAGCAATGCCGGTTCGGTGCTGGTTATGTCAGTAGTTATTTCCCTGGCGATTATATTGGTTGGCACTGCTTATCTTAAATTTGTTGACCATTACCGGGTAAGGCTCTCCTATGATATTTATGATTGTTTAGCGGATGGCGCCGCCTTTGCCGGCCTGGCTGTAGGGTTAGCTGAAAACAGTTCAGGCGGCTCATATTTTGAATCTGATATCGAGGAGCTGTTTGCAAATAAAGGTATTACCGTTAATTATAATTATATTCTTGACCCAGAGGGTGATTGCGACTTTGGTTTTTCTAATACTGTATTTTACAGCATTACTGGACAAGGTTTTGTATCAGGTCCCGAATTCGAGGACGAATTGAAAAGCGCTATGGGCCACAGCACCTCATCGCGCTCTTATGCCGATTGGCTTTACATTACTGACAGAGAAACCCAGGAATATCGTCCATCCGAACCTAATGGTGATGACACTTTGAGGTTCTGGGGTCCGGATACTCTCGACGGCAGGGTTCATTCTAACGACAAGCTGCATTTTCAGCAAGGTCTTGGCCACTGGCCTGTTTTTTATGAGGAAGTAACATCATGTTCAACAGAGTTCTCGCCTGATGATGCTGACCAGTATGTTCATTTTTACGGAGGGTATAAATTGGGTGTTTCAAGGCTTGATTTTCCAACCCAGGCCGACTCAGTCAGAAAATATGGCTATTATTATGAGGGCCAACCGCTTGGCGGAGATGGCCTGGGAGTTACCGAGCTTACGCTGGAACCTGAAGGCTTTTATGTAAGACACAGGCCGAATAGTACAGGCAGTCGCAATTTGGATCATTTCGATTTTGGCGAAGATATTACTTTTATGCATATAAAACCTTACCCGGCAACACAGGCTTTATTTATTGAAGGAGAATTATGGATAACTGCCGCAAAGGACAGCCTGCATTATAATAATTTTTTTGGTAACGATTCACTCGTGCTGCGCGGTTTCAGGGGTGAATTAACGATTGGCGCTTCGGGCGATATCATTATTGCTCAAAATGTCATGTACGAATCATCCCTTCCCAACGGCGATGTTCCGATTGGATCTCCAGATGTACTTGGTTTGATTTCCGAAAAACATATCCTTATCTGGAGAGGAGTCGACGATAATAGTACTATAATAGTCAACGCGGCTCTGGCGGCGATTGGTCTTTTGCCTGATGAAGATTTAATAGAGGCCAGTCGGTGTCCCCCTCCATACGACTGGCGTATTCCGGTAGATGGGATTCATGGCACTATTTCCGTCGATGGTATCAACTGTTATGATCAATCTATGGAAAAATATCAGCTTAAGATATATGGCTGTTTGATTATGCGTGAGCGCGGGTTAATACATACTCATTATCAGGGAGGTCTGCGCGGCTTCAGATCCAAACAATACAAGTATGATTTCAGGTTCAGATATCACCCGCCGCCCCACTTTTTTAAAACAAAAGGCCGCGCTGAATATTATTCTTTAAAGCTGGATAACATTTTTGGTTTGTACTAACGTTGAAGTGAAGGTTTAATTATTAGTATTTGCTGACTTTTGAGTTTGTTGAAAAGATTGGATTTTTTTAGAAGATAACAGGGATTTTTGGATTTGCAATATGAAAGGTTTGTATGGCTAAATCGGTTATAGGCCTCGATATCGGGACCTTTTCTGTAAAACTTGTGGAGCTTGAAAAAGAGGGCGGCAGATATAAGCTTAAGAATTTTATTATAAAAGACCTTTATGTAGAAGGTGAAGAATTTGATTCAGAAGGACCCGGCGTCGGCAGGCTGGAGACCGCATTAAGAGAGGTGTTTCACTCGCTCAAACTTAATCCCAGGAGATTAGGCATAAATGCCAGCCTCGGTGGTCCGGTTGTTTCGGTTAAACAGGTCAAATCGATTCCCTTAGCTCCGGAAGAAATGGAATCGTCGCTTCTATTCGAGGCCCGGAAGCATCTGCCGCTTGATGAATCGGATGCTATTATCGATTACCAGGTACTGCGCGGCGACATGCAGTCCCAGGATATGGACATCATGCTGGTGGCAACTACCAAGAAGGTATTCGATAACTATCTCAGGCTTCTTAAAAGTGTCGGAATTAACCCTAACGTAATCGAAGCTGAAATTCTGGCGCTGGTCAACAGCTATTTTGTGTCCGAGGGCAGTTTACTGGGCGAGGATGCATTGGTGTTTTTAAATATCGGCGCCAAATATTCCAACATTGCCGTAGTCGGTGAAAAATCGATCTTTTTTACCAGGGAGATCAACTGGGCAGGCATCAATTTCACTGATGACATTAAAAACAGTATGAAGGTCGAATATGAAGAAGCTGAGGCAATAAAGCGTGAACGTGGTATGGGCGCCCTTCTGGGCAAGCAGGGTGATACCGGCGGCGGCATCAGGGTCTCCAGACGGATGGCGATCGACAACCTGATCGATGAAATCCGACGCTCATTGCGCTATTATACAAAGGAAACCGGCTGTCGCGAGTTCAAAAAAATATTATTAAGCGGCGGTTCATCGGCGCTGCCTAACCTTAATTCACACCTGGCCCAGCATCTAAATATTACTGTAGAGTTATATAACCCGTTTATAAATTTTATAACTCCGCCTGGTTTTGATGACAATTTTGGATCTCGTCTGGCGGTGGCCTGCGGGCTGGCTATGAGGGAGGACTAAATGAATAATGTCGTCTATAAAATCAACCTGAACAAAGCCTCGAACCGTCTCGACCAGTTTGAGCAAAAACAAAAGCAAAAACGTGTATTTGCTTTAGGTTTCTACTTCTTTGTTATCCTTGCCATTGCGGCTCTGGCGGTATTCAAATCATATCAGACACAGAAAATCATTAATGGTTATGAAGCCGAACTGGCTGAAATAGAAAACGAGATAGACAGGCTTGAAGCTTCTGCCGCTTATCTTTCGCCGGAGGATATTTTCGCTCTGGCCGAACTGGCCACGACCCGTTTAACCTGGACGGAGAAATTCAATATCCTGGGCGCTATTTTACCCAGAGATGTCACAATTACAGAGATGTCTTACGACTACCAGATCAATACGCTGTCGGTAAGAGGCATCTCCAAGGTTAATCCCAGCACAAAAGACCTGGATCTGGTTGTTTCGATTGTCGATTTGATTAAGGGCAACAAAAAATTTTCCTCCGACTTTTTGGATGTCAAGTTCAGTTCATCGAATAGAATAAAGCATCATGATCAGGAAATAATTCAATTTGAAATTGCATGCATAGTAGGGTAGGTTGACTATGAAGAAAAATATTATTTTAAGCGGTTTGTTACTGATTTTTATTCTGGCGTTCTGGGTTTACTACAAAAACGTAATAGAACGTCAGCCAACCACCATAGTGATGCTTCAGGATGAACTTGCCGAGAAAAAGCGGCAGCTCTTATCTGCTCAGATAATTTCAAAAAATCTGCAAAGCGTTAACGACCTGATCCAATTCAACCTGGTTGAAGACCTGAGCGACTCACTTGCCCAGTCTGCCAGTATTCCTTTTTTAAAGTACCTTACTGGCATAATGGATGATCTTGACATAATATTGATTTCCATGAAACCATTAGATATTGTTAAACAGGATCAATACTTGGAGACGAATTTTATTAACCAGGAATACATTGAAATTCCATACAGCATGGATATATTAGCCAGTTATCAACAGTTTGGAAAATTTCTTGAGGAAATAGAAAAAAATCCACGGTTAATTAAGGTTACCAGAATTCAGATGGAAAACCCTCTGGATGTATCAGTCTATGCCACCGAGATATCCGGCAAGCCCGATCAGCATAAAATTAACCTGGAAATCCAAACACTTACAATTTTGAAAGCGAGTTTTAAAAGTGGATCAGAGCAGTCTAATTAGATCATTAGCCTTTGTACTTGGTGTAGCTTTATTATTGGCAGTATCATGGGGCGCATTCAAAGCGGTAACCGAAGCAAAAGCAGACCTTAGCAAAGTGGATACTGTCGAAACGCTCGATACTGATATCGCTTTAGCGAGTACAATTGATTCATTGGAAGCCCACTGGGATCGCCGGTCTAACTATCACTTTAATGTAAAACAGGATCCTCTGTATTTAGGTCGCGTGATTTTAGGTTTTTCTTATGCCCATCAAGGTTTTAAGGAAACCGAGGAAGGAACAGGGCTGCGTCTTTCAGCAACAGTTATGCTTATTGATGATTTCCCGATGGCCATTATTAAATATGATGGTAAGAGCTACGTCTTGCAGAAAGGAGACCGGTTCGGCAGCGACTATGTTGTGAAAGATATACAGGAAAAAAAGGTGACCCTTAGTAGAAAAGGCAAAAATATTACCCTGTTAAATAAACCCATTGGCAGTATGTATGATGAAGGTTCCAGGCAGGGTCTGATGTATTCAGGTGAATATTAGTTTTTAATCTGCTTTCAGCGGGAGGAATTTTTAATGAGAATATCGCGGATGGGATTTGTTGTTTTTCTGGGCTTTACTGTATTTTTGTTTAGCTCCGACCAGGCGCTTGCACAAACCGACTTACAAGAGACAACTGAGGTTCCAACTTTAAAGGAGAGATTATCAAAACGGGTAACGCTTGACGCCGACGATTCTTTCTTGCCGGCAATCTTAACAATCCTGGCGAAAAAATCCGGATTTAATATTGTCACCGGACCCGGGGTCAATGAACAGGAGCGTATTTCTGTTCATATTAAAGATACGCCAATCGATGAAGCTATCAACCTTGTGGTCAGAGCGGTAGGTTTGTCATATGAGATTGTGGGAAATTCTTTTTTAGTAGCCGACGCCTCGGCCTTAGAAAGAGAAATTGGCCTTTCTCCAAAAGTCTACAGTCTTCAATATGCAATTGCGGATGAAATCAAGGAACTACTAAGCGATGTTACTGATAACGTTCAGGTAGATACGTCGGGCAACAGAATCCTCGTCTTGGCCTCGCCAAAAGTGCAGGCGGAAATATTGGATATCATAAAGCAGATCGACGTCGCCCCGATGCAAATCCTTCTGGAAGCCAGGTTGATCGAAGTATCCACCGCAGATCTCGATAAGTATGGTATTGATTGGGAAAAACTAACAAGCCTTCAAACAATAATTGCCGAATCTCCCCTCAATCCGGATGGTTCCAGCAGACCTCCGTATGTCGACCAGGAGGGTGAAATAGAAAAAACATTTCAAAAAATTGAAGGTTTTGATAATATAGGTCAATTTAGCCGTCAATTGAATGCTTTCGATATTACCCTCGATTTTCTTCTTAAGCGCAATAAAGCCAAGCTTTTGGCTCATTCGAAAATTACCACGCTCAATAACAGGACCGCGTCAATTTTAATAGGTGAGACAATTGTTATTCCCCAGCCAGTTTATTTTACGGGCGGTGAAGCAGGAACGTTCATGCGTCAAACTGAAAGAGACTCTGTTGGCATCAAATTGCAAATCACACCAACTATCAACAAACATGGATATATCACCGTTAAGGTTGAACCTGAAGTGTCTTCAATAATCGAATTGGTTCAAGGCACCTACCCTCGAAAGAAAATTCGGTATGCAATTACTACTGTTCTTGTAAAGGATGGTCAACAGATTTTTATCGGTGGTTTGCTGTCGGTTAACGATACCAGGAATGAATATAAAATGCCATTATTATCAGCTATTCCATTAATTGGCAAATTATTTACACATACTGAATATGAAACCAATAAAACTGATCTGATAATTGAAATAACGCCCAGAATAATCAGACCTGATATCAGTTATAGCGATGCCGCCAACTTTTCATCCGACGGTTACCAGATTGTCGGACCGGGATCAATGACAGATTTAAAGGCCATTGAACCTGAATTGGAAGAAATTGAAAAGATAGAAAGTAGTCAGGATGTCATTAGAGAGTTTCAAGACAGAGTGATTACTCCTAAAAAAGATAAATAGTAAACCTTTTAAAAGGAGAATGTTATGTCTGTTAACAACAAGTTGATTTCCGTTATGGCGGCGCTTGCCATTGTTTTTCTTATCTGCCTGAGTATTTTTTCAGCATGTGATAACAGAAAAACAATTAGCTCTACTCTTAGCACTGTCAAGGCAATAACGATTAATATAAATCCCAAAAATTTGATCGTTAGTTCACTAATTGTACCTGACACCGCTGAAATCAATATCTGGGTTACAAATGAAAATGGCGAGGGCCTTGATAGTGTCGAAGTAACCGTATCACGAGAACCTCAGGTGGGGACTATAGTTGCGGCTGATGTTACAAGTGACGGGTATACTCAGGCTTTTTTTATTACAGATCCTGGCAGCTATAATGATTCACTTATTATATTCACTGTCGAGTCCGGCAATATTTCCAATACCGATACCTTGATAATTACAAAAAATATTCAAGCTACCCAATGGATTTCAATGAGTTTTAATCCACCTGAACTAATAGTACAATCCTCAGCAAATCCGGATACAGTTGAAATTGGAATCTGGGTCAGGGATGAAGATGGCAGCGGCATTGACAGTGTTGAGGTGTTAATATCCAGAGTTCCTGAAATGGGAACGGTCATCCAACCTGGAGTCACCGTTGATGGATATACCCAGGCTTTGTTTATAACCGATCTCGGAATAGAAAGTGATACCTCAATTATATTTATGGCTCAAACTTCCACCGCATCTCAATCTGATACATTAAATATTATTCATCCCAACCAGGAACTATTCATGCATTTTAATCCTCCTGCGCTCGTAATTTATTCGGCTGATGCTCCCGATACTGTTGCCATTGATATCTGGGCCAGGGATGAGAATGGCACCGGCATTGATGGGGTTGACGTGTCAATCATGAGAACTCCTCAAATTGGCACTATCATTCAGCCAGGTCTGACAGAAAACGGCTATACTCAAGGCTTGTTTATAGTCGACCCCGGGATTGAATATGATACGTCTGTTGTTTTTACTGCGCAAACAGCCAATGCTGCCTATATTGACACCCTGAATATTTTATATTCTTCTCATATGGTTTCGATGAGTTTCAATCCGCCCCAGTTGGTTATATATTCATCTAACAAACCCGATACAGCCGAAATTAACATCTGGGTTAGAAATGAGGACGGCAGCGGTGTAGACAGTGTAGAGGTATATGTGTCGAGGGCTCCCGAAGTTGGCACGATTGTGCCGCCAGCTGCTACTGTAAATGGCTATACCCAGGCATTGTATATAACCGACCCGGGGAATTATGACGACACAATGCTGGTATTTACCGCTCAAACCGGTTCCGCTTTAGATGTTGATACTTTAAGTATTATTCTCAGACTGCAAGGACAAATAGCCAATATGTCTATTTCTTTACAAAGGTCAAGGCTGACGGCGGATGGTGCAGATCAAACAAATGTTTACGTCTTCGCAACCGATACCACCGGCGGTCCTATAGGGGATGGTACAATGCTTTGTATTGAAAACTATAGCGCCTCTTCCCCGGGATCGCTGGCGCCGCCATGTACAACAACTGTTAACGGAACCGCTACTTTTTTGTTAACCGCACCCGAAAATCTGGACACTCTTTTAATCACCGAGACTGATAGCCTTAGAGCCTGGGGCATAAGCATATCCGGCGATACTACTTTTGCCTTCGCTACGGTGATTTATGAACCGGATGTTGCCGCAGAATTAGAAATAATTACCTACCCGGAACCAATGATAGCCGGCTCAGGCGAATTTGACAGCATCTTGGTCAGGGTTACGGATGATTATGGTAGTTATGTAATTAACGGCACCCAGGTGCAGTTCAAAAACGAGTTGCTCTCATCGGATATTACCAGCCTAACCACTACTCTGGGCGGCTATGCAGTGGGAGTATATACCGTTGGCACCGAAGCCGGGCTGGATATTATTAAGGCTTTCATAGTAAATCCCGGGTCTACTGATACTTTATGGTCGAATGCCGTTCCTCTGGAAGTTCGCTCAAGCGCTCCTACAAATGTTGAGCTGACAACCAGTAATCAGACCATTGAAGTTGGCGGCATTGCCACCATGATATATGCCACCATGCAGGATGAAAACGAAAATCCCTTAAGCGATGGATACGGCGTGCGGTTTGAGATTACAGCCCATCGAAAACTGGGTATATTAGGCGAAAGTCCTTCCTTTGAGCATGTTCCTTTTGATTCATTAACATTGACCGTTGAGACTGTCACCAATGTTAATGGCCGAGCATCTGTAGCGCTGTTCTCCGGCACCTATTCAGGAACTGTTAGAATTAAAGCAACGTCTACAGATAATGAGAACATTTTTAAAGAGAAGCCTCTGGTGACAATCCAATCCGGTCCGCCGGCATATATTAGCATTTCTCCATCGAATATAGCACAGCCTGTGGGAGAAGCATTAATGACCGGAATTACAGCCGATGTATCTGATACATTTTCAAATCCTGTCGAACCTCTAACGGCGGTTTACTTCGAGGTTGACCGTCCTGAATTCGCATTAATTGAAGGCGCCGCTTATACAGGCGGCTGGGTGGATACGGTAACCGGAGATACAATCGGCACCAGGGGCCTGGCTCACACCTGGATGGCTTATTCATGCCAGAACACTTTTGATACAGTCAGAGTTATTGCTTCATCTGGTTCAATGGCCGACACCAGCGGCACCATAATCCTCGCATTGTATGACGGTCAGATTGATATCTGGCCAATCCCGGGTTATATTTATGTTCCGGCTTCTGGAGATACGCTCTATGCTGATATTACAGCTCAACTTCTTGATGGTCTGGGGTGCCGGATTCATTATGGTGTAATTAATTTTACTGTTGCAGTTTGCGGCATGATTACCGGACCATATTCTGATACTACAGATGATGATGGTATGGTATATACAGAATTTGGAATTGCCTTTGAACAAATACCTTCGGAACCTGCTCCTCCGCAATGTACAGCCAAAGTCACTGCCAAGTTGGTAGGTTATCCGGACGTTAATGGTGAATGTGAAATCTATTGCAGCAAGCCCTAAGGAAGGAGCAAAATAGCGGTTTATGCAGCTGCTGGGTGAAATACTCATCGGTGAGAATATAATATCCGATAAGGACCTGAATACAGCTCTTAAAAAACAGGTTGATTATGGTAAAAGGCTCGGCGAGGTATTAATAGCGGAGGGCTATATAACTGATGAGAACCTTGCCAAAGCTTTATCAGATCAATTACAAATTAGACTGGTTGGTCCCGAAGACCTTATCAAAGTCGATAAAGACGCTTTAGAATATATCCCCGAATTCTTTGCGAGAGAATATCATTGCATGGCAATAACTCAGGAAGATGGCGCTCTTGAAGTGGTGATGGTCGATCCGGAAGATATCGTTGTTATCGATAACCTTCAGAAAATCACCTCCTTTAATATCATCCCGTATATTGGCGCTCAAAGTGTGATTGACGAAGCGATTGAACGTCATTACAAGGAGCTCCGTACTACTGGCGAGGTGACCGAAGCTTTGTCCGGGTTGGATTTTGTCGTTACCGGTGAAAATGGCGAAATCGATGATATTGATGTTAATGATCTGAAAAAAGAACTCGACCAGGCTCCGATTGTTAAGCTTGTTAATCTGATTATCTCTGAAGCGATTAAAAACAGGGCGACTGATATTCATTTAGAGCCGCTTTTTGATTCTTTGTTGATAAGATATCGTATAGATGGCGCTCTTCAGGAAATTATGACAGCGCCTAAAAAATCGGCAACCGGAGTTATTTCCCGTATCAAAGTTATGGCCAGTTTGAATATCGCCGAGAGGCGTCTCCCCCAGGATGGTCGTATTTCGATTGTGATGCCCGAAAAAGAGGTCGATATCAGGGTGTCTGTTCTGCCCACTGTCAGGGGAGAAAAAGTCGTGCTCCGTCTCCTGGATAAAAAAGGATTTGCTTTCACTCTGCCATCTCTGGGTTTGGAGCCGGAAATGCTTGAGATATTCCGCAGATGGATTAAGATGCCCTACGGCATGATTATTGTCTCCGGCCCTACCGGCTGTGGAAAATCGACTACTCTGCATGCGGCCTTAAAGGAGATCCAGTGCGAAGAAGATAATATTGTAACTGTGGAAGACCCGGTCGAATATCAAATTGACAAAATAAGCCAGGTTGCTACAAGCGATAAGATCGGTTTGACCTTCGCCTCGACTCTTCGTCATATTCTTCGGCAGGACCCCGACAAAGTTCTGATCGGTGAGATCCGCGATCATGAGACCGCCGATATCGCGATCAAGTTCGCCTTAACCGGACACCTGGTGTTTACGACTCTTCACGCAAATGACGCGCCATCAACAATTACCAGGCTTTTAGATATCGGTGTCCCGCGTTATCTTGCGGGATCAACATTGAACCTCGTTATGGCTCAGAGGCTGATACGCACCTTATGCTCGGCATGCAAGGAAGAATACGAACCCGATGATGAAGAGCTTGCCCAGTTGAATATTGACCGTTCTATGATTGCCGGTAAGAAGTTATATCGCCCTAAAGGATGTGTCCGGTGCCGTAAAACTGGATATTATGGCAGGACTGGTCTATTTGAGCTGCTTGAGGTTAAACTCCCCATTCGCAAGCTAATCTTCGAAGGGAAAGACCAGGATGATATTAGATTCGGAGCCAGGGACGTTGGAATGACTTCAACTCGCGATGCCGGGATAAAAAAAGCCCTGGCCGGTTTATCATCGCTTGAAGAGATTGCCCGAACAACGATTGAAGATGAATAACCCGATTATAAAATAAAAAGTATGGATTGTAAATGGCTACATTTAACTACATTGTAAAAGACTCCAAGGGGAATAAACACGAGGGAGCGGTAACCGCAACCTCTCTTGACGCAGCGTTGAATAAACTTCGCGAGGATGGGCATACTGTCATTTCGGTGGTTGATGTCAGACGGGCACAGGCTAAAGAACGCGGGAACCTGTTTGATGCTGTCACTCTGTATATCCATAAAAAACGCACCGCTGTGCCGTTAAATAGCCTGGTGTTTTTTACCCGCCAATTATCTACGATGTTTTCCGCCGGTCTGACTATTGAAAAATCCCTTAATAACCTTCTTTACGAGGAAGGCAATCGTAGATTCAGAAAAGTTGTAGCCGAACTTCTAAACGATGTCAAAAAAGGACATTCGCTGTCTGAAGCAATGGAACATCACCCCGGAGTGTTTTCACAGCTTTATATAGCTTTGGTTAAATCAGGCGAGATTTCTGGTACGCTTTACACTGTCCTGGAAGAAATGGCTGATTATCTTGAATTTATTCAGGATACTCGAAGAAAGGTCATTTCTGCGCTTTCATATCCAATGTTTGTGATTTGTATTCTTTTAGTTCTTGTTACTGTGTTAATGGTGAAAATCGTGCCCATGTTCCAGGAGGTTTATGCCAGGTTTGGCGCCGACCTGCCCTATGCTACACAGGTACTTATAAATGTTTCCGAGGCAATCAGGTTTAATTTCTTTATTACTCTTGGCGCAATTATTCTGTTTGTTGTCCTTGTTATTATAACTAACCTTACTCATACCGGTAAATATATCTTCGATCGCTTGAAGCTTTATATTCCTATTATTAAAAACCTGATTATTGATTCCACGATGAGCAAAGTGGGTAGAACATTCGGCATGCTTTTAGGAGCGGGAGTCCCTGTAATCGACACCATGGCGCTGGTCGAGAAAGTTGTGAACAATGCTTATTATCAAAATGCGCTAAGGTATGCGACTCAGTATGTACGTGATGGTTATTCTATCGCTGCCTCGCTGAAAAAGACTAACGCATTCCCGAATACCTTGCTATCGCTTACGGCGACCGGCGAGGAAACCGGTGAAATGGAAAAAATGCTTTCTAAAACCGCCGACTTTTATGATAAACAGCTCGAGGCGGTGGTATCGAGATTAACTTCTCTTATTGAGCCGATGTTGATTGTGTTGATAGCTTTGGTTATCGGTACGATTGTAATTGTTATCTACTTACCGATCTTTACTTTTGGTATGGCTCTGAAAAAGGGAATCCAATAACCGGTAAGATTTTTAAGCCGCCCTTCCGGGTGGTTTTTTATGAAAGATAATATTGAAAAACATCTTAAGGGCGGGCAAATAAGACAACTTCAAGATTTCATCAAATCAAAATTTGATTGCAGACTGTTATCTAAAAAAAAAGCGGCTTTTAGTTTTTATCGCCGCCTGTCAGGCTGCTGTAAAACCGGAATTATTAAGATATCTTATAAGATGGAGCCTGTCATCGAACGTTAAGCCTTCCGAGATTTATGAGGTTTTATTACAGGGTTATTTGTTTTGCGGTTACCCTGCCGCAATAGAATCATTCTTTGTCTTCAATGAAGTAATTAAAAATGAATTTAATAACCATTTTAAACTGCCGAAAAATAATGTGATATGGGATTACGGCCATTTTAAAAAGAGAGGTCTTAAAACGGCTAAGAAAATCTATGGCAGCAATCTCGACCCGGTCCTGGGCAATATCCAGAAACTGTCGGCGGATTTGGCCTCAAGCATGGTTGTTGAAGGGTATGGCAGAGTCATATCCCGTAAAGGGCTGGACATTCTCACCCGTGAACTGGCGATAGTTGCCAGCCTTACAGTTACTGGCATGTCCAGACAGCTTTATTCGCACATAAGGGGAGCTGTCAATGTCGGCGCCTCTCCGGCACAGATTAAAGCGGCGATCAGCCAGAGCCTGTTTTTTGCAAATCCCTCAAAAGTTAAAAAGGCGTTACAGGTTTTTAAAAAATCTCTTGGAATCCGGACTCATCAGCGATAAAATAGCCATTGGAGACGTATAAATAGCTGTGAAGAGAGCTTTTAAAATACCGCTGGCTGGAGTATCATTCATACTCTTCTTAATAACACTCTTGCTCTATTTGTATTTTTTTACAACTGTTCCCGAACAAAGGATGAATGACTGGCTCGGCTATTACCTTAAAGACGAAATTGGATATAGGATAACCATCGACAAAATTAATCGTGACATATGGAGACGAGTCAGGCTCGATGGCATTAAAATCTTTTGTGAGTCTGATGACAACCAATCCAAGGTTCAGGTCGGCGATATCGGTTTTATTGAAGCAAAATATTCTCTTAAAAATATTATTTTTCAGGATTTATCTTTTAGTGATATAAGAGTAGTCGATTTTAATATGGCTATTCTGCCTGAGGTGAAACCCGGGAAGCTTTCCTCATCAGAACAGAAGGAAAGCTCAGACAAAAAAACTTCTATACCGGAAATAAATGTTGACAGATTTGATTTTGAGAATATCAAACTCAAAACAATGGTCAACCAGGAGATTATTGCTATCCATATTCCAAAGGTATTAGGTTCATTTCTCCGCGATGGCGACCTGATTTCGTTAAATATAGATTCGCTTTCGGGAAACTGCCCCGAAAAGAGTTTTGAAGTAAATAGCTGCCGCGGTGATTTTTCCCTAATAAACGACGACCTGATGATTGAATTTTTAGCATTGAAAACAGATATATCTGATATAACCGTTTCCGGCAAAATTGATAAGTTAGGCAGTCCTGATTTAAACCTGGCTTTCGATTTCTCGCCATTAGATTTTCTTGATATCAAATCTATCAGCGGCATAAATCTCGCTGGCATTTTCCAGGCGCAGGGAAATATAAAGGGCGAAATAAAGAATTTTTCAGGAAAAATAAAAGGCGATGGTGTGCTGTTTGGAAGGAACCTGGACGATTTTGAAACAGGTTTCCGTTTCGCATCAAATATGCTTTACCTTGATTCTTATGACGGATCGCTTTCTAAATCACCAACCAAAGGCAGTGGTTTTGTTAATTTTAACACAAAACCGGAATCGTTCGGTTTTGAAGGCAGTATGAAAGATTTTAACCTCCAAAATGTAGGGGTTGATATTTACTCGTCGTTTACCGGCAAAGTTGATATCAAGGGAGAGGGATTTGCCGAACACAGCTTCCATATGAATATTAAAATGGAGCTGTCCAGAGCAGACATTGATATATATCATTTTCATCAGGCGGAAGGCGAAATCGATTTTGATTTAAGCTATCTAATTTTCCAACCTGGCTTTAAGGCTAATTATAAAAATACCTGGACGACTTTCGAAGGTATTTTGGAATATACCGGGCTAATAGATCTATCCGGTAACGCTGAATTTAACAATTTAACCGATTTTACCGACCAATTTTTTATTACCGATCTCGATGGCGTAGGCAAGGCCTCTTTTTCGGTAACCGGTCCAACCGAAGATTTTTCCATTACCGGCAGTTTCGCTTCCGACTCATGCAGGTTCTACGGTTTTGTAATGGACATGCTTGATTTTGAGGTTGACCTTAAATCGTTTATTTCACACCGGGTGGGAACAGTCCAGGGGAACTGGAAAGGGGGCGATATTTATTCTATCCCGGTTGATTCCGGCTTCTTTTCGGTTTTAGTTTCGGGCGAAAGGTTTTTCTTAGACAAGATGTACTGGGAAAATGAAAATAATCAGATGCTTCTTGCCGGTTCTTTCGACAATGGCAGCATTCCTCCTATCCTTGTCATCGACACGCTAAACATCAGGCTCTGGAATGATACCGTATTTTGTATGGATCCCCTTATTATTGGTGTTTTTGAAAAGGAAATAGAGTTTGAAGACTTCAAATTATATTCCCGTGAAAGTGTGCTTGACATGGCCGGCACTGTTACCTATGAGGGCGAGATGAACCTTGATCTTTCTGCAAGTGAATTGGAAGTTAAACCTATCTTTAATTACTTTATTTCCGATCGAACCATTTCCGGGATATTATCAGGCAACATAAAAGTGACAGGGGATTTCGATTTGCCCAAATTCTCAGCTGATTTCTCAATCATAGACCTGGCGATTGATGATATGAAACTGGGTCAATTCGATGTTAAAGCGGAATACGACGAGTCGAAACTTGTAATGAATCCAGCCGAGCTTCAAAGCGAACAGGCCCTTTATTCCCTGTCCGGCAGTTTTCCGCTTAACCTGTCTTTTACCTCAGATGAAAAACGTATGCCTGATGAGCCTATCTCAGCCAAGTTTACAGCATCAGGTGAATCGATTGTTCTGTTGCCGGTTTTTGTTTCCTCGGTGGAAAATTTCGACGCTGACTTTAATATAGATATAACATTTACAGGAACCTATAAAAACCCATCAGTGAACGGTGATTTCATTATCAGCAACGGTACTCTGAAGGCTCTGGAACTTGTGAACCCCATTACAGGAGTAACATTAAACGGGCGCATGGAGAATGATGTTATTTATATCGACAATCTTTTTGGTATGGTCAAATCCACTAACAGCGGGAAGAATAAGAAATCAAAAGAAAAAGCGCCTGAAATCAGTTATAGCCCTGGATATCCCGGAGCAATATCGGGAGCTGGTACAATCAAGCTTCTGGGACTGGGGCTGTTTGATTATGATTTAAATCTGTCCGGTGCGGGCTGCCAGTTTAATACCGATGCCTTTGATATCCAGGGGCAGGCCGATATATACCTGACGATTACCGGTTCCTCACCGCCGTTAGTCAACGGCTGGGTTCAGCTGACGAAGTTTGAAATGAAAGAGCCATTTGCCACGTTTTCAACTGGCGTAACCGAAGAATCCGAGGCGCTGGAAGATTCGACGGTTTGGGATGTCAAGCTCGAAGTCGCCGCAACAAACAACCTGTGGATTAAAAACTCTGAGGCTGATATGGAACTGAAAGGCGATGTGTTAATCAGTAGAGAAAAAGGCATCTATAACACTCTCGGTCAGCTTGATGTAATACGAGGTAATTTCTTTCTCTGGAACCTGAAATTTTCCGTAGATAGAGGCGAGATGATTTTTAATAATATTTCAGATGTTGATCCGGAGATTAATTTCGATGTGAGAACCAGAATCAGGGGAAGTTCCGAGTCGGGAGCGACTCCCGATTATTCAAATTTTAACCTTCGTATATCCGGGACATTGACCAAACCCGAGATTAGAACCGCGGAGGGTTCAGAATATTCGGATGAGGATATGCTGTCTATCCTTTTATCGAATACGGTCGAGGATATGCTGTCGATTCTTGTGTCAAACTCAGGAACTGAAAGTGACGAATCACCCAGTCTGGCGGATAACCTGATTAAGAACACAGGCGGTTATTTACTGCAGTTCTATAATCCCATCGAGGAGTCCGGCGTAATCGATGAGTTCGATATAAATCCGTACGACCAGGAGGGAGAGATCAGAACAACCAGGATTTCGGTGGCTAAGTATATCTCGCCAAAACTGTATTTGCGCTACTCCCAACGCTTATCACAGGAAGCCGGCCAGACTTTCGGGATTGAGTATTTCTTTAATGATAATATATCATTCGAGGGAAAACAGGGAACCAAAAACGAGGGTGTTTCCTTAGATTTAAAATTCAGATATGAATTCTAAGATTATTACAGTTATCACTATGGTGATGATTTTATTGTCACCGGTTGAGGCAAAAAAGTTTTCCTTTAAGCGTCAGGTTATCAAAAAAGTTGAAATAATCGGCAATAAGACCTTTTCAGACAGTAAACTTAAAGACCAGCTTATGACCAAATCCAACCGCCTCCTGAATATCTTCAAGAAGCGAAGATTATCGCGGACAAACCTGAAACTCGATGAAAAACAGCTGAAAAGATTCTATGGCCAGAATGGTTTTCTTTTTACCGAGGTTGAAACAATAGTTGATTATTATACGATGGATTCATCCAGGGCAATTGTTATTTTCAATATAAAAGAGGGCGCCAGAGTTAATGTTGCATCACTTCGGTTTTCCGGAGGACTGCCTGACCTTAATAAGGGATTAAATAAATTTGCCAAAAAAATTAAAGAAGGTAAGTCCGCCAACCATGATGCTGTTTTGGCTACCGGTTTCAAAATCAGGGATTACTATGCCGATAATGGCTACCCTTTTGTCAGCGTTCGCCCTCAGTATGAATTTTCAGATGATTCATCGGAGGTGATGATAAGCTTTGCTATTGCCGAAAGCTGTTTTGTTTATAATGGCGATATTACAATTATCCAGGAAGGTGAAACTAAAACCAGCGAGCATATCTTCCGCAGGGAACTGCTTGTAAAAACGGGCGAGCCCTACAGCCGGAAATTGAACATTGAAAGCCAGCAAAGACTATATTCAACCGGCCTTCTAAAATTTGTAAGCTTGAAAAGGTCCGGAAATCCAAATTACTATAGATCAGACTCAGCGGTTACAAATCTGAGATTGATTATTACCGGAAGGAATCCGAACTTCATCAATTTCCGGCTGGGCATCGGCCAGGATGAGGACTTCAATTCGGTCTTTCAACCATCGATAAGCTGGGGTAATCGAAACCTCTGGGGAACCGGTAGAAAATTGACAATGTCTATTAAAAACAGTTTCCAGCTTGCCAAAAAAGACGAAGAAGAAGAAAGGGCAATAAAGATAGGCGACCTGTTCTCCGATTTGGAGTTTAAGCCTGTAAAACATGCGATCGAAATCAACTACATTGAACCCTGGTTTATAGGTTATCGTATGCCTTTGAGCTTAGTTGCTGTTTATGAACCGCATAACAAAAACCCGATCATTAATAAATTTTATGACAGGCTATCAGGCGAAGCGTCACTGGCAAGAGAAATCGACAGGTATACCAGCCTGAGGTTTTCAGCCAGGGTAGAGTTTGTTGATATCCATGATGTAAATAAAGAAGAAGAGGCCGATTTCAGATTAGAGGGAGACAACTCGATACGAAGACGGCTTTCTATTGATGGACAAAGGGATACTCGCGATAATATTTTCGTTCCTCAAAAGGGCTCATATTCTTATGCCTCGTTAGACTATGTCGGCCATTATCTGGGTGGCGATTTTAATTACATTAAGGGCGACTTTTACTGGAGCAGATATAGATTTCTGTTCGGTGAAAATATTCTCGCTTCCCGTTTCAGAATTGGGGCGCTCGAAGAACTGGGCGATAAAGGCAATTCCAGTTCTGATGACAGGTTTTTCCTTGGCGGGGCTAAAACTGTTCGCGGCTTTGCCGAAAACGACCTGGGCCCAAAATGGACTTATGACGAATCGCCAACTCTGGATGGTCTTCCCAAAGGCGGAAAATTTATGGTCCTGGGGAACCTTGAGTTAAGAAGGTCGTTGTTCTGGCGAATTGGCGGTTCGGTTTTTGTCGATGCCGGCAATGTGTTCTTTAATATCAAAGATTTCAAACCCTCAAAAATCGTCTCGACAACCGGCCTGGGACTGCAGTTTTTCACACCTGTTGGCCCATTAAGGTTTGAATATGCGTTCATGATGCAAAAAGAGCTTGATCTCGGCTGCGGATCATATCATTTGACTCTATTGTATGCATTCTGATAATCCATATATATAATTTATAATAGGCATAGCAGGTAAAGTAATGGTTTATGCGATTTTTTGATTTATTTAATGTGAAATACAATTTGATCAATAAAGATGAAAATGAAAGCCTTTTCCTGCGTTCAAAAGGATTTTAAAAGTTAAAAGACGTATCCTGAATTAAATGCTCGATTATTCCAATATTCTGCGGAGAAATATTTACCAATTTGAAACCAGAATCATACAATTCGGAACTTGTGGTTTTTCTGCACCAACTGCTTAAGACTTCAAAAGTAATGGTTCTCTTCCCCTCTATCTCCTTTGGTAAAACCATCTTTAACTGGAAAATAGAATTTGTTTTTACGGGGTCTTCGCTGATTAATCTTATCCCGTCCGTGGAAATATCAACCAGACGCCCGGTCTGTTGATGAGTATTTTCATCATAGACTCTCGAATAAAAAAACCTATGCCTTTTTGTGAGTCTTTTTTCCTGAATCATGTTACAACTCCCTTGCATCGGCTTTTTAATTATCCAGGCGCTTTTCTATATATGCTCAATAACTTCTTCATATTGACATACAATCAACTAAGCTTACCTGTTTATGTTATCGGAGTAATATTTAAAAAGTAAATCTGCAATCTTAATTGAGGATAAAAACAGATGCAATAAATTGATTGTCAATTGAGTTGGTCAGAGCGGCTTTGAAAAGTCTGGTTTTTGAAGACCAAAAATAAGTGATTATATCAAAACGATTATATTAGAAAAATCGGGGAAATAAACGACTTAATAGATTCTTAACGGCAAGCCCGTTATTTCAACACTTTTTTCAACCAAACTGCAATATAGTCACCGAGTTTAGGCCAGCTTTCAGGAGAGCGGGGATTGAAATCGCTATCATTGAAGATTTTTTTCTTTTTATATTCTGATGAGCAATTTTTATAAAGCCATTTTCCGTTATTCAGGTCATCCTCGATATTTTCATTAGCTATAATCAGAACAGGTAGATCGTTAACATTTTTAATATCATCGTTAATAGCGACGCCTCGATAAATTACTTGCGGCGACAGTAAAATTAAAAAATCTGTTTGCGATTGTTTAATAGCTGTTTTCACCGCATAAACAGCGCCGCTTCGGGCGCCAATTATACCGCATTTTAAGGAATCCACGCCCTCTAAGGATTTCAAATAATCGAACGCATAAACAATATCATTTATAATATCAAGGTAATCATTCCGCTTGAACTGACTATAATTGAGCGTATCTGTAGTGCTATCGTCTGCTTTATTTTTTAATATTGATTCGCCATGACCCCGGATATCAATTGCCAGCGCTTTTGATATTCCCCCATCGGCCAAATATTTTACCAATGGTTCCCAGTCGCCTCGGTTACGACCATGATTATGTAATGCCAAAATACCCGGTCCGTAATCCTCACTTAAGGTGATAATATCAGCTGCAATTATAAAGCCATCATCGGTTTTTATATCAGCGGTCTGTTTAAGATAGTTTTGAGCATTTGCAGAGCAAAAGAAGGCTGTGATAAACACAGCGCCTGCCAGCAATACTATTTTCATAACTTTTCACTTATCCGGTTTAAGCTTAACATTAACCGATTCAATTTTTTCTTTTTCAGTAAAAATCCGTTTCTTCTCTGTTTTGTACCCCTTGGCCTTGATAATGATCGTATGCCGCCCCGGTGACAGCTTAACCGGCGGTCCGCCTGTTTTTCCATATTCTCTGGCATCTACAGAAAATGTCGCCGGCGGAATCGAAACAATCTTTAACTGGCCATATTCCGTAATATTCTGGTTCGGATAATTATACATTCCGGAGGTTTTAGACGCCACATTTTTTTTGCTTTTAACGCCGGTTTTCAGTTTTTTCTGAGGAGTTTTTTGACTAACGGATGAAGGCTCGCTTACTTTCCCATTTGAACTAACCCCCGAAGGCGTAGTTGGTCGTTCCGCCGGAGGTAATGGCACCGTTGCAATATTCTCGTCTGCAATATTATTAATATCCGTCCCAGGGGTTCCTTTGTCGTGTCCGTTCCCAATAGCGAAAATTAAAAGTAATATCGATACTATAGCGACTGTACAGGCAGAAACCAGTATCCGTAAACGAAGTTTTTTTATTTTCGAGGGCTCATTATCGCTGAAGCCGACTTGATTTAATTTAAGCCTATCAAGATTTTCCTTGGCCAGTTTATTATTTTTATCGAAACGTAAGACGTTTTCAAATTCCTTTATTGCGTCATCTAACCGGCCATGGCCGAGATTGACAAGATACAAAGCGGACTCCATATGCTTTGAAATCCTGTCGGTCCTGAGTTTCTCGGTAGTTCGAATTGGATTTTTTAAAAATTCCGAGATGAGTTTTTTGGGAGACGGAATAATAAAGGATTCCAGCAGATTTTCGAGGTCTGAAACGAGTTCTTCCGCATCCTGGTAACGGCTCTCGATATCTTTTTTCATAGCCTTAAAGATAGCATTTTCAATTTCCGGCGTAACGTCGATCCGCAATTGACTTGGAGCGATTACATTGCCCGAGATAATGCTGGTCATTAATTCCTGGTAGGTATCGCCTTTGAACGGTTTTTCACCGGTGATGATTTCATAAAGCACAATCCCCAGCGAGAAGATATCACAGCGGTGGTCAATCGGACGACCGGCCGCTTGTTCAGGCGACATATATGCCGGTGAGCCAATCATCTGGCCGGTTGCCGTAATAGACAAGTCATTATGGTTTTTGGCGATGCCGAAATCGGTGATCATGACCCGACCGTCGCTTGAAAGCATGATATTGGCAGGTTTAATATCCCGGTGAATAAGACCATTGCTGTGGGCATATTTCAATCCTGCCACCACTTCCCGGGCGATTAAAAGGGCAATTTCAAGAGGAAGCCGTTTCATACGGGTCATTATTTCTTTCAGATTCTGCCCGTCAATATATTCCATAGCGATGAAATATTCGTTTTCGTGATGGCCATAATCTATTATGGCTACAATATTTTGATGAGCCAGCTGAGCCGCCTGTTTGGCTTCATTTTCAAACCTGACAACAAAACCCTCATTGAGAGTAAGATGCGGATGCATCAGTTTTATCGCCACCGGCCTGTCTAAGGATAGCTGAACGCCCTTATAAATATTGGCCATGCCGCCGGAGCCGATCAATTTATTCAATTCAAAATTGGTAATTTTTCTTTTATTTGCTTCAATCTTCTTCATATCGCTATCTTAATACCCGCTATGGCTGAAAACAGCCGAATCCTGGCTGTATATACAGACCAGTGTCTGTATTTTTATAGAATCGGCAGGACAAACATTAAAGCTTAGAAATAGATTAAAAGAGTTGAAATCGATTATAAAAAGTGTTCAATCTATACACATAACAATTTGCCGGTTTTTTCAAGATATTTTGCGTTGGCTTGCAACATATTTATACACAGGGGGATAGATTCTTCATAAGGGATGGATAAGCAACAGAATAATTATCGCCGCTATATAATCGATTATCCAGCAATTTCTTATTATTCAAGAATAATCATGTTTCATCGAGCAGAATTAACTTTTTCACCGCTTACAAAGCTAAATTATATCGATGACTGTCTTAAGATATATTAATCAGATTATTTGATCGTTCAGCGACCTTAAAAAACGCTCCGTGTGATAAGCCGTTCTGTCATCACCGACGCTTCGCCAGCATTCAATGTCGCCAATCAACTGGTTAAGTTCATCGGTTGCGTAAACTTCATAAGATAATTCCAGTTCCTGAACTGCGGCGTTGGCGTTTAAAAGATTTTTCCCCAGCCTGACATAAAAATCATTACTTTCCCAGGTAACGCCTTCAAACACTTCCGGCATACACTTTGACATGCCGAAAAGATAATATCTCCCGCTGAATGAAGGTCCGATTACCACATTTTTTTCTTTAAGGAGAATAAAACCGGCTGTAAGCAGAGACATATCAAGCGGTATACAATAAGCGCCGATCATGATTACACGTTTGTATCCATCGTCAAAAACATTTACAAAAGCGCTTGAGATGTTTTCAATCATAGAATTGGAGTTCTGGGGGTAAAGGCTAATATTCCTTGATCGATCTTGTATCGATTTATCTTTCTCCTCATGACAAAATAACTCGATCATACTTTCGAAGCGTTCCCTTGACCGGGAAGGACTGTAGTAAACTGCCACATCGACGTTTGGCAAACTCAAACACAGCGAAAGTGTATCAAAAAACATCGCCCTGCTGAGATATGCAGTCTTCCTTTTTCCCAGGTCGCGCTCTATCGCTTGAAGATCGTCGCTCATGTCCGGATCGTTAGCGATTATTACAATGCATTCAGAACTCATGTTCGGAATTTATAAAACACCTTTTGAAAACGCAATATGATTAGAAGAATATTTTATTTTTCTATGATATTTTTAGTGGAGGCCACGTTTTATATATGAGCGCTCATATAATCTGCAAGTCTTTCGAGCGGGCAGCAGCCGGCAAGTATATTCATCATGCAATCCGTTTCCCAGCAGATAAAGTTCAAATCCTGGGCGCATACGAATTCCATTTTCTTTTGGAATACGACGAGAACAATGTGGCTGTTTTTCTCCAAAACATCCGGATGAATGACAAACAATGAACAAAATTTAAGCTTAGCGTTTTTATCTGAATAGTTGTAGGGCGGCTATTTTACTTTGGCGCACACCGCAGGATTTCAGATGAGTCAAGACTATGGCTTTTGTGTTGGTCTCCAATCCATTGTCGATATAAAAATGAGGTATCTTTTCGTCGAATTTATAAAGTGTTTCATATCCTGGAAATACTATTAAATAAATAACCTGACAAGATATGTTTTTCTTATCTACCTATATAATATCATTTTTTATTTGAAATAAGCAAAATATTACCATTATTGTTCTGTCAGATCGTGCCCGTAAGGGTGTGATCTGACAGAAATTACAACAGTCAGGTCACGCTTCGCTACGACCTG
>CBFDEC010000016.1:0-63001 GCA_965603725.1 uncultured bacterium | reverse complement strand
TTTGTGTTTAAGAAGTTGGACCACCAGGAATGTCCAAGAGTAATGTAACCGTTATCGGAAATGCTGAATTCATCATAAGTCTCGCCATAGTAGGTGACTGTAAATGGTAAATTCCTGGTTGCAATTCTATCATCATATAAAGAAACATAATCCCAGGAGGCCTCAATATTAATCCAGTCATATTCGGGATGATAAAGATAATCGGTATCGGTATTATCGAAACAGTAATAGCCGTATTCATCCGGCCCAAACGGGTCGGAATCCGAGACCTCCCCGACCATATGCGCGAACTCAAATAACTGGACCTGCCCGGACTCTCCTGTCACTTCTAAAATGAAACGCATCATATGTCCGTTATAAATATTGCTTGCCACAGTCAGCGCAAATGGATCAATAGAGTTTGAGCCGGAGCCCTCGATTTCCAAATCGCCAAAATGTCCGATCGAATCAGTAATCTCGACAAGAGAATCGTAGGTTCTGAGAATTGCTTCAGTAGAATAGATTCCCTTGGAACCCGAATTAAGCAATTCCAGAACCATTTCGGCGCTTTCGCCGCGGTCAAGGATACCGTTGCCGTTATTATCCGCCTGTATCGAAATCGAATTTACATTCAGGTTAGCGGATGAAATCAGCAGGAAGATAAAGCTCTGCCATGAATTGTCGTTATCGTCGGTTATTTCAAGAGCTAACTCAGCGCTGTAACCATCGGGAACCCGATTGGCGATACTCACAACGAACGGGTCAACAGCCTCGGTTGAATCTCCCGGGCTAATGTCTCCATAGGTTGAGCTTGATGAAATTATTTCTACTGCCGGGCTATCTGATAACAGTTCCGCGGAAACACCGACTGCGGTTTGAAAAGAGCCGAAATTTTTCAGGATAGTTGATAGTTCGATAACCTCAGTTGGGTTGGCAATCATATCGCCGTCACCGGATGAATTGCCCTGGTCATCATCATCAATGCTGAAACTGCACAGCCCCACAGACTCTTCTGCATTTTGAACGTCGATTTCAAATTCGTAAGGAATATGATTCGGCTTGGTAACAGTTAAAGCCATCACGCCGGGTGTAGTGGGATTTACCTGGAAGCTGGCATGACCATTTATATCGGTAAAACTCCCCTGAAAAACCTCTTCTCCTTTCCATAAACAGACATAAGCATTTTCAATCGGAAAACCAATGCCATGAGTAACGACTACGTCGAGCCCGCATTCACCTGTATTTATTGATTCAGCATGAGCAGCCTGCATTGTTTTAGGAATATCTATCCAGCAGTTCAACTCCGGGTCGCCGAGATTATTATAAGTATGAAAATAATGCTGGACACGACCGTTAAAGTAGGTATCCCCGGGGAAGGCATTATACATAGCCATCTTGCCCATCAGCAAAGCCTGGGCTAAGGCGTAAGTTCCTTCCTCGAAAAATCCCCAGTATATGCCGCAATCGATGACGTTGTTCCATTTAGTATGGGTATCGAGGTTGGTTGGACCAATAAAACCCGGACCTCCTTTATTAGCAAATCTAATCCAGCCTTCCCCAAAACATACGTCGGTATAATTATTATAATCGCCGGTTGCGCAGACTATCGAGGTCATAACGCCATATTTTGGCCCGTTTGTTAACTGGTTAATATTATAGGTTCTGTACCAGGGGGATGACCAGCCATCAGAATCTCCGTAACCGCGATAATTTACAAAAGTAACACCATCGTTTATCGAGGCGTTTATTTCTGATGGTGAATCCCCACCCGAGAGGAAAGTGTCAACATCGGTATAGCCATGGTTTAACAGCATCTCTCGACACCAGAGTTTTGTAAGGCGGGGTGTAGGATAATTACTGCCTGCTACCATGGTTGCATAATGATACCAGTCGGTTTCATCCATATAGGGGGTTCTTTCATAGCCAAAATGTTTGTTAATATAATTATTCAATTCACTTGTGTAATCAATTGCAATCCGACCGATAAACATTTCCGGGAAATAGTCGTTTCCTTCCAGAAAAGTGTAATAGTTATCCGAATCTATAATACCAAAATAACTGAATGGATCATTGTAAGTATAAGTATTGATTCTTGTAGGGCCTGAAGCATCGCCAACCAAACAAATATAATCTGGTTTTAACTCTGCATCATTATATTCGTTTAGAATAAAATTACGGATAGTTGAATGAAATGGATTTGAACCTATCTCGGAAAGAGAGATAATCCGGACATCAAAACCCTTGGCTTTTTTCCACTCGGACAATGGCGTTATATCGTCAACAATAACGTCATGTACAATAAACCAGTAGCCGCCCCGTCTGAGCCGGACATCATCTATAAGTGAACCGTTAGACAATATCGCATTATAAATCGGGTAAAACGCTTCGCTGATAATACGATCGGATGGCAGTATGTCGCCGCCGGGATGGCTGGCTCTGACAGCCACTTGATGATGAACTCTTAGAACATTTTTAGAATAATCATACTGAACCGGATATACTGTCAGCCTGGCTAAATGCAGGTCTCTCATTTTTCCGGCATATTCGAAATCGACAAGCTTGCCGGGATAAAACCCGTCATCGGTAGAAACCTGGTTAAGCCATCGCCTATCTTCCTCGCTGGCTGATGCCAGCTGAAAATCTCTTATTTCGGTAGACTTGTCGGCTTCAACTGATACCGATAATACAGCGTCGCCAGGGATCGCCAGCATAGTGGAGTATGTCGGTAAAATCGTCTGAGCCGGGCCCGATATCCAGCCACTGGCTTTGAAATGCTCAGGTAATTCAGGTGATAAGCCATCGTCACTGGAATTCATCTTAATAGAGCTTATGTTCAATACTAGTTCTGTTTCGGATGATGTTATTGAAGTTGCGCAAAAGCTATCATTCTCCCCATTCAAAATGATCGTTTTGGCCATAGCTGCAGTGCAAATAATAAATAAAAATATGGCAGCCAAAGCTTGATAACTCTTCATTCTTCACTCCTTTTTATCATCAGAGCAGGTGTTTCTACATTTTAATTAAAATACTACCTCTTAGATATTTATTAATATAATATTTATGACATTTATGTCAAGCTTATTAATATCTTTCGAATGTTTTTAATGATAAAAATTATTAAACTACTTGACATTTCATATTAAAGTTATATTATATAGATACAGTCAGTTTCTAATTTGAGTTATTGGTTAATTTTTGGAGATGATGGATGTCCCCTAAAAAGGATACTAATGTATTACCTATTATAATTATAGGCGGCGGACCTGCCGGTATGCTGGCGGCCATTGCCGCTTCAAAAGGACCGAGAGAAGTCATACTTTTCAACAAGAATCCCTGGCCTGGGAAAAAGATATCCGCAATTCCCTCAGAGGATTTGTTCTTTTCTGAAAAACTACCCGCTAAAAAACTGGCGGCTAAATTTAAAGATAAAGCCGAATTTGTAGCTCCAATATTTAAAGCGTTTGGCTATATTAATTTTGTCAGGTTGTGCAAAAAGATGAACCTTAATCTTGAAGTCGATCAAGCTGGACATTTCAGGGCAAATGGACTACCCGGTCAGAGTTTTATAGATGCGCTTCTCGAGGAAGTCATAAGGAGAGGAGTTCAGTATAAAAAATCTTCCAGAGTCAGTGATGTTTATATAGAAAATAATAAAGTTGCCGGCATCATAAGCAACAGCTCCAGGCTGCCTGCTTCCGAAGTTATCATCGCCACGGGTTCGTTCTCCTCGCCCAAATACGGCGCCACGATAGACGGCTATTTAATTTCTGAAAAACTGGGACATCGTGTTAACAAGCTTAAGCCCGCTCTAATCGACCTTATTGTTTTTGAAAAGTATGGTAAAATACTCGCCGGGGAGACTTTTGAAAATATAAAGATTAGTATTTATTTCAACAGTAAACCTACTTATTCTGAAATTGGTGAAATAAAGTTCAAATCAAACTCCATATCCGGTTCAACGATATTAAATTATTCTGCCGAGATCATCGAGAAACTGCCGCTTTCTCCGGTTGAAATCAGACTTGATTTCATGCCTGAACAGCCTCGGGAGGCGTTTGAAGCATGGCTGATTAAAGAGTTTATCTCCAGGAAAAATATTTATGTCGAACGGTTTTTAAGCAGGTATTTTAATGATAATGTCATTAAGGCAATCCAGACTGAATCTAAAATTAAGCTTGATAAGTCGATTGTTCATGTCACCAATCTCGAACGCAAGTCCTTAATCCGGGCAATTAAGGATTTCCGAATCACCATTAAAGCTCCTAAGCCATTCAACAGCACCTGTGGCGTCCTTGGCGGCGTTTCAACAGATGATATCGATCCTCTGACTTGCGAGTCGAAGATTGTAAAATCTCTATATTTTGCCGGCGATGTTATGGATGTTTTAGGTCCCTGGGGCGGGTATAATATGCAGTTCGCATTCTCCAGCGGCTATGTCGCCGGAACCGCCGCAGCTGTTAATTCTGCCTGATAAAAGCAAAGCAATATTTTCATCTTATATCACTCTGCAACTATTCTCATTGCAACCCATTTACGGAATTGATATGGAGGTGTTTCAATCTTTAGTCTGCAACCATTCTCATTGCAGCAGTGGGGGCGGTTGGAGTTTTCTTAATCTTTGTGTTTCAATCCTTACTCTGCAACCATTCTCATTGCAACACGGTTGAGCAGTTTGATACTGTTGCTGAATATGCGTTTCAATCCTTACTCTGCAACCATTCTCATTGCAACGGAGGAATGATGAGTAAATGTATTCATTGCTGGGAGCGTTTCAATCCTTACTCTGCAACCATTCTCATTGCAACTCGCCCGCCAGTTGACCAGGATTGCGGATGCGGTTGAGTTTCAATCCTTACTCTGCAACCATTCTCATTGCAACACAGCCGTTTGAGGTGTGGGATATTATTACTTGTGGTTTCAATCCTTACTCTGCAACCATTCTCATTGCAACCTTATCAAAGACACAGGTGGACATGCAGATGCTCATGTTTCAATCCTTACTCTGCAACCATTCTCATTGCAACTTGTTGGTGCTCATCACTGGGGCTATAGTGTCGGTGTTTCAATCCTTACTCTGCAACCATTCTCATTGCAACTTTGCGCCAACGGTTGAACCAATAGCCATTGAAGAGTTTCAATCCTTACTCTGCAACCATTCTCATTGCAACCATACACGAGGCAACACCCCGGATTAACTGTCGTTGTTTCAATCCTTACTCTGCAACCATTCTCATTGCAACACAAAAGTGTGTCAAGATGATTGAATTTCACAAAAGGGTTTCAATCCTTACTCTGCAACCATTCTCATTGCAACTGCATGCATTCTACTTCATTGAAACATTACAACTTAATATGGCGTTTTCGCGAACCTCTGAAATAATCATAGAATTAATCTGCATCTAACAATATCTTTCTTTGTAATCGCAAGTATTTCATACATTTAGTTGTTCCGCGAACCTCCCAGAATTTTATGACAGCTTCACGTTCGCGTTTTCCGTTACTTTCTTAAACCATCCCAAATATCATTTAATTTGCATAGCAAAGATTTAAGCGAGTAGCCTTGGGGGTTTATACTCCCTCCAAAATGGCGCTCTCGCTCTCAAGGTTGTGAAAGCAACCTTAAATTATTTTTTTAAAATTAAATTTTCAAAGAACAACTATTTTATAATTGCTTCAGGACGCCATTCGTTTATCCCAGAAATATTATACGCGGCGTTGTAATCAGCAATATTCTTCTGCACTCTCGGTTCTTCACCCAATCTATCGAAGCCGCATTCAACACAACAAAAATATCCCCATCCCCTTTCATCTTTTGGCCTGTTTTCTTCAGAAATATGTCCGCATTTTGAACATCTCTGCGATGTTTCGGCTGGTTTAACCTTTTGAAATTCTATACCAAATTTTTTACATTTATATTCAATTTTATTCATCAAATTATAATACGCCCAATTCATACCAACAAATGAATCCTTTTTATCCTCTGCAATGCTGCTTAAGTCTTCCATCCTTATTATACCACATCTTTCTCTTATAGCAACATTTATAATTTCTTTTGCCCATTGGTGATTCTGTGTTTCTTTAAAATTTTGAAATGCTTTTTCCAATTTTTTTAGCGGCATTAATTTTCTTTTACGTCCATGTCCGCAAGAGCCCTTACCATTATGACTTAAACTTCTCTGAACTATATTCCATCTTTTTTTATACGCAATTCGTCTTTTTGTTATGATATCTCCATCTCCGATAATACCTCTAATAGGCGTGTCTGCTATCCCATAAACAAGTGGATTTTTAAAACCAGAATCTACTCCAAGCGCCTTATTTTTATCTAATTTTATTTTTCCTTCATTTATCTTAAAGCAGAGCCTTAAATACCATTTCCCTTTTTCATATTTTATATTCGATTGCCCTATATCATATTCCCCCGATAATACTCTGTCCATAATTACTTTTATATAATTTCTTTTTTCAGCAAGTACTCTGAAAGTAATATCATAAATTTTTGGAAAAAACATCATGTAATACTTGCCATCATCATTATTCAAATTAACTGAATCTTTATGAATATAAATTGGACATGGATACTTAAAAGAAGAAGGTGTTGCCTCTCCCGAAAGTATTCTCTTTATATCATTATTAAATCTTTTATTTGCTTCCTGTTGAATAGTGCTTCTAATTACCCCTGGCAAATCTTGAAACATTTCCATTTCATTCATTAGCTTGTAAGCAATATTACTTTTTGACCACCCTTTAATAATTTTTTCTTTTTTCTTCGCTTTGAATGAATACGGCATATTTTTATATAAACCCGGGTATTGTTTTTCTCTTGTTATAGCTGTAAAATAATTAAATTGTTCAGTATAAGCAAAATTTAACGCCTTTCTTACCTGTTTGCTTAATTCAAAAAGCTCTTTCTGCTTTTTTTTCTTTATTTCCGGATCATCTTCCAGAATATAAATTTCATACTTTGCTGTAAGATTCATTTTACTTCTACACCAAACTCAAACCCTAACCCAATTATATTTCCAGCAAAAAAATATACCATATTTTTACCATTATGTCAATCTTAATCCATTGATTAATGTGGTCAACACACATCCTCGTGTGCTCTTTTTTTTCAGATAGACAAAGAAATCTGCCTTATATTGATGAACAAAGACTATCCCCCCTTTACCCCTTAATATTCGCCAGCGGCATAAAATGCGCCACTTTAGTTGATATGCCGAGGTTATGGACCGTATCAACCACCTGGTCGACATTTTTGTAGGCGAAACCGGCTTCCTCGGCCAAGCCTTTCATCGAGGCGGCCCTGACTATGATACCCTGCTTATCCATTTGATCTTTTAACTCGTGTCCTCTAATCTTTCTTTTCGCCGCCGCTCTCGACATTACCCTACCGGCGCCGTGAAGCGTGCTGCCAAAAGTGATATTCTGAGCTTTGGTTGTCCCCATCATCAGGTACGATCCTGTTTGCATCGAGCCGCCGACAAGTACCGGCTGACCTATCGGACGATATTTTTCAGGAAGCTCCATGTTGCCCTGACCGAAAGCACGGGTAGCGCCTTTACGATGGACTATCAGCTCCTCCATACCATAACCGGCATCATACTTCTCGATTTTAGCGATATTATGAGCAACATCATAGATGAGGTTCATGCCCAGTTCTTCAGCCGATTTGCCGAATATTTTTGAAAAGCCTTCCCGGATTTTATGAGTGATTACCTGACGGTTTACAAAGGCAGTATTAGCCGCACAGGCCATCGCTCCGTAATATGCCTGACCTTCCGGCGAATCAAAAGGAGCGCAGGCAAGTTCCCTGTCATTGGTTTGGATTCCATATTTTTTCATCGCCTCACCGAAACTCTGAAGGTAATCGGTGCCGATCTGATGGCCAAACCCTCTGGAGCCGCAGTGAACCATAATCGTAATCTGGCCCGTTTGCCCGATACCCAGAGTCGAGGCAACTTTCTTATCGCATTGCTCATCAAAATCGACTTTTTGAATCTCCAGATAATGATTGCCGGAGCCAAGAGTGCCGATTTGATCCAGGCCGCGTTTTTTCGCTCTTTCCGATACATTATCAGGGTTTGCCCCGGGGATTTTGCCACTCTGCTCGGTAAATTTGATATCACTTTCCCAGGCATATCCTTTTTTCAAACACCAGGGCGATCCCTCAGTCATTAACCTGTCAAACTCAGGATACGAGAGTTTAACAAGCCCCCTTGAACCTACACCGCTGGGAACAAGCCTGTAAATAAGATCGATAAGCTCCTTCAGTTTTGGCTTAACCTCATCTTCAGTCAGGTTAGTCCTGACAAGCCGGACGCCGCAGTTGATATCAAACCCGATACCGCCCGGAGAGATAATGCCGGTTTTCAGGCTGAAAGCGGCTACTCCGCCGATCGGAAAGCCATAGCCACGGTGACCATCCGGCATGCAAAGAGCATACTTCCTTATGCCCGGCAGGCAGGCAACGTTGGTTATTTGCTCGATTACTCCATCGTCAATATCATCCAGCAGTCTCTTCGAGGCAATAAGCCTTACCGGGACTTTCATTCCCTGTTTGGCGCCCTTGGGAATTTCCCAGGTATAGTCGTCAATTTTAATTTTTTCCATATCTACAAATCCAGTATTACATGCGCGCTGTAACCGGTATCGTCCTTTTTAATGCTTAGTTTGTGATAGGTTACAGCTTTCACATCGGTTCTTAAATCATGTTTTTTATTATCAATATATTCCCCATTTGCTTTGCAGGATAAATCGAATTTATCGCTGATTTCTATTTCAAATTTACTGAAAAATATTTTCTGTACATCTTTTAAATATATCAATTCAGCTAAGAAAGTAAACAGCAAATCTTCTAAAGATGAAGCGGAGACATCAAATTGTACCGACTCGACCAAATCCACTTTTGCCGTATCCGTCATTGCCTCAAAAGTTGCCTGGCCGCAGACGGCAAAAAGCTCCTCTATCGATTTAGCCCGGGCTTCAAATTCGAAATCGGCAAAGGCGCCCTCTTCGATTATTTTGAAAATTCCCATTAACTTCTCCCCTGATCTGGCGCTTCATCATAAGGTTACGACTTATTCGAAACCAGGGCGAAAACTGTCACGCTTTTGGTGCTGGCGGAATATAACTGTTTTGCCGACTCAAAGCAAGTAGCGCCGGTCGTGACTATATCATCGACTAACAGGATTGACCGCCCCTCGACTTCCGAGCCGTTCTCAACAGCAAAAGCGCCGATAATATTTTCCCATCTCTCTTTAGCGCCAAGGTTAGCCTGCAGTTCTATTTCTTTTACTTTTATTAAAAGATCCGATTTAACCGGAACGTTTAAACTATGTGAAACCGTTTCCGCAATCAGTTCAGTCTGGTTAAAGCCGCGTTGACGTTTATCTCGTTGTAACATCGGAACCGGGACAATATAATCAAATTTGATCTTTCTAAGTTTTTCAGACAATGATCCAAGCGCTTCACCGGTTAGATATTTTCCAAGCTCGCTGTGTCCGGCAAATTTAAACTGGTGAATTAAATCTCGAATAACATCAGTATAGGAACTCCAATAATATAACTTTGGTATATCAGTATGTTTTTCAAGATGACATCTGCAGGTTACACCCTCAGGACGCCGGCAGATCAAGCAAACCGGCCCGTCTCCGGGGAAGGTGAGATTGCTCTGGCAGTTATCACATAAAGCAAGATGAGGATTTACCAATATATTCTTACATCCCGGGCACTCAGGTTCAGAAATAAAGGCAAATATTTCATCAGCAAAGTAATTGGCCTTTTCAACCAGATTATTCAGAAGCTTTTTCATGATTTCGTTTAAGATATCTCAGCCAGATAATAGAAATAATAACCAGGCATAAACTCAAAAACTGATTTCTTGTAAAGCTTAAGCCGCCTATTTTTGTAAATATCATAGATTCCTCATAATATCTGATAAAATCAATTATAAATCGCCAGCAGTTATACAGCATAAGCGTTGTCCAGACTGTGTAACCATGAAACGGTTTTTTCTTCTCCAGCAACAGGACTATGCCAAACATGATAAGTCCGGCCGCTATTGAAAACAGTTGAGTCGGCCAGATAGCGGTATCGGGGAATATCCAGCCTGCCATCGAGTCTGATGGAAACACAACGCCGCAGAAAGCATGCGTTGGAACGCCAAAACAGCAGCCGTTAAAGAAACAGCCAATCCTGGTTATGGCCATACCCAGTAAAAATGATGGAGCCAATATGTCAAGGATGAGCCATGGATTAATTCTCTTTATAATAAAAAATACCAGAGCAGAAATCATCGCCAACACTATGCCGCCCATCATCGAAAGACCGGCTATGCCCACCTCGCCCGATGACTGGAACGGATTGACAGCGTCAAGCCAGTGACCCGAAAATTCCTCGACGTGGTAGACTACATAAAACAGGCGCGAGCCAACAATTGCGGACACCAGAATAATAAAGCAGAGGTCGATTATTAGTTGATTTTTAATATTATATTTTTCTGCCCGCTTAACCGCCAGCCAGACACCGACAAAGAACGATACCGCCAGCGCCAGACCATAGGCTTTAACATGCAAAGGTCCAAGATGAAACAAATCTGAGTGCATGCTTAATACTCCTGCCAATCACGATTAATAGCCAATAACATGCCTATAACCCCCCAGAAAAAAAGTAGCGATGAGCCGCCATAACTGATGAAAGGAAGCGGCAAACCAGTCACCGGCATAAGCCCGATCGTCATCCCGATATTTACTGCCATCTGGAATAAAATAGCCGTAGTTAGACCTCCGGCAATATAGCTGTGGAAAGTGTTTCTCACTTTATTGGCTATAAAATAACCGCGAAAGATCACAATGCTAAATAGTATAATTACAGCTAAACATCCCACAAAACCCATTTCTTCGCCAATAACAGAATAGATAAAATCAGTATGCTGAGCCGGCAGATAGTTAAGTTTTGTCTGAGTGCTTTCCATAAAACCTTTTCCCCAGAAACCGCCTGAACCTATAGCTATTTTGGACTGGATAATCTGATAACCGGCTCCGGCAGAATCCTGGCCTGGATCAAGGAATGTCAGGATTCTTAACCGCTGGTATTCATGAAGACGATTCCATAAGACGGGAGTTGCCATCCCCAAGGCCAGATTAACTATAAAAAAGACCAGACCGGGCAAGAGCCTCGGCCTTGATAGATACAGAAGCAAAATAAACGCAAAAAAGAATATCGCCCACGACAGCCAGTGAAAAGCGGTTACAATACTAAGAACCGGGGAGATAACAATTAAAATCCTTGAAACAGGCATACCAGATAAAACGAGCAGGCCAAGGAAAATTGCTATCCCTACCAGAGAACTGCCAAGGTCTGGTTGTTTGATTATCAGGAGCGTTGGAATAGCTACAATGAATATGCCCATGAATATTGTAGAAAACCGGTGAAGCTTAGCTCGGCGGTAAGCTAAAAAACGAGACAGAGCCAAACATAACGCAACTTTCATGAATTCAACCGGCTGTATGGAAAAACTGCCAAAATAAAACCAGCGGGTAGTCCCCGAATTAGAAATAAACAAAAGCAGCAAAAGTAATCCTATTGCCACAGCATAATAAACATAAGCCATCGCCTCATGAATTCTTAGCGGGATAAAGTAGACAATTATCGCCAGGACTATACCGGCGCCAAGCCAGATTGCCTGTTTCTGATGATATAAGAGCCCGTCCTGATCGGTAAAATGATAAGTGGCGCTGTATATAAATGCAACGCCTATTAATGACAATATCAGGGCAGAGACTAGCAGGATGTAATCTACATCAAACTTACCCATCGCTACAACTGCGGTTTAATATTCTCTTCGAAATAAAATTCTAATATTTTTTTTGCTAATGGAGCGGCTGCAGTACTGCCATGACCGGCATTTTCCACCAGGACGGCTATGGCTATCTCAGGCTCATCAATTGGAGCGAAACAAATAAACCAGGCATGATCATCGCCATGAGGATTTTGAGCTGTGCCTGTTTTACCGGCAACCGGAATTCCCGGCATGCTCACAAAACGAGCGGTCCCATGCCGCTCGCTTGTTACTCCATGCAGGGCATCGATGATAATTTGTCGATGCTCTTCCTTTATTGGCAGATGTCCGGCTACTTCCGGAGGAAAGTCTATAATATTGTTTTCGTTATCAATAATCCTTCGTAAAATTCGCGGTTTGAATATAATACCTTCATTGGCGATTGCCGCATACAATACAGCCATCTGCAAGGGTGTAACAAGGATCTCTCCTTGACCGATAGCCAGGTTGTTCATTAAATACTTTGTCCAGCCTTTTTCGCCATACTTCTTGTTGAAATATTCTGTTGATGGGGAAACTCCGGCTTTTTCTCCATGAATATCTATCCCGGTTAGCTCACCGAGACGACATTGCGGCATAAATTGATCCCATAATTCCATACCGCAGGCCAATCCAAGCTGATAGAAATATATATTACATGATTGAACGATTGCATCGTGAAGGTCGAGTTTCCCATGGCCACGCGGCAGCCAGCATTTAAAGACGCGGATGCCGAACTTCTTCTCTCCGCGGCAAATGTCAAAATTATTCTCCTGCTGGACAACATCGAAATGTAATGCCATTGCGGAGGTGAAAGGCTTAAAAGCAGAACCCGGCGAATAAGTCCCCTGGATAGCCCGGTTTAAAAGCGGATGAGTGGTATCAGACATAATCTCTGCCCATTTTTCAGCAGGCACCACACCTGAAAAAAGGTTTGCATCAAACTGGGGGGTCGATGCTAAAGTCAGCACTCCTCCATCGTTGACATCAACGACAACAATAGCTCCCTGTCCGCGTTCGGAAAGAATTGATTCTGCCAGTTTTTGCATTTGCCAATCAATATTAAGCTCTAAGGTCGAACCCTTAATTGGAGAAGTCTCTTCCTTTTCGGCAAGCACCCTTCCCCCGGCTGTTACTTCAAGATATAACACTCCGTCATAACCTTTTAAATATTCGTTATAATACCTCTCCAACCCCTTTTTACCGATAATTTCACCCCTGGAATAATTCCGGTTTATCTGAAGCTCAGACACAGAGACCTCGCCAACATAACCATAGATGTGACAACCGTAGCCATTCTCAGGATACAGCCGGGTAGACTCTATCTGAAAGACCACACCGGGAATATCAAGCGAATGTTCCTCCAGCTCGCTTATCGTTTTGAAATCGACATCTCTTTTAAGTCGAATCGGCTGAAATTTTCCCTTCCAGCCGGCTGATATAACTTCCTTGAGATAACTTTCATCCATTTGCAGCATGACAGCCAGCTTGGCGGCGGCTTCATTGATATCAGGGACTTCATAAGGAACGAGATAAACGGCATATGACGGTCTATTCTGAACAATTATTTCATTATTGCAGTCTACAATTATCCCCCGAGGGGCTTTAATCGGAACAATACGGAAACTGTTATCAATTGACTCTTTCTGATAGTAGGCGGAGGCAAACACCTGAAGCATGAAAAGTCTGATAATAATTATAAAAAAACACAATGAAGTAAATATCAAAATGAGTTTTAAGTTAAATTTGCGGATTGAGACAATGCCTAACATTATATCAGTTTCCTTAATATAAATCGATATCGGATTATTAAGAATATAACAATTCCAACCAGGGCATTATTCAGCGCCGATTTAAGCGTTACCGATAATACGTTGGAGAGGTTTAATATAATTAATTCAAATCTCGTAAAAAAAATATATAAAAAGTTATAAACTAAAGAGGCGGCTAAAAGAGTCAATATCTTGCTGGGCATTGGCTCTATTACAAGTTTTGTTTTCAGATTGCCGGTGATATACCCAATAAATGACAGCAGTAATCCCACCCAGCCCAGTTCCATTGGAGTTAATAGCCCGATTAATATACCTGCTGTCAGACCAAAATAAATGCCTGCAGTGGAACCATAAGCTAAGGCCGTCCACACTGTTAAAATTAATGCCATGTCTGACTGAGTACCCATTAAACTTGTTCGCGGGGCGATAATTATCTGGTAAAAAGCAACGAAAAGCGCTCCAAGTATATATTTTATCATAGAATTATTGCTCATCATATATTACTACAAATACTTCCTCAAGCGAACCAAAGTCGACTGATGGTTTAACATCAACATCTTTAAACATCGTGCCCTCAATATTCTCACTGAATACTATAGTGCCTACAATCAGCCCGGGAGGGAATATTCCTCCTAATCCTGAAGAGATAATTGTATCTCCGATTGCAGCCTGGCTTTCGATCGGCACATCCCCCACTTTGAGAAACTTACCTCCCTGCCAGCGAATAATCCCCATTGCCCTGGAATTTTGATCAATAACCGAGACTTTGCAATTGTGGTCAATCAACAACTGAACGATAGCGGCATTATTAGTTACCGCTATGGTTTTGCCGATAATTCCGTCAGCAGTAACCACCGGCATATTAACATTAACACCTTTATCGATGCCTGCATTAATTACAATCGATTTAGCCATCAAACCCGGTTTAAGACCGATTACTTCTGCCGGTACCAGCCGGTAGGGTATCTGAAGATCAAAGTTAAGCATTCGCCGCAGACGGACATTCTCATAATGATCTTCGGTGAATTGAGCCGCCTGCATCGATACCTGAATCAGGCGCTGGTTCATCCTTATATTATTCTTTTTAGCATGAGCCACATCAGTTAAAAAAATATCGATTTGAGTGAAGGGATAATAAACCGTGTTAATAAAAACCCTGGAAATGGCAATTTTGAATGAGGCGGGGAGAACAATCAGAATCACAGAAATAAAGAAGGCAACAAGTATGGGCAAAAGCTGCCTTTTTCTGAGATAATTTATTATTGAAGTAAGCATTTATTCGTTAGAATCGAGCACCTCAATCAAATCTTCTTTATATTTTGCTTTAATAAGCTTGTTCCGGTTCTTTTCGTTTTTCATCAAAAATGAGAGCTTGGCCATCACATTAAGATGTGCGCCTATGGCGTCCTCAGGGGCGGCGATAAGAAAAAACAGGTTAACGGGTTTGCGGTCCATCGCCTCAAAATCGACTCCATCGTTCTTACGGCCGAAAGCGATTACAACCCCACGAACTGACTTTGTCTTTGCATGAGGAAAGGCTACATTATAGCCGACGCCTGTAGTGACCAGCTTTTCTCTTTCCAGGACCGCTTTTAACAGCTCCTCTTTGTTTTTTACCATTTCCGAATTGGCGGCAATTTCAACAAGCTCAGAGATAATTTCTTCTTTATTTTCCCCTTTTAAATCAAACGTTATAAGTTTATCCTCGATAAACCGGGATAGCTTAATCATTGCTCCTCCTTAAAATTTTTCCGCTTCATCAACCAGCATCACCGGAATATCGCCGTCCTCGATACGGTATTTAAGTCTGCAGGCATGACATAAAAGGACATTGTTTTCTTTATCGTATTCAATGTCACCCTTGCAGGCAGGACAGGCTAAGATTTCCAAAAGCTTTTCATTTAGCATATAATCTTCTTCCTTATTCTTTATATACGCCCATAACCCTGTATTTCTCAAGTCTTTTATTGCAGAGTTCCTCGGCAGTATACTCTTTTAACTCATTTAATGCTGATAATATTTCCTGTTTGATTGTCATTGCCGTCTTTTGATAGTCGAGATGAGCCCCGCCCTGGGGTTCAGGGATTATCTTATCGATAATTTTCAATTCGACCAAATCCTGAGCGGTTGGTTTCAAAGCCTCGGCAGCCTGTTTTCGATTGGCGTCTAATTTTGCCGGATCGGTGTCAGCGGGGGATTTCCATAAGATAGCCGCACACCCCTCAGGAGAAATCACAGAATACCATGAGTTCTCCATCATAAATATCCTGTCGCCAAGGCCGATCCCCAGCGCTCCCCCTGATGCGCCCTCGCCGATAATCACAATAACGATCGGAACTTCAATAGCCGCCATTTCCATAATGTTTCGGGCAATTGCTTCTGCCTGGCCTCTCTCTTCAGCTCCCACTCCGGGAAAAGCTCCGGGAGTATCGATGAATATAATTATCGGTAGGTTGTATTTTTCAGCCAGCTTCATCAATCTTAACGCCTTGCGATATCCCTCCGGATGACACATGCCGAAATTACGATATTGCCGCTGCTTGGTATCCCGACCCTTCTGCTGACCAACAACGATTATTCTGTATTCGTCAAGTTTGCCAAAGCCGCCCACCATAGCCTTGTCGTCGGCAAAATTACGGTCGCCATGAAGTTCGATAAAATCAGTAAATATAAGGTTTATTAGATCCAGACAATACGGCCTTAAAGGGTGACGAGCCAGTTGAACTCGCTGCCAGCGGGATAATTTGGAATAAACATCCTTCTGCAGGCGATTACGTTTTTTCTCCAGCAACTCTATCTCTTTAGACAATTCAAGGCTTCCCGAAACAGCAAGCTCCTTCATCTCTTTTATCTTACGATCGAGTTCTATAATCGGCTTTTCGAATTCTAAGTAATGTTGTTCTTTCATTTATTATTATCCAATTTCAAATTCCTGGAAACAATAACAGCCGTTAATATAATGAATACTGCCTGCAACACAAATAAAATATTACGATTACCGCCTGCAATTCCGTATGTCGCCAGGGCAAATTGGATACTGATCAGATAAAACAGCCAGACGGTAACTTTTTCGGGAACTCCAAGATCTAACAAGAAATGAAAAATATGACGTTGGTCGGCGATATAAAATTTTTCCTTGGCGCTTAGCCTTCTAAGAAGAGTAATTAAAACCTCAATTATGGGAACACCCAACGCCAGGATCGGGATGAACATTACAACCGTGGCAAAACTTTTAGGCCAGAACAGCGAGATTACCCCAAAAATAAACCCTAAAAACAGCGAGCCTGAATCTCCCATAAATATTACCGCCGGAAAATAGTTGTATTTTA
The DNA here is from genome assembly GCA_965603725.1 of uncultured bacterium. Classification (GTDB taxonomy): domain Bacteria; phylum Zixibacteria; class MSB-5A5; order UBA10806; family 4484-95; genus JAGGSN01. The sequence continues at coordinate 46,100 of CBFDEC010000016.1, read as the reverse complement.
AAAACGCCAGAGTTATGCCGATGACTCCGGCAGCCAGAAGCGACGGCAACGCCAGACCCATAACCTGACTTAACACTAAAAAACTTACGGCAATGATAGCGCTCACTCCAGTCGCTAAACCATCAAGACCGTCGATAAGGTTAATCGTATTGGTTATAGCCACCAGCCATATAAGAGTAAGCGGAATACCCCATAAGCCAAAGTCAACAAGTTTATAAAACGGTATGTTGATTATCTCAAGCCGCACTCCAAAAGCAATAAGAACCATACAGGCTATCACTTCCCAACCCAGCTTGGTTAACGGTTTCATCCCTTTAACATCATCAATGATGCCAATCATAAATATGATTAAACCGCCCAGGAAGATGCCGACTAAAGTATTGAGATTATCCTTTAATATTTCAGGCATGAGCAGAAATGCCGGCAGCAAACCAAGAAAATAGGCAATAAATATTGCCACGCCGCCCAACCGAGGAACAGGAAGCTTGTGCACTTTACGCGGTCCGGGCATATCGTACAGCTCATGTTCTTCGCAGTAGTTTTTCACCAGCGGGACAAACAGGTAGCAAAGGTAGCCGCTTAATATGCTTACGATCACGTAGGTTGGTATCTCAATCATTGTCGTCTCTTCGATTTTAAGAATCTTAATATCACCGACACAGCAAACCCGACCATTAACAGCAATAATAATAATCCATTTTTAATATAATTTCTCGGAAAATGTTTTGTAAAGTATTTATACATGGAGAGGTGATGATAATACGATGCTTTTTGAGAACACCTGGATGAACTTGTGCCCAATATGTGAATTAATTTTAGTTCAGGCAAATACCAGATATCAACGTTAATCTTATTCAGCCTGCTGCACAGGTCTATATCCTCGAGGTACAGAAAGAAACGTTCATCAAAACCGCCAATCCGCTTAAAAAGCTTACTGTGCACAAATAAAGCAGTCGCCGAGACTGCCGGTACTCTTGCGGCCCTTTCAGGCGTCAAGTAACCAGCATCACCGGTTTTAGTAAAGCCCAGCTGATAAAGAGGAGAGCGCCTGGAAAAAAGAACATTTTTATAGCTGATTAATTGCCTTGCCGAGGGTTGTGGAGTATTGTCGGCATAAACCAGAGCCGGTGATATTATACCCTGATGATTTTGAGCGAATTTATATAAAATATCCAGTGCGTTGTCCGGGCAAACACAATCGGGATTAAGCATAAAAAGGTATTCTCCATTAGCCTGCTTAGATAAATAATTCATACCAGCGGCAAAACCTGTATTTTTTTCTGAGGGAAATATCTTTATGTTGTCATGCTTATTAACCTTTTCAAGAGTCAAATCCTCAGAGTGATTGTCCATCGCTAATATCTCATAATCTGTCATTCCCTGACGCTTTATTGATTCCAGGCAATCCGCAATTGTGCCGGCGTTATTGTATGTTACTATTAAAACAGAAATTTTATGTTTATAGATATTGCTCATAAGCGTTAATATTACATTCAGTAATAAGGAAAATCAAAATAATTTAATATGAATATTTCATTATATAGCAGAAACACAGGTCGTCAATAATAAAGTGATCTCAGCTCTGATGCTGTATCACGTTACCGCCAGTGTATCAGAAATCAGTTTTTCGTTTATTAAGATCTTCTTTGACGCTGACTATCAATTCGGCTAAAAATCCAATCGCAAACAGCATCAAGCCGGAAACCATCAGCAATATTACTGCATAAAGCAGGGGGCGAAAACCGGCATTTTGAACAAACCGAAGATACAGTGCTGCCAGACCAATGATGAATCCCAGAAGACCAGACAGCAGACCGGCAGAGCCAAAAAACAAGAGCGGTTTTTTTGTAAAAGATAATTGAAACTTCACACTCAGCAGATCTAAGAAACCCTTCGGCAGACGCCAGAAACCGAACTTGGATTTACCTGATCGGCGCGGGTAAAGTTTCACGCGCACCTCATCAACAACATACCCCTCCCCCGCCGCCATCACAACCATATAGCGATGCCAGCCGCTGCGATATCCGAAATGTCCAGCAACCTCCTTCTTGAAAGCCTTTATGGAATTGAGATCATGGACTTTCACTTTAAACAGCCAGCGGGAAAGAGTGTTATAAATAAATGAACTTATGCTTTTTAATCCATAGCCGCCCTGTTTCCAGCCGGTAACTATATCCGCACCGCTGTCAATCTTTGAAATCATTTTAGGTAATTCGTTTGCATGATACTGCAAATCGGCTGGATAGTAACACCATATCTTGCCAACAGCTTTTGAAAAACCTGTTTCCAGCGCTGTTGTGAGTCCGCGGTTTACCCGATGAGTAAAAACTTTCAGCCAGGGATGCTTTAATTGCTCTTCTTTCAACCTGATTGCCGTTTTATCTGTGGAACCGTCATCAATATAAATCAGCTCAGCCCGATATGGCAATTTTAAAAACAATTGATTAAACTGTTCCAACAGTGGCGCCACGTTACTTTCCTCATTGAAAGCCGGCGTTATTACACTGAGCTTAACTGCTCCGGGCTTTCCCGGCTTTGGCTGGGGTCTGGTCGTTGTCTGTCTTGGATGACGTTTTTGTATATTTTCCCTGTCCGGTTTTCCGCCCCTTGTTTTTGGATACCTCCTCTGCCCTCTCGAAGGGGGCCTTGATGGCCTTTCCCGTGAAGTTCTTACCTCATTGCGGTCTTCTTTTTTTATTGGTTGTTGTCTTTCTGTTTCAGGTTTTTCTGAGGGTTGTTCAGCTTTTTCTATCCGGGTAATTTCGTTTTTTTCTTTCTCCTCGGTTTCCTCAAATTTTTGCGGTTTCCTGATTGAACGCCTTCGACCATACTGTTTTTCAAATTCCAAAACTCCTCCAATGTTTCATCGACCGTCGGCTTTCCCGCTACGGTCTTGATTACCGGATTGATTTTTATACGTATGAGATTTAATATTAACCCCATTTATCCGGTATTCTAGTTGTTAATCATTCCTGTCCTATTTCCTTAAACTTCAAATGTTCTTTTTTAAGATAATAAAGCCCGATGATTGTAACCGGGAAAAACTGACATGACCAGAGAATTATCGAATAGGATAAAGCGACGGATTTCGAAATCTCCTGCCCGAACATCCCTAAGGAACTTATAAGATTAAATGCAATAATACAGGCTGCATGGAATGTTCCTATATAGCCCGGCGACGACGGCAAAGACACTGCCAGAACCGTTACAAACAGAAGAATAAACGAAGCCCAGATCGATGGGTGTAAATCGAATGCAAAAAAGATCAAATAACCGGATACGCCCGTGAATATCCAGAGGAACACAGAATAAATGAAAATGACCAAAATTGAACCCGGTGAGGTCATGATACTTAAGCCATGAGTAAACTTCCTTAAAATTGAATCGACTCTATCAGCCAGTTTATGCGAAATAACGTTAATAATATTACACGACAATCTTACTGCCATTTCAGTTTTAAACTTAAGAAGGTACAGGAAAACAAGCGCCGTTAATGTAAATAGCAAGACTAACAATCCGGCTTTTTTCAACTCATCAGGATAGTCAACAACAAAAAGAGTAAGATAAAATACGGTCAGCAGTCCCAGGCTGTCGAAAATCCGTTCGGCAACGATAGTGGCGAAGACTGATGATTTGCTTAGCTGATGCTTTTTCGAAAGCGATATCGCTCTTACGACCTCGCCTATACGGGCAGGCAGCAGGTTGTTTGCCATAAAGCCAATCATAACAGAGGAAAACAACGTATTCAGTTGAAATAGCCTGATCGGTTTTAAAAGCCATTTCCAGCGTTCTGCGCGAATTGCCATTGTGGCCAGAACAGATAACATCATCGGGATTGTCCAGATATAGGAGGCTTCCGAAAAAGCCTTTATCATCTCAGCATAATCTACCTGGCTGAGAGCATAGGCAAGAAAGGCGGCGCTGATGAGAATACCGGCTATGACTTTCCAGCGGAACTTCATCATTTTCCCGATAGAACAATCTCCATAAGTTTTTCAGTTTGTTCAGCGGTTTTATCCCATGAAAAATTCGACGCATGATTTAACGCCCCACGTTTAAGATCAGACCTGAATTTTTTATCAGATAATATTTTTATTACTTTTTCAGCAAATTCGTTAACGTTTCCATATTCATACAAAAGGCCCGATTTCCCCTCATCGACTGAATCACGAAGACCCGGTACCCTCGAGGCAAGGACCGGCGTTCCACAGGCATTTGCCTCAATATTCGTTAAACCCCATCCTTCCTTCAATGATGAATAGATTGATAAATGCGACCGTCTGAGATATTCAACTTTTTCTTTTTGAGGAATAAAACCCGTAAAACTGACATTCTCAGTAAGATGCAGTTTTTTAACCCGCTGTTGTAAAATCGGCAGATGATCGCCTGTGCCCACGATCACCAATTTCACCTCAGGAACCTGGCGAATAATATCGGGCATAGCGTCGATGGCTGTTTCAATTGATTTATATTTTTTAAGACGCCCTACATAAAGTATTGTCGGTCGCTCAAATTTCAATGTGCCCGGATCAATATTGTAGATGTCGTGATCGATTCCACATTTCACTACGTGAACCTGGCTTTGAACAATACCTCGGGCAGTAATTTCATCCGCAGTTGATTCAGAAATAACCATCACGTGTTTTTTCCTGTACACCAGCGAAAATGGCTTTTCGAACAAATAAATATATGTTCCCAGAAGAATATTTATTTCTTTGAAAATCGAATCAGAGAAAAGGTGAGGAACTATCACCAGCAAGGGCAGTTTAATATAAAGCGGGGTGTAAAACGGTATCTTGTTAATATCCTCAAACAGGATGTCATACTTGTTCTTTTTAATAAGATCTTTTATAGCAAAGGGAACAACCCAGTTAAAATATGGCCTCGAACCTCGCCTGATAATATTGACGCCTTCAATCGTCTCTTCCTTATTACCATCGGGGAAGTTACAGCACAGCAAGTCAACTTCATGTCCTCTTTTAGCCAGTCGCTTTAATATCTCTTCGAGATGGACTTCAGCCCCGCCCGAGGCAGGATGTTTTAAATCCTGCCAGTTGACAGCAAGAATCCGAGCCATCTTATTCCTGCCGTTGACCTTCTATGACTCTTAAAAGGTTGTCCAGGTTAGCCAGCGCTGACGGGTCGTCGCTGTGAAGGTTCCGCCACCCTTGTGCCAGGCTGTCAATCGCCTCATAATTGCCAAGTCGGTTTTCAACCACCATTAGATTATTAAAAGCCGTCATAGATCTGGGTTCATATTGAAGCGCTTTTCTCAAAAGGCTGCCGCCGTCCTCCCACTTTTCATCCATCAGGAATTCCTGGGCGGCGCTTAAATATATCCTGGCAATTTCCGATGGAGCCATTCCTTCAATAACATCGTCAATTTTGTCAATCTGGCCAGCCTCGGCAAAGAGTCCGGACAAATATGCCCGATGACGCCATTCATTCGGGAATATATCAATAGACTTTTGAACAATCCCAATCGATTTGTCGTAATCACCGAGTTTTCTTAAAGTATCGGCCAACTGTAAAAAGCCTGAAACATAATTAGCTACCAGCCTGTTGTCATTTTCATTTTTAAATACAGTCGGATCATCAAGACCATTATATCTAAATTCTTCCATATAAGTATTCCACATCTTTTCGGGGTCAACTCGATTTTTACCCTTGTCCGGAACCATCCTGTAGGCCATACCCTGCATAATCATGTTGTCATCCAATCCGAGCTTATTCCCCTGAGAAACGGTAACAGCAAAAAAGATTGGTATCTTCCATTTGTTGGCGGTAATGATATGCCTGACCATCTCGTCCTGGACTTTCCAGACTCTTTCCTTAACAGGATCCCACATCGGTCTTAAACGCTCGATCTGATCATAGGTGAGGTTTATAGGCACATTCATTTGTTCCTGTAATTGATGAATATACCACGATGTGTTCAAAAGGCTTAAGTTTACAACTTTGACATCTGAGCGAATGCCATCCACTTCCTGAAGACACCATAATGGGAAAGTATCATTATCGCCGTTTGTAAAGACTATGCCGTTCCCGTCGACTGAATTGAGGATATTATATGCATAATCCCAGGGGATATAATTCCGTGAACGGTCATGCGTAAAATAATTAGCTTTTAATGTATGAAACGGCATTAATATAGCTATTACCATCGCCGCTACCAGAAGATATTTGCGTTCCGGCCTGTTTTTAATCCAGCCGGCAAGATCAGATAAAATACCGGAAATACCTACTCCAATTAATACTCCAAAAAATACAAAACCGGGAGTGAAGAAATAATCCCTGTTTCGGACCTCAAGAATTGCGCCACGGGTCCCATCTGAAAAATTCAAATAGAGTATTAAGCCTATTGATGAGGCAAGAAACAAAGCTAACAGCCATAAGCCGTTGATTTTCTCGCGCCGGATAGCCTCATAAATCCCCCAGAGACCGACGGCAAAAAATAAAAAAGCCGCCCATTTTTCTGAATACTGTATCTGAAAATATCCCCAGAATCCCATATGCGGATGAGAACCGAACTGGTTTGCCCAGGTACCGCGACGGCTGAACATTCGGGTTATCATAGACTCCTCACCGTACTGTTTCCTTTCCAGCAGTGATTTAAACCTATCCCAGTTATCTGGATTGTTTTCGTTAATGGCCGGCTTATGGACAGCCCTCATGGGAAGATACAGATGCGTCGAGTAGCCGATTATGGCGGCAGCCGTTAGAGCAAAAATCCATTTCAGCATATATGAACTACGTCTGGATGTGATCAACAAGATAGCCGATATGATAAATACTATTGCCATACCGTAAAGAAATATATCCAGCTCACTGGTAATCATTAATAGAATAATCCAAACAAGCCAGAACCGCCAGTCTTTCATCAAAGATCGGTCTTTAACAGCCATATACAGCACAAAAATAGGCATTATAACAAATGTCGTGAGATGAATTCCGATTGACAAAAAAGCTAAATAGCTTATGGCAACAAGCAGTCTACCTGCTCCTGGCTTGCCGATTCTGCATGACCACATAAGAAGCAGATAGCATAATGTCAACATTAACATCATCGCCAGACCGTAGCATTCAGCTTCGATAGCGTTGTCCCAGAACGTCGAGGAAAAAGCCATAACCATGCTTCCCGCAAAGCCACCGACTGCCAGGGCAAGTTTTTTCCATATATCTGTGATCTCATTTTCGAAACCTGCCACAAGCCGGACAATCAGCCAGTAAGCGGCATAAACAGCCGCCGCCGAGGAGATAACGCTCACTAAGTTTACCTTAATGGCATCATTATAAGGCAATGGCAGCATTATAAAAAATTTACCTATGAGTGTATATAACGGATACCCCGGCGGATGAGATATACCCAGGATTTTTGAACAGGCGATAAATTCTCCGCAATCCCAGAACGATAAGGTCGGCGCCTTGGTGATAAAGTAGATTATTAAACTGAATAGTCCCGCCGCCAGTCCAAACGGCATTATTATCTTATCCTTATACAGCTTCATCGATTGTCCTTCTTTATAACTTCATAAAAAATCGTGGTGCCAAAATATTTAAATATCGGCAATTTATCAAACACCCTGGACAGCCTAACGTCAAGGCCGCTGTTTTTAAAGAATCTAAATGGCGGCAAACGAAATGTTAGAATAGTCCATTTTTTCAGATCGTAGCCTTTTTTAAACGCCTTCTTCAAAGCTTTAATATCAAGCTGCCACTCATCGGGCGAATAACAGCCAATCATTTTTTTTACATTTTCAACCCCTACCAGTTTCATAAAAAAACGACGTCCATAATAATAAAAGAAGTTGAGACTCATTCGATGCGGTTCCTGAATGAATATCCGACCGCCTAGTTTTAATATCCTTGCGGCTTCAGTCAAAGAGGCATATTGATCAGTCAGATGGTGCAATATACCGAGAAAAATCACAAAATCGCAGGAATCTTCCTTAAAAGGCAATACCTGGGCGTCAGCGACAGCCCTGGCGCATACTGGATCATTTAATTTTAAAAGCGAGCTCGTAATATCAGTCAATACCATCAGGTTGTTATCCTTAAAACGGTGAGCATGTTCGGACACCCCACAGCCCAGTTCAAGAATAACCGCATCCTTAAGTTCAATCTTCGAAATGTAAGCGTCAATATTATTTTTAATATAACGGGTATAGGGCCGAGCCATTAATTCCTCATAAGCGGCCGTATCATCAAAAAATTCGATCTCTTCTTTTAATCTGTTTTCCATAACCAAAAATCAGTCCTCAATCCGAGTATTAATAAAAACATAATTTACAAAATATTCGGACCAAGTCAACCCTTAGACTGCAATTCATCATTGTAGACAGCATCGAGAACGCCGTTGACGAACCGACCCGAGTCGGCCGATCCGTACAGCTTAGCCAGTTCGATAGCCTCGTCAATCGCTACTTTTACCGGAGTTTCCGGGAAAAGCATTATTTCAGCAACACCCAGCCTTAAAATATTTTTATCTACTATTGCCAGCCGGTCGATATCCCAATTTTGAATATGCTTGTTAAGGATTATATTTATTTCATCAAGATTGTCTTTAACAACGCCAAATAACTTACGGGCAAAAGCAAAGCCGTCATCGCTCAAATTATGCAGCGAGGCGCAGTAATCAAGGTTTGCATCAACATTATGATCGCTGCCTACCTCGATAGAATATAGAAGCTCCAGTATTACGCACCTTGCCTTATGCCGCTGGCTCATAAATTAAATCTCTTTGAAAAGATTAACCATTTCGATTGCCGTCATTGCCGCAGCAAATCCTTTATTGCCTGATTTTGAACCGCATCGTTCAATCGCCTGTTCTAATGTATCGGCTGTAACCAGGCCGAAAATAACAGGCGAATCGTTGTCCAGAGAAATCTTGGCAATTCCCTTGGCGACCTCGTTGTTGATATACTCATAATGGGGAGTTTGTCCGCGAATAACAACTCCGAGACAAATAATCGAATCGTATTTTTTTTGTTTTGCCAGACGCGATGCCGCATAGGGAATCTCAAAAGAACCAGGCACCCGTACGATTGAAATATCATCTTCCGAGCCGCCATGACGTTTTACACAATCAAGGGCGCCATCCAAAAGCTTCTCCGAGAAAAACTCATTGAAACGGGAAACAACTATAGCGATCTTGATTCCCGAGGCATTCAAGTTACCTGAATAATCCATATTATTTCCTTTCATTAACTGATTTTACTGAACTTTTTTCACCGCTATCTATAAGATGACCTAATTTATCACGCTTTGTTTCAAGATAACGGAGGTTATGTTTATTGGGAAGAATATTCATTGGCACTCTTTCGATCACGTTTAAGCCATAGCCATTAATACCCACAACTTTCTTGGGATTATTGGTTATCAGCCTGATGCTTGATAGACCAAGATCAACCAGTATCTGTGCGCCAATGCCATAGTCGCGCAGATCAGCGGCAAATCCCAGCTCAAGATTTGCCTCAACGGTATCTTTGCCATTATCCTGCAATTTATATGCCTTTATCTTGTTTGCCAGACCAATGCCCCGTCCCTCCTGACGCATATACAGGACGACTCCCTGACCCTCTTTTTCAATCATTCTCAATGATTCAGCCAGTTGTTCGCCGCAATCGCATCTGCAGGAACCTAAAATATCACCGGTCAAACATGAGGAATGCACTCTTACAAGCACATCTTTTTTGCCGTTGACATTACCCTTCTCAATCGCCAAGTGATGATGATCATCGATGGAGCTTTTATAAAGGTGCAGGTTAAAATGGCCAAACTTAGTGGGCAAATCTACCGTTTCGACCCGTTTCACCAATTTTTCGTGATGCCTTCGGTATTCAATCAGGTCTTTAACAGTGATTATCTTCATATTGAATTGTTCAGCCAACTCCATAAGTCTTGGCACTCTGGCCATACTGCCGTCGTCATCGAGGATTTCGCACAACATGCCGCATGGCTTTAAACCGGCTAACCGGCAAAGATCGACTGTTGCCTCGGTATGTCCCGCCCGGACAAGCACTCCCCCTTCCCGTGACTGCAGCGGGAAAATATGACCGGGACGTCCTAAATCCTTGGGCTCAGTATTATAATCTGACAGGGCTTTTATTGTTGCCGCTCTGTCAAAAGCTGAGATGCCGGTTGTGGTTCCTTTAAGATAATCAACCGAAACGGTAAACCGGGTGCCCATCTTCGCAGTATTTTCATTTACCATCTGATTTAACTGCAGTTTCTCCAGCCACTCATCGGTCAGAGGTACACACATCAGGCCCCGGGCATATTTGCTGATGAAATTAACGGCTTCCGGCGTCACTTTTTCGGCCGCCATAATCATGTCGCCTTCGTTTTCACGATCTTCATCATCGCAAACTATGACGATCTTGCCTTCCTTTATATCCTCTATTGCCTCCGGAATCGTATTAAAATCGTCCATCTATCTACCTCTTAAATCCGTGTTTGATTAAATAATCCATGGTAAGCTCCCCTTTACCTTGATTCATTAATTTTTCAATATATTTTCCGATCAAATCAAATTCCAGATTGACTGCATCGCCAACCAGGCGAAGCTTTAAGTTAGTTTGCTCAATGGTTTCAGGTATCAATGACATTGAAAATGTATCAGAACTTATTTCAAACACGGTCAGGCTGATCCCGTCAACAGCAATAGAGCCTTTTTCAACCAGGTATTTATTATACTCGGGCTTATAAGCCACCTTCATAATAGCGCTGTCGCCGCCGGGCTTTATACTGCTGATTTTACCGGTATCATCGATATGCCCGGATACTATATGGCCACCAAGCGGAGCTTTCATGGTTAGGGGCAGCTCAAGGTTGACTCTATCGCCTGGCTGCAGCAGCCGGAAATTAGTCCGGGAGACTGTTTCGGAAGTTGCCTGGACTTCAAACCAGTCTCGACCTAAACTTATTACGCTCTGACAAGCGCCATTGATACTGATGCTTCCCCCTTTTTCTAATGATAAAGCAGATTTTGGCGCCTCAACCTGGATCAATTTTCCGTCGCCCTTTTTCTGAACAGCTTTTATAGCGCCTATTTCTTTAACAATGCCGGTAAACATTTATCTTAGATCCCCAAAATATACATGATCGGAGCCGATTTTTTTATGCTTAAGGTTAGACAGGGAAATCGACTGGCTAATATCCTTGATTCCTAAATCGCCAATCCCGCTTATCCCCTTGCCAATAATGATAGGAGCGGTAATGACAATTATTCTGTCTGCCAGTTTCTGTTTTAAAAAACTGGTTATTACACCAGCCCCACCCTCTATTAACAACGAAACGACTCCTCTTTCAGCCAGCTTACACAACAGAGATTTTAAATCCAAACCGTCTGATTTAACCGGCAGCGTCATAATTTCGATATTTGCATATGATTTGCTCTTACAATTAGACGATCCCTTATGGCTAGTAGCAATAATAATGGGGGCGCTGTTATCTGATAATAAATCCAGGCTGCTTAAAATTCGCCCTGATTTTGTAAGAATTATCTTGGTCGGATTATTGCCTTTAACTCGCCTGACAGTTAACTGTGGATTGTCTAAATTAGCAGTGTTAGATCCTATCAACACGGCGTCATGTTCGGCTCGCAGTTTATGAGCAAATTTCAAAGAATTCTCAGATGAAATCCATCGCGAGGAACCGGATTTAGAGGCGATTCGACCATCAAGGCTCTGAGCAAATTTTAGCGTCACAAAAGGCAAGCCGGTAGTTATATATTTATTATACATTTTATTGATATCCAGGCAACGCTCTTTCAAAACTCCGCTGATTACTCCTATTCCTGCTTTTTGAAGTTCTCTGACTCCCTTGCCGTTAACATCTGGATTGGGGTCCAAAGCTCCGATCACGATCTTTTTAATGCCGGCTTCTATAATTGCCTTTGTACAGGGGGGCGTGCGACCGTAACAACAGCAAGGTTCCAACGTTACATACATTTCCGCACCTTTTGCCGCTGAACCCGCCTTTTTTAACGCCAGTACTTCAGCATGAGGCTGCCCCACTTTATGATGATAATCCTTGGCGATTATATTGTCATTCTTAGCTATAATACACCCGACAACCGGATTGGGCGAGGTATAACCTATTCCCCTTGCGGCAAGCCTCAAAGCATGAGCCATCATCTTTTCGGTTTGAGATTTATCTATCATAAAAAAATCCCTGTCTTCAGGACAAGGATACACAGGCATATTAGTACACCAAAACCTGTCTTCTCCCATCCGGACTGTTACCGTCGGCGCCTGAATTCCACAGGCTCAACCCATACGGGTTCGCGGGCTTTAACCGCCGGTCGAGGATTTCCGCCTCGCCCCGAAGACAGGAACAATATAGCGCTGTAAAAAAATATGTCAACATTTATAAATGAAAAACCTTAGAAATATCTTTTAGATTATAGGGTTTTCCAATTAAATCTTACAAACGCTTACTTATGATATGGTAAGCCCTTAATAATACTAATAGCCCGGTATAATTGCTCGATAAAAATAACAACTGCCAGTTGATGAGCAAATGTCATATCCGATAGCGATAATCTCATATCGGCGAATTTCAGTATCTGGTCGGATACCCCAATCGTTCCACCGATGACAAAATGAAGAGTAACATCAGAACGGGAGCAATATTCATCCATGAACCTGGCGAAATATTTGGATTTTAATCTTCTCCCGAACCTATCGAGAATTACAAGATAATCGCCCGCGGTTACAGCATCGATGATGCGTTCGCCTTCACGCCGTAAAACTTCAGCCTCGTTTTTACCCTCGCCCAGCTTTTCTTCCTTGATAAATTTAATTTCAAGTTTACAATGCTGTTTAATGAGTTTTTTATAATGCTCAACCCATTCTTTGGCGTATTCGTCATGAAGTTTACCGACTATTGTAAGCTTAACTTTAATCATTTTTAATTAACTTTAGAAAAACCTTTCTATTCCTGGGACCATCAAACTCGCAAAAGAATATAGCCTGCCAGGCGCCTAAAATCAAGTCGCCTTTTTCAATAATTACACTTATCGAATTGCCTATGATACTACTTTTTATATGTGAATCCGAGTTTCCTTCCATATGTGCATAACCTGCATTTGGCGGTATGAGTTCCTGGAGACTGTTCAATATATCGCTTTTTACCGAGGGGTCGGCGCCCTCATTGATAGTAACCGCCGCAGTAGTGTGCGGGACATAAACGTACACCAGCCCGGAGAAACCGTCAGGAATATATTTTTTCACTTCACGGGAAATATCAATCATCTGGTTTCTGGATGATGTTTTTACTTGAAACTCAATCATTGCTCAACCATAGCTCTGGCAAATTGCTCCGGGTCGAACTCTTCAATATCATCAATTCCCTCACCCACGCCAATGTAGCGCACCGGAATTTTATATTTTTCCGATATTGCGACAATTGCCCCACCCTTGGAAGTGCCGTCAAGCTTGGCTAATATAAAGCCTGTTAAATTAACAGCCTGATTAAATAACTCGACCTGGGAAAAACTGTTCTGACCAATCGAGGCGTCCAGAACCAGCCAGACCTCATGCGGCGCGCCTCGCATGGCTTTATCTGCAACACGTCTGATCTTCCTGAGTTCCTCCATTAGATTAACCCGCGTTTGAAGCCGTCCGGCGGTATCTATTAATACATAATCAGCGGCCCTGGCAATACCGGCTTTGATTGCATCGAAAACCACCGCTGCCGGGTCTGTTCCCCGATCCGCTTTGATTACCGGGGCGCCGATTTTTTCAGCCCACAAACTTAATTGTTCAGTCGCCGCCGCCCGAAAAGTGTCGGCAGCGGCCAGAATTACAATTTTATTATCGGCGATGAATCTGGCCGCGAGTTTTGCTATCGAAGTCGTTTTGCCGGATCCGTTGACTCCCACAAATATAATCACAGTCGGCTGGCCAGCTGATTCCGATATAAGAGTCATATCCAGATTGACTCTCTGAAAGATTTCATCTTTTAAGACCTTAACAGGATCGTCAGATTTGTTTTTTCGCAAGCTTTCAATTATCTGGGCGGCCGGCACCGGCCCGATGTCGGCGGTAATCAGGCTCTCTTCGAGTTCTTCCAGAAGCTCTTCATCAATTTTGCGAGAAAATATATTGCCGATTTTTCCGAAAATCCCATTGCGGGTTTTGGCTAAACCCTTCTTAAACTTGTTCAACACTTTCTATCTTATTACCGTTGAGTTTCACCGATACAATATTCGATACACCCGGCTGTTCCATGGTGATTCCATAGAGCAAATCAGTCGCCTCCATTGTCATCTTGTTGTGAGTAATCACAATAAACTGAGTCGATGATGTGAATTTATTTATAAGCTTCAGAAAACGATTAACATTGGCGTCATCTAAAGGCGCGTCGATCTCGTCGAGAATGCAAAACGGGCTGGGTTTTACCATGTAGATTGCGAAAAGCAGTGAGATAGCGGTCAGCGCCCGTTCGCCGCCTGAAAGCTGATTTACCGATACCAGCTTTTTGCTTCCGGGACGGGCAATTATTTCTATGGGAGTTTCCAGTAAATCATCAGAGTTGCTCAATTTCAGTTCGGCAATGCCGCCATCGAACAACGTTTCAAACACCTCTTGAAAATTTTCCTTTATAAGTTCAAACGTATCTGAAAATTTTTCTTCTGCAGTTTGGTTTATTCTTCTGATAACTTCCACTAACGAGGTTTTGGCATCCTGAAGATCTTTATATTGTTTCTCCAGAAATTCCAGGCGGTCTTTTTCGGCATTGTATTCTTCATCGGCCAGCATATTCACCAGACCCATCTTATCAATAATATTTTTCAGGCGCTCAATCTCGGAGTTAATCCGGTCCTCATCATACCCCTCTTCCCTGTCGCCGCTTATATGCGTACCATATTCACGGAATATGTTTTCTTTAGTATTATCAAGCCTGTTGTTTAAATCCGTAAGCTTTATTTCCTCCCGATGAATATCCTCGTTAGCGTTATTAATATTTACCCGCAACTCTTTCTGTCTTGCTTCCGTTTTAGTAAGTTTCTCAACCAGATCATTCTTTTGATTGCTCAATCCATCCCTGTCATGGCTAACGCTATCCTTAGCTTTGAAAATATTAGCCAGTTGCTCTTTTATCTTAGCCTGTTCCCGTTCAATTTCCTGCCATCTATTTTGTTCTTCGTCGATATTTGACGATTTCTTGCTGATCATATCCTGAGCTTCGTCTACGAGTTCACCAAACCGTTTACTGTCCTCATCGAGTTTATACAGATGGCTCGACAATTCGACTGCTTTGAGTCTTCCTTGATTAAGCTCACCAACGGTTTTTTCATAATTATCAAGAAGCGATCGATGCGCCGCGGATTTCTGTTGAAATTCTCCGGCGATTTCCTGTTTTTTTGCGGATTCGTCCGCAATCATTTTTTCAATTTCGGCCTTTTGATGGTTCAGACTCTCAAATTGTTTGCCCGTCTCCGCGCTGTTTGCGGACAGTTCATTCAGCCAGCTGACACTTTCCTGAAATTCGAACTCTAGCCTTGTCATATTGGAAATAACCTTCTCGCGATCTGAAAGAGCCGATTTTTTATTTTCGCCCAGCCTGGACGCCTCATCGCTGATGTGAGAAAGCAAATTTGAGGCGTCTTCAAGGTCTTTTTTGAGCTCCAGTATTTTTTGATCGATGTTTTCCAGCTTATCCTGCAGGTCCGACAGTTCGCTTTTGCGGCCGATTAAGGTAACGCTCGATTTGCCGCCACGGATTATGCCAAAACGTCCGTAACAGCAGCCATCGAGGTCGACAGCCTCGCCGGAATAATCATGAGGTATTTTCCCCGATTCAAAAACCGCTATATCGGCAAATAAAGTCCTCACCGCCTGGTGAAGGAAATCCTGGGCAGTTACGAGGTCGGCAACACTGCCAATAAAACCATCTGCATCGACAGTCGGCATACTCACGTTCGGTTCAGGGATACTGTCAAGAAGTAAAAAGCTGACCCGACCCGCAGTATTGGTTTTAAGATAATCGATACAGCTTAAAGCATCACGGCGCGTTTTGCATACTACAAGTTGACCATGGTTGTTAATCGCCGCTTCCATGGCATTATGATATTCTTCATCAGCGGTAATCAGGTTGACCAGGGTATCGATTACTCCTTCTGGTTTTTGCTCCCAGGCAAACAACGACTTTATGCCCGATCCATAACCCTCATGTTCGATCACCATTCTTGACAGCATTTCAATCTTGGCTTCGACCGCAGATTTTTCCGCATTACTCGATGAGACAGCTTTCCTGATTTCTTCTATCCTGGATACAGTCGATAACTGCATTTGCTGATTGGAATATATTTTCTCATCGATATTGTTAATCTCAAGTTCACACTCTTTCAGCTTTGCTTTTTGCCGGTCGATATTTTCCTGCGATGATTCTTTTTGGGCTTTATATTTTTCCAGCGACCGATCGATATCGCGGTTAATCTCATTTAGCCGGTTGATCGAATTAAAAACCGCCTCAAGACGAGCCTGACCGGCGGCTATTTTATTTTCATGTTGATGCAGTAATTCTTTTATCGAATCCAGATTGCCTTGAGATTTATCAAGCTGTTCTTTTAATGAATCAACCTGCTCTTCATCCTTATTAAGCCTTTTTTGAAGTTCGGAAAGCTCAACGGACTTATCGGCATGCTGATTTTCGGTCTGGTTTTTTTCGGCTATTAAAGATTCGACACGTGCATTTAAGCTCTTGATCTCACTTTTCCACAACTGGACATTTATCTTGCCGGATTCCAGGCTTGCCTGGCTGCTTGCGAGGCTGTTTTCAATATGAATTGCCTGTTCAGAGAGATTAGAGGCTAAATTGGCTTTGCCAGAGATTTGCTCATTTAAATCTGCCGTCTGCAGTTTTAGCTCTTCAATAGCCGCTTCCTCGATATCCATAACAGCGGCTATGCTCGTTTTTTCGGCTTTCAATTTATTGACGTTTGCTGAATGGATTTTTATCTCCTGCTCAAAATCGTAAACCTGGAATGAGGCGCGGGCGATTGCAAGTCTCTGGAGTTCTTCTTTAATCTTATTATATCGTTTTGCTTTAACAGCCTGTCGTTTTAGTGATCGAACATTCTTGGAAATCTCGGCAATTATATCATTGAGCCTGACAAGATCAATCTCGGTATTTTCAAGTTTCTTCAAGGCTTCTTTTTTGCGGTTTTTATATTTAGTAATTCCGGCGGCTTCCTCAAAAAGGAACCTGCGTTCATCAGCCTTATCAGATAACACTGCGTCAATCATGCTTTGCTGGAAAATACTGTATGCATGCGTTCCCATTCCTGTATCGGAAAACAGTTCCATGATATCTTTCAAGCGGCACCGCGACTTGTTGATTAGGTACTCCGATTCGCCCGAGCGATACAGCCGCCGGGTGATTACCAGCTCATCATACTCAAGCGGTAGAATACCGCGATTATTTTTTATCGTTAAGCTGACTTCTGCCATGTCCATCGGGCGAAGCTGGCTTGTGCCATTAAACAGCACCTCCTCGACTCTTGAGCCGCGCAGGAGCGACGAACGCTGTTCGCCCAGAACCCAGCGCAACGAATCAAGGATATTTGTTTTGCCGCAACCGTTGGGGCCGACAACGCCCATTATGCCTTCATCGAATTGAAGCGCTATTTTATTTGGAAACGACTTAAAGCCATAAATTTCAAGTTTCGACAGAAGCAATTTTTTCTCCTTCACCGCTAAAGTTATAAAGCACTTTGATGAAATTATCATATAAAACTTTCGCCGGATTTTCCCTGCCGCCGATTTCGATTTCCAGATTATAAAAGGGCAGCCCCAGCCCCTTATTGGCGCCGATACGAAGCGGCGCTCCGGTCAGCGCCGAAATACAGGAATTGAAAAAATTAGATTCAAAATCCAGATCGATGCAGATCGACAGTCCCTTTCCAATAATTTTATTCAAAAACGGTTTTTTGGGAAGATAAAAGAGATTCGTATCATAAGAGTACGGTTTGATGATTGTAAATCTTTTGATAAATTTATATGACCGTGGATCTATACTGGAAGTTAAAAGGACCTTTATTATTCTATTCGGAAATACCGACGCTATATCCGGCAGTTTTGACGCGGCATCGAGAAGATATTCCATTTGGGAGGGCATACAGACCAGGCAATCATTGTTATTGTCGGCTAACGATAAAAAATTAACCGATTGATCTTTGATTTTTATGCGATAATAAACTCTGGATACTTTTTCAGCGATACGATTAACCTTCACCGGGACCTCCCGAACTTGAAGCGATGAAGTTATCCAGATCGGAAGACTTAATGCGCATCATGTTCTTAAGATACTTTTCTCGATTGATCTTCCGGTCATCGATTACAATATCAAGACAATTACTTCGTCCCATCACCAACTCAAACGGACTGGCACAACGCCGCTTAATTTTCCTTCCCGGGACTAATATGCCGGTATAAAGAGTATCATCCCCGGATAGTAATAAAAGCCAGACCGAATCAATAGCTGTCAGCTCCAGGGTATGAATTTCATCTATATTATCCGCGCCCTGAAAAAAATCGAGTTCGCCGGAGAACTGACTTTCTCTTTTATTTAGCTCCCGGTCATTAGCAGCCTCAACCTGAATTGTTTCTTCAGTCTGTTTTTTTATTTGGGGACCCGGTGATTTTAGCAGAAAAATTATCAAAGCGACAAATACTATCATCAAGACGACCACAACCCAGCGATAATCGAACTTCTTTTTTAGTTGAGACGCTTCGCTTTCGAGTTTCTCTCCCAGGCTGGTATCTTCGATCAATGCATAAAGCTCCTTGCAGTCGACATCGAGGGCGCCGGCTATATTTTTAATAAACGGTTTAAGATACACCAATCCCGGAAGAAGATCCCAGCGTCCTTCCTCAATGGCCTCAATATATTTAACTAAGATTTTTGTTTGCGAATGAAGCTGTTCGCGAGAGAGGTTTTTTTTCTCTCTTAGCTCGCGAATTCTCTCGCCTAAATTTTGCTCAGACACTCTCTGTGCACCTCAAACATTTTCCTCAGCAGTTTCATTGGAAAACCGATAACAGTATCAAGTTCTCCCTCAATTTTTTTTACCAGAAAAGAACCCATTCCCTGGATGCCGTATGCTCCGGCTTTATCCAGCGGCTCTCCACTCTCTATATATTTCAAAATAGCCGTTTCAGTCAAGATGTTAAAATGAACAATTGTCTTATCATAATTGGCGCTTTCTCGTCCGCATTCCGAGCAGACCAGGCTGATTCCTGTATAGACTGTGTGGATTTTCCCGGAGAGTTTTTCAAGTATTACCTTAGCTTCCAGTTTCGAGTTCGGTTTATTTAAAAATTCGTTACCCAGAACAACAACAGTATCGGCTCCGATAACCAGCGAATTATCGATGGAGACATTTTTGGCTTTCAGATAAGCCAGGCGGCGCACATAATCTTCCGGAGCTTCACTGTCATGGCATTTCTCATCCACTTCAGGAGGAACAACCTCAAACTGGAAGCCCTCTTCAGAAAGAAGGCTTAAACGTCTGGGTGAACTTGAGGCTAAAATTATCTTCAATTTTCCAATATTATTGTTACCGGACCGTCATTTATTAGTTCTACTGCCATTTTTGCGCTAAACTGTCCGGTTTGGACCTTTATACCCTCAGCCTTCAAAAACTCACAAAATTTCTCATACAGCTTTTCAGCGTCATCAGGGGGCATAGCATTGGTAAACGATGGCCGCTTGCCCTTGAAAACATCGGCGCATAAAGTAAACTGAGACACAACAAGCGCCTCTCCGGAAACATCTTTCACAGACAGGTTCATCTTACCGGCTTGGTCCTCGAAAATACGAAGGCCGGCGCATTTTTCAGCAAGATATAACGCCTGCTTTTCCGTATCGCTTTCCTGGGCGCCAAGCAAAAGTAACAGCCCCCGACCGATCTTACCAACAATATTATCATCAACCCGGACTGAAGCGCTTTTGACACGTTGAAGTACTATTTTCAATTAACCACCTATAAAAAGGCATCCTCCAATATATAATGACTGAGTATTGTAACAGCGGTATTTATAGAAGTCAATAAAAAAAGCCCGTAACACACCGGATTTTGGGCATTCTTATATTTTACTGGCCGGTTTTCTCTTCAAACTTAGATAATGCATCCTGACCAGATTCAATTGTTTCAATCATAAATTCAGCATCGTCGGTAAGTTCAGAATCGGGGTATTTATCTAAAATCTCCTGAAAATATTTCAGAGCCTCATCTTTCTGACCCAGGTTTTCAGATTTTATAAAGCCGATCATGAACAGCGCTTTATCATACTGTGGGCTGTTCGGGTATTTATCAATCACTGTCTGGTAGAATCCAACCGCTGCCTCAAAATTATTCGTAATTTCTGCCCTGACAGCTTTCTTAAACAGAACTTCTACATCCTCAACGGGTTCTTCCTTAGTACATCCCCAGAGAGTTATACTGAAAATCAGTAGCACAAGTAATCTCAAGATGTTTTGTCTCATATTAAACTCCATTTCCATAGCTTTTATTGCTTCTATATTGGACCTTTATCTAAATTTGATATTATCTTATACTTTTTTATGCTCTTTTGGTTTAATTTTTCCAAAAGTCAAACTACCCTCAACCAGCCTTATTTCAATTGTGTCACCCGCTTGGAATTCACCTTTAAGCAGCAACTCTGCCAGCGGTTGAGATATATGCTTTTTAACTGCTCTTTTCAGCGGCCTTGCGCCAAATTGAGGCTGATAACCCAGATTGGCGAAGTGTTCGACCACTTCATCGTCGTATGCAATCCGGATGTCACGGTCGGTCAGTCGCCTGGCAAGCCTGGCAAGCTCAATTTTGACTATCTGTTTCAGCTCATTTTTAGTCAATGAGGAAAAGACCACAATCTCATCGATACGGTTTAGGAATTCCGGTCTGAGCGTGCGTTGAAGTTGACTGATGATTTCATCTTTAATTTCCTCATAAATAATTTCACGGTTATTTTCATTGATATGAGCAGTTTTTTCCATAATCTGTTCGGCGCCGATATTCGAGGTCATTATCACTATGGTATTTTTGAAACTTACAGTCCGCCCCTGGTTGTCTGTCAGGCGGCCGTCATCAAGCAGCTGGAGCAGAAGGTTATGGACTTCAGGATGAGCCTTTTCGATTTCATCCAGCAGTATCACGCTGTAGGGGTGACGGCGAACAGCCTCGGTAAGTTGACCGCCCTCATCATAGCCGACGTATCCGGGCGGCGCGCCAATTAACCTGGAAACAGAGAATTTTTCCATGTATTCAGACATATCAATCCGAATCATGACATCCTCCGAGCCAAACATGGCCGCGGCCAGGGTTCGTGCCAGCTCAGTTTTTCCCACACCGGTTGGCCCAAGGAAGATGAATGATCCCAGGGGACGGTCAGGATCAGATAGGCCGGTTCGTGATGAACGGACGATATTTGCCACCGCCTCTACCGCCTCATTCTGTCCAATGACTCGCTGGTGAAGCTTTTCCTCAAGATGCAGAAGCTTATCCGCCTCTTCTTCCGTTAAATCCACAACCGGTATACCCGTCCATTTGGAGACAATAGAGGCGATATCCGCGGCTTTTATCTCCTCGGAAATCATCCCACCGGGTTTCTGTATCTCGGCCAGTTCCTCATTTAACTTTTCTATTTCTTTTTCAATCTCACCGGTAACGCCATAACGGAGCTTAGCGGCTTTCTCATATTCAGCGTCACGGATGGCATCCTCGATTTCTTTCGCCGTCTCATCTTTTTTCTTCTTCTGTGATTTTATTTTTTCAATAATGTCTTTTTCTTTTTTCCACTGGGCGGTTAGCTTTTCGTTATTATTATAAAGCTCATCAAGCTCTTTTTTAATCGGGTTGAGACGTTCTTCGAAATCGGGTTCGTTTTTTATCCCTTCTTTTTCCACCTCGAGTTGTTTTATTCTTTTTTCCACAGCGTCAATTTCCGCGGGCATGGAATCGATTTCGAGGCGAAGTTCGGCGGCCGCTTCATCGACTAAGTCAATAGCCTTATCCGGCAGGAACCTGTCAGATATATATCGATCCGAGAGCCTGGCGGCGGCGATAATAGCCGAGTCGGAAATTTTTATCCCGTGATGGATTTCATACCGGTCTTTCAGGCCGCGGAGAATCGAGATGGTATCCTCCACCGATGGTTGTTCGATGACAATAGGCGCGAACCGTCTTTCAAATGCCGGGTCCTTTTCGATATGTTTGCGGTATTCATCGAGGGTAGTCGCCCCGACGCATCGCAAGTCGCCCTTAGCGAGCGCCGGTTTGAGCATGTTGGAGGCATCCATTGCCCCGCCTACTGCGCCGGCGCCGATTATCGTGTGCAGCTCGTCTATAAAGAGGATGATTTCTCCCTGTGATTTTTCAACCTCTTTTAGTATAGCTTTCAACCGCTCTTCAAATTCTCCCCTGAATTTAGAACCGGCGATCAGCGAACCAAGATCAAGAGCAATTATCCGCTTATTCAGAATTGGTTGCGGAACCTCTTTCTGAGTGATTTTAAGCGCCAGTCCCTCAATGATTGCAGTTTTCCCGACGCCCGGCTCACCTATCAGAACCGGGTTGTTCTTTGTCCGGCGGGAAAGTATTTTCAAAACCCGGCGAATTTCCTCATCACGGCCAATAACAGGATCGAGTTTGCCCTGGCTGGCCAGAGCTGTAAGATCACGAGAATATCTCTCCAGCGCCTTGTATTTGGTTTCCGGTTTGTCATCTGTGATTCGTTGATTACCTCTGATTTTAGACAATGCCTGCAGAAACCTCTCTTTGGACAACCCGGCTTCAGACAGCAATTGAGCGGCTTTATCCTGTTTTATTTCCAGCATACCAAGAAGTAAATGTTCTGTAGAAACATACTCATCCTTAAACTGGTCGGCGTAATCAAATGAGGAATTCAACACCTGGTTAAGTTCATTTGATAAATAAATTTGCGAGGGCCCGCTCACCTTTGGGAGCATCTGTAATGCGTTTTCTATTCCTTCAGATAAAGAGCCGACGTTTATTCCAGCTTCTTTTAGAAGGTCTCCGGTTATGCCCTCATCTGTCTGATGCAGCAGGGCTTTCAGTAGATGCAAACCCTCAATCTGAGAATGAGAACTTGATTGAGCCATCTGCGTGGCATATTCTAACGCTTCACGGGAATTTTGAGTTAATTTTTCGTACTTCATAAAAAACGTGAATTACTTTCTATTGCTTGTTGTACTTCCTTTGTCACTGAATCTTGAATCACCTGGTTAGTCAGGTTTTTAATTTCATTACAATAATAAACTGCTGATTCCAGGTATTTATTGAGATTTTCAAAACTGACCACGCTAAAAACCTCGCCTCTTCTTATAACTTTATCGCAAAATAAACGTATTTTATCGAGATTGATAAAATCATTTTCACTAATATATTTTTTCTCCTTCAACCAGGAAATCTGGTAAAACATATCCAAAAACCGTTCCCTAACAAATTGCCGATTTTGCTCGTTTGATTCATCTTTTGACGGGAAAAGCAGAACAAAAATATATTCACCCAGCCAGCTTTCAAGGTAAACACGGCATCTTAAAACAGCATCAAGATATTCTTCATTATCATAAGATTTTTGTATCTCGTAGCTTTCAAACAGGTTCTTGATTTCAAATTGCCCGGCCATATATTATCATTCCTTTGCTGTTTAGCCAAGTTCCATACTATCAACGAATTTTTCAAAAAGTGCTTTCTGCTCAGGAGTCAGGTTTTTAGGTATATCAACTTTTGCTTCGACCAACTGGTCGCCTTTCACGCCATTAACAGACAAACCTAATCCTTTTAGACGAAATCTCTGTCCGGATGAGGTGCCTGGCGGTATTTTGAGTTCAACCTGGTTAGTCAGCGTTCGGATTTTAATTTTGCCTCCTAAAACAGCCTGTTTTATATTTATCGGCGCTTTACAATAGATATCCTTACCCTCGCGCCAGAAATATTGATGGCCGCGGACATTTATTTTAAGGTATAAATCGCCATTGGGACCGCCATTTATTCCGGGTTGTCCCAGGCCTTTCAGGCGGATTTTTTTCCCGGATTCAATACTTTTAGGAATATTGATTTTTATCTCTCGCGGGCCAAAAACTTTGCCACTGCCGGAGCATTTCCTGCAGGGATCGCCAATAATCTGACCGCGTCCAAGGCAGCGCGGGCAGGGACGGGAAACGGCAAAAGAACCTTGAGAAAATGCTACATTGCCGCGCCCCTGACATTCCGGACAGACACTTGTTCTGCTCGAGGAGGTCACGCCTGTTCCGCCGCACTGATCGCATGGCTGCTCGATATTTAATCTTATGGTTTTCTTACCCCCTTTAACCGCATCCTCGAACGGGATTTCTATATCCGTTAAGACATCCTTTCCCGTCTGAGGCGCGGCTCGTGATTGAGAGCCGGATCCGCCAAATCCGGTATATTGTTGATCTCCAAAAATAGATGAGAAAATATCAGCAAACGATCCAAATCCGGAAAACCGAGCGCCACGCCCGGAACCGGTTTTGGCGTTGCCCCCGAACTGCGCCATAATATCCTCGAATGAGAATCCACCCATGCCGCTCGTCTGACCCCCGGCGCTGCTGGAAGCAAATCCGGCTCCGTATTTGCGCATCATATCATACTGCTGTTTCTTCTGCGGATCGGATAATACATGGTAAGCTTCGGAGATCTCTTTAAATTTAGCCTCGGCCTGTTTATCATTCGGATTAGCGTCGGGATGATATTTTTTTGCCAGAACCCTGTAGTTTTTCTTGATCTCCCCGGCCAAAGTATTTTCTGAAACACCCAGCACTTTATAATAATCAGTCATTATTTGCTTCTCCTGAGACAGAACCGCAGAATATTGTTCTTATCGGTAATCTCATATTCCTGGCCGGGTGATAATGGCGGCGTAACCTTCACCTTGAATTCGACATCATTATTTATCATACCAAGACCATTACAGTCACGGCAGGTTGTGAAAACTGTTCCCCCAAAACCGAAACACCGAGGGCAAATTTTATCCTGAGGAACCGTAACCGTTGTCTTTAGTCCCTTTTTAAATTCCTCATCAGTTAGGAAAAGGTCAAAATGTAACGTCTTTTTTCTAACTATATGAAATCGATCGGATATAACATCGACCAAGTCATCAAAAACATCCTGCTTTACCGGATGGACATTGATCCGCTGATTGTGAAAAGGAGTCCAGTTTTTAATATTTAGGCTCAATTTCTTATCATAAAGCTTACGTTTCAGGGCATCGGATAAAATATCGAATGCCTCTTTAAGCCTTACGAAATCATTACTTCGCCTATTCGCTACATCAGGATGATACCGTTTTGCAAGACGCCGATAAGCTGATTTTATATCGTCCTGATTGGCATTGTACGGGATGTTCAGTATTTTGTAATAATTCTTCATTCTTTCTACAACATAATTTATTGCTATTTTAATTTACTTCCTGCTGAAAACCCTGTCAATTGTATTATCGTCAAAAAAAGGAGGCGTTACAGCCTCCTTTACAGGGCATTATCAGATCGCCTTTTTTCTTTCTCGTTTCGCTCTTTCCTTATATTCATTACTCCGGTAATCTGTTGCGTAAAAACCGGCGCCTCTAAAAAGAAATCCGGAACCGGCTGAAATCAGCCTTATGGCTTTTTTGCCGCAAGTCGGGCAATTTGCATCAGGAGCGGTCATAAGCCGATACTGCTCGAACCTGTGGCTGCAGTCAGGACATCTGTAATCGTAAGTTGGCATTTTAAATCCTCTTTAACATAATCTCCGCTACCTGAATTCTGTTAGTTTACTACCTCGTAATCGGCATCGACAGCGTCATCAGGCTTTTTCTCTTTCTGCTGATTGCCGGACGAGCTTCGCCCGCTGCTGTTTCCTCCATCACTGCTTGAAGGCGCGCTTTGAGCCTGATATATTTTTGCGGCCACATCATGCCAGATCATGTTGAGAGCATCGGTGGCAGATTTTATTTCGTTAACGTTCTCATGTTTTACAGCATCTTTCAACCGGTCGACTGCCGCCTGCACTTTTGCTTTCTGGTCGGCGTCAATTTTGTCTGCGAGCTCCTTAACCTGTTTTTCGGTCTGGTAGACCAGCGAATCGCCGGCATTTATAGTATCGATTTTCTCGCGTTTGATTTTATCTTCTGCCTCATGCATTTTTGCGTCATTGACCATCTTTTCGATATCTTTCTCGCTCAATCCGGATGACGCTTCAATTCTGATCGATTGCTCACGGCCGGCGCCTTTGTCTTTGGCTGATACATTCAAGATACCGTTGGCATCTATATCAAAGGCTACTTCAATTTGAGGTAAACCACGCGGCGCAGGCGGAATGCCATCGAGATGGAACCTGCCTATTGATTTGTTATCGATAGCCATCTGCCGTTCCCCCTGAAGGACATGAACCTCGACCGTGGTCTGACTATCGGCGGCGGTGGAGAAAATCTCCGCTTTCTTTGTCGGGATAGTGGTATTGCCCTCGATAAGTCTGGTGAAGACTCCGCCGATGGTCTCAATGCCCAGCGAAAGCGGGGTTACATCAAGCAGAAGCACATCTTTAACATCACCGGCTAATACCCCGCCCTGGATAGCAGCTCCAATAGCGACTACTTCATCGGGGTTTACGCCTTTATGCGGTTTTTTGTTGAATAAGCTTTTCACTGTTTCCGCAACTTTCGGCATACGAATCATTCCGCCAACGAGGATAACCTCGTCGATATCAGATGCTGACAGTTTAGCATCGGCAAGGGCTTTCCGGCAGGGTTCGATTGTCCGCTCAATCAGGTCATCCACCAGTTGTTCAAGTTTCGATCTGCTTAATACAATACTAAGATGCTTTGGCCCGGATGAACCAGCGGTAATAAACGGCAAATTGATATTAGTTTCGGCGGTTGATGACAACTCTATTTTAGCCCTTTCTGCCGATTCCTTCAGTCTCTGCAGTGCCATTGGGTCTTTGCTCAGGTCGATGCCATCAGATTTTTTAAACTCGTCAACTAAGAAATCTATAATCCGCTTATCGAAATCATCACCGCCGAGATGAGTATCGCCATTTGTTGAACGTACCTCAAAGACACCGTCGCCCAGCTCGAGAATCGAAATATCAAATGTGCCGCCGCCAAGGTCATATACGGCAATCTTTTCATTTTTCTTCTTATCCAGTCCATAAGCCAACGCCGCCGCGGTGGGTTCGTTGATAATTCGAAGAACTTCAAGCCCGGCAATTTTACCGGCATCCTTGGTGGCTTTCCGCTGTGCATCATTGAAATATGCCGGAACGGTGATGACCGCTTTGGTAACCTTCTCACCAAGATAATCCTCGGCGGTCTTTTTCATTTTCTGCAAGATCATAGCTGAAATCTCAGGCGGGGTAAAATCTTTGCCGCCCATCTCTATTACACATATTCCCTTAGCATCAGTCTTAACCTTATATGAGCAATTTCTTGCCTCATTGGTAACTTCAGAGAAGCTTCTTCCCATGAACCGTTTAATGGAAAAGACAGTGTCTTTAGGATTGGTCACCGCCTGACGTTTTGCCAGTTGGCCGGTCAGACGTTCACCTTTATCTGTAATCGCCATAACCGATGGAGTAGTTCTAACCCCCTCAGAGTTGGAGATAACAACCGGGTCGCCGCCTTCCATTATAGCGACACATGAGTTGGTTGTCCCCAGGTCTATTCCTATGATTTTAGACATTATCCTACTTATCCTCCTTATCTTAATATATGAATCATTTTAATCTTCAACTAATACTTTAACTGATGCAGGATATTCTGAATTATTTTAATCGCTTACAGTGCCTATATGCCAACAATTATAATCGTCATTATCACTATCTGACATATAATTCAACATCCTTTTTTCAGTTAAAATATTAGCTTTGCCGTCAACGCCAGGACCAGTCCCCGCTTGAGACTGGTCCTGATAAATACCCGATTCGCAGCAACACATTTAGGTCGCTGGTTAGCGCTTACTTGATCTCGATTTGACGCGGTTTAACTTTTTCTGACTTGGGCAGTGATACAGTCAAAATCCCGTTTGAATAGTCGGCGCTGATTTTTTCAGAATCGATTTCGGATGGCATTGTGAAACTTCTGCAGAATTTGCCATAGAATCTCTCAGTCCTGAAATAGTCGTCTTCCTTAACTTCACTTTGCTGCTTTTTTTCGCCCTCAATAGTCAGGACATTATTTTGAAGACTGATTTTTAGCTCTTTCTTGTCAATTCCGGGAAGTTCGGCGGTCAAAGTCAATTTATCATCCTGTTCGACTATATCAGCCGATGGAGTCCCGCAACATTCGCTGCGGTCAAACTCATCGAAAAAGCTGCCAAACACTCTGTTCATCTCATCTCTAAGATTCATAAAGCCCCAACCATATCTCGGATTACGCTTTACTATACTCATCATGGTTAACACCTCCTTTACTTAATATCTATACTTTTTGGTTTTGCTTTTTCCAGTTTAGGGATTTCTACTGAAATAACGCCATCGCAATAATTAGCCTCAATCTTTTCAAAGTCCGCATCCTCGGGAAGTCTGAAAACTCTGGAAAACTTGCCAAAAACCCTTTCGCTGAAAACTCTTTCACCAGCCTGTGCCTTTTTTTCTCCGGTGATAGTGAGCAATCCCTTTTCTTGCCAGATTTTTATTTCATCACGAGTACTGCCGGGAAGCTCAACCATTATTGTATAACCTTTTTCGTTCTGTTTGATCTCAACAGCCGGTGCACTGGTTTTAAACTGAATAAACATCATATTCCTCCTTAATCGTTACTTATTTTTTCTTGCTATTTTCATTTCATACATCATTAAAGCAAACGGCATGCCAATATATATATGTTATTAGCAATCAACATGTTATGATTTTCGATGGCAGTCTATAGAAAAAATGCTGACAAAAAAGGATGCCAATATGGCAACAGTGGTGTCATTGTGGCATTTTATATGCCGATATGGCAGTGTTGGCTACGATTTAATTTTATTTTTTATGAGCGTTTATTAAAAACATGGCAGTTTCTGAAAGTACATCTTTTTTGAAGAGTTTATTTTTACCTTTTTTGCTGTAAAGCTCGATTTTACTTTTGGATACATCATCCCCAATGGCAGATAGTGACTTCAGAATAGCCACTTTAATTTTCTGTTCTTCTTTTTTCGTAATGTTCAGGTTTTCATAGATATCCGGGTTTTCATAAAACTCGATTAGCATATCACGGGCGCTGAATCCATCTATACGGCCTATAGCAATAACTACAAGGTCTCTTTCTGATGTCAATGTATTAAACAGGCTCCTCAGATATTTCAACATATCCGGATGACCTGACATTCCTAAGGCTATGATAGCGGCTTTGCGAACTTCCTGATCTTCATCCATCGCCAGTTTCGTGAGCAACACGCCAGTTGCGGAAGATCCCATTGATTCACAGGCTGATATCAACTCCAGCTTGATCCGTGTCTGTCTCCATCTCGTTAAAACGTCAAAATATGGCAAAGCCTCAATATGTTTTATTTTTCCTATTACCCGCAGAAGGTTTCGAAGACGATACCAGCTGTTATCATCATCAGACTCGCCGGCGCTGACAATTTCTGCCAGCTTTTTAATGACTTCCGGTCCGATTTCTTTACCCATCAGAGTCAGGGATTTTATTATTCTGACTCTGACAGTCTTATCCGGAGAGTCTATTTTTTCTACCAGTACAGCGGCAACTTTTTGTGAGGCGATGATAGAAATTGCCTCATAAAGCTCAGTTCCCCCCTTGCCGGAAAGCACAGCGTCCACTAAAATATCGTTTATAATTGGCGATTCTGCCAGTTCAGCCAGCTTGTCATGAGCAAGTTTATTCTTCTCGTCAGTCGACGGACCGGCTATTGTCTGCAGCGCCTGAGCGCAAATTTTCAACTCTTCCCATCGCGACGCCTCTGCAGATTTTTCAGCATTCCAGCCTATAAACTCGATCATTTCAAAGCCAGTTCTGCCCAAAAACGCCAACCTTAACGTTTCTTTCACCACATCACTGTAAATATCCCAGAAAGCTCCGTCTATCAGAGTTCCAATTGCCTCTGCGCTGAGCCTGAGACTGCGCTGACGGGTATCCAGGACCATTGATGATAAACTCTTTAACAGTTGCCCTATAAGCTGTTCCAGCGGTTGACTGTATTTATCAGAGGCCAGTTTGAAAACCGTTTTTCTAAGTTCCTGGAAATCTATTTCTCGGGCCTGGTTTGACTTCAATAATTCGACAATTTCTTCAGCCTCACGAACAGCTTTCAGTTTGAGAATCGTTCCTTTGTCAAACACCGATTCTAGGACAGTGTCAGTAGCCCCAACTGACTTGAAAATATCATAAATAGGCAACAAAATTGATACATCTTCGTTTAGCCCGGCATAATCCCTCCAGAGCCGGTTAACGCCGTCTAAAGTCTGTTTGTCGGTGGATACTCCCAGCCAATTAGTGGAGTAAATCACCTGGCTGAAGATTTCTAATGCCTGTTTTTCAGTCATCGAAGAGACACTAAAAGCAAAATGATCGTCAAGAAAAGCCAGCCTCAAATCCACTCCCAGAAGAGCAACGGCATCATAGTCGGAATTTATTTTACCAAGGTAATAGTCGATGACAGACTGAGTATTTTTATTGAAGATTTCCCTTATACGATCATAAAGCATAAATCTTTTATTTGGCAAACCGATCAGGGTGTCATCAAAATCAAACAACGTTGAGGGTTTTGCTTTGTTGATTCTTATTGTTGTAATGCCCTTTTTTTTCAAAAATCTTGAAAAATAGTCTTCGGCAGGACTTTTCCCCTCGAGCAGTCCGCTTAAAAAATGATATAAATCCGCAAGTATTAGTTCTGATGAGAATTCAACAGCCGCGATATCATGTTTCTCAAAATCACGTATGAGACCTTCCACGAAAACAATATTTTCCAAAAGCAGGCCCTCGCATACCAATCGTCCGTTATATACCTGTATTACAAATGATTTTTTAAAGCTGAAAATTGTATTCAGACGATCAAGAGGCTTAAGAAGGGTATCATTGGTTATGGGATGACCCATTGGGTACATAATTAACTGGCGTGAGGCTGAATACAAATCGCGAAGAATATCCAGACATACTTCTTTAATGTCGATATCTTCAATTGTCGGTTTTGAAATGTTTCTATTCATTTTCCCTTAACATATGGAAGCAATTAAGGAATTTATCCTGGGCGGCGATAAAAAGCTTGGCATCGAAAATAACCGGAGCGGCGCTTATCATTCCAGCAGCCGCATAACTTTCCCTCACCCGGCCGCTTTGCTTATCAAGCAGATAAACTGTGCCGTCCAGGCTGGAGAAAACAACTGATTTTGCGGTTAAAACAGCGGTTCCGCGAACCGGTACGCCAACCTGGTATTCCCATATCTTATGGCCGTTCTTTTTATCGAGCCTGATGAACTTGCCGTCGCCGTTACCATAATACACACCTTCATCATCAACAACCGGCGAATAAAACAACCTTGGCTTATCATCATACTGCCAAATAAGATTCCCATCAAAACAGTCATAGCAAACAACCTTACCGTTGGCAGTGCAATAATACAACCTGTCCTGGTAACATGCAGGGCTGGAGTTTGTTCTTCCCACATCGGCTTTTTCCCAGGCTAATACGCCATCTTCAATATTGAAGTTGTACAGGCGGCTATCCCTGGTAATAACAAACAGGCCTCCGTTGTATATTACCGGTCCGCAATCGAAACCACTTTCTAATTTTTCAGACCAGATAGTTTGCCCATTATCAAGCCAGGCGGCATTAATCCTGTTTTTGCCGTCAACCCAGAATATCCTGTTATCATAGAGCGCCGGCGGAAGACAGAGCCTGTGTGTTTTTTTGCGCCAGAGCAGATTTCCAGAGATGTAATTAAAAACCAAAAGCTCCGACTTGTCGCCTTCCTCACAAATCGCCATGAACGAATCGGCCAGTTCGGGTGTTGTACCGGCTGGCCTTCTAATTTTAATTTCGGCAATTTCAACGCCGGTATTAACTTCTATTACGTGGATTTTTTTATCAATCCCGGGCTGAAAAATATAATTACCGGCCAGCGATGGTGAATAAAAAAGCGGGTGTTTGAATTTCAACTGCCATAAAGGGGTTATTCCGATTGATTCGTCCAGGGCAATATACCCGTTTCTGGATGCGCCTCCCTTGTAACCAGGATAAAGCTGATCAAGATCGGGATTTATATTCAATACAGGAGGGCGGCTGCCGCAGCTAAAAAACGATATAAATATACCCAGCACCCCTCCAAAGACAACCAGGCTTTTTTTCATTTACTCAAAAATTCCATCCAAAGAAAAAGTCAAAGTCAAAACCATTCTCTACCACTTTAAAATCGGTCTTTCGGGCAAAATCAAAACGTAAAACTGTAATATATCCTAAATTTACTCTGATTCCAAACCCAAAACTTCCGGCTAAATTTTCGAACTCACCTTCCCAGGCCCTGCCGGCGTCAAAGAATAAAGCCCCTCGAATTGCCTGGAAATTAATGGCTCCAAAAGGAAATCCAAGATACAGCCGGTTCACAAGCGGAAAACGCAACTCGTTGTTTACTAAAAACATATGACTGCCATAGAAATGTCGGCGGGGATATCCACGTAGGTCCCAGCTTCCGCCAAGATAATAGCGCTGCGGATCTTTGCCATCCGAGGAAAAATACATGGTGCGAAAGGCAAAAGCGGATGACTCGCTAAGCCTGAAATATTTTCTGATATCGATATTCAGCGATGAGTTATAATAGCTAAGCTTCTTAATATCTATAGTGCCAGCGATAGTTAAATGCATCCGGAAACCATCCATCGGACCGGCCGGTCCCCATATCGAGGTATCTTTAATATATGAAAGCATGCCGGTTCCGATTACAGCGTCAGGATTATATCTTCGCAGCGTCCGTTTGAAATACTTCCTTAAATAAAACAACGCCTCAATCCGATCAAAACGTGAGAACGGATAGCTGGTTAATGCCATACCTCCATACGTTTCCTCAGAAACGAAACCGTAATAATCGTCATTATACTCATTATAAAATCGATATACGCCAAATCCCCAGTTGAGCCGCTTTTTACGGTTAAGGTAGGTAACTGCAGCATTGAGGCTGTTAATAATATCTGATTTGGTATTAGCGGTGTTATACACCAGGAAATAATACTGATGATTGCCCAGCATGTCGGTCAAAGCTCCCTGCAAACCGCCAACTGTACCCAGAATTGCATCATATGAAATTGCCGATTGGGCGATATCAAATGAAAATTTGGTTTTATATTTGACATTTCCTTTGATATAGTTTCCGCTTAACGCTTCCGGCTTCCAGAACGTGGAATCACCCAGAACTTTTGCCTTTGGCTGAATCTCGCTGGCGGGGAGCGAATCCAATTTCATTGAGTATATATTATAACTCTGGTCCTGATAGCCGCAAAAAACAAAGGCTGAATCATTTGAGGTAAATACTGGATCGAACGCCCCGGTTACAAAATTGGTAACCTGGCTTAGATGCGGCTCTTCGTTTAACGGGTTTTCCAGCATATAAACATTGGATACGCCGTCTTTATCAGAGGTGAAAAGTATTCGATCGCTGGAAAACGACCATTTTGGCGAAAGATTTTCATAATCACCAAAGGTCAACTGCCTGGCTTCGCCGGTATCAAGATTGCGAGAAAAGATATTAATTCCGGTCGAACCGCTTCTATCGGAACTGAAGACCACCATGTTATCGTCGCTGGAAAACGCCGGGGTTTGATCATAGTAAAAATCATCTGTTAATTTCTTAAGATTATCATTCAGGATGTCATATATATAAATATCAGTCTGCCCATCCATAGCGGTACCGCTAAATACAATCATCTTTCCATCGGCGGACCACGATGGCGAGCTGATATTTATTAAACCATCAAACCGGTACTCATCAACAACCTTTCTGGCTTGAGTGTCGTAAATATAAAGCACATCGGATTCGTGGCTTTTAGATACAAAGGTAAGGTGTCCGTTGCTGTTAACATCAATTTTCGAATCTATAAAATGAAGCGATTCAAACCGGGCCGATCTTTGCCCTTTGATAATACGTTTCATACCCTCATGCTCACCCGATAGAGGCATTACGGCGATATTAGTATATCCCATTCTATATGTTTTAAAAGCGATTAAATCCTGTGACCCTTCATCAGTAACATTGGAAAACACAGCCGGCTTAACGTTGAAGCGTTTTTTGGTAAGTTTCTTAGCGGTGTATCCTGGCAAATGCTGATCTTTAAGATACGGGTAATAATTTTTTTTAAGATCGTATTCCCATTCTTTCCATATCTCGGTCATCGATTTCCCATAAGTCTGCTGGACGATTAACGCAAATGACGGCGCTTTCCACCAGTTTTCAAAAAGCAATGTCAATTTATCATCGCCATAAGTTTCAGACATGAATTTTAAAACAGACTGACCAACCTTATACATTAAAAAGGTGCCGGAAATGCTGTATATCCGGTTGTATGAAATAATACTGCCCGAAATCACTATATCCCTGATAATCATGTCAGCCTCAGAACTCCATCCCTGAGACCAGAATTCGGCTATACCTTCAGTAAACCACAATGGCGGTCGAGGCGGATTCCTCTTGCGATGAGACTTTGCGACGTACCTGATTTTATCCATCTGGAAAACATGCACCAGTTCATGACGAATAAGGTTGTCGAAATCCTCATGTGAACCATGATAATGAACAACAACCCGTTCTTTAAAATATTCAGTAAAGCCGGCGACTCCCTCAGGCAGCATCATAGGAGTAACGTTAGTTTGATAAAAATATGTGGGAGAACTGTATATGATCAGAGGTATTTTTTTGTCAACTATATGATTAAACTTTTCGACAAGATATTCATAACTGTCTTCAGCCAGCTTAGCACCGATTTTAGCGATTTCTTCTTCCTCGGGATAAAAATATACATTAAAATGATCCGAAGTTAAGACCTTCCAATTAAAATCGGTATACTGCACTTTATTTTGACCAAAATAATATTGCCCCCAGCTTACAGTTGGGATTAAAGTGATGATAAATATAATGATTGCTGTGACACGGACTTTCATTTTTTTATTTTTCCTGTCTTTAATCATTCTAACCGTCTGTAATATCCTTAAATTCCAAGTTCCTTCTTTACTCATAATGCCTCGTCTATATTCTAAATCAATTCATTTAATAAATATAGCAAAACTTCATCCAATAATTTCATATAATCTCGGGACGCTTATTAAAGCTCTATATTACAATACATTACATCACCCAGCCAGGTCTTTAGCGGCTTTTTTATTGTTTTCAGCTGTGCCTGTAATCCTTACGACTATGATAGAGATTTCATATAATATGTATAAAGGTATTCCTATGCCAAGCTGGCTGATGAAATCCGGCGGGGTTATAACCGCCGCCAAAATGGCGATGACTATCAGGGCGTAACGCCGTCCGGAAGCCAGAGTTTTTGAGGAGATCAGCCCGATTTTTCCCAAAAAGAACGATACAACCGGAAGCTGAAAGACTATCCCAAAAGAGAGAATAAGCGCCAGAATAAAACTCAGATAATTACCCATCATCAGGGTCGGCTCGGTACCCTCTGGAGCCTGTGTGTAAAAAAATTTGAGTCCAAACGGCAGCAGGATAAAATAACAAAATGCGCCCCCGAGAAAGAAAAAAAATGTTGAGAACACAACTATCGGTACTATTACCTTAACCTCACGTTGATAAAGCCCGGGCAGGATAAACTTCCATATCTGGTAGAAAACGAAAGGCGCCGCGGCTATTGCGCCGCCGACGATTGACAGCTTCAAGCGGGTGGTGAACCCCTCGGTAACCTTAAAATAATGTATCTTCAATTCAGGCGCCGCCTGATGAAGCGGGTACCATAAGGCATTAAACAGGTAGTCTGAAAAAACAAAAGCGGCGACTGCAAAAGCAACGATTGCCGCTATTGACTTTATAAGCCGCCAGCGAAACTCCTCTAAATGATCTAAAAATGGCATTTCGGATGGTTTTCCCGGATAAATTTCTTCTGC
Organism: uncultured bacterium; assembly: GCA_965603725.1. Lineage (GTDB taxonomy): Bacteria > Zixibacteria > MSB-5A5 > UBA10806 > 4484-95 > JAGGSN01. The sequence continues at coordinate 10,025 of CBFDEC010000016.1, read as the reverse complement.
CATACCAGGTTTATTCCTTTATCAGGTTACATTTCAACTTTCGACATCGATGACTTTTAATTCCTCAAAAATTGCGGCCCCAAAAAAATTTGCGGCATGTCCTCTATTGATCGCTATCTCCAGGTTGCCCGATGAACCGATATAGGCAAGCGGCTGCTTTTCTTTAACATCAGCATAACTTCTGCTGATGCCATTAATTTTATTGCCGCATATTTTAATTATCGATTTCTGTTTGATCATTTCAGCCGGGATATTTGTCACCAAATTGCCAAAGGCATCGATATCAATAACATTGCCGGTAATATCGTGTCCTATTTGTTCCGGCTCTGGATCGACAATATAAACAGGGTCATCGATCTTTGGACCAAACTCCTCTGGCGGTATGCCCAGCGATAAATAAGCCGCCGCAGGAGCAAATAAATCTCGACCGTGAAATGTTTCTGAACCGGAAGCAAGGCGGTATTTCGAATTGGTAATATGATAGCAGTTAAATTCCCCGGCATACTTAAACACCGGAGTAAATACGCCGTTATCGGGGCCAACATAATAGTAGCGGTCATCGTGTATCAACAGGGACCTTCTTTGCTGACCCACTGTAGGATCAACCACGACCATATGGATAGTCCCCTCCGGGTAAAACCTGAAGCAGTTTACCAGCGCGCGTGATGCTTTACGGATATCCGCCGGCGGAATATTGCTGGCAACTGTGATAATATCGAGTTCCGGGTTTATCGATTTCAATACCCCATATACTGCGCCCATATACCCATCAGAGGTGCGAAAATCTGTTATCAGCGTTATTATTTTACCCATCCTAAAATGAGAGCAGGTTAAGGCTAAATTCATCATTGAGTCGACGGTCAAATCTCTCTGTGAAAGTCTGGATAAATATTTCACCGGTCACTGCCACAGTTCCTTTAAAAAGATGACCGCCCATTACGTTATAATCAGCGTCTCCCAACATGCAATGTGCATGCAGAATCGGCTTATTGTCAATATATGCAATGTTGCCGGTTAAAGAAAGCAGTTCGTATACATTATTGAAAGTTTTCTTCAAATATTCTTTCCCGTTGCGGTCGAAATATCCAAGTTCGACTTTGGTTAATGCCCCTATGCCGGCGACTGCGCCTGACTGGATATTCTCCCTGACGATGAAATCCGTTATCGTGGATACGATCTCCTCGCCTTTATCGATTCGCAGAAAATACCCGTTTTCGACTTTCTTTGCTTTCATTGTTTAAACCTTTCTTATTTGAGCGTGTAGAAATAGGCACTTACTGTTTTTTTATCTGCTCATGCACCCATCTCAGATAATCATCCTGCACCGCCTCTGCTTTAATCACTACAATTTCCGGCAGATCATAGGGATGAATCTGTTTTACTTTCGCTTCGAGTTTTGAATATACTGCCGAAGTCGATTTAATAATCAGCAGTGATTCCTCATCACGGCAAAGCTTATCTTCCCAGATATAGACAGATTTTGCCGGCAGGATATTCACACAGGCGGCCAGCTTTTCACGTATTAAAATCTCAGCGATTTTTTCAGATCCATCAGGCGGACAGGTCACATATACGATTATCAGATCGTTATTGCTCATAATAATTATGATATTATGAAATTATCAGAATGAAGACAATAAAAAAATGCCGGAATTCAATGATTCAAATAGAGTTTGTCGAAACCGCAGGGGTTTCGACCTACAACTACTTGCTTAATCCCCTGTTTCTCATTCGCTCCTGTTCCCAAGCCGGATAGTCTGCCGGGGGATGGACGATTTCGTTATCGGGTTTTCGCTGAAGAACTGCTATATTGTCGGGGCAGCCGGTAACACACAGTCCGCAGCCGATACAAAGCTCCCGCTCCACAACAGAAACATCATCCTGCTCTGAGATTGCCTTTACCTGGCAGCGGTCGATACAGGTGCCGCATCCCTGGCATTCATCAGGGTCGATGACTGCATAGTAATTCGCATAGGCAACCGATTCTTTGATGCCGTATTCGGTGATTCCCCGAAGAATGCCGCAACAACAGCCGCAGCAGTTGCACATGTAACCAAGCCCCTCTTTTATGTTGCTCACACAATGAACCAAACCAATTTCCTCAGCCTGATCGAGGATGGCCATTGCTTCCTCGCGGGAAATATCACCCGGTTTGGGAGGTCTCTCTACCGGTGAAAAAGTAAGACAATTATTCAAAGGAAAATCACAGCCTTTGCCAACGAGTCTCTGCTGTTTGCGGCAGATACAATCTCGAACACGGAACGTTTTCGCCTTCTGAATGATTGCTCGGACATCGTCATACGGGAGTATCCATTCGGTTTTTACTACATCCTTTGCTGGAATGACACGGTGAAGCGCGGGTTGAGGCTTCATTATTCCGACTGCTCCGCCATCCAGCATATACTGATCGAGAAGATGCGCAAATTCGTGATCCATCCTGTCTAAATGTTCCTCAAAGATGCCAACTATAAATGCCGCCAGCCTGAACTGCGGCTTTCCGCCCCGCTTATCCAGCCATACTAACCCTCGTTTGGCCATTTCAATAAGCCTGCCCCTGGTTTCTTTAACAGGCAGTCCTATCCGTTTGGCGATTATATCAACGGCTTCCATTTTGCCGGTTAATTGGCAAGCGAGTGAAGCCTCTTCCGGTGTGAATATTTTTTTCAATAGCTGTATCTCGACATTGGACGGTGTTCGCGGAAACGCATTGGGAAGCCTATCAAGAGCATCGGCAAGTTGGTTGTATATCTCATCGGACATTGTACTCCTCATTTCTCAGTTTAAACTTCCGGCTCCGGCATGCCGTATTGCGTCCATTCCTCTTTGGCGGGTCCGTAGACACCCGGCACTTTAAGGCCAGCCTGGCGCATCAGCACAGTCATCTGACCACGGTGGTGAATTTCATGAACTATCAGGATATGAAGCGTAACGCCGCGGGCCCACTTTTCGCCATACATTTCATCCACGACCTTGAGCGTCTCATCCTGCCAGTTGCCTGTGACCTGCTCAAGCAGGGACTTGGCGGCTTTATCATAAGCCTGCTTTATTTGTTCGGCTGAGGTCGGCGCCGGGTCTTTTTCACCAGCTCCCTCAACTTTGAGACCAGTCCGGTTGGCCATCTCCGGAATACTCTGCGCAATATGCCAGGCCATGCGTCCCAGCGTGCGATGGTCATCGGCTACTTTTTTATTCAGGCTGTCATCGGTCAAAGCTGAAAATATCTTCGAAGTATTGCTCGACTCCAGCTGCCAGACTTTTTCAAAACTTTCGATTGATGTGAACATTAGGGATTCTCCTTTGTTTAAATATGCGATGATTTAGTAGGACAGGCTTTCAGCCTGTCCGGTCAGACAGAAATGTCTGACCTACTATTTATTTTATCTTATCTTAATCCCTGCTTTAGCTGATTTTGCAATGAGATAATTAATAAATGCCGAGCATGAAACCAACATGAATTTGGCGTCTTCATATTCTAATGTTGATTTTTCTAAAAGTGCATGACGTATTCCATTAGAATCGCTGGTATATCCATATAATTTTTCAAATGCGCTCTTTAAGGCTCCATGAAGTGTAATCTTATTCTCAATTATCTTTAACGCTTTTCCAAAAGGTGCTTTAGGGTCGCCCGATATTCTCAAGCAAAGAGCTTCAACTGCGCTTATGGATTCTTTGATGGAATTACGGTAATTTGGAGATTTTCTATCTGATAATAATTGTAAAGCTGTTTTTAAATGGATTTGGATAGGTCTAAAAGGATCGGTTTTTAATAGAGCATCTTCAATTTCAGCAATTTCTTCTTCAGATGTTATTTGTGTTATTTTATCATTTACAAATCGATATGCTGAATTATTTTTCTTTAAAATACTATTACAAGCTTTTCTAAAATTTGAATTAGTGGTTTTATCTTCATAGAAACGTGCAATAAATTCTATTAGATCATATACCTTATTCCAATCGCACTTAAAATAATACGATCTAATCTCATGATAAGTATTACCCCAATCATCCTTCAAAGTATCTACTGGTTTTTTAAAATGAGAAATCCATAGTGATTTGAAAAATAGATACAACTCTTCATCGTCTGACAAATAATCGACTTCTATCTTATCCCAATAATATATTGTTAACATATTCCATAAGCCATTTCTCAGATCATCATCGATTGAGTCAATTTGAAATGCTTTTTTGAGCGTCTCAAATCCCATTCTTTGTGAGAAAGATACCATCATTTATCCCCTTGTCATTGCTATTATTTATAGGCATTTGTCAAAACCATAAAGGTTTTGACCTACGGTTACTCTAAATCTCCCTCTCCCCCGGGCCGTCGTATTCGTAATTAGTCAGGCCGAGTTTACGCATCGGCTTGTAACGAGTCAGCTCTTCGTAGGCATGAGCAATCAAACCGGCACAGCGGGAAATTATGAAGAAGCCCTTGCCTATCCGGTAATCAAAACCCATATCAGACATCACCGCGCCAATTGCGCCATCGACGTTAATAGGCAGCTTCTTGCCGGAACTTGTCACCAGCCTGTTTTCGAGAGCTTTTGCCAGCTGGATATGTTTGCCGGTGAAATTGTTTTTATCGGCGATTTCAAACAGCTTGACAGTCCGCGGATCGGTTTTATGCAGGCGATGACCGAAACCCGGCATTCGCAATTTAGTTGATTTGATATGATCAAGTAACTCGTCGGCTATCTCCTCTATGTTGTCGCCCTTGGCCGCCCATTCCTGCAGGATTTTAGCGCATTTCTCCATCGCGCCGCCATGTGAATCGCCAATTGTCAGGATCCCGCCCGCAATCGCCGCATTGAGCGGATTACCGCCGGAGGCAACCACCCGTGTGGCCAGCGACGATGGCGGCGTGACGCCATGGTCGACCGATGACACAAGAATCGCCTCCATTATTTTAGCCTCGGCAGAACTGGGAAGTTCACCTTTCAAAAGCAGAAAAACAACCTCGGCAAAACTCTTTTTCTCCATCAAATCGACAATATTATAGCCTTTAACCCTGATCGAACCCGGTTCGATCTTTGTAATCGCTGTTTTCATCTTATCATCATCCATGCTGATATCTCCTTTAGCTGATTAATATTTCAAATAAGTTTATGAAGTCAATTAAAAAAATTTATATTCTGTCGACAGAATTAATATATATCAGCAAAAAAAACGAAACCATGGCATAACCGTTTGTGCGGGCTTACAGGAGAACTAATGGTCAGAAAAGGAAAACCTACCAAGAGATGTGGATATCTCAATTTTTGTTATATCTCCGAGGCGCAGGACTGCTTTGGCTACAAGACAGATTGTCCTCTTTATATGGTGTCTAACGATGAGGAAGTTTCAGAGAGTCGCTTTCACAGGGCCATGGACGAGCTTATAGACCAGGCAAAAATGAAGCATTCAGATTTACAGCCAAAATAAACCGCCCGAATTATCAAGCTGTATTTATCATTTTTATCAATACATGACCTGCTTACATAAACTATAATTGATTATGCCTTTAATTCTTCTTGACTGATATTTGCCGATAGACTATATCAGCCCTGTAAAAATTGAGCTATTTCCCTGAAGGGAGGTATGATGAATAAAAAGTGTATTGATGATATTGACCTGGTTGGCAAAAAAGTTTTGACCCGGGTCGATTTCAATGTTCCTTTAAAAGACGGGGTTGTTGGCGATGACACTCGTATCAGGGCGGTTTTACCGACGATTAAGAAGATTATTTCTTCCGGCGGCAGGGCGATATTGATGTCGCATCTGGGACGGCCTAAAGGACAGGTAAGACCGGAACTTTCATTGAAACCGGTTGCGGAAAAGTTATCAGAGCTTCTCGGACTTTATGTGGAATTCGCAAACGATTGTATCGGACCCAGGGTTGAAAACATTGTCGAAAGCCTTAGAGGCGGTGAGATTCTGCTTCTCGAGAACCTGCGCTTCCACAAGGAAGAAACCGAAAACAATCAGGATTTTGCCAGGCAGTTGGCCGCTCTTGGTGATATTTTTATCAATGATGCATTCGGAACGGCTCATCGTGCGCATGCCTCGACTGAGGGAGTTGCCCGTTTTTTAAAGCCTGCGGCGGCCGGCTACTTGATGAAAAAGGAGATCGATTACCTGGGTAAAGCCCTGGCCGAGCCGAAACGTCCATTTGTGGCCATCATCGGCGGCGCAAAAATTTCCGGCAAAATAGATGTTATGAAAAACCTTCTGCAAAAAGTCGATACATTATTGATTGGCGGTGGAATGGTATTTACTTTTTATAAAGCGCAGGGTTTGCCAATCGGGAAATCGCTGTTGGAGGAAGATAGAATTAATGAAGCCAACAGCCTGTTAAAGATGGATCTGCCCGGGAGCGTGCAAATGATACTGCCAGAAGATATAGTAGTTGCCGATAAGCTCGAAAAGCCATTTACTGTCAGCACAGTAAACTATGAAAATATTCCGGATAATCAAATCGGGGTGGATATCGGTAAAATTACCAGGGATTCATTTGTAAAGATTATTAAAAATGCAAAAACGATTGTCTGGAACGGTCCCATGGGGATTTTTGAAACTGATGAGTTTGCCGGAGGGACTTTAGCGGTGGCAAAAGCCCTCACCGAGGCTACTGAGGGTGGAGCCATCAGCATAGTCGGCGGCGGCGACTCAGTTGCGGCATTGGCTAAGCTTGGACTTAAAGATAAGATAACTCATGTCTCCACCGGCGGCGGAGCTTCCCTTGAATTTCTCGAGGGCAAAACTTTGCCAGGTGTGGCGGTTTTAACGGAAAGAGATTGATATGTCAGCAAGGAAAACACTGGTTGCCGGCAACTGGAAAATGAATACAACCGCCGAGGAGGCATTAATATTGGCCGGTGAAATCGCAAAAACTTACGGTTCATCTGAACAGACCGAGATATTATTATGCCCCCCGTTTGTCTGGCTTGGACTTGTGAGCAGTATAATTACAAGGACCAATATCAAGCTTGGCGGACAGAATATGTATTGGGAAGAAAAAGGAGCCTATACCGGCGAAATATCCCCGGCTATGCTAAAATCTACCGACTGTGAATATGTCATCCTCGGACACTCTGAACGGCGGCGATATTTCGGCGAAACCAATGATTTAATAAATAAAAAGTTGTTCAAGGCGATCGAAACAGGATTAACTCCAATTGTTTGCCTCGGCGAAAGCCTTGAAATAAGAGAATCCGGCAAGACTAACGATGTAATCTCTCGACAGTTTGAGAAATGCTTCGACAATTTCAAAGACTTCGATAAGGTTGTAATCGCCTACGAACCTGTATGGGCTATCGGCACCGGCAAGACTGCAACTCCCGAACAGGCTCAAGATGTGCATAAGCTGTTGCGTGACCTTTTATCACAAAAAACAGATGCATTTGATAAGGTCCGCTTGCTGTATGGCGGTTCGGTCAAGCCCGGTAATGCCGCCGATTTAATTGGCAAGGATGATATTGATGGCTTCTTAGTCGGCGGCGCCAGCCTCAAAGCGGATGACTTCTGCGGGATTATTGAGGCGACGTTGTAAGATGCAGGGCATTTATAGTGGGCGGCACACGTCCTCGTGTGCCCCTTTTTGTTCGGGCAGACCGGTCCGCCAAGGGCGGATGCCGCGCACAGCACGTTAAATATTTCAAATTATCTGCACTTTTGGCTTGACTGAAGATTAATTTTAAGTAACTTGATTAGTTGTCGAAAATATGAAAAAAGGAGCTGTGTATGTATGGCATTTTAATAACAATTCATGTTTTGATCTGTTTGGGTCTGATTATGGTGATTCTCATGCAGTCGGCCAAAGGCGAGGGTTTAGCCGGCGCTTTTGGCGGCACCAGCCTTTCCGGGGCTGTCTTCGGCGGTCGAGGCGCCGCTACATTTCTATCGAAGGCTACTACGTTTTTAGCCGTCACTTTCATGATATCATCCCTGGGATTGACCTTTATTTCGCCCGCAAGACAAGCGGCTCGCCAGGAATCGGCGGTCAAGAAACAACTTGGGGAGCCCCTGCAACTGCCGGCAGAACAACCCTCAACGCTTCCTGGCGATATCGAACTGCCGCCGCCGCCATCCGGTGATGACGTTCCGCCAACAGAAGGCGGCGAATAGTTCTAGCATCTCGACTATCTTGCTGAAATTATGCGGAAGTGGTGGAACCGGTAGACACACTATCTTGAGGGGGTAGCGCCGCAAGGTGTGGGGGTTCAAATCCCCCCTTCCGCATTTTTAACCCGTTGAAAAGCAATGCAGGTCACCTATGAAAAGACCTTTGTCAATAATTATTTTATAAACTCTATCGCTACTGTCCGGCCTTTCTATAAATAATAAATTTACAATTGTCATTCCCCGCCAAGGCGGGGAATCCATAACGTTGTATATACTGTTCAATCACTATTACTTAAAAACAATGGATAAAGTATCAATCATCATAGCTTTCGTAGCCTCCGATCCGCCTTAGGCGGAGAGAAGGCCGACAATTAGGTGTCGGGTTTTTCAGTTGAGGGATAAAATGTTGTCGAAACCGCAGGCCATCAAGGTCGGAGACCCGTCAGGGACCTTCGGAGGTTTCGACTTGCTGACTTGTTGCTATTTATTTTGGCGCTGCGAGCAAGACAAATTAAACTGCTTGTTATCATTAATATACTCTTTGAAAGTACAATTCTAAATTATAAAAAGCCTCTTTTCATAGAAAAGAGGCTTATAAAATATATCAGGATTTATATCCTGTTGTAAGAAATTACTTTCCTTTTGAATCTTTTGCTTTATTAACTGAAACAGCTGTTGCTTTTGTCGACACTTTAGCTTTATCTGAGTTTTTTGCTTTTACTGTCTCCTCAGATTTAGCTGGCGCTTCTGCTTTGACAGCGGCATCAGCAGATTTTATTATCGTGCATTTATCTCTCTGTGGACAAACAGCGGCACATGACGGCATCGTCGTGCTTGCTTTAGCGGCCTTCTCTGTAGGAACCTGCTTTGCCTTTAAAGATAATTTCGCAGATTTGGCTTTGGCTTCAGAAGTTCGGGTTTCAGATGTTTTAACTTTGGGAGAATTAACTTTGGATGCCTTTGTGTCTTTTACTGCAGAACATGCTTTTCCGGATTTTGAAATGCATTTAATATCGCCTGCGGATAAACATTTTTTACTGCATGCTGCAGATTTTTTCGTACTGGCAGACGAGTCCTTAGCCTCGCAGGCATAGACAAACACAACTCCAAAAGCAAGAATCATTACGAGAGTTACTGCAAGTAATTTTTTCATGTTGCATCTCCTTCGATGTTATAATTAAAAATCAGAATTATCCATTTTACCTTTCTAAAAAAGATCAGTAGTTTTTTAAATTTAATCAATTGTACGCATTTTGCAAGAAAAAAGTTCGGTTGATCTGCTTTTTTGAATTTAAGTAATAATGCTGCCCCGTCAATTAAATCGGCCGTCGATACCATTTTCGCTCAATAAATCCCTATTCATCCCAGCTCGTTTTTTCCGAACGCTCTTGTTTCAACTGGCTTTTTCGTTTTTTATCCTCTATACGGCGTTTGATTACCGTTTTGGGAACGCTAGTTTTTTTTCTGGGTCGGGTATGTTTAAGCGTATTTTGCATCAATATCTTAAACCGCTTAACAACCTCAACACGGTTGGCATTTTGAGTGCGATATTTCTGACAGATTATCCGCAGAATGCCATTCTTATTTATCCGTGTTTTCAATTTCGACAGGATTTGTTTTTTCTGATGGTCTGTAAGGCTCGGAGAATTTGCGACATCAAAGCGCAATGCAACTCTGCTCGACACTTTATTGACATTCTGACCGCCCGGCCCGCTTGAACGTGAGAATGTAAACAGCAATTCGCCATCAGGGATTATGATGTTTTTAGTTATTTCAATCATAACAATCTCACGACAAATACAGCAAGTGCATCTTGATGCAATACATTAGCATGATATTATCAGATTATCAATACTTTAAATTGCGGCTGGATTATTGTCCTTTCTCGGGGAATGGGAGAAAAACCCTCGCCTTTAGGCGAAGAC
>CBFDEC010000015.1:0-68576 GCA_965603725.1 uncultured bacterium | reverse complement strand
GATAGTTGTTGCTGCCATAAAGGTATGTACCCGATGTGCCGCAGATTATGTCATAAAGCGCGATTGGCTGAAATATTGACGGTTCGGAATTGCAGCCGCCGTTGTATTCGTCCACATAGTCAGGGCCGCAATCCGGTTCGCCTTCCTCGATGCCGTTAGGAGGGCATTCGACTATACAGAGAACGGCCGCTTCAACATGAAAAATATAATCGCCATTAGCCTGATAATAGCCATTGATGATGAAATAATATGTATTGCCGCTTGTGGCGTTAAAAGTGACTTCAGACTGAAGACTCCCGGCGTCATCGTTGCAGGCGATTTCATTGCTTTCGTCGTTTTCATACACATAAAGACCGGTATCAAAGCTGCTGCCAAAAGTGTTGGCGGTGATTTCCATATCAGCATCGGGTGTGTATGCGTAAACAACATCAGGAGCGCCGGCGTCATAAATACAGCTTCCAACGTAGTCATTGTTGTAGCCGGTGGTTGTGCCTGTGTCATCATATGGGAGTTCGGAAATCTCGGTTGCATCGCCGATAGTATCGCCGCCCTGCAGAATGATATTTTGGTCAGGTACATTTGGAGTACCCATAGTTTTGACAACATTTGATTCTACGGAGGTGTTATACTTCGTAACCATGAGTTCTTTTTCCGGGACTGGTCTTTCATTGCCAACGTATACATCAGCAGCAAAAGCCACGCAACATAAAGAGATTACTGCAATAAATATTGTTGATAGAAACTTCATTTTCACCTCTTTCTTGTTAAAATTCCAAAGCTTATCAGGTTAATTTTTGTAAGCTTATCGCCTCCTTTCGCTTATTAACAGATTATATTCAAGGATTCGCTTAAATAATTATAACCTTCATTTCAGATACTTCCATTAATCATTGATGTTGAGCGCAAAGGATAGGCCATCTTAGTAAAAAAAACATGTTATGAAAAATAATTATTAATTTATTGTTATATAGCATATTAACATATGTTTTTTTTGAAATTTTTAGAAAAATCCTCCAATATACTGATTTGCATGTGCAATCTATTGCAGATGTTGTGGCTCGTGTTTTCCTTCAGTGGAATCTCTTTGTAAAATATAAAAATCCCTACCGAACATAACATAAAAGCTAACAAGCACATCCGTCAATAAAATAATTGCAAAAAGTTGATTTTATTGCTGCCAATGTCGTGTTGTTGCTTTGGCAATAGCTTTGTTTCGTCATTCTTTCGATACCGAAGCGGGTCTTTGATAAAAAATCACGCCTTAATATTGAGCCTAATTGGTATTAGATTTTGCTGCAATATCAAAATATATTATTACTATACCTGTTCAGATTCATATTATGCCGGTTATGGTCTTAATACATTTCAACAGATTCATATCTTCATATTAAAACGAGGGTTAGAGTTATGTAATCGTATTAATTAATATGTTTTTTTCTTGACATTCTATTTATCTGGTTTATATTTAGAAAGTGATTTAGCGTTCAGGTACCTGGGCAGAGAAGCATAAATAATTTATACCAAAGTTAACTGGGATTTGCGGTATTTTGGGCAGGTCCCTTTTAGTATATGAATTTACTCATGGGTTCGGAGTGAAAATGAAAAATATATTGAGAGCCAGCAGGTTTTTGATCCCGATGCTTTTATTAACGGCTGCTATTTTGTTTTTTATTCAAAATTGTACTAAAGAGAAAATAATAATATACAGACCTCTTACGGAAAAAGTGACCCTGCTGTATCCGCCCAGTTCGGGCTCAGTATTCGATTCGATTCCCACCTTAGTATGGGAATCTCTGGACGAGGCTGCGTCTTATCAGGTACAGCTGGCAAGTGATGCGGCTTTCAGCGACCTGGTTTTTACCAGAACCGTCAGCGACACTTGTTATACTCATACCGCTCAGCAAGAAAATGGTCTGTATTACTGGCGGGTAAGGGCAAAAAATGCTGATGATATCTGGGGCGACTGGTCGGAGGCTTTGATCTGGTCGTTCAGTATTAATGACAATTCCGATTACATCGGATTATTGTCCGTCATTCAAACCCCGGGTACCGCTTATGATGTTTTCGTAGTAGAGGAGGAAACGGACAGCGTTATTGCATACATAGCCGACAGCCATGCGTTATTGACAGTAATTAACGTCTCGAACCCATCCGAGCCATGGATGGTCGGCAACATCGACACTTATAATGACGACATTGCCCAATCAGTCTGGAAGGTACGGGGCGATGATATAGTTTATGTCGCTGATATGGATGGTAAAATCATGACCGTAGATACGCGGCTGCCTTTTGATCCTTATTCATTTAGGAATCTAAGCCTGGGTTGGAATCAGAATATCGAAGATATTACCGGTATTGTTTATCTTGACACCATTTATGTATTCACTGCCGGTTCGGGATTACAAAGACGAAAATTGACTTTCAACCAGATTATATATGATAACGACATACCCAGATTGGGTGATCTCTATAATGCCTTTCCATTTGAACTTCCCTCCGACGGTAAAGGAGTTGGTTTCGATTCGATGACGGTTGTTGTTGAATACAGCAGTAATGATTCCACTTATTATGAAACTCAAACCGGCATGTTCGTCTTTGGTGCGGTTTCGCAAGCGGGTCTGTGGTGGATAAATATTTCCCAAACTCATACTTTCGATGGCGCCGATTCGTTGTTATTGTGGTGTCCGGATCTTTTAGGGACGCAGGATACTCCGTCGATAGCGCTATCGGTTTTTGCCGATAATGGATTTGCCTATGTTGCCGACGACCATGGCGGCCTGCAGATATTCGACCTGCCGGACACGATTCCCTCTTTTGATCATGCCGATACAACAGTTACTGCCGATCCGATTTTAGTCAGCAATATAAACACCTCCGGCAGAGCCAAAGACGTTCATGTCGTTGGCAATTACTGCTATTTAGCCGATGGTTCCGGAGGGTTGAAAGTAATAGATGTCTCTAATCCTTATGCCCCTGTTTTCCTGGCGGCTTATGGTACGCCCTATGCTTACGGGGTCTGGGCTGATGAGAATTATATTTATATAACGGATAGAGACAACGGTTTAATGATTTTTGAAAAAAGATAATTTAATCTGAAGAAAATAATTGTTTAAATTAACAGGAGGTATTATGCTGGCGAGATTTAAAGCCCTTACATCCGTTCTGGCAATTGCGGTGGTTATCTTATTCGTTAGCTCAAATGGATATGCCGCTGACAATGTCAGACTGACCGACAACTTAGAGGACTATAGCTCGCAGATTGCGATTGAGTCGTCTTCACTTAGCGCCGTTGAGTTCAATGTTGATGTCGAGGCTGTTAGCATTAACCCTGATAATCTCTGGGGAAGCGATTATCAGCAGGTAGAACTCCCGCGCGGCGACAATCTGATTGCAGGCATGGCGGGTGAAATTGGTCAGCCGGAATTGCCAACACTTACCACGATGATTGCCATACCGGACATGGCCGGAATAACAGTAACAGTCAACTATGAGAGCTTCGAGATTATTGAGGATATCGATGTCATGCCGGCACAGATTCCCGAACCGGAAGGCGGCTTTACCAATCCCGAACCCTTCTCAATTGATATGGCCACTTATAATCAGGATCGATTTTATCCCGATATACTGGCTGAAGCCGACACGCCAGTTATTCTGCGTGATGTGCGTATGGTTCAGGTTGCAATTTACCCGGTGCATTATAATCCTGCGACACGTCAGTTAAAGATATACAGGAACATCTCCGTTGATGTTTCTTTCGAAGGCGAAGTTGTTAATCCAAAGACTATCAGGCATAATTACATCTCTGAAGCGTTTTATCCCCTTTATAAAGCTTACATCGCCAACTTTGATGAATATATGAGTACTCTTACCACAACTGAAGTTAAACGCGGCGGTTTACTTATTATTACTCCCAATCTCGGCGGTTTCATGTGGGCTGATGAGATGCAGGAAATCGCCAACTGGAAACGTCAAAAAGGATATGACGTGGTACTGGCGACCACTCATGACGTTGACCCCTCGGATGGAAAGCCAACAAGCGCCCAGTTAAAAAGCTATATTCAAAGTGCCTATAACAACTGGGAAGTTCCCCCGGAATTTGTTTGCCTGATTGGCGATGAAGATTTAAGTTATAGCGGTGAAGTCATACCCGATTACCCCTATGGTTATTACGCATCCGATCATCCGTATTCACTTCTTGAGGGAAATGACTATTTTCCCGATGTCGCTGTTGCGCGGGCATCGGTGGATAATATAAACGAGCTCAATGCCTGGATTGCCAAGGTCTTGAAATATGAAAAAGACCCGGAGGTTTTTGCGGATCCAGGTTACTGGCGGCGGGCAATCATGGTTGCCGGCGGTCAGCAGACTGAAACTTGCGTTTGGACAGTTTTATGGACTAAAGAAAGATTGCATCAGGTCGGCTTTACTCAGGTCGATACCGTTTTTGATCGAGGCAACGATCCACCCGATTACATGATAACCAATCCTATTACTGCCGGCGTAGGTTATATTAACTATCGCGGTTGGGCTGGCTCCACTGGCTGGTATGATCCTTCCTATAACAACAGCGCTTTGAGCCAGTGCCAGAATGTTAACAAACCTGGTATTTTGACATCCATAGTTTGTGGTACCGGCAATTTCGGATCATATACAGATCCATGTTTTGGCGAGGTATGGATAAGAATGGGTTCTTCCTCGGCTCCCAGAGGCGGGCCTGCATTTTTCGGCTGTACTGATGGAGGCACTCATACCCGATGGAACAACCCTATTACTATCGGCTTTTATCACGGCCTTCTGGTGGAGGGAATTTACCATTTCGGGGCTGCGGTAATTGCTGCTAAATTGAACCAGTTTCAGTGTTTCCCCAGAGAATACAGCACTATTCAGCAATATTTCCACACCTATAACGGACTCGGCGACCCTGAACTTGAAATGCGTTTGAATATCCCACAAACGATGAATGTCTCCTCCCCTGCCGGTATCGAACAAGGCGTTAATAATATTGAAGTCAGCGTGATTGGTTCAAACCTGCATCCGGTTGAAGGCGCTTATGTCACTCTGATTATGGGCGAAGGCGAAGATGAATCGTTTTTTGCCGTAGCCAAAACCGACGTCGACGGTTATGCGATACTTGACGTACCAACCGACACCACCGGCGATCTTACTTTAACCATTACCGGACGTGATTTATACCCATACATCAACCTTATCAATCTTCATCAGGCTGATGAGACTGTTGTAATTAACGATTTCACAGTGGATGATGACATGCAGGGCAACAATGACGGTTTAGCCAGCCCGACTGAAACTATTGAGCTTTCTGTCGAATTGACTAATTATGGTTCTGTTTCAACTGCCGAGAATGTAGTTGCCCAATTAGTCTCTGCCGATGAAAGCATTGCTGTCGTACATTATGACCAGGCCAATTACGGTTCGATTGAACCGGGACAGATATCTACCTCCGATGATGTTTTTGTGATAACAATTCAGCCCTCGGTTACAGATGATGAAAATGCTGCATTTTTACTCAATGTAGTTTCAGATTCGAATCCGATCGGCTGGACATCTGCTGTCAATATTCCTGTTTCCGCCGCTAGATTTGCTGTTACCGATGTTGATATCAGCGATAACGGCAGGCTTGATCCCGATGAGACGGCTGAGCTGACTATTGAGCTCACCAACATGGGGCAGCTTGATGTTAACGATGTAACCGGGTCGCTTCAGACTGCCGATGGTTATATTCATGTGGACTTAACAACCGCTGAATTTGGTGATATTCCTGCCGGCGAAACCGGCAACAATAGCGGTTCACCGACTAGCGTCACAGTCGATGCCGGAACTTTTGAGGGAAAAAATGTCCCGTTTATTCTGTATCTTACATCTGGCGATGGCGCTGTTTACCAGGCGAATTTCAACCTGATAGTGGGCACGATTACTGCCAGCGACCCCGCCGGACCCGATGCGTACGGTTATTATGCATATGACAACATGGATATAAGTTATCCCGAACATCCAACTTATGACTGGATGGAGATTAGAGGTAATGGCGGCGTCAGCCTGAATTTAAGTGAGGATGACAAAGTTATGCGTAATCTGCCGTTTGATTTTGTATATTACGGCGACACCTATGATAGAATAACTATCTGTTCAAACGGCTGGATATGTATGGACTCCACCTGGTGGGTAGCGTTCCGCAACTGGCCACTGCCAGACCCATCATATGCCCAGGGCATGATCGCCGGCTTCTGGGATGACCTATGGCCATACATCTCGGACAATGTTTATACTTACAGCGATACCGAAAACCATCGCTACATCATAGAGTGGAATAATGTAAAGGTGCGCTGGAATAGCTATACCCGTGAAACATTCCAGATCATTCTTTACGATCCCGCTTATCATCAGACAATTACCGGCGATGGAGTAATCGAGTTTGTTTTCAACGATGTTAACAATACCGATGGCGGTTTCGGTGAAAACTATGCCTCCGTTGGTTGGGAAGATTCATCAGAAACCATTGGTTTTTCCATATCCTACTCGAATATCATGACCTCGGGATGCGCCACTCTGGCAGACGGTAGAGTGTATCGTATTACTCCAAATACCGGCCGCGGCGCTGTATCCGGTTCGATAACGGTAAACAACGGCATCCCAACTGATATTGTTGTGAAAGCCTCAACAGGTCAATGGACAGTTATTAGTGAGGGAAATATTTATTCGCTGTACGAAGTTCCCATAGGTCAGGTCGACCTCACAATCGCCAAACCCGGCTGGTTCCCGCAAACTATAGGCGATGTTGGAATATTAGCCAATAGATTCACCACAGAGCAGGATGCAACGCTCCAGCAATGTCCGATCCCCACCAATCTGGCGGCAAGCGAGGGGCTCGGCGATCACGTTCATGTCGCCTGGACAGAAGTCAGTCATGGCGATATTGCCGGATATGATATTTACCGCAGTCTGTTCGAAGACGGCATATTCACTAAACTTAACGAAACTCCGGTTACAGGCAACTCCTATGACGACTACTCAACAGTTGACGATAAAATTTATTATTACTATGTCTCTGCTGTTTATATCGGCGATGATTACGAGGCCGTTTCACTTGTCTCGAATATCGATTCCGGCTCCAATAGCGATATAACCGGAGTCGAAGACCAGGTCGGCCTCCCTGAGGCTTTTTCACTTTCGCAAAACTATCCCAACCCATTCAATGCTCATACTGTATTAAATTATACTCTACCTGCCGCCGGTCATGTCACATTAGAGATATTCAATATCCTTGGCCAAAAAGTAAATACGCTGTTTGACAATTACCAGGAAGCTGGCTATAAATCGGTAATCTGGAATGGAACCGATAGTTCCGGTAAAAATGTTGCTTCCGGAATTTATTTCTATCGTTTGTTATCAACAACCGAACAGATAACCAGAAGAATGCTGATGTTGAAATAGACATCGCAAGGGAAGAGCTCGCTATGTATTTTAAGGCGGTCTATTCAGGCCGCCTTTTTCTCAATATGCGATCACCGTTTACAGGATAGGGGCTGTTTTTTCGATGGTACATCCGCAAAATTAAATTGTTGCGCATGAAAAAATATTTAAGTAAACTTTTTATAATAGTTATTATTCAGTTTAAAGGGAAGACTGATGAGAATTTTTTTTCTTTTAGTTGTATTTGCTGTGATGTTTGAGACGAGTATTTCAACGGGGTCGGATGTCAAAATCTGGTTTGGCCAGCCGGATGGCAGTCCGCTTATCTTTAAAGTTGACAGCCGTGAATCTGCGCCAATATGGGTTCAAACAAATCCTGATGTTTACGTGGCCGCTCTGCATATACCTTTATCATCATCTGATAAATATATATCAAAGCGTCTTGGCGGAGATTTATTTAAACCGTTTGTAAATGATAACCCCCCGGAAGGATTCGATAAAGGCTGGGATTGCGCTTATATTACCAAAGCTGTACCACACCGGGATAAACAAGGCTATACAAGCCAGGGTATATTGGGATTTTCCGATTTGGGCAGAGGACCAAATATACCGCTTCACTGCGAAAAACAATGCCTGATAGCCGAGTTGTACGTCCAAACTGCGGCTGATGATTCATTAAAGGGGCACACTTATGACGTTTTTATCGAGGGGTTTGATAATCCCAGTAAAGGCATAAGCTTAAGCGACACTCTGGGCGTCAGAACATTTCGGTATGAAGTATATTTCAGCCGTGTTCATTTTCTATATCCGGGAGATATCAACAACGATTTTAAAATAGACAGCTCGGATCATGAAAGTCTAAAGCTGTATCTTGATGGGAAAATGGAAATTCCCTGGCCGACTCAAAGAGGCGACTGTAACGACGACAATAAAATCGATGAACAGGATCTGCAGTATCTCGAAAAATATCTGGATGAAATCGGTGAGACAACAAGGTGAATCAGGCGTTTTATGTCATGAGCCTCTTTTGTAAACAGACTTAAAAACACAGTCTTTTCAATCAACAAAAAGCATGGTAACGTAGACACGGTTTCATTGTGAAACCCTTCATAACTATAATAATCTATATGTATACCGCTCAGTTTATCAGGTGATATATATTCCGATTATAATAAGGTAAATAATATTTTTGGAGGCGCTTTTAAAAATATTCTAAGCGCTGTAGCCGTCAAGGCCCTTGGGAGAACGATGATTCCTGCAGCTTGAAGGCGGTGTTTTGTTACTGCCAATGCCTTTAGTATGACCGTGTTTGGCTTGTCAGGGAATTGCGGGAACTGTGATTAATTGCGGTTCTTGAAACGCCAATTATGATTACAGCAAGCGCCTCCTCGATTATAGGTAATATTATGCCTGCCAGCATTGAACATAAAAAATTAGGCCAGGTTCTTATTGAATCTGGTTTGATTTCAGAGAAACAGCTCGAAACGGCCCTAAACCATCAAAAGCAGATGGGCGGTCGTATTGGCGACATTATTATCAAGCTTGGATATATCAGCGAAGATCGACTTCAGGAAGCTATCGCCGAAAAGCTGAATCTTCCCAAGCTGTCATTGTCCGACCTTGAAATAGATCCCAGGTTAGTAAGCGTTTTGCCGGCTGAAATAGCGCGTCGCTATACTGTTATTCCGATATTTAAGGTCGGCAATGTCCTGACGTTGGCTATGGATGATCCGCTTAATTATGTGGCTCTCGATGAAATCGCGTACCATACCAGGCTTGATATAAAAAGGGTTGTAGCCACGCGAAGCGAGATTGAAATTGCCATAGATAAATATTACTCAATCGCCGATACCATGGGCCGTCAGACCATGGATAAAATCGAAACGAGTTCCAGTCAATTTGCTGAGAACCAGGCGCTGGATATTGCCTCCACCGAGGGGATCACCAGTGATATGCCGGTAGTCGAGCTTGTAAATGTAATCATCGCCAAAGCCATAAAACGCAAAGCCTCGGATATCCATCTCGAGCCAGGGGAACAAAACTTCAGAATAAGATACAGGGTGGATGGCTTAATGTGTGAAGTTGCCGTGCTTCCTGCCAGCGTGCACGTGCCGGTAATTTCACGAATCAAGGTCATGTCCAATATCGATGTCTCCGAAAAACGAGTGCCTCATGATGGCCGGTTCAGAATTGGTTATAAAAATCGCCAGATAGATTTCAGGGTTTCGACCCTACCAATAATATTCGGAGAAAAGGCAGTAATAAGGATTCTTGATAAAAGTAATATTTTGCTTGATTTATCGCAGATGGGATTTTCTGAGAAAAATTACCAGTTATGGCTGGAGGCGGTCGATCGTCCCGATGGGCTGATTCTCATAACAGGTCCAACTGGAAGCGGCAAGACCTCGACATTATACGCAGTCTTAAACAGATTGAATAAACCGGAAAAAAATATAGTTACCGTGGAAGACCCGGTCGAATACAAAATTCCCATGTTAAACCAGGTCCAGATCAACGAAAAGGCCGGACTGGTCTTCGCTAATGCCTTGCGCTCTATTGTCAGGCAAAATCCCGATATTTTGATGGTCGGTGAAATACGGGATCTGGCCACCGCTGAAATATCAATCAGGGCTTCACTGACCGGACATCTGGTCCTGGCCACCCTTCATACTTCCGATGCCCCGGTAGCTGCGGGCAGGCTAATCGATATGGGAGTCGAACCATACCTCGTTTCAACGTCATTAACGGCCGTACTCGCTCAACGTCTGGTGAGGGTTATATGCGAAAACTGCAAGGAAGAAACTCTGCCGAATTTATCCTTTTTTGAGGATTTAAAAAGGCGCTGGAACCGCCGGGATATCAAGTTTTATCGCGGCAGCGGCTGTCCCCGATGCAGCCAGACGGGTTATGCCGGCAGAACGGCTATTCATGAGCTGATGGTTGTAACGCCCGAACTTAAAGACCTTATCACGCAAAAAGCCTCACATATCGAACTCCGACGTCAGGCCATTAAAACCGGGATGGTGTCGCTTTGGGACGATGGCCTTATGAAGGCCGCCAATGGCATCACTACAGTCGAAGAAGCGCTGCGTGTTTGCCATAATGAAGACAGTAAGTTAAACCAGAAACAAGTTGTTGGTGAAGTCGAAAATGCCCTTGATGTTTAAATATAAGGCCGCCGCCCGCAGCGGCACGGTTCAAAAAGGATTGGTTGAAGCCGAGGATATCGAGTCTGCTAAAATCACCCTGGATTCAAAAGGCTTAATCCCGATCAGCGTCAAACCCGCTGTTGAATTTAAGAAAATCTTCAGAAAGTTCTATAAAGTCTCCATAGACCTTGAATTGCTTTCATCTTTTACTCAAAAATTAAACACCCTTAATAAAGCCGGTATTCCAATATTAAAGGCTTTAAGTATCATCGCAAGCGAACAAAAAGATGATAAATTTGAAAAAACCCTTATCAGGATGAAACAATATATTGAAGGGGGCATGACCCTTTCCCAGGCCCTGGAGCAGTTTCCCGAATACTTTCCGCCCCTTTTTATAAGCACAGTTTCAGCCGGTGAGTCGTCCGGCCAGATGGAGGCGATTTTCGACAAGCTTAGTGAACTAATAGAAAGAGAGATAAAGACCAGGGAGACGCTGAAGTCGGCGGTGCGATATCCTGCTTACATCATGATTACTATTGTCCTGGCAATCATAGCGCTGGTAACCCTGGTTATACCAAAGTTTGCCGAGTTTTATAGATTCTATAAATCCGATTTACCGCTCCCGACAAGGTTAATCATGGATCTCAGCAGTTTCACAACTTCCTACTGGTACATTGTTCTCGTTTCGGGAATTCTTTCAGTTTTTCTCTTTTACAGGTTTAAAGAAACAAAAGTCGGCTCAAATTTCTTTGATTACCTTAAAATCGAATTGCCTATTGTAGGGAAAATATTCCTTCAAATGACCATTTCCAGGTTCTGCTATCTGCTGGGTACTTTATTGCGGTCTGGATTGCCCTTGGTAGAGGCTCTGGGTATAGTCAGTAGAGCAGCCGGCAACTCGCTGATTTCTAAAGTGATAAACCAGATGAGCGATAATGTTAAAGGAGGCAGGGATATTTTTTCGCCTATGCGGGAGTCAAAATATTTTATGCCCCTGATTATCCAGATGTTTGTTATAGGAATGGAATCTGGAAATCTGGATAACATGTTATTTGAAGCGGCCCGTCACTATGATGCCGCCGTCGAATATCAATCCAAAAAGCTGACCTCTCGTCTGGAGCCGATATTGACTCTGTTCGTCGGCGGGATGGTATTGGCGCTGGCACTGGCAATATTTTTACCGATGTGGAATATGATGCAAGTGTTTAAAAAATAATAAATCATGGAGGGATGAATTATGCGCACGAAAAATCAACAAGGTTTTACACTGATCGAGCTGGTCATCATCATTGTTGCCCTGGGAATCTTAGCGTCGGTGGCTATACCTAAATACAGAAGCATAGTTTCCGAGGCAAGAGAAGCATCCTGCAAGGGAGCGCTTGGCGGCATCAGGTCGGGGATCAGCATCTATTACGCTAATGCAGCCGTCACTACAGGAACCGCAACCTGGCCGGCTATCGATAGTCTGAGAACTATCGGCGTGGTTATGGAGCAGGCGTTGCCAAAAAACCCATATCAGACAAACGCCCCTGATTCAATTGTCACGGGTGTGACCAAGGGAACAATCGTCGGCACAAGCGGCGGTTGGGCGTATTTAGCGTCAACCGGCGAAATCTGGCCAAATACAAACACTGCAGGCGAGAACGACTGGTAAAAATATAGTGAAAACAAAGCGCTTAGAAAGTGTTTATGGATTCACTCTAATCGAAATCGTAATTGTTATTTTAGCCCTGGGCGTTCTGGCAACCGTTGCTATTCCAAAGCTGGGAGGTATTTTATCAAGTTCTAAGACTACCGCTACCAGGGAAGAAATGAGACGACTCAAAATCGCCATTGTTGGCTCTGCTTCAGATAAAATCAGCGGTTATGAGCCTGATATTAATTCTTTACCGTCGGGTCTATCCGACCTGACAAGCAAACCCGGCGGTGTGGCCGACTGGGACAGGTTCACCAAAATAGGCTGGAATGGACCATATATTGATCCGAATAATGGCGATTACCTCAAAGATGCCTGGGGCGTGAATTACATATACAGCTCTGCCAACCGAACGATTAAAAGTGTCGGCTCGGTAGATACTATTACTATTAATTTCTAATGAGCGTTAATAATCGAAATAATGGTTTTACCTTAATAGAGGTGATTCTGGTAATCGTGGTATTTGGAGTCATAGCCTCGATTGCCATGAAATCAATGACGTCATCTGTAGAACAGGCGCGGTTTGAGGCTACTGCCGACGAACTGAATGAGCTGTCCCGGGCTATTGTCGGCGATGAGAGGCTGGTGTCCGGCGGTTATAGAACTGATTACGGCTATGTCGGCGATGTCGGAGCTTTGCCCTCCGGTCTTGATAACCTGGCGGCTAACCCGGGCGGTTATTCCACCTGGAACGGCCCTTATATCCGGAGCGATTTTACCGAGAACACCGACGATTATAAAAAAGATGCCTGGAATGAACTGTACACATACAGCGGCGGAATCTCTATCAGTTCCAACGGTGGGGGAAACACGATAACGAAAAGGCTTGCTAACTCTGTAAACGATTTAATTTCAAATACTTTAAAAGGCATTGTCCGTGATTCCGGGTTGTCGCCGCCGGGAGACAGCGCCTCGAATGTTACGGTGACTATCCAGTATCCCGATGGTTCCGGCTCCATAACAAGCTCATCGACATCGCCGTCCGGATCAGGTGAATTCGCATTCGCCGGTTCTGTCCCGATTGGATTACACTTCATCAGGGCAACAGTCAGCAGTCAGGATGATACCGCTTCCAAATATGTTACGGTAAACCCGGGAAAAACTTCGATTGTAGAGCTGCGTTTTGCCTCCAACCTCTGGGGAGGAGCTGCAAGTGGCGATACATCTGGAGGCGATTCTGACATCCAGCTTGTGGAAAACACAGAGGGGTTCGGCGGTAATTGCAGCAAGATTGAATTCGATATCATAAATACCGCGGATGTGGCCGTAGATCTCACCGACATGACGCTGAGCTGGGCATCTCCGGAGGCTTATTACGATAGAGTAAAAATAGGCGGCACTCTTTTCAACCAGCCCGCTGATGGTCGGGGTTCCGACAGCGCCGCCGAGTTCACAAGTACATTGACACTGAATCCGAGCCAATCGGCAACGGTTGAGATTTCAACTTTCGATACCAACCGTACCGGCCCTGGCAGCGATGTGAATATGGCAAATACTACTTTCACAATCACTTTTTCTGATGGTTCCACATTCGATGTAACCATGGGAGTCTGTCCATAATGGCTGATTGCATCAATAAATACAATGGCTTCACTTTAATTGAATTAGTGCTGATAATTGTGATTCTTGGTATAATATCCACCATCGCCATGAAATCTATGCAGCCCGCCGTTGAGCAGACTCGTCTGGAAGCCACTACGCAGGAGATGGATATGCTGGTCCAGGCTATTATTGGAGACGAGAACCAGGTCCAGGATGGTATCCGGATGGATTTCGGTTATGTCGGCGATGTGGGTTCACTGCCGGCAAACCTCGACGCGCTGGCGACTAATCCGGGTTATTCGACCTGGGACGGTCCCTACATCCAAAATGACTTTTCCGAAGACACTGAGGACTATAAGCGTGATGGCTGGAACGAACTATACACTTATATCGGCGGAGTTACTATAACCTCAAATGGCGGGGGAAGTACAATTACTAAGCAACTCGCCCGGAACGTTTCAGATTTGACTTCAAACACGGTCACTGGAAACATCTATGACGGCCTGGGAGCTGTGCCCGGAGCTAATTCATCTGACATCACAATCACTATCTATTATCCGGACGGCTCCGGCGGCTTAACATCATCCTCAATAAACCCATCAGCCTCTGGCGCTTTTTCCTTTTCAAACTCCATACCTGTCGGCAACCATTTGATCAGAGCTGTATACTCCACGACTAATGATACAACGGCGAAGTACCTATCAATAACACCCGGCGCCAACACATACCGTGAACTGCGCTTCCCTGGAGCAGTCTGGTCTGGCGGAGCAATATTTGAGAACGAACAAACGCTTAAGTATGTTGATGTTTCGCCAGCAAGACCGGACAGTAACCCTGATCGGTATTTCCATTATCTGACATCATTCTTTAAATGCGATAATATTAACTTTACAGCGCCGCAGGTGATTTAATGACCAGCGAAAAGACCAAAGTGATAAATCAATCTAATATTGATACTGTCCGAATGGAAAAAATTTCCAATCTCAAAGAGGAGTTTGTTTTTGGCGATGGACGGCTGGCTTCATCGATGGCCTCGAAAATACTGTGTCTTGACCTGACTGATAAATACCTGAAGTATACCATGTTTTCCAAACGCAATATCTCTATTAAATGGCTTTATGCAGGAAAATTGTTAGAGCTGCCTGTACAGGACCAGGAAACTGAGAAAATAATTACCGCTGGTATAAATATATTATCTTTAAAATTAAATCTAAATAAGGTTAAAATCCTGATCATTATTGACGGCTTCGATTTTTTCTTACGTCATATCAAAATCCCGGAGCTTAAAGGCAAGGCCCTGATTGAAGCTGTCAAATGGGAATGCGACAAACAGATTCCGTTTGCTATCAAAGAGGCTTACTTTAAAATCCTTAATACCAGCAAAACCGCGGAAGGTATTCAGGTTTTAACGGCTATTATCACAAAAAAAGCAGTCGACCGGTTCTCGTTTCTTGGCGATAAACTACTTGGAGTTATCCCTGCGCCAATAGCCTTAAGCGGCAACCTCTTAAGTAAAACCAACACTGAACAACTTACAGATATTGTAAATTACTGGGGACATTCCGAGGCCATTATTGATTTCATTTATGAAGGCCGGTTAGAGTTTTGTAAATCTTCCAAGCTTCACGAGGAGAGTATCGTTGATGATTACCTGATTCAACCCGTAAATATCAGCGAAAAATTCGAAAACAACCTGAAAAACAGCCTTGATTTCTATTACTCATTGTTCCCCGGCCGTCAAATCAATAAAATCATGGCTTATGACAGCGCCCGGAGAAAGGTTACAGACAAGTTGTCTCAGGCGCCTGGCTTTGAATCTATCTGCGAAAACCCATATGGCGCACTGATAAAAGACCGGAAGAGCCTGCAAGAATTCTGGGATATCTCCGAAAGTGATTACATTCTTGGAGCCGGGGCAGTTCAACTTAATGAAAAAAATATTTTTCTACCTCATGTTGTAAAACAACTTTTAAACCTTAACCGGCTGAAAGCCATATCGAGGAAATTCTCGATTTTTGCAATCCTGATGATTATTATCCTCGCCGCCTCATTTATGGCGGAGAATTCATATCGTCGAAAAAGTATAGAGCAACTTCAACATCAAATAGATATAATCGAAAGTTCTGCGGCATTTTCGGAAGCGGTCAGATGCGAACAAAAAGTAAATGCCCACCTGGCCTCGATTTCAAAACTTAAACAGCCGGCTAACTGGGCGGCCGACCTGTTAAAAGCCGCCAGTCATTTGGTTACACCCGGCATTTATTTTAACATGATGGATCTGGCTAAAAGCGGGGATGGCTCCGATGCTATAGAAATCAGGATCGAAGGCTATTATTACGGTAATACTCAAAAAGCCGATATCCGACTGGCTGTATTTATCGAGAATTTTCACAGTTATTGCGGCTTCGAAAAACAGAATCTTGAAAGGTTCGGAGAAACAATCAAGGGAACTAATAAACGCCTTAATTTTGTTTTAACCGGTTCAACCAGGATAGGCAAATGGACAGCAAAGTAATATTGAAAGTTACCTGGCTTCCAGGAACGCTTGTTATAATACTTGTTTCCCTGTTTTTCTGGAGCAACTATACAATGGATAAGCTCGACAAAATCGTTGTTTCTCAAACGGCAGATCAGCAGTATAAACAGGATTTAATACTTTCGATAAGCGAACTTCAAAATAAGCTGTCTCTCCTCGATGACCGGCTGAATCAATACAATGATGAACTTTTCAAGCTGGATGAAGCGATAAAAGCGATAAAAGCGGTTGCCTCCCTGGCCGGCAATCATGGGGTACAACTCCTCGATTTTAAATTTGATCTGCTCAAGTACTTAGAACAGAAAAAACAGGCTGATGGTCCCGGTCCTTTTATTTTGCCGTTTGAGGCGAGATTTTGCGGCAATTATATAAAGACCGGTAAGTTCATTCAGGTTTTAGAGAGAAAAAAATATATTAGAGATATAAACTCGATAAAATTATTAAATGATGGGTCAGGGAACAATGATGTGTCGTGCAATATCAAGGGAGCCCTACGCTTTTTTAACAGATCCGAACTGGAGCTGACCGATAATGGGCAAATATAGAAAACTTATAGTATATTTAATTTTCATTATATCGGTTATCTATGGCGTTTATTTCCATTTTTTAAGTGACAGCAAGACGAAGCCCGAAAATCAAACTGAGAATGCCCGAACTGAAAAGCGGGTTGAAAATTATATTGAGGACCAGGCCAGAGCAGCAATCTTAGCTTCTGCTCATAATTCTTTTATATTGCCTGCCGGGTGGGGCAGAAATCCATTTAAATTATTGACAGAAACGGCATCAACAATTCATAGCCGTGAACCGATAAATAAGACAGGCAGAATGCCCCGGCTGACCGGGATTTCTTATTATGAAGGTGAACCGTGCTTTACCATTATTGACAACCGGATATTGCGGCCAGGCGAGGAAGTAAGCGGCTGGCGGGTGCTGTCTGTTAAGAAAGACTATGTTATAATAAGAAGAGATAACGTCGAAAAAAAACTGCTTCTGGGTGAGATAAATTGAAAAAAATAGTCGCCATATCATTCATTTTACTGCTTTTCGCAACTGCTTTGGCAGATGAAAAATACCAGGTTACGGATATTTCAGTAACGTCGAAAGAAGATTCTACCAGCATTACTGTTTATGGTTCCGGCATGCTTGAATACAGCACTTCCGACATGGTTAACCCCGACAGGATTGTTCTGGATATCTTTGATGCTTTAATGCCTGATAAGCCGTTGTCGTATGAATATTACCCTCCTATTAAAAGGATCAGCTTTCAGCCGTTCAGCGACCAGCGTCAGGGGCTAAGGCTGATTGTGGAATACCAGGCGGGCGCTGAGTATGATATTACCGGGACGATGAATTCCGTGATAGTGAGATTTACTAAGTTGCCCGAATCAATAAAGCCGATCGAAAAATTGCCTGAAAAACCAGCCTGGTTGAAAAAAAGGGTAAACCTGACTGTTGAGGATGGGGCGGTTTCGGCGGCTTTGAACCTGATCTCACGTAAGGCCGGATTTGACCTGGTCGTCTCTGATATCGAGGAAAACCGTATCTGGATAAATTTGAACGACGCGCCGGTCGAGCAAGCCCTGGAGGCGATATTAAGCGCCTCCGGCAACACATATTACATATCGGGACAGGTGGTCGTGGCAACACGTTACCCGTCAAAAAACAAGGGCGGGTTGATTACGAAAATATACCGGCTGAATTATGCCGATGCCGCCGGTTTTGTTGAGAGTATCAAAGAGATTTTATCACCCGAGGCGGTTGTAAAAATAATCAATTCCGGCCAACCGGACAATCAAAGCTCCAAAGAACATGTCCGCTTCCTGCTGCTTACAGACCTGCCGGAAAAACACGAACTGATAATGGAAATCATCTCCCGGGTTGATACGGCGCCCAAACAGGTAGCAATATCAGTGAAATTCATAGAATCGAATATCACCGGCGAAGAAAATTTCGGTATCGACTGGAATAAGATGATAACAATGAAATTGACCGGCGCTAATCCTGATATAACAACTAATGAAACCGGTTCCGCCTCCGGGTACTCGGCATATTCACCCTGGCCTCCCGAGAAAGGTTCTTTTGTTTATGGTACTCTTACTGTTGAAGAAGCGACAGCCATACTGAATTACCTTCGCAGCAGCGGTAAAAGCAGGCTGTTGTCCGATCCCTCGGTGACAACTACAGACGGCAAACAAGCCACTATAAGCGTTACAACGACAATCCCGATTCAAACTATCAACCGTTTTTCAGAAGGGTCTATTATCCAGGATATCGTAACCTACGAGTACAAAGAGGTCGGCATCACTCTGAACGTAACGCCCCGAATTAACGAACAGGGCCGGATTACACTGCTGTGTTCGCCATCAGTCGAGGAGATTACCGGCTGGGTTGGACCCGCCAACAACCAGCAGCCCATCACTACCAAAAGATCGGTGGAAACCGAGGTGATTGCTGTTGATGGTGAAACTGTTGTTATCGGAGGACTCTACAAAGAGGGCAAGATCGAAAATGAGTCCAAGATATGGCTTATTGGTGATATTCCTGTTCTCGGCTATTTCTTTAAAACAAAAAATACTACCAAAACCAAAACAGACTTGATGATTTTTATTACGCCCAGGATAATAGACTGAAACCGGTATTGAGACAGCGCCGGAAATGACATTATAATAATCTGGCAATATGAACTGTTTGGGGAATGACTCCAACTCTTTGTACGGCAAGAGATTATCTGGCCATCCCTTATTTGCAATAGCGGCTTGATATACCATCATTTTTTAAAGCTGTATCAAATATTCGCAAAGCAACACAAATAATATTGCGCATATACTGAACAACTATAAATTATAGCAAGTTTTATAGATTTTTTATTTTGATATAGTAAAGTCTTATGGATTTATTAAAATTTTATTCAAACAACAGGTGCTGATATTAAAATGGTCAGCTCTCTATAAAAAAGAGGGGAGCTTTTTGCTTCTCCCCTCTTTAAAATATGAAGCTTAATGAGTGGTTCTCATGTATGATTTCACTCTTACTCTCTTACCTGACGGCGTTGTACGTGTATAACTTTTTACACGCGTCCTTTTAGTGAATCTTTTCTTAGGCATGTAATCACCTCCCTAAAAATGATAGTTTTCTACCAGCTTTTGCTGTGATTAACAGTTCCCTATGGTTGTCGGAATGGCTGTTATGCATATTAACTTGTATCCATAATTATTTTTCACCAGCGTAACAAGGTGTTTCAGAAGTCAACCAATAAAGATTCAGCATTTTCGTTTTTAAAAAGCGAGAATTTCAAGCAGTTTTAGCACAAATATAAATTTACCTGCAAAACAATAGTTGCCAGAAGCTTGAAAACCGCTGAGATTGACCTCGTAGTCCAATAAATGTCAAAAATAGCAATTACTAAGCACTGCAATTTGCAGGCGTTGGAATTCGTGATTCATCTATAGCTTAGATGTGAATATCAAATCAACTCTTAATGCTGATCTTATCTTTCCGAGGATATCAACCGGCAGACCGGATTCCAATCCGTTACAGGCGGAGAGAAACCTGGCGTTTCAACTATGGACAGGTCACGTCTAATGGCTATAACCTGTCCAAATAAACTGGAACCTGATGACCGACAAGCCATCTTCAGAAAAAATTTCAGGAAAACTCATTTAACGTAACTTCTTGACCGAGCCATCTATCTTAATTAAATTTGTTCGATGCTGATTATCAGGAACATTAAAAAGTCCTTTGCTCAGAGTGAGCCTATTTTAAGAGATGTTTCGCTTGAACTTGGCAAAGGCGAGATGGTTTTCTTAGTCGGTCCTTCGGGGGTCGGCAAAAGCACGCTTCTGCGTTTGATATACTTGGAAGAGAAACCCGACTCCGGTGAGATAATTTTAGGCGTATATAATTTCACCCGGATAAAGAAAAAACAGGTGCCTGTTATGCGCCGTCAACTGGGCGTGATTTTTCAGGACTTCAAATTAATCGCCGAAAGAACCGCCCGTGAAAATGTCGCCCTGGCTATGGAGGTCGCCGGCAAATCAAAAAGGGAAATATCTCAGCGGGGCGCTGAACTGTTAAGGCTGGTAGGCCTGCTGCATCGTAAAAATAATTATCCAGACCAGCTTTCAGGCGGTGAATGTCAGCGGGTTGCAATCGCTCGCGCCTTAGCCAACGAACCGCTTTTGCTTTTAGCCGATGAACCGACCGGCAACCTCGATAGCGATAATTCCCAGTCGCTGCTTGAACTTCTGGAAAAAATCAACATCCAGGGCTGCTCAATCCTGATGGCTACTCACAATATCGATTCAATTTCAGATATGCCCTATCGCAAGCTCTATCTGGATAATGGCATAATCAGGGAGGAGAAAAATTGACTTATATTTTCCTCGCTTTACGGGAAGCCCTTCGGATAATTTTTCATCAGTTTGGAGCCTTTCTGGGCTCAGTGCTGACGATATTTCTGGCTATGCTGACAGCGGGCAGTTTCGCAATTATTATAAAAAATACAAGTTTAACTCTGGATAAGTTCAAAAACGAGGCGTCGCTTGAAATTTACCTTGAAAGCGAGATCGATTCTATCGCCAAAGAAAACATTCAAGACGCCCTGGTTGCCAACAGATACGTACTGCAGGTAAAATTTATTGATAAAGATATGGCATTATTCAGACTTCGAGAGACTTTCGGCCAGCAGATGGTTGCCGGATTGAAAACCAACCCGCTGCCGGAATCATACGAGGTTACTCTGGAGTCGTTTGTTTATGAAAACAGCAACTTCGAGGAACTGGTTGACTCTCTCAACAGGCTGCCCGGAGTTGAGGATATCGGGTATGTTCCGTCGGCAATTTCCAGGCTTAAGACCATATTTAAAGCGGTTGCTTTCCTGGGTATAGTTCTGGGTTTGCTGGTAATCCTGGCAACCGGTTTTATCGTTGGCAATACCATTCATGTCAGAATAGCGGAATGGCGGCAAACGTTTTATGTCATGCGGCTTGTCGGCGCCGGCAGTGGTTTTATTTATACTCCTTATTTATTAATAGGCAGTTTGACCGGTCTTCTGGGCAGCGCCTTATCTATTGGCATCTTAAAGCTTGGAACGATTTATTTCTGCGCTCAGGTTGCCCCTGTAAGCTTTTTAAATCTTCCCGAATCTGTCAGCTTTGTTGTCGCCGGAGGATTAATCGGATTCGCCGGAAGTTATATAGCCCTTAAGAAATACCTTAATGTTTGAAATCATGCGTCGGATCTTATCAATAAAAATAGCGATCATTGTATTTCTGATTATTTTTGTAATGCCGGTATTTGCTCAGAATAAGAATATCACCAAGTTGGAAAAGACAATCACGGTCAGAAAAACTGAACTGGAAAACATCCAAAACGAGCTGGAAGAAAAACAGCTAAGATTGAAATTTCTCGAAAGCGAGGAAAAAGATCACATCGAAAGACTTTACTCCATCGAGGAACAACTTAACCTTAACAACCGGCTGATAATAAAAATCCAGAAGCAGCTCGATGATTTAAGCGGTTATATTGCAGACCTGGAAGTTAACCTGGAATACAACTCCAACGAACTGGCAAGACAGGAGAAAATTTTATTAGAAAGATTAGTATGGATATATAAAAGGTCCCGTATCCCGCCATTGTTAACAGCCTTAAGCGCAGGCGACCTTCTCCAGGGCGCCAGACGGTTATACCTGTTTTCGCTGTTGAACAAGTATGATAGAAAAATAGTGGCAGAAATTGAGAGCTTAAACCGCCAGATTAAAACCGAGAAAGCCGACCTGCAAAAGAGAAGAAATTCCATAGCAACCCTTAAGAGCGAGAAAGAGCGGCAGGCTAAAAACATCAGGATAAACCGTCAAAAAAGAAAGATACTGTTAAAACGGGCTCAGACTCAAAAAGGCGCTGAACTCAAAGCCATTGAGCAATTGGTTTCAGCCCAGGAACGGATTTCCGGCATTATCGATGTGCTTCTGCAAAATAAAGCAGCGCTCAATAAGCAGGCGGCTAAAGAGTTTTTAAACCTTAAAGGCAAACTCATCTGGCCCGTTCGGGGTAAAATTATCCGGCATTTCGGAAAAATAGAAGATAAAAAATATAACACGGTAATTACAAATCCCGGCATCGATATTAAAGCTTTTGCAGAAATGCCGGTATATGCATCATCGTCAGGCAGGGCAGCCTATATTTCCTGGCTGCGCGGCTATGGGAGTTTTATAATACTCGAACACGGCGGCGGCTATTATACTCTTTATGCCCACCTCAATGATATATTTGTAGAGACCGGACAATTTGTCACAGCCGGTGAGACTCTGGCAACTGTAAGCGAAACGGGAACATTTTCCGGCCCGATGCTGCATTTTGAGCTCCGGTTCGGCAAAGAACAACTGGACCCTGTTCCATGGTTACGCTAAATAAAATACTGGGGCAGGCAAAGCTCCTTGATACCATAGACTGCATTATAAAGCTTGGCAAACGGGGTCAGGCACTGCTTCTGACCGGTCAGCCGGGGATCGGCAAGTTCGCTTTAGCCTGTTATACTGCCCAGCGGTTTCTTTGTCAGGAAAACAATACCGGTTGTGGAAAATGTATTAGCTGTAAGAGTATTGTCAGGTTAAATCATCCCGATTTTCTGCTGGCGTTTCCATTTCCGAATGTAGCCAGTGAATCAAAAAAGAACACCCTGTTTCATTTCTCCGATCCGGTAAATTCTGACGCCCGTTTTTCGGAGGAAACGCTCGAGGAGGTATGCAGATTTCTGGAGCTGAAACTGCATGATCCATACCGGATTGTTGCTTTTAAAAAGAAAGGAAATATTCCGGTTAGTGTTATTAAGGACCTGATAAGAGCCGTTGCTAAAAGACCGATGCTCGGACAGAGACGGGCAATTGTGATTTGCGATATTGACCAGATGGCTTTCGGGGCGGCCGATTTATTTTTAAAAACAGTCGAAGAACCGCCGGAGGACTCGCTAATAATCTTAACCACATCCAGACCGCAGATTCTATTGCCCACGCTAATTTCCCGGACCACGAGACTGGCGCTGTCCCCGGTTAACGAGGAATTGACAAGGGCTTATCTCGACGAGCATGGCGCTAATGAATCCGCTGATTTTTGTATCAGGTATAGCAATGGAAGTCCGGGGCTTGCGCTCAAGGCCTATGAGGACGATTTGCTCACTCGAAGGGACGAGCTCTGGAAAATATTTTCAGAATTTATCAAATCGGCCATACTGCCGAAAATCATCGAGGCTCTCAGGCGCCGTTATCAATGGCCTCGTTATGATGACGTAAGGGACGATTTCGATGTTACGGAGAAAATAATACGCGATATCTATATTGCAAAATTGGGACTTGATAAAAGACTTGTAAATATCGATATTAAAGATAAGATAGTCAAATGTGCTCGGTCGGCTCCAATTGCCGGGATTATGCAGAAATGGTTTCCTGCGCTGGCAAAGGCATCAAAGGCGCACAGGATTAACAATGTTTCTGCCGATATAGCTTTTATTGGGGCATT
Source organism: uncultured bacterium (assembly GCA_965603725.1). Classification (GTDB taxonomy): domain Bacteria; phylum Zixibacteria; class MSB-5A5; order UBA10806; family 4484-95; genus JAGGSN01. The sequence continues at coordinate 44,710 of CBFDEC010000015.1, read as the reverse complement.
TATTGAATTCGACCGGGTAAGAAAGCAAGGTTAGTTTAGTTTCTGGAGGTTTCTTTGAAATATATTGTTGAGTTCAAAGGCAACCGTCGCAACGTGTATAAGTCACCGGATAATTTGGATGTTGTAATTGGCAAGTATGTCATTGTTCAGGCTGAGCGGGGTGAGGATATTGGATTGGTTCGGCGCAAGGCTCTGCCGGATGAATGTAATCAGGACAAACAGTTGTTAAATATTGTTCGTCTGGCGATCGAGAGCGATATCGACCGGCTCCAGTTTAATCGTCAGAAAGAAACTGAATCCAAAGAGGAATGCTTGCAATTCATCGAAAAACACGGGCTTAAAATGAAACTCGTGGATGTTGAATATCAATACGATTGCAACAAGATTACATTTTATTTTACCGCCGAGAAGCGGGTCGATTTCCGCGAGCTTGTAAAAGACCTGGCGGCGACGTTTCGTACCCGAATCGAACTCCGGCAGATAGGCGTCCGCGATGAGGCAAAACGGCTTGGCGGCTATGGCATATGCGGCAAGGAGCAGTGCTGTTCGGGTTTTCTGGATGATTTTAACACCATCTCTACTCAAATGGCTCGAACCCAGAACCTGGCATTAAACCCTCAGAAAATCTCCGGCAATTGCGGGCGGCTCTTATGCTGTCTTCAATATGAACAGAATTTTTACGAGGAGACAATTTCGGAATATCCGCCTCTAAATTGTCGATGTCTGTTTGAGGGCGCCGAGTGTACAGTCAGAAAGTGTAATATCTTCCATGAGCAGATCGCAATCAGCTTTGAGGACGCCGGCCAGAAAGTCATAAGCCTGTCGGAATACGAACGGGCTGTGAAAAGAGGAAAATTTAAGTTGCTCAAGGATTCCCAGCAGACAAAATCAAAACAGAACGGTGAACATGTTAATGATTAATCCGATGTATTAATATGAATCAATTAGATGACTTTCTGCATATTCAGCATATTATCGGCCTGTCCAAAACAAGGCCATTGATGCGTCAATAACACATGACCATTTTGCAGCCGTTACTTTTTAATTTCAAGTTACAAGGGAATTATTAGAGAAGGAATATAAAGATGTCGAAATTTTACATAACAACGCCTATATACTATGTCAATGCCGAACCTCATATCGGGCATGCTTACACTACAATTTTAGCTGATGTTTTTGCCAGGTACCATCGCCTGCTGGGGCATGAAGCCTACTTTTTAACGGGCACCGATGAACATGGCCAGAAGGTTCAGGACACGGCGATAAAAAATAACCTGACGCCGCAGGAACATTGCGATAAATATGCCGCTCGTTTCCAGGAGGCGTGGAAAGAGCTTAATATCAAAAACAACGACTTTATCAGGACCACCCAGGAACGTCATAAGAAAGTGGTGACTGCAATCCTTCAGAAAGTTTACGAGTCGAAAACCGATGACGGCCAGCCGTTGATTTATACTGACAGTTACGAGGGATGGTACTGCAAACACGAGGAGCGCTACTGGACCGAAAAAGACCTTGTTAACGGCAACTGCCCGGAGTGCAGCCGTCCCGTGCAGAAACTGTCGGAGAAAAACTACTTTTTCAGAATGAGCTATTATCAGCAGTGGTTGATCGATTATATAAACAGTCATCCTGACTTTATCCAGCCGGATTTCAGGCGAAACGAGGTCCTGGGATTTTTAAAGCGGCCCCTGGGAGATTTGTGTATTTCCCGACCCAAAAGCCGTCTTTCCTGGGGAATCGAGCTTCCTTTTGATAAAGAATATGTCTGTTATGTCTGGTTTGACGCTTTAATCAACTATATCTCCGCCCTTGGCTATGATCCCAAGACAAACAGCTTCGAAAAAGACTGGTGGCCGGGAGTTAATTTAATAGCCAAAGACATACTTACCACTCATGCCGTTTACTGGCCCTGCATGCTTAAATCAATCGCCGCTGACCTGCCGAAGACAATCTTTGCTCATGGCTATTGGACTACCGAGGGCGCCAAGATGTCTAAATCCGTGGGCAATGTTATAGATCCCCTTCAACTGAAGGATAAGTATGGCGTTGATGCATTTCGCTTCTATCTGATCAGGGAGATGACCCTGGGGCAGGATTCCACGTTCAGCGAAGATAGCTTCATTCAAAGATACAATTCCGATTTGGCCAACGATCTTGGCAACCTGCTGTCGCGGATTGTAAAGATGATAGGGTCTTACTGTGATGGGAATATACCGGCGCCACGTGAAGATTATATACCTCGGCTACAAGTTGAATATGGCAAGTTGATAAAAGATATTGAAGAAGATTTGGATGCTTTCAAGCTTAATGCAACCATAGATAAAATTATGGCCTATGTTCGTTCCGTTAATCGATATGTCGAGCACAATAAGCCCTGGGAACTGGCTAAGAATGGAAAAAATAAAGAGCTTAATATGGTTTTATATACCGCTGCTAATGCATTGCTAAATTCTGCTGACTTGTTAAGCCCAATAATTCCAAATAAATCGGAAGAGATATTTAAACAGTTAGGGGTTGATAAGAACTTTAGCGTTGAGTATGAATATGGCATATGGGAAAAGCTAAGACCTGGAACAAAAATCACCAAAGGCGACAGCCTGTTTCCCCGACTCCAGAAGCCAAAAGCTGTAAAGGAGACTTCCAAAGTGAGCGATGAGGAGTATATTTCGTTTGATGATTTCAAGAAAATCAAAATGCGGGTAGCGGAGGTTGTTTCGGCGGAGAAAGTAAAGGGCGCCGACAAGCTTCTCAAACTTCAGATTAAAATTGGTCAGGAACATCGTCAAATTGTCGCCGGCATTGCCGAGGTCTATAATCCGGAACAGATAGTTGGCAAAAAGATCATCGTAATGGTCAATCTCGAACCGGCAAAGATCAGAGGGCTCGAATCCAACGGCATGCTATTAGCCGCCACTAAGAAAGATAAACTGGTTTTGCTCACCGTTGATACCGACATCGATTCCGGAGCTAAGGTTAGTTGACAATATCATGGTGAACTTACAAAATTAATTACTGAATTCCCGCCAGCGCGAGAAAGACAAACGATAACCGAATATAAAGTATCTCCTAAACTCCTCTCTATTTCCCCTTGATTCAAATATCTAAGACCCTGTATAATGATTGAGTTATCATAATGCATTGATTGAGGGAGTGCTTTTAAATGAAACGGTATTTCGGCGTCATGCCCGGCCTTATAGCGCTGGCAGTTTATTATACGACCGTCTGTCGTTCGGTCTGGATCGGCGACTCCGGCGAGTTTTCTCTGGCTTTGAAAACGCTCGGCATCTGTCATCCACCGGGTTATCCTCTGTTTACACTTATCGGCCGCATATTCGTTTCTGCCCTGCCGTTTGTACGTGCAACCATTGCCGCCAATCTATATAACATAGTGATCGCCTCGGTGACCGTGACAGTTATTTACTATTTTTTCCGCCGCAGGCTGAGTCAATGGTCGGCGGCGTTATTAAGCCTGATCTGGGCGTTTACTCCCATATTCTGGGCAGAGACCGCCGGCGTCGAGATATATGTTTTTAACCTTTTGCTTATAGTCTTAACTCTTCTTGCAATAGAAAGCGGTCACAACCGGAAATGGCTTATTGCCGCCTACCTGTTCGGACTTTCCCTGGCAAACCACCCCTCGGCGATGTCGATTCTACCGGTATTGATTTTCCTATTCATAAAAGAAAAAAAGTATCGGCAGTGGAATTTGCTCCCCGTTATTTTAATTATATTAGCAATCACCGGCAGTATCTACCTGTACCTGCTCGTTCGGGCATCCTGCAACCCGCTTTCCAACTGGGGCAATCCCGAAAACCTGCGGGCTTTAATAGACCATATGACTCTTATACAATACAGCGGCTGGATCGGTCACTCGTGGGAGAATATTGCAGTAAGCTGTCGGCTGTTCTTCATAACAATTCTTGATTCCTGGTTGTGGATCGGTATTGCGGCGACTATAACCGGTGTCATTATTGGATGGATACATAACAGAAGCATGACTGTCTGTGCATTACTGATTTTAACAGCCTCATTGATTTTATCGTCATCACATCAAGCTCTTGACTATGAACCGTTTTATATTTTAACGATGTTCGCCTCTTTGCTCCTGATCAGCAATATCTTCATCTGGCTTGAAGGTCAATTGTTTTCACAGCTTTTTCGGTACGGCGTCTATTCAGCGGGCTTGATTGCATGTCTGTTATTGCTATTTACAAATTACCGGGGCCAGGATAAATCTGACTATACTCTTTCAGAGGATTACTCCAAGCATATCTTAGACAGCGCTGGAAGCGGTATCATATTTACCGCCGGTGATATTAATTCATTCACGACGCTTTACCTGCGCTACGTGGAAGGATACAGACCGGCAGTGGAGGTATACGACCGATCGATCAGGCTTAATGACCTGCTGGCTGAAGCCTCAAAACTGGCCGGGCAATACATTTCTGATTATTACAGCGCCAGGACGGCGATGATCAGTTTCGCGGACAGGAAAATGTATCTTGTGAAAAATCATTATATCTACGAACCTGACTGGCTGAATATAAAAGAGCCGTTATATTCCCATGGTATTCTTTATGCAGTGAATGAAAAGCCTGAAAGCTCTATTGAGGTTTTGAAATATCCGGTGAGTTATGAACCGGGCGATGTTTTATCACGTCAGTTATTAGTCAACCTCGATCTTGCACGCGGTGAAAATTTGTTAAGCGAAAATCCGGATGATACTTCTTTAGCGCTTAAAGAATTCAACCTTGCACTCAGGCGCATGGATAATGAGCCCCGGACGATAGTCCTTAACAACCTGGGTATCTATTTTAGAGGCGCCGGCTTTTTAGACCTGGCGCTTAAAACCTATAAAAAGGCGCTTGAAAAACCCTTTATAACGCCCTCAAACCGGCGGGATATTTTATTTAATATCTCAAATGTATATAAGGATTACGGTAATAAATTCCTGTCATTAAAAGACTATCACAATGCGGCGAAAAGCTATGAAGAAGCGTTAAGATATGACCAGTTCAACCCGGATTTATTGAACAACTTAGCTATTATTTATGGTCAGGTCTTAGGCGACACTGCCAGAGCTGGATTCTACATTGAAAAGTATCGCAGTATTATGTCCAAATCTAATTGATACATCCTGCCAGCATCGGCGAAATATGTCTGTTAAATAAAAAGGCATACGCACTACATTATTTTGTAACAATTTACAGCTATTTCCGTATATAAATAAGAATTAAGGGCCACAGGTCCGGAATGGTGGGTCGACTATGTTCAATAATGCAAAATTAACATATACAGTGCGAGATAGATCTAACAATTTGTCTAAAATGGATTTTAAAATAAAAGGATTTGTACCATGAGGATTTTTATTAATTACAGAGCTAAGGTTGTTTTCATATTTGTCCTTATAGCAGAACTGTTTCTTCTAAAAACAAATGTTTATGCAACAAAAACATTTCAACCGGTGTTCAACCCATCCCTTGAAATTAAAAAAACAAATGGAATAATTAGCATTGACGGCATATTGAATGATGAAGCCTGGACGACAGCCAGTCGTGCTGATAATTTTGCGGAGCGTTTTCCTGGCGATAAGACTAAACCGGAGGTGGAAACTGAAGTCTATATAACGTATGATGATGACAATTTATATGTGGCGTTTTTGTGTCATGATGATCCCTCAACAATTCGCGCTACAATGTGTCAGCGCGATCAGTTCCACGGAGATGATGCAGTCTGTCTGCTCATTGACACCTACGGCGATGCCGCCTGGGCTTATGAATTTTTTGTAAATCCATATGGCATTCAGAAAGACCATCTCTGGTCAAGCATCATCGGTGAGGATCCGGGATTTGATTTAATCTGGGAATCTGCCGCCCAGATAACAGATACCGGCTATCAGGTTGAAATAGCTGTGCCGTTTGCAAGCATGCGTTTTCCAAACAAGGAAAGTCAGGCCTGGAAAATAGATTTCTGGCGAGATCGTCCCCGGGAGAGTTATATCCAGTACTCATGGGCGGCTCACGATCGTGATGAGCAATGCTGGGTTTGTCAATGGGGCACTGTCACCGGCATTAATAATGTGCTTCCGGGAAAAGGTCTTGAAATCCTGCCGACTTTGGTCGCCCATCAATCGGGGAGCCTTTCAGATCCCGGAAATCCGGATTCTCCTTTTGATAATGATAAGGCCAAGGGCGAAATTTCGCTTGGCGGGAAATACTCTATTTCATCGGATATTACTCTCGAAGCCGCAATTAATCCCGATTTCAGCCAGATAGAAGCCGATGCGGCCCAGATTGATGTTAACACTACAATAGCCCTTTTCTATCCGGAAAGACGACCTTTCTTCCAGGAGGGCAGTGATATATTTAGAACCATTTTCAATTCGTTTTATACCCGTACCGTAAATGATCCGCAGTTTACGGTCAAACTCACCGGGCGTATGAATCGAACCAGTATCGGATTTTTAACGGCGCTTGATGAAAACACCCCTTATATAATTCCTCTGGACGAAGGCAGCATTCTTTTAAATACTGGAAGGAGTCTTGTTAATATCTTAAGAGCATCGCGGTCATTTAATGAGGATTCTCAGCTCGGTTTGATGTTGACTGATCGGCGTTTTGATGGGGGCGGTTCGGGAACGGTATTTGGCGTTGATGGCGACATACGTCTGACACAAAACTACAGCATTGTTGGACAGTTTATTGCCAGCCACACTAAAGAGCCTGACGACAGCGTCGTTTCATCGGGTTTGGAAGATATTGTATTTGATAATGATACGCACACGGCCGCATTGAATGGTGAGTCGTTTTTCGGAAATGCATTTATTACCCAGCTTAGACGCTACGCGCGCAACTGGAGCTTCACGGTCGATTACAATCAAGTCGACCCGTCGTACAGAACCGAAACAGGCTATGATCCATGGATTAACTACAGAAACTTATCAGTATATTCCTCATATACAATTTACATGGAGAGAGGTTTATTCGAAAGGATTACTCCTCAGATATTCACAAATGGAAGATGGAATTGTGATAACAAAAGAAAGTGGGCAAATGTTAATGTGTCTTTGAATAATTGGCTAAGATTTGCTCAGACATATATCCATTTATCATATAATCAAGGTACCGAGTTCTGGGACGGCGTGAATTTTAATAATCTCTGGAATGTAGAATTCGATACAGAAAGCCGCATAAATGACCAGATCGGATACAACTTAAGTTTCGATTACGGACAGGGCGTAGCGCGCTGGGCGTTAGTAAAAGGCAACGAAACCTCATTTTATTTATCATTCGACCTCAAACCGTTCGATAGGCTTATAATCCAACCGAATGTAAACTTCTCAAAAAGTACACATATTGATACCGGAGAAGAGCTTTTCAAAGGATACATAACAAGAACAAGAGTCCATTATCAGGCAAATCGTGAACTTTCTGTTAGACTTGTAATTCAATATAATGATTTCAGCGAGAAATGGGACATTGATCCGCTTTTAACTTATCGAATAAGCCCATTTTCAGTTTTTTACATCGGTTCAACTCATGACTATAATAACCTAACCAGTAGCCCTGATGACCAATCAAAGTGGAGAGTGACCTCGCGCCAGTTTTTCATGAAACTTCAGTATCTTTTCCGGACTTGATAGGCAACCGGAAAAAATACCCTTTCAGGGGAGCCTGTCTAATTGCAAAATTTGAGTTTAATGCTGGATTATCTTTAGGTTTTTGTTAAATAAGACGGATGACCTACAGATTATATATTACCACTATATGAGCAAAGTAATTGTCGAAATCAGCGGGGCTATTGTGACGGTTTTCGATTTGACGATAACCGAACCGACTGTTCAGGATAAACCGGCTGTACTCATGTCTCAAATCCAGCCAGGCGCCGGCAGATTTTTCGACAGTTCCTGATGGGAACGCCGGGCTTTTGTTGCCGCCCTCAGCCTCATGCGGATGAAACAGATCGCCCTCGCCTTTACGGATATAATCGAAGTTCATTTTTATCGCTGAGGATGGAGAAAACAGATAGCTTAACTGAGCATAAAACTCGTCGGCATCGGGACCAGCCCAGAAACCAAACGGTTGTCCGCGGTATTCCCAGGCATTTACCTCGCTGACATGAGTATAGGTCCATTTGCGAACATGTGAATATTCAAGATGCAGGTCTGTTCGCTCGGAAAACAGCCGCGACTTAAAAAGACCAAGAAGGAAACCATACTTGGAAGCGCCGCCTTCGAATATGATCAGGTCGTCATCGAGGAATTCGCCATAGAGGTTGAGGTTCTTAAAAGGAGTATAAGAAACATCCGCCATGGCTATTATATTATCCCTGTTGTTCGGGCGATGACGATGAGTAATATAAAACAACATCAACGGGTTGATATAAGCGGCAGGGTCATCGGCAAATGCCGCCGCCTCGGTAACGCCGATTTGCAGATTGCGAGCCAATCGAAGAGCTAATCTCTTGGCGGAAATATATCTTTTTCCGGCATCGGTCAACTGTCCCGATAAAGCTGTAAAATCAAACCGCCAGAATTTGTAATCGAGACGATAATACATATCGATCGGACGGGTCAGGCCGGAAAACAGTAAGCCCGTTCGATAGCCGCCTTTCAATTGGAGGCGATCCCGGCCAGATTGAATATCGACTCCAAAAAGATTAAATTTTACAAAAGCCCGGTCTGTCTGCACCTCTAATACATCCACCTTCGAGGCGACCGGCCCGCGGTGCGGCAACTGGTAACTTAAAAGCGGGTCTTTTAAAAACTCGCCGGTTGTTGAGGCGCTGTCGAGATATGATGTCTTGTCATATCGAAACAGGGTGATGTCCTGATATATTTCTATTTTATCTTTTATTACCGCTTTACCTCTGATAGTAAAAACTGACTGCAGATTGCCTATTCCGGAATCTCCCTCGACAGCCCCCAGCCAGTCCTCTTTTATTTTAAGACCTGCTGAAAATCGAAAATCATCGGTTTTGTAATTGAATCTATAAGGAGAAACATCCTCTAAATAGGCGTATACTCTATAGTTAAAACCGGACAGCTTTTCATCAGCCAAACAATCAAAATCTGTTGACAGGTAATTCCCGGATGAAACCTGCAGGCGGTGAAGAAGGTTTAACCGGTGATCGGGCAGACGGGGGTCCAATTCATCGTAAGAAGCTGTTCGATTATAATATGCTGGCTCGCAGAAAACAGGGAAATTGATTATTAACATAAGAAGAGTAATTAATCCGGCAACAGCTTTCATAAATTTATAATAGACAATACAATTATTTCTGTCAAGGTTGAGTTTGCTCTGTGTTTGAAAACATTTTTTCGGTTAAAGAGATTGACATCCCCACTCTTATCCATTATGATACCATTAATTATTGAATGAGTATAAAAGAATGTTAGATTAAAAGAATACGAGGACAGAATGTCTTACACATTTAATGATTTAGCTATAGATGTGTTAAATCAAGCTGAAAAGCCAATGACGTACCAAGAAATTTGGCAAAAGGCAGAAGAATTAACATTAACCGAAAAAATAAAATCATCAGGCAAGACTCCCTGGCAAACCTTGGGGGCAAGGATATTCGTAGATGTGCGGGATAATCCTAATTCTAAATTTATTAAGGTAGGCAAAAGACCTGCTAGGTTTTTTTTAAAGAGTAGAAAATCAGAAATAACGGAAGATATTGTCAAGAAAATTGAAATTGAAGAAACCAAAACCATAAAAGAGAAAACCAAATGGAAGGAAAGAGACTTACATCCACTACTAACTTATTTTGTCTATGCTAATCCATCTTTTGGTAGAGGTAGAGGTGTTTTAACAAAGACAATATTTCATGAAAAATCTCAAAAGAAAGTCTATAGTGAATGGTTATATCCTGATCTAGTTGGCTTTTATCTTCCTTTGGAAGATTGGGAATTAGAATTGATTGAATTAGGAAAATTGTCTGACAATAACCTCATTAAGCTCTATTCTTTCGAATTAAAGAAAACATTAAACAAAGGAAATTATAGAGAATCATATTTCCAAGCAGTATCTAATTCATCATGGGCAAATGAAGGTTATTTGGTGGCTTCGGAAATTAAACAGGATGATGAATTTCTTTCGGAATTGGAAAGATTAACACTATCTTTTGGTATTGGCATTATTCATCTTGATCTTAGCGATTTTGATTCATCGTCAATATTGTTTCCGGCTATTCCAAAAACAAATCTGGATTGGGAGACAATGAATAAACTTTGTGCACAAAATGGAGATTTTAGAAAATTCATTCAAGACGTTAGAATTGATTTTGAATCGAAACGTATTCATAAAGCCGAGTACGACAAATTAATTAATGAACCAACTGAATATATTAAAGAAAAAATTAGTATTTAAAGCCAACTAATCGCTCCACCTGACCACTTTGCAAGGTGCCCCACAGCTTGCTGTGGGAATCTATGCATTGCCGCATCCCTGTTGGTGCATGAGGACATACACCAACCACATAACAAGTCTAAATAATGACCTCATAAATTAACAATACATTAAACTTTTGTTTCAGTCAAGGTTGCTCTTGTGCGTGGCATCCGCCCGGGGTGGACTGGTTTACCCTGTCCTTTTAATCATTCAACGGGGCACACGAGGATGTGTGCTACCCACAAAAAGAGATTGACATCCCCCCTCTTATCCATGTATGATACCATTAATTATTGAATGAGTATAAAAGAGAATGTTTAGGTGTAAATAGGATTATAAAAAGGATTAGTTTGGATGTAAACATGTCGAAAATTATGGATAGGTTAGAACAATACATCGGAGAAGCTGTTGCTCATTACTGGCTTACTCGAAAAGCACAAAAGGAAAAACAGAAGAAACGAGGGATATCAGATGCTGGTTTGCGGAGCGCCGTAACTGGCGGTGCTCAGATGGATGGTTTTATTAATCTTTTCACCAACTTGATCATAGAGTCTGGAATAGATGTAGGATTCATATTTCGGAAGAAAGCATTAGAATTACCCGGATTTTTTCGACCAACCAAAGAGTGGGATTTATTAGTTGTCAAAAATGCTCATCTGCTCGTTGCTCTTGAGGTGAAGTCCCAAGTAGGTCCTTCTTTCGGCAACAATTTCAACAACAGGACTGAAGAAGCTATTGGTAGCGCTCTCGACCTTTGGACAGCATTTAGAAAAGGCGCTTTTAATGGAGGAATTCAGCCATTTCTTGGTTATCTTTTTATGCTTGAAGATTGCAAAGCATCTAATCGCCCAATAAGGGTAAAAGAACCACATTTCGAAGTGTTCCCTGAGTTTGTAGGGGCTTCGTATATGAGGCGATATGAATTATTTTGCCGAAAGCTAATACTTGAACGCCATTATACTTCCGCATCATTTATAACATCAGACAGCGAAAATGGCATTACTGGTGTTTACAAAGAGCCTGCAGCCGATTTGTACTTTTCGATTTTTGCCAAATCTCTTATCTCTCATGTTAGAGCATTTGCATAAGGCAGATTATGGTTCAAACATATCAAAGATTAATTAACGGGGATGCAAGGGATTTGTCTTTTTTAGAAGATGAGTCTATTCATCTAGTTATAACCTCGCCTCCATATTGGAATCTTAAACGCTACAATGAAAATATGCACCAATTAGGGCATATCGACGACTATGAATCCTTTTTGATCGAACTTAAGAAAGTTTGGAGTGAGATTTTTCGAATATTAGTTCCCGGTGGCAGGCTTGTGTGCGTTGTAGGCGATGTATGCGTCTCACGCCGCAAATTTGGACGCCACCTAGTCTTCCCTTTGCACGCGGACATATGTGTTTTATGTAGAAAAATGGGATTCGATAATCTTAATCCAATCATCTGGTATAAAATAGCAAATGCAAGTTATGAAGTTGCTAACGGTTCAAAATTCTTAGGCAAACCTTATGAGCCGAATGCAATTATAAAAAATGATATGGAATATATCCTTATGCAGAGAAAGCCAGGAGGTTACCGAAAACCTACAGAAGAACAAAGAAGGCTAAGCAAGATAAACAAAAAAGACTTTGATAGCTGGTTTAGGCAAATTTGGAATATTCCTGGTGCATCAACTAGAAATCATCCTGCCCCCTTTCCGCTCGAATTGGCAACCCGGTTGGTTAAAATGTTTTCTTTTCATGGCGATACGGTCTTGGACCCATTTTGCGGTTCAGGAACAACTATGATTGCCGCCCTTAGAAATGGGAGAAATAGTATCGGAATAGATATTGATCGTGAATATTGCCGTATGTCGGCACGTTACTTAAAAACGGAAAGCAACAACCTCTTCATGCAGACAAAGTTAATATTTGAAGAAATAATAAATGATAATTCAGGTTATACACGGGTTTGTGAAAATCAAGCATTATATAAAGTGAGATCATCTAGAAGGAGATTAGCATAGGCCAACCAATCACTCCATCTGACCATTATACAGTTGCGATCCAAACCGAATGAAGTTTAACAATTACCTATTTTAAAGTTATTGATTAGCAGAAACTTATTGAATTATTTTCCTTGCCTGCCCGAAAAAAAATGGTATTTTAATGAACTATTCGTAACCCAAAATGTATAATTTTATTTTGGGTCATTTTAGATGTTAATTGTGAATTTGTTTAACAATAAAAGAAGGAGCTGTGAATGGTTGAAGCTAAAAGCCTGTTTATGAACTACGGTACTACACGGGCTCTGGTTGACGTTTCATTTGTGGCTGAAAAAAACCAGGTAACCGGATTATTGGGTCCCAATGGCGCAGGTAAAACCACCTGTATGAAAATTATTACCACGCAGATAGTCCCGACCTCGGGCACGGCGACAGTGGAAGGTATAGATATCCTCGAAGATCCCATCGAGGTGCGTAAAAGAGTTGGCTACCTTCCCGAAACAGCCCCTCTCTATAACGATATGGAGGTTGTCGAATACCTGGATTTTGTCGGCAAAGGACGGGGTCTTGAAAATCATCACCTGAGAACTCGAATTGATTGGGTTGTCGAAGCCTGCAAAATCAAGAGCGTGTACCGTCGCCCTGTCGGTGAACTCTCACGCGGATTTCGTCAACGTGTCGGGTTGGCTCAGGCTTTGATACATGACCCCGAAGTGTTGATTATGGACGAACCTACTTCCGGACTCGATCCGCTTCAAATAGTCGGCATACGACAGCTCATAAAAGAGCTATCAGCCACCAAAACGATTATATTTTCTACCCATATTCTGCAGGAGGTCGAGGCCATCTCCGACCGGATCGTAATTATCAACGAAGGCAAAATTATCGCCTTAGGCACACCGGACGAACTCAGGTTAACAGCCGGCGATTTACCGGCTTTCACGCTCGAATTAAAGGCAACCAGAGAGGCAGTTGAAAGCTCGTTCAATGATTCCGATCCGGGTTTAAATCTCGACTTTGTCGGCGACAGCGATGATTTCAGCAGGTTTGTAATTAGTGGTTCCGATTTTGAAAAAACCCGGGTATTGATATCCGATAAAGTCAGGGACGAGGGCTGGCAGATTAGAGAGTTTTCACCCAATGTGCCCAGTCTTGAACGGGCATTCATTCGGTTAACCAAGGAAAGGGTGGAGCAATGAGTAATATTAAGACAATATTCAATCGCGAATTTACCGCCTATTTTAACGCGCCGATAGCATACATATTTATTATAGTATTTCTGGCGGTAAACAGCGGCCTGTTCATGACCTCGTTTTTCCTGGCCGGGACCGCTGATATGCGCGGCTTTTTCGGTCTTTTGCCTATAACGCTGATAATCTTCATACCGGCAATTACAATGAGGCTCTGGTCGGAGGATTCCAAGGGCGGCACGATGGCGCTTCTGCAGTCATTTCCGATGTCTGCCGGTCAGCTTGTGCTGGGTAAGTTCCTGGCCAGCTTTTTGTTTTATCTGGTCACCTTAGCCGGCACGATAGTCATCCCCATAATGATAATGTTTCTGGGCAACCCCGATTTAGGGCCGATTATCGGCGGTTATTTCGGCGCGGCGCTTCTGGGAGCATTTTACCTGTCTATCGGGATATTTATCTCGGGCCTCTTTAAAGATCAGATTATTGCTTTCATCTTAAGTATGGTCGGCTGTTTCGTTTTCTATATGATCGGAACGGACTACATCGCTATTGTTATCGACAGCTGGTTTGGCGGGCTGGGTTCGCTTTTGATGAATTCAGTCGGCACCGCCAATCATTTTTCATCGATCGAACGCGGGGTGCTGGATATCCGAGATATTCTGTACTTCATTTCTTACACCATTATCTTCCTCTGGCTGAACGCTGTAACGGTTGAACAGGTTGTGCGCCGGATGGCTGATAAAAAATTCGTCATCAACGCCGCAATTAGTCTGGCGGTCATTTTCATGCTGAACCTGGTGGTTGGCGATATGAAGCTTGGGCGGTTTGATCTCACCGAGGGAAATATCTATACAGTCAGTTCTGCCTCGAAAAACATATTGAAAAAGCTTAAAGATGTTCCCATAACGATCCGCTATTATGTTTCACCTAAAGAGAAGATGCCAGCGGCCATGAAATCGCTCGAACAGGACGTTGCCGACCTTTTGCGGGAGTTTGAGGTCGTGTCCGACCGGGTTAAATTCGAGGTAGTTGATCCTACCAAGGACGTTGAGATGACGAAAACTCTTGAGGACAAAGGCATATTTCCTTTTGATGCCCGGTCAATTGAAAGAGACTCATTTGGAATAAAAAGAATCTATTCTACGATTGGCGTATCATATTTAGACAAGCCCGAGGAGATTATTCCACAGGTGGTGCCTCAAAATCTTTTCAACCTCGAATATGAACTGTTATCCAGAATATACCGTATGACAATGGAAGAAAAGCCGACGGTGGTTCTGATGGCGCCCTATGATATTTCCCAGCAGGACCCCCGGATGCGTCAGATGATGATGCAGATGGGGCAGGATATGCCTCCTGAAAAAGAAGACAGGTATCAGCAGATAGCCGAAGTTTTGCGCAGTGAAAATTATAATGTAATCAGAACGGAGATGACCGAAGATGATCCGCTTCCCGATGATTTTGATATGCTGATTGTTCTTACGCCTAAAAATCTTTCCGACCGGCAGCGTTATGAAATCAACAAAGCGCTGGTTTCCGGTAAGAAGGTTATCATGGGAGTACAGAATTACGGCTTCAATTATGCTCCCCAGAGGGGCGCCGGTATCCAGGTAACTCCCTCGCCATACAGACCCGCAGTAAACGACCTTCTCGAACATTACGGGTTGACAGTAAATGATGATATCCTTATGGACGCCAACCAGGAGGTTCTTTCGATTCCCACACGTCAGACAATCGGCGGTTTTATCCAGACAACCGTCCAGACACCAGTGAAATTGCCTATTCAGATCAAAGTTACCGACCAGGGCATGAATCCAGAAGTTTCGATTACAAATAAAGTATCCAGTTTATTGTATCTCTGGGGAAGCGGTCTTGATATTGATGAGACCAAGCTCGCCGAACTGGGGCTGGGCTATAACCTGCTGATTGAATCATCATCCAAAACCTGGCTGATCCCGTTTACGGGCTCTCCTATCCGACCGAATGATATCGATCCCGGCAAACAGGAAATTATTGGTCCCAAACCCCTGGCATTGATGGTGACAGGGCAATTCCCCAATGTTTATAAGAATACGCCGCCACCGCAATGGCTGGGTCAGTCCGATAGTATGGCCGCGGTTTCCGAGCCTGAAAGTATCGCTGAGGCGCCGGGCAGATTGATTCTTTTCGGCAGCGGCGAAATGTTTTCGGACCGGATATTAGGAGCGGCCGGCAATGCGCTGTTAATGTTGAACTCGGTAGACGCTCTCGTTCTTGGCGATGATCTCATAAATGTCCGCACCAAAATGATGACCCAGAGGTTCATCGGTGAAACCTCCGCCGCCAGCAAGATGTTCTGGAGATTCTTTGTTACAATACTGGTGCCGCTGGTTCTTATCGCTATCGGGATTGCCCGGTTCATGATGAGGCGTCAGAGACGGGAAACTTTTCAGCGTTTGCTTGAACAATCAGCAGGATAAGGTGACTTTATGAAAACTAGAAATTTAACTATTCTGGTTGCTGTATTAGCGGTATTAATTGTTATATACGTAATCCAGCAGCTAAGCCCCGGCAAGAAAAGCGTTAGTGAAAGTTTAATTGAAATCTTCCCGGATTTTAATTCATCGAGTGTAAGTCAAATAAAAGTTTATAAACAGGATTATCCCGATTCGGGATTGTCCTTTGCTAAAAAAGACGGGATATGGCTGGTTACTTCATATTTTAATGCTCCGGCTAAAGAAAACGACATAGATAAGCTTCTCACCGATATTAACACTCTTCAGGGAGAAATACGGTCTGTCAACGCTGATTTACATGACGATTTCGAGATCGCCGATAATACCGCATTGCATCTTGAATTTTCAGGCCCCGACTCAACCATTTTTGCCCGCCTGCTGGTAGGCAAAGGGGTTCCCCAGGCTTCCAGGTCGAGTTTTATTCGCAAATACAACACCGATACCGTTTACAAAGCCAACGAAAATTTCCTTTCACGATTTGCGGTCTGGGACGCCGAGCCAGCTAAGAAAATGCCGGCCAAAAGATGGGCTGATATGATAATGACCGATGTCGATAAAAACACAGTCAGCGCTATCGAGATTAAAGCCAAACGTATGACATATTCATTTGAGAAAGTAGAAGAGCCGCCAGAGGATACCATATCGGCGCCAAAGTCTGTCTGGAAACAAATCAAACCGAAAAAGGGGAAAATCCTGGAGGACAAAGATATTCAAACAATCCTAGACAGGCTTACAAAGCTGAACGCTAATGAAATTGTCGGCAACGAGATACTTTCAGAGCATGGATTGACCAAGCCGAAATATACAGCCAGCTTTACCACCGGGGACGGGCAGGCAACGAAAATCCATTTTGGCGCTGTCGCCGATACTACAGCTGAAGCCTTGTATGCAAATGTCGAAGGCAAACCGTTTATTTACAAAGCGGCTAAATATAATTACGAGTCGATATTTGTGAATCCATTTAAGAAAAAATAGGCCTAATATACAGAAATATTTCTATGGGAGCGTATTACTATACGCTCCTGTTTTTTTATTTGCGGAGTATTTTGTGCGGTCAAGTCGCCGCACATGGCCGTTGTAGGCGGTCGGCACGCAGTGTCCATTGGATTTATCCGGCCGCAATCTGTTGGGGGACGAGCCCCCAACCTACCATAATTTTTTCCGTCGAAAGCGTCAGCACTGGTGACCCGATGTTTAATGGAATAATGCGATTATAAGTCATCTTCAGAAATAAATCGAAGAAACTCCCAAATAAAAACAAATTGACCGCTGGCTTGCAAAGCTATATATATCATGTATGAGAATTGCTATTTTGCTTATTCTATTATCTTATATCATGTCTTACGCCGATGTTATTTACGTCGGCGATGATAAAAGCAGGTTCGGAAGCGATGCCATTCAGGGCAGTTATTATTATGATTTGCAAACGGCAATCGATAAGGCTGCCGATGGCGACACTCTGCGGATAGCTCCCGGAATTTTCGAGGCGGAATCTCATTCTTTCCCTGAGACTCTTTGCGGCAACTGTGAAAACCATGTAGCTGAAGTCACAGCCACACGCGGGTTTTTAGTCGAGAATAAAAGTCTTGTGATTATCGGCTCCGGCGACTCGACGGTTCTTATCACCAAAGCCGGTTATGGCGTACTGTTTTTGAATTCGCCCAACTCAACTATCATGTGCCTGAAGATTACCGGCGGCAAGCGCGACCTTGACGGCAACGCCACCAACGCTGCAATTGTGGCCAAGTATTCCCGGGTTACGGTGACCGACTGTTTGATTGCCGACAACACCGATCGGCCGGAGGAGGTAGTCGTCGGTATAGGCGGTGTGTTTGGCCGTGAGGGAGCTGAGCTGTTCATTATCGGCAACCGTTTTTTCAACAACGGCTGGGATGGTATTG
Source organism: uncultured bacterium (assembly GCA_965603725.1). Taxonomy (GTDB): domain Bacteria; phylum Zixibacteria; class MSB-5A5; order UBA10806; family 4484-95; genus JAGGSN01. The sequence goes on along the minus strand of CBFDEC010000015.1, from coordinate 26,737 downwards.
CCCTGTACCGCGGAGCAACGGCAGTTATCGCCGACAACGATATTAACGGCGGCAGGGGCGCCGGAATCGGAATCACCTGGGATGCAAAAGCGCTGGTCTACCGCAATACAATAAGCAACTATTGGAAAGGCATCGGGACTTTCGGCGCCAGCCGGGCAATTGTCTCAAATAATATTGTAACAGACAACCTCGGCTGGGGGATAATAGTAACCGGTACTGCTTATATGGATGCAACTAATAACGTAGTCATCAAAAACGGCAACTGCGGGCTGGCTATCTGGTCGGATGAGTGCGCCGGACGTTTTGCCAACAACATAGTAACCGACAACGGCTGGCGTGAGGAGTGGGTCTGCCCGCGGGTGGGGTTTTTAAACTACGGTTATACGAAAAACTTCGTCATATCGTGCAACAACATCTTTAATAATAACGAGGGTGAGTACCGCAATATGCCGGACTATACAGACAGGTTCGGCAATATCTCGGTCGATCCGATGTTCACAGACGAAGACGATTATCATTTGAAGCCGGGATCGCCCTGCATAGATACCGGCGACCTAGAAATCACCGACCGCGACGGCAGCCGCTCAGACATTGGACTGTACGGCGGGCCGCGAGGGAAATAGAAAATAACGCGTAGGGGCGTATTGCGATACGCCCACATATTAAAAACATATTTAATGTAACAAGAAATGTGTAGAAAATATCAACCGTAAATTAGAGCAATAACATGTCAAACATTCACAAAACAGCAATAATAGCGAACCCGGAACTTATTCCCGGCAGCGTCACTGTAGGCCCATATTCCATAATCGAGGATGATGTTGTAATCGGCGATAATATCTGGATCGACTCGCATGTTTCGATAAAGCCCGGCGCCCGTATCGGTCACGGCTGCAAGATCTATCATGGCGCGGCAGTCGCCGGTCCGCCTCAGGACCTCAAATTCGCCGGTGAAAAGACCGAACTGGTTCTTGGCGCCAACTGCACCATACGTGAGTATGTCACTCTAAACCGAGGCACAATAGCTCATGGCAAGACCGAAATCGGCGACAACTGTTTGTTCATGGCTTATTCTCACGCCGCCCATGACTGCATAATCGGTTCGAACGTTATCCTGGCCAACACCGTCGAGATGGGTGGTCATGTCGAAATCGGCGACTATGCAATTTTAGGCGGCGGCACGGTGATTCATCAGTTCTGCCTTATCGGCGAACACAGTATAATCGGCGGCGGCTTTCGAATTACGCAGGATATTATCCCTTTCAGTATGGCCGCCGGTTACCCTCTAAAATGCATGGGACTAAATTCAACAGGCCTAAAACGTCGCGGTTTTCCCGATGAGGTCATTTTGAAATTAAAAAACGCATTTCGTTATTTGCTAAGCAAGAAACTTAAGACCACCGAAGCGCTGGCTAAAATTGAGCAGGAGATCGAAATGATACCCGAAATCAGGCGGATGGTTGATTTCATCAGGGCGTCAGAAAGAGGAGTGGTAAAATAATTAAGGTCGGATTAGTTGGCTGCGGCCATATGGGCAGTTTTCATGCCGCCAAGCTGTCTGCCTCGCCGGGGGTCGAGCTTGTTGGCTGTTTTGATATTGTTGCCGAAAAAGCCAGAAAGATTGCCCGCGAACACAAATGTAGCGTTTTCAATTCGCTTAATGATTTCGTGGGGAAGATTGAGGCGGTGTCGATAGCTGTACCCACTAAGAACCATCTCGAAAGTTCTCTGCCATTTTTAAAAAACGGCATTGCCATGCTTTTGGAAAAACCGATCGCTACCGATGTCGAATCTGCGGAGAAGATTGTGCGGGCGGCCGAGGATAATAATGCAATACTGCAGATCGGACACAGCGAAAGGTTCAGCTCAGTCTACCGGGCGGTACGGGATAAAATCCGGAATCCCCGGTTTATCGAGACTCATCGCTTGGCGCCTTTTAAGGGACGCGGACACGATGTGGCGGTAATCCTGGATTTGATGATTCATGACATCGACCTGCTTCTGGATTTGACAGGTTCGGAACCTTCCTCTATAGAGGCCGCCGGTGTAGGGGTTATAACCGATACTTACGATATTGTTAACGCCCGATTGACTTTTCCTACTGGCTGTGTCGCCAACATCACCTCGAGCCGGATTTCAGTTAAGGAGATGCGTAAACTGCGGGTTTTTCAGAAATCCGGCTATATCTCGATGGATTTGGCCTCTGCTAAGCTTGAATCGTATTCACTTGTTGAAAGAGATTCGGCGCAGGCAAAAAAAGCCGGTCTGTTCTCCAAATATAATCTTCCTGATGACCGCGTTATTGTAAAAGATAAGATCAGGGTCTCCCGGGCGGATAACCTTCAAAGCGAAATCGATTCATTTATCCAGGCGGTCAAGGGGCAGCATCCGCCGCTGGTTACCGGCAAGGATGGTCTGTCCGCTCTGAAAGTGGCCGCTCGTATTGAAAAGCTCTGTTTAAATTACCAGAAAAGTTTATGAGCAAAATATTGATAGCAGCCGGCGAGGCTTCGGGCGATACTCTTGGCGCCAGTTTAGTGAGAGAATTTTTACAACTTAAGCCGGAAACAGAGTTTTTCGGGCTGGGCGGCGATAAGATGGCACAAGCCGGAGTGAAACTTCATTATCATATTAACAAATTGGCCTTTTTAGGGTTCTGGGAGGTTGTCAAAAATATCCGCTTCATTAAGAAGGTTGAAAAAGAAATTTTAAATCAGGTCGATATGCTTAAACCGCAGGCGGCTGTATTAATCGATTACCCCGGGTTTAATCTCAGCCTGGCTCCAAAACTAAAAAAAAGAGGCGTTAGAATATTCTATTACATCAGCCCGCAAATCTGGGCCTGGGGAGCTAAACGAATTAAAAAAATAAAAAACAACGTCAACATGATGGCCATCATTTTCGAATTCGAAAAAGAGATATATGAAAAAGCCGGCGTACCGGTCGAATGGGTCGGCCATCCTCTGCTTGATGAGGTGAAAGTATCAATCACATTTAATGAATTTAAACGGGCCAACAGCCTCGCCAATAACAATATTCCGATCGGTCTCTTCCCTGGTTCACGGATACAGGAGGTACAACGGTTATTACCGGAAATGCTTTCAGCGTTGAAATTAATCGCCATAGGTTATCCGGATGTCAGGGGAATCATCGGCGTTGCGCCAGGGCTTGATAGATCCGTTTATTCGGAAATTATCGAACAGTCAGGTTATAAAGCGCAGATAAATAATGGCGTTAATTACGATCTTATGGCTCATTCCAGACTGAATTTAGTTTGTTCGGGCACCGCTACGCTGGAATGCGCTATAATAGGCAACCCTTTAATAGTGCTGTATAAAACGTCATTTTTAACCTACCATATCGCCCGCAGACTTATCAATATCCCTCATATCGGTATGGTCAATGTAGTAGCTGGAAGGAAGATTGTTCCGGAACTGGTTCAAAATGAATGCCATGCTGAGAAGATCGCCGAAATCAGTTTGCAGTTTCTAAACAACAGGCAGTATTATGAGCTTGTGAAAGAGCAGTTGTCTCATATTAAACCAAAGCTTGGCAAGCCCGGAGCCGCCAAAAGAGCGGCACTGGCTGCAATCAAGGTTGTAGACAATTAGAGTATCAGGGGCTTTATCAAAAATTTGTGCTAACGGTAATTGAAAACATACATATGGCTCATTAAGTCGATTAGCCAAGCAACAACCCGCCCTACATTAAAGTAGAAGAGTTAACGGCTTGCTCGCGATATTAGCGTTAACTGATTGAAAATAAATGGATTGCCGGCGTCAGGTGTTGCAAAACCGGTGGGTTTTGAAATAAAATCTACCTTTAACCTATATTGGCTTCGCTTTTAAAATTAATCGAGCCTTAGCCGTTCCGGGTCCATTTTTATATTGAAATTTCATTCAATGGCGGTATGCCTATATTTTCAAAATTTGGTATTAAAGGGGGATTATTTTCAAATCTTTTGGCATAATCTAAAATCATAAAACCTATATAATTACCGCTAATTGGGTCCTTTCGTAAATATATGCCTTCCCCCATAGGATCATATATCGAATGTTCAGGCTTTCCAAAGAAAGCATAAAGGATGTCAACACCCTCATCGTATATGAAAGTCAATTTTTTCGCCATGTAACTTTTATAATTTTCTTTTTAATTTCAGTCACCCAATGGGCTGATAATATTTTCCCAACATTGCCTTTATATTTTATCGGCAGCCAAAGCCATTTTTTTGAATATATATCTTTTCCAACATCATAGCTGGCATGTATTTCTAAATCTCCAATTTCGTCTTCAAAAGCCACAATTTGGGGATCTACTGCAACTTGTCTAACCGTATTTTCATAACCGGCCAAATCTGGATGCACAATCAATATTTTATTTTCCCAGCGTCCAAGAGGAAGGTAGACAGTTCTACCCTCATAGTCGGTATCCTCAAAATAAAAACCAGGAGAATCAGTGCTATTTTCTTTTACTTTTTTCTTTTTCTTTTGGGATTTTTCCATGGCTTTTTTCGTAATTTTCTAATACTTCATTGGCAATTTCAACAAATCGCTTAAAATGAGCAGGGCTCATAACAATCCTTGCATAAGCGCTTACTATATTTTTTTCTTTGCCCTCATGCTTAAGAGGCATTTCGGAAATTCCGAATACCATTGAAAAATCATAAAAGCTGTGTCCAAATTTGACGCTATTTGAATATATTGTTGGAATGCTTATTGGTTCGTCCGGCATGATACTTCTCCCATTGAGGTTAATTTTTTAATTAATTTATAAATCTTAATATTTTTAGTCAAGAAGTATTTCTATGTTATTTTATTATAATAACAAATTCCGCAAATCTTTCTATAGTGGTTTTTACGCTAAATATTATATAAATGGCCGAGCACCTATTATTTGTACGCAATTTTTCCCCTTACAAACCGAATAACCTTGAATAAGTTGAAACTATGGCGACGCTGTACCGGCAAACATGATGTTTTAACGATATTTGGCAGGAGAATAAAAAAGCGGAGGACGAGGGACTCGAACCCCCATGGCCTTGCGGCCGGCGGTTTTCAAGACCGCTGCCTTACCAATTAGGACTAGTCCTCCTATGCTGAAATCGGGCGAATTTTAAATCACCCAAAAAGCTTATCGGCTTAATGCCAACAATAAATTAGTATATGAATTCGGCATTCGAAGTTCAAGATAAATTGATTTTCTTCAGTAAATATTCGAAAATTCGGCAGAGTTAACGCTTGTATCTTTCCAACATTTCTGATGCCTGATTTGCCTGGTCGGTGCCGGGATACTCTTTTACCACATCTTCAAAATACTGTTTGGCTTTAGTCTTATATCTCTGATTATACAGCGACATTCCCAGTTTAAGTTTCGAGGACCCCAGATGTTCAGATTTGGGATATTCCTCAATCAGTTTGGCGTACCATCTCTGGGAGTTTGCATAGTCTTTCTGGATATAGAAACATTCCCCGATCCAGTAAACCGCATTATCTGCCAGCGATGTTTTTGAATAGGCTTTGAGATATTCCTCAAACCCTTCTATGGCCATTTTATAATTACCTTTTGTCACATCCTGATAAGCAAGTTTATAGACTTTCATATGATCCACTCCGCCGACTGCCCTGCTTGTATCGGCCGAATCCTTGGGCGCCCTAACGAGTCGACGGTTTTCAATGACTTCAACCGCTCTATTAACCAGATTTCCGGCATCCTCAAGGCTGGATTCAACCAGCAGCATTCTTTCCTCGAGCGCCGACATGCTCATTTTCAGATCGGCAGTCATCTTTTTGGAGGATTGGCTTTGCTCTACTATCAGCGAATCAAGGTGATTAATAGCGGCCATAATCTGTTGATGTTCCCTTCTGAGTTCTTTAACCTGCATTTCAGTTTCAGCCATCTGGCGACGGCTGGCACAGCCGGAAAATATTACCATACCTGCAAATATTATTAACAGCCAATTTTTTCTCATCATTTTATTCTACCCCTTTGAGCTTCTTGGGTTCCAGTTTTTGTTGAATATTGATTACCAAAATTATGAGGCTATGTCAAGCTAAAGGTTGTTTCATCATAAACAAAACTACAATTTGATTTCTCGATAAAACAGCAGGTCGGTGGTCCTACAGATCCGTAGGACTTGTCCCCCGACAGGGTTGCGGCTGGATAAATCCAATGGACACTGCGTGCCGATCGCCTACTTTCCACATCCTTGTTGGTGCATGAGGACATACACCAACCACTAATTATCAAACAGGTTTAAGAAATAATAATAAGAATAAGAAAGTTGCCATAGGGGCGTATGGCCATGCGCCCCTACGCGTTGAGCTACAATAAGTTACTTGTTATAGCTGATTGTTTAATTGTAAAATCCGGGTTAAAAAACTGCCTGTTTGATACCTGCAATAATTCGAATTTATAGCAAAAAATGTAAAGGCGACCTTAAAAGCCGCCTTTACACTGGAACCCGGAAAGGTAATAAATCACTCAGGTGATTTATTATTCAGAAACCTTTATAAACTCCGATCGCCTGTTTTTCGCCCAGGCTTCTTCGTTATGTCCTGGATCTACCGGCATTGATTCACCATAGCTGATAATCGAAATCCTATCGGGACTGATGCCGTAGTTAGTTAAATATTCGCGAGCTGTGGCGGCGCGCTTTTCACCCAGGGCCATGTTATACTCATCAGAACCGCGCTCATCGCAGTGTCCCTCAATTTTGATGATCACATGTGAGTACTCTTCTTTTTCTAAGCCTATTGCATTATCGGCTATTATGTCACGCGCTTCTTCGGTAAGCCTGTACTTATCGAATTCGAAGTGGATAGTCGTTAACTCAAGCGGCGGGGGTGGGGGGGGCGGGGGCGGCGGCATTGTATCTTCAACTACTGTAGTCTCCGGTGGTGGCGGCGGCGGCGGTGGTGGTGGCGGCGGTTTTTTGCATACGGCAAATAAGGCAAATAATGCAAACATTAACGCCAGAAAGACAATAATTTTTTTCATGGAAAGACCTCCTTGGAAATTATAATTTATTTAACGTAAATTTACCGACCAATCCGGTGATTTACAAATCCCTTTCAGGTTTAATTTTCGTTTGCCTGACCCGTCAAAGTTCATACTCCATAAACCATAAGACCCGTCGGCATTGGATGAATAAACGATATGCAACCCATCCGGTGACCAGGACGGTATTTCATTCGAACCTACATCTGTTAATTTATATGCATTTTGACCGGTAATGTCAACAGTATAAATATGAAATTGTCCCGTTTCACGCGAACAATATGCAATAAAATCTCCCCTCGGAGACCAGGCCGGATCCGCAATATAGTCTCCAAAATATGTCAGGCGGCGAGTGTTTATGCCGTCAATATCGGTAACATACAGCTGTGGATTGCCCGATCTGTCAGATATAAACGCCACCTCTCGGGAATTAGGCGACCAGGTGGGCGAAGTATCAATCCCCCAGGAATACGTCAGGCGCCTCATAATTCGGCCAGATGGATCTATCAGATATATCTCGGTATTGCCGGAAATTGAAAGAGCAACGGCAACATATTTTCCATCCGGCGAGGGCGCCGCGGCGTAATTTAGACCCTTGCGGGATGAAACGGAATATATTTCATCTTTTTCAAATATATAACAATACAAATCATGGTTGCCGCTGCGGTCTGAAGTAAAATATACCCTATCGCCAATATTACTCCAGGCAGGCATTTGGTCTATGGCAGAATGAGAGGTAAGCCTGACCGGGTTAGTGCCATCAAAATTGCAAATGAAAATATCTTTGTTTAATTCCAGCTGAGCCGAATAAATAATCTTCGAATCGAATACCCCGCGTTCGCCGGTAAGATTTAGTAAAAGATCGGCGGCGGCGCGATGAGCCATGCTTCGGTATTCCGAAGCCGAACCCAAAAACTGGTTATTATAGATCAGCTTGTTGCGGAATATATCCACCACCTCTATACTCAAAGTATAAAGCCCCTCGTTTTTATTGAGACGCCCCTTAACCAGCATCTGCGCGCCAATGTAAATCCAGTCGTCCAGGCTCATTTCACCGCTGGCAAAATCTGCCAGAAAAACCGAATCAGGTTTGACGACATTGAAATATAATGTAAAAATCAAATCCTCAATCAAGATTTTATTTAAACTGTCTGCAAAAAGCGTATCCTCAAAATTATATAAACTGTCATTCAACGTAAAATAATCAACGGCTATCGATATCAGAGAAATTGTCGGCCCGGTTGTAATAACGCCCCGCACATCCGACTGTTGACCATCAGCCGCCGCAAACAGCAGGCAGAGCAGGCAAAGTACAACAACCGGTATGAATGTAATCTTGTTCACAAGGCTGTAAATATATAAATGTGCCCCTAATCTGTCAATATAATAGCGAAAGGAGAGATTTAATTTTTGAACAAAATTGGCAGGAGTCAGGGACTCCTGCCCTACTTTGCATAGAATCCCACAGCAAGCTGTGGGGCACCGGGCCAAATCCGGGCGGGCGCTATTTTTCCGTTGTTTTATTGCATATATTCATATATTATTGATACAATAAGAATTGTCGGGTTACTCACTTTATTCGGAAGCCGACCTGTTTTCAAAAACATGAGTATTAAACGCCATTTCGGGATGAAGATAAAAGGACCATTGGCGGTGAAACAAAAGATTCAGCATCTGATCCAGAGATTGGCTGAAGGCAACATTCCGGCCTTTTACGTTAAGAACGGAAAGGAGGCCTTCAAGAAAGTCATGTCAATGATACCCGAGGGCAGCACCGTTGGATTTGGAGACTCGCTTACATTAAGGCAGATAGGCGTGGTAGATGCGCTGGAGACAGGCAGCTATGTTTTCCTGAATCCATGGAAGCCTGGAATCAGTGTTGAAGAGAACATTAAACTTAAAAAACAGGCTTTGACGTCAGATGTGTTTGTGACCGGCACAAATGCTTTGACGTTAGATGGCAAAATTGTCAACGTGGATGGACTTGGGAACCGAGTCGCAGCCATTCTCTTCGGCCCAAACAAGGTCATCATAGTGGTAGGAATTAACAAGATTGTTGAAAACCTTGAAGAAGCATTAAATAGGATCAGGAACATTGCAGCTCCATTGAATGTGAAACGCCATCCAGACTTTGATCCAATGCCGCCATGTGGCATATCTGGTGAATGTAGTGATTGCTCTTCACCCTGGAGGATCTGCAACAAGACGGTTATCATAGAAAGGCAATATGACAACAACAGGTACAAGCCGGTCATAACCGTGATAATCGTTGGCGAGGAATTGGGGTTGTGATATAATAGATGATTTCTCATTCGTCAGGATGGAAACCCGCCTCGCCGGGCGACATCCTGAAGCTAAGCCAAGGCTTTGTCAAAAGTTACCGTTTTGTCGAAACCGCAGGGGTTTCGACCTACAATGCTTATATTTAAAGATATAAAAAAACAAAGGATTCATATCCTACAAGAAGCATCGGGATGTGTTATCATTTTTTAAAAGTGAGGATTGCTGAATGAAAATAGCAATATTAATCACATATTTATTCATTCTTATGCCTATATTGACTTTTGCAGAAAACATAGCTTTGCGCAATCAATATTATGGCAAAAAAGAACTTAGAGATAGCGATTTAAACTCCGTAAGCAGGTTACCGCTTGGAATGTTCTTTTACCTAAGTTCCGATTACCAATATTCGATTTGGATACCTGATAAGCGAGATTCTATTGACGATCCTATATTAAATTACGATACCGAAGGATTCCATCAAATAAGATTAATGAGTATATTCGGATTGAGAAATGAAGACATGTTTACTTTTACTTATGAAGGGCCTTTTTCAAAATCATTTCGACAAAAAGAAATGTTTAGAGCTAATGTTGCTGAAGAACAAGGATTGGAAAAATATACTGGTAGCTTGATTTTATATCCTCTTATTTGTTACCTACTTTATGAAAATGATACGCAACTAGCCAAATTTATTTCGTGGTTATTTACGTTTAAAGTAAGATATTCTAAGGAGCTCTATTTTGGAAATATTAAATCAGATATGGATTTTTATTACGTTCCCTTAAATCTTGAATATAATCAGGATAATTTTGAAAATCTTGATATACCATTTGTGCAAAGAGGAGCCGCCTATTCTTTTAAATCGCAATTTGAGAATTTAGAAGCCTCCTTTGGCTTCGGCGTCTTTAGTGATGAACAAGGAAGAAATCATGAAGTAAGAATAGGGTATTTCTCCTCAAAATGGAATAGGCCATCAGATTATTACCGTCAATATACTGTCGAGGATATACCTATTATTTTCGGGACCGAATACAAGGCCAAAGGATTCTGGGCTGGGATAGAACAGGTCAACTCAGTAAAAGAATTTATAAGTTATGACGGCAAGTTCATTTTGGGGGCTTTTGATCAAAAAGTAAAAAATACCCACATCAGTCTGAACGATTTTATAAAGGAAAAGGAAAATGAGTCACTTTATTATATTAGCATGGTGATATCAGTGTGGATTAATGAATATTTTAAAAGCAGCAATTATGGAAATCTGGCCATGACTGCAGGTGGAAGTTACGATGGTCGATTATGGATGAAAGGTTTTTTTAAAAAAGAAGAAAAAAATAAAAACGATAACCTCGATTTTGATCAAATTATCAAACTATTCATAGGTTTATCTTATAGATTTTGAAACAACCTTTGGATAATTTAATTTATATTCTTAGCTTACACGATACACAATTGTACAGAATCAATATCTGTTTACTTAAAGCAATTAGCCTATTCTATAAATAACAGATAAAAATAATTCTGCTTTTAGCAAATTATTTTTCTCATCCCTCAGGATGTAAACCCGCCTCAGGCGGGTAACATCCTGAGGGTTTATATTGGTTTCAGGATGTCGCCCAGCTTCCATCCAGAGGCACAAACCTCGCTTTAAAAAATTCTGGTTGAAGATTTGAGTTGTAATATGCATACTTATAATTTATACTTGAAATGTGTTATTAGATTGCAGAAGTATTGTGGGCAATCAAATCTGTAGCATATATCAATTCAAAGCTGTCAATGTGGAGCAGTTTTGTAATCCATTGCAATCGGAAACGTTGAATAAATAGGTAGGACTGGATATTCAGTTAAGCCGAATAGCCTAAAGTAAGGAGCAATACAATGGAAGATTTAAAATCTAGGAAATGGAGTGAATCTCGTGCCCGCATTGAATTTAAGCCTGATTTAATGCACAGCAAGCATTACGATCCATCTTTTTTGGCGACCTTTTCCACTGGTGGATCTAGTAGAAGCCGACGTGCTGCTTTTAAATGCATTCGATGCGGTGAAATGGTTCCCTTAGATGCCTGTAGTAATTGTAATTCTCTTGGATATATTCCTGGTCTTGATCCCACAGGAATAGCCGGGATTTTTTGTTTTGAGTGTGAACGTGGTTTTACTTCATGGACTTGTCAAAATTGCAGTACTAAAAATCCTGTAAAAAACTCAATGGTAACTGAGATAAAGAAAGGGTGCTTCATTGCAACTGCAGTTTATGAAAGTGAAACTGCTGAGGAGGTTTTAGTTTTACGCAATATAAGGGATCAATATTTACTGAGGTCTAAGATTGGTGCATATATTGTCCATAGTTATTACCGATATTCTCCACGCTTAGCGAGAAAAATTGAAGGAAATCCTATACTTCGTAATCTCATAAGAAATTTATTAGTCGAACCTACCGTTAAGTTTGCCAAATTTATCCTAAGGAAATAGGAGTTTGCTCTGCAACCCATGTTAGTTAGTTATATGTCATGGTAACCGGATAATCATACAATCCCTCTAAGAGTTAGTAAGCATATGACTAACTTTTGTAATGGCTTTTGTCAATTGTGGTTGTTTCATTAGCAATACCCCAATAGGAAGCAATCAATGCTTCAAGCGCCCCACAATTCCTGAAATTGCAGTTTTCAAATATTCCAAGTTTAACCAGGATAGATCCATCGTGCCTTCTTGAATCATCTTATCTCTAATCATAAAAATCAACCTGACAAATCCCTTCTTCCCTATAACTGTTTCTGTGATCGCTCAATATGGGATAAGGGGAATCTTTTTATAAATTCTATTCGCTGCTGATTCTATCTTTTTATCGTCCTTGAGCATCTCTACAGTTTTTATACCGGCTTTAGAAAGGGCTTCTTTGATCCATGATTTCATTTTTTGGGGACTGAGCGCCTCAAATATTTCTTTTTGAATCACCGTCTCATTGACCTTTACTAAATATCATAATTGTTAGATCAATCCAATTTCTCTTCCATCATTAAGGAACTTGTAATCCTCCCGTAGGGTAGGCAAAAATCACCATGGTTGCCATCTGTCAATTCACTCACCCTTTCAGATGATGAGAAATAATTATTACGCCCTACACCCTACGCCCCGACTGTCAGCTTCTGGAAAATTGCGTCGGTCTTGACCTTGTGCATATTCAGGCCGACTTCCTCGGGTGTGAATCCCTGCGCCAATGCCAGAAGCTGGAAATAATACACAACCGGCATATCGAGTTTCTTTTTATACTTGCGGCCGCGGATGATCTGTCCCATATCGAACTCATCGAAACAGGTCGGGCAGATAAGCCCCATACAGTCGGCTTTCGATTTTTTAATCGCTTCGATGATATCGATCACCATGGCATCGGGTATGCTGTCGTTCATGCAGGCTCTGCCGCAGCACAGCAGCATTTTCTCATGATGAACCGGTTCGGCGCCGATCGCTTTAATCAGATTCTCAAGGATAGTGGGATGGTCCGGGTCGTCCACCCGCATTATATGTGATGGTTTCAGCAGGTGACAGCCGTAATGAACGCCGACTCTGAGCCCCTTCATTGGATTCACCACAGTTTCGGCGACCCTGTCGATGCCAAAATCATCACGCAACACCGTAACAGCATGTCGCACATTAATTTTACCTTTGAATTCCCGGCCGATTTTTTTAAGCCGTCTGTTCACCTCCGCCTTAAGTTCCGGGCTTTCTTTGAGGTGGATGTTGGTTTCAGACAAAGTGGCGGTACATCCGGAACAGGTAGTAATAATATCCAGACCGGTGTCCTCAGCCAGCGATATATTTCGGGCGGCAACAGTATACCATTCGATTTTATCGCGTGCCTGGAAATATATCGGATCGGGGCAACAGGTGAAGCCGTCGATATCGACAAGCTCCATACCAACCTTAGCCACGGTCTTTCTCACCGCCGCTTCAAAATGCGGATACTTGGTTGTCATCATACAGCCGAAAAAGGGAACGTATTTCATATCAATCGACCTCTAATATCTTTGTAATTTCATCGACCGGATAGCTTTTCACTTCAGCCAGACCCAGTTCCTTACGGCGTCTTTCGGTTAATGATGTTACTCGGGTGGTAATCCCATCGGTTAACACCGTGTCAGAAATATTCTTGATAAGCTCCGGCGCCTTGTTTTCATCCACACATATATTCTTCAACGCAATTATAACATCGATTGGCCGGACCTCCTGCGGACACCTCTCCGAACAGGTGTAGCAGTTAGTGCAGTTCCATATCTCCGAATCAGCGCTAATAAGCTCCTCTTCGAATCCAAGAAGGGTTTTTAAAATTATCAGCCGCGGGTTGAAACCCTCGGAGTAAATGCTGGCTGGACAGTCGGCCACGCAAGCGCCGCACTGGTAACAGTAGTTGTGACGAAATCCCTCAACCGTATTATTCAGTTTTTCTCGAAATGAAAAATTTATCTCGTATTTCTGGAGATCATCCGTTTGTCGAGACTTGCTCAAAAGACACCTCGCTTTCAGATATCGTGCAAAAAGGCAGCGCTTCAAAGATGAAAAACCGCGATGATTGCTGACTTTTTATATATTTAAATATATTTATTTTCAAAGTCAACTCTTTTTAGATTTATGATGATTTTAGGGGGTTTATGAGTCTGGGTTTGTGGAAGAAGCAAGTATTATCCTAATTCGAAATACCCGGAATAGCCGTTTTCATGAAGTATCGCACGAGCTACTCTATCTGCCATATCATGATCCTGAGTGCCTGAATAGGCGCGGCGGACAAGTTTTTGAAATATTTCCCTGATATATTTTTCATAGCTTGTTATGGTTTTAATAATAACCTTTTCATTCACCGGGACTTTTATGATGTATACGTTTGGCATATATGCGCATACAATATAATTTGCTTCATCCATGCCTTTAGCATCATATATTTTCTTGCCATCTTCATCGATAATTTCATACCGGCCAAAGAAATGATTGCTGATTCTCATCGGTTTTCCCGAGATGGGAATTTCTTTAAACTTAATCCGCTCAAATATAAATGAATCTGGGAATATCCGCAAACCATCAGGCAGTATTTCATCCTCCACCTGATTTTTCACCAAATCAAAACTGTATTCCATCTTAGCCTTGGAAATTTTCTTACGCATTTTGGGTAAAGCTAAACGCTCTGAAACAAGTTCAGTTAAACCCTTATATATTTTTGGTGAATACTCATTTGGGTCTAAACCGATAGCCTCTAAAATAGCATTATCTAATGCCTGTCGGTCTTTTCGTTTTACTTCTTTTTCAATCGATAAGATAGGTCTTTCTTTAATTTTACTAAAAGCGGTAAGAATCTTATTTATTTTTGTTTTGGAAAATATTTTAAAATTAAATATAAAAATATTATTAGCCCAATCTACACCCTCTGTTTTCGTTGCCCCATCTCCCAGGTTTATCCTGCTTACTATTTCACGGTTGATAGCTGTAAATGATGAATTCAATAATGCAGCAACTATCTCCGAGTATTTTGAATTAATATCAAGTTCAAAAAGGTTATGGTCAACATATGCTTTTTTAATATTGAAAAATATAACAAATCTATCGTTATTGACCATTTGCATTAATATTGGATAAGGAGCTTTATCGCCTAAACTCCACCAGTATTTCCTTGACTTAACACTTGAAACTTTGGGCCAGAGTATTTTATCCTTTGTCCTTTGCTGTTCACCCCAATTAATATAGTTTAATGTTCCTCGATACCCTGATCGTTTTAAATCAGTCTTGCTCATGTTGCACATAAAGATTTTAAATTGAAGACTTTTTTTGTCTATTATAATTTTGCTGGCTTCTTTCGGACTTTTGATCACGGGTTTTAAGAATCTTTTTTCTATGTCTCCAACCCAGCCGCATTTATTTTGAACATTTATACAGCTCGTTCTTTTTGCTTTCTTTCCAGTCGGTTCAAGATAAAAGAAATCGTTAATTCCTGTTTTTATGCCAAATCTGATGTCCAGACCATCTTTCATATGATTTAATGGCAAAAGATAATCTTTAGCTTTCTCCAGTATCTCAAAATAGACGTCCGGGGCGCGTAAATATTTACCCCATTTGGCATGTTTTCCCTCTTTTTCGATTTGCTCATTAAGGATGTTTTGCATGACGTATCTTATTCTAAAATCGTCATCTTCTCTTGAACAAACGCCATCATTGGGAGGCGGGTCTAATTCAATTTTTCTTACCAGTTTATCTATATGGTTCCAGCGATTGTTTTCATCAAATTCCAGGTCTGGATAAGGTATAAGCTCCTGAAGTTTCTTTTTAACCTTAACGAACCTTACCGTGTTTTCAGACCGTTCTTTGGGATCATCGCATCGTTCTAAAATCGTAAATATCGTATTAACAGAGGCAAAATCGAACCATGGTTCAGCCCATGATGCCACAACGGCAACAATTTTAAACTTTTTAAGGAAAAACTTTTTAAGTTCATAACCGTACCCGACATCCAAATACGAATTAGAAGTTATAAAGCCCATCCTGCCGTCCTGCTTTAAGAACTTGGCGGCATGGAAAAACAGATAAGCATAAATATCAGCCTGCCCTGAAAGTTTTAATTCGACGTTATTGCTATTTATACTTTTGAATACATCAGGATACTCAACATACCAGTCATCGGAGATAACTTTTGTTATTTTTTTCTTATTGTCAGGAACTTTCTTTTCGATTTGCTCCTGTCTGATAAACGGGAAATTTCCGGCCATTCCGTCAAATTGAGGTATCTTTTCATCAGTCTTAAAAAAGCGGTCAAGATTAGCTTTCGGCGGTGGAAATTTAAAGACGTGACCGGGCTCCACATCGAAAAAGTCGCTTACCTGAACTCTTGGGAAATTTCTGTAGTCTGATATGTTCTGCCGAAAGAGATTGATAGTTGCCAATTCCGCGGGAAACCTGGCTATATCAATACCCCAGATTTGTGGTAATATATCTATATGTTTCTTTTGATTAGTCGAAAGCCATTTTATTCTGGAATATATTCTATTTAAGAACGTGCCGCTTCCACATGCAGGATCACAACAATAGTCATCAGGTGATCTAACTATAAAACCTAAGATGAAATCTACTAAATCTTCCCGCGTAAAATATTGCCCGTACTTATGTTTTTCTGTTTTGGGTATCAGGCTCTCAAATATTCCGCCGATAACGTCTTCTTTTAATTGCCCAAAATTATATTCATCAAGACGCTTTAACAGGTCCTTTAATATAAAACCGCACTTTTGCGGAATACCAATTTTCTCATATCTGTTCTCTTCTTCAAATACTGCATGCCAATCAAGTTTCCGCGCTTCCGTAAATGCTTTTTTGATAATTTTATCAATTGATCGAACGTTTTGTATTTCCTTGATAATATCAGGCAGTTCATTAAAATGTCTTCTGATAGTGAGGTAAAACAGTATCTTTGTAATTAATCCATAGACCCACTGACGGGCGACAAGCGCATTTATTTCCCGTGTGTTCAGATTTAAAAGCCCCTGTTGAACAATAAAAGCTTCAATTTCTTCTTTGAACTTCCTGTTCCTGTTTGCTTTCTGCAGGTGTTCAGAAAAATAGGTCTGAAGTTTTTCCGTAGTTTCTTGAAGTAAATTTATAAAAAAGAATTTATCAGGTGCAAAGCTATGAAGGTGTCCTTTATCATGTAATTCCTTAAGATATTCTAAAAAGTCTTTTAGATATTTTTTAATCTGTACCTGTTTATCTGTTCTCAACCATTCTTCTAAATCCGAAATTACATGGGTCGGTATTGTTTTTTTCTCGACAAGCGTTTGATTGATATAGAATAATTTCGCCTGTAAGAAATTCCAGGTTATTGCATATTTTGCTTGCAGTCTATCTGCTACAACCGGCAACCTGTCCGGGTTTTCCAATTTTCCGGGCGGTTTCAACTCAATAAAAGCAAAGGCATCGCTCGCCTGTCTGCTTATCCATATAACTATATCCGGAAAACGGCTGGTTCTACCCGGCAAGGACGGTTCAACTGAACTTTCTTTAAATGGATATCCGCCTTTTTCAAGAATCTTATTAATTTGCCCGTTTATCCAGCCAGCTAATTCTCTTTCGGTGGTTTTTACTGCCATAAGATAAAACTCTTAAAGGCAATGTAATATGAATAAATTCGTTTTGTAAAGAAGTTTATCTAAGTTACAAAAAATACTATACGACTAAACCTCCACCTCTCCCCAGACCTGCCTTAATCTGTTAATAAGTATTCTGTTATCGAAAGGCTTCTTGTAATATCCGTCGGCGCCGGCGGCTTCGGCTTCCTTTAAAACATTCTCTCCCTCATAACCTGTTATGAGTATCACCGGCAAATTTTTATCTTTCTGTTTAACTTTTACCATCAAATCAAAACCGGATATTCCTGGCAGCAAAACATCGGATATTACAGCATGCACACTGTATCTTTTAATAACATCCAGTGCTTGTTCCGCGGATGAAGCGGTAACAACCCTGAAATTTTCAGATTGAAAAATAAATTCCAGAGTTTCAAGGATATCTTTTTCATTATCCACGATTAAAATAGTCCGCTTAATGCCGGACAATAGTTTCTGAATTTTAGCAAGTATAATTTCCTCTGAAAATGGCCTTGTGATAACATTTGACACTCCGAGTTTTGCGCATTCAACCACTGTGTTTTGGTCGCAGCATGAGGTGGTTAAGATAACGGGAATATCAACTAAATCCTTTTTCCCCCTAAGATATCTAACTAAATCAAATCCCGATTTTTCAGGCATATCTTTACCAGACATAATTAGATCAATTGATGGCTTGGAATTTAATAATTTTACAGCTTGATTAACAGAGTCAGCTTCGAGAACATCATATTTATTCTTTTTCAAGATTACGAATAATTCAAACCTGGACCGTTTATCGCTTTGGACGAGCAATATTTTAGCCACTATAGTTCTCTCCTTTTAATATTGATCTTTTGTCTTGATTAGATAATCGGTAAGTTCATTTCGAGGGTAAAATAAAATTAAAATAATTTTTTCTTAGCTTGAATCTCTGTGCAAACTGGAACAACTAATGCAATTTTGAACAATAAATTATTTATTATTAGATTATAAAATGAAATAATTATCTTTGATATGGTGAAAAATTCAAATGCACATTATCGACATTTAATTAATAACTGTTCAAGAAAATCATAAATAGCTTCCAACTTCATCCTCCTAAGATAACCCCTGGCGGCTTTCACGATTTTTGGAGAAAGAAGCAGAGCGCTTATAGGGGTCGGGATTTTCATGCTGCCGGGTCGCTCGAAGAGTCGTATGACCTGACCTGACAGCATTTACGTCGGGGAAACCCTTGCAATATTTTTTCTTGACTATTCTCTGTAAAATCCTAAATTTGCACTTTGATAAGTATGTGAAAAAAATAACTAATGTGACGTTAGGTTTTTAACAGAGGAGTTTCAATGAGCGACGGTCTTCTGGCCGCCCTTTTAGGAGTCGTCGGCATTCTGTTTGCCATAGTCCTGTTCCTGACAATCAAGCGGCAATCACCCGGATCCAAACAGATGGTCGAACTGGCCGATACTATCTACCGCGGGGCGATGGTATTTCTAAAACGGGAGTATTCAATTCTTATCCCGTTTATCATACTGGTGTTTATTCTTTTAGCGCTATTTTTGCCAAAGAATTCGCTCCAGACTGCCGTGGCATTCCTGTCGGGAGCTGTTTGTTCGATGATAGCCGGGTTCTTCGGTATGAACGCCGCCACCCGGGCCAATGTTCGCACCTGTGAGGCGGCAAGAGCCAAAGGTCAATCATCGGCGCTGCAGATTGCTTTCTCCGGCGGTGCGGTTATGGGTATGTCGGTCGCCTCGCTCGGTTTGCTGGG
The DNA here is from genome assembly GCA_965603725.1 of uncultured bacterium. Lineage (GTDB taxonomy): Bacteria > Zixibacteria > MSB-5A5 > UBA10806 > 4484-95 > JAGGSN01. The sequence continues at coordinate 7,582 of CBFDEC010000015.1, read as the reverse complement.
ACTCGGCATATTTTATCATATCTTTTTCGACCCGGACAACCTGGGCAATCTTCAGGTGCTGACCGGTTTCTCGATGGGAGCTTCCTCGATTGCCTTGTTTGCCCGAGTCGGCGGCGGCATCTATACCAAATCTGCCGATGTTGGCGCCGATTTAGTCGGTAAAATCGAGGCCGGTATTCCCGAGGACGACCCCCGTAACCCGGCTGTTATTGCCGATAACGTGGGCGACAATGTGGGCGATGTTGCCGGTATGGGCGCCGACCTGTTCGAATCGTACGTCGGTTCGATAGTCGCCTCGATCGTGCTGGGTGTAGCCATGGTAATGAACAATGGAGCCACGATCGGTTATGTTGCTATGCCATTAATGATTGTCACTTTCGGTATTATCGCCTCAATGCTCGGTGTAGCCTCGGTAAAGATATTCTCCTCGATGAATCCGGCGGCGACACTCAGAATTGTTACATATGTAGGTGCAGCGCTCATGTGGGTCGCCACCTATGTGCTGGTAGGTTATCTGAAAGTCGGTATGGGTGTTTTCTGGGCGGTATTTTCGGGTTCGCTGGCTGGTATCACATTAGGCTTGTTAACCGAGTATTACACCTCGGCCAAACCAATCAGGAATATCGCCAAGGCGTCAGAGACAGGGCCCGCCACCAATATCATTACCGGTCTGGCTGTCGGTATGGAATCGGTTGCATTGCCGGTTATTGTAATCTGTATTGCTATTTTCATTGGCTTCAAATTTGCCGGATTATATGGTATCGGTATTGCCGCTGTCGGTATGCTGGCCACAATCGGCGTAACCATGTCGGTGGACGCTTACGGTCCGGTCGCCGATAACGCCGGCGGCATTTCAGAAATGAGCGGCCTTGGCCCGGATGTCCGCAAGATTACCGACCGTCTCGATGCCCTTGGCAACACAACCGCCGCTATCGGTAAAGGTTTCGCAATCGGTTCTGCCGCTTTAACAGCGCTGGCATTGTTTTCAGCTTACGCCACCGCAGTCGGCCTCGACAAAGAAGGCATCAACCTGATGGATTCCAAGGTCGTGATTGGCTTGTTTATCGGCGGTTGTCTGCCGTTTTTAGTGGCCGCATTAACTATGACTGCGGTAGGCAAAGCCGCTTTTGCAATGGTAAAAGAGGTGCGCCGTCAGTTTAAAGAGATAAAAGGCCTTATGGAAGGCACAGCCAAGCCGGATTCAGATCGCTGTGTGGCGATTGCCGCAACCTCGGCTATCAAGGAGATGGTGATTCCCGGACTGTTGGCGATTATCGCACCTATACTGGTCGGATTTCTGCTGGGCAAGGAAGCTCTGGGCGGTCTATTAGCCGGCGCTACCTGTACCGGAGTTATGCTGGCTTTGATGATGGCCAACGGCGGCGGCGCCTGGGATAACGCCAAGAAATATATCGAGGGCGGCGCCCATGGCGGCAAAGGCAGCGATGCTCACAAGGCCGCAGTAGTCGGCGACACAGTAGGCGATCCGTTTAAAGACACCTCCGGCCCATCGATGAATATCCTTATCAAGCTGATGGCGATTGTCTCGCTGGTGTTAGCGCCATTGTTTGTGTAAGAGTATTTTTTAAATAAGATAATTCCCACAGGGGCGTATTTAATGCGCCCCTGTTTTTGTATTATTTGGGGTGCTGTCGGGATGCCCTCACCCGACAGCTTATTGTATTCTACTATCAGATACGGAAACCTAATGGCATAAAACAATCCAGCCTAAAAATGCCTGATAACAACCGCCCGGCCTTTGATGTTTACCGTGAACCCTTTATCGGCCAGCTCGTTGCGAAGGGGAATAGTCTGGCCGAATTTGAAAGCTTTACCGCTCGGGTCATATTTTAGTCCGCTGGCTTCATATACGATTTCATCTGAAAGCGGTATTACCGAGAGCATATCCCCCGGTTTGCCATCACCCGAATAGCTTTCGTTTTCCAGCGGGATAATCTCCTGACAATAGTCACGCATTTTGATTGATGTGAATTTATTCTTAAAAGCAAACATCATGAAAATGTTTCCCATCAGGTGGTCGGTTGTGAAAGCTGTATCGATACCGCCGAACAATGTCACCCCGACAACTTTGTTTTTGACGCACCAATCGAGGGCAAGTTCGCCGTCGGTTAAAGATTTGCCCTGTGAGGCAACAGTGATTACCTCGGCCTCATCGAATAAATCGAGCAATTCATTATCAATAGAGTCCAGATCTCCGGCAATAATATCCGGCTTGAGCTTGTTGTCGATAAAGAATTTCAGCCCGCCGTCGGTGACTATAATAACCGAATCTACCTTGCTGTTCAGATATTCGTTAACGTAAAATTCCTGGTGTTCGGCCGGGTAGGTCCCGTTAAGGAAGATTGCGGCTTTTGTTTTCATATTGTTAAATCAGCCTTTGCAGTTTCAAAAGGGCACACGAGGACGTATGCCGCCCACAAGATTTATAACAGACACAGCATTAAGATAGAAATATTAATTTTCAAAATCAACCGATGCCTTGAATTATCAGCAGGCACCTTACCATTCGTCAGCATGGAAAGATCGTAGGCGGTCGGTTAATCCGGCCGCAACCCTGTCGGGGGACGAGCCCCCAACCTACGGCTCATTTTAAGAATGCCATCCTGCTTGTAAACACTTCTTTTTCGGTTTCCAGCCTGCAGAAATAAACACCGGAAGAAACCTGTTTGCCATGTTCATCAGTTCCATCCCAGATGATATTATGATGACCCTTATGGCAGTAACTATCAACCAGGGTGGCAACATGATTACCAAGCAGATTATAAATCTGCAAGCTGACACGAGAACGTTTTTCCAAACAGAAAGAAATCCTCGTTTGAGCATTAAACGGGTTGGGATAATTTCCGGATAAACATGTTGTTTGGGGAAACGTTTTATTTTCATCAACCGATATCGGGGCGTCGTTGTAAAAAACCATAACACAGGGTTCGCCCGACACACCCATGACCAGGTCAAGAGCGCCATCGCCGTTGATGTCTCCAAATGTGACAGCCGTGCCTACTTGGGAAGCGTCATACTGCCATGAGGGCGTCTGTTCAAGCTCGCCGTTTATATTTAAATAGATTCGCAGATGTCCCGTAGAGAAATGTACTGTGGCCAGATCTTCGTCGCCATCGTTGTCAACATCTGCCCAGGTTAAATCCTGAACTCCATGATAACTGTTGCTTGATTGCCAGATTGGAGAACTGCCAAGCACGCCTTCATCATTAGGGTAAAGATGAGTTGGCAAGCCGCTGCCGCCGATCGCCAGCTCGGGATAATTATCATCATCCACATAAGACCAGCCAATTCCCTTTTGAGTATCGTCAGTGTTAACAGAAAATACCGGTGATTGGCCAACAATACCCTCATTATTTCTATAAACTCCCGAATGGAAGTTAGCCCACTTAGAAACTGCAAGATCGTACCAGCCATCGTTGTTATAATCGCCCCAGGAGAGATAGCCGGAAATTTCATTGGCAGACGAACTCCATGAGGGAGAAGTCTCAAGGTTGCCGGCATTGTTGATAAAAATATGAACAGGCCGGTATGGATCGGGTGATGCTCCTTGATTAGAGGTTGCCACATCGATATCGCCATCCTGGTCGAAATCGAACGACGCCGCACAGGTGGTCCAGGTGTTATCGGAGGCTGTCCAGCCAGCCTGTGTTTGAATGCTGTCGTTATCGCCGTAATAGTATATTCGAGACGGCTGGAAAGCAAAATCTCCGTTCGCCGCAAATATGTCCGGATGGCCATCGTTATCAAAATCGGCTATACGGACATCGGTTGATGATGATTCATCATCGCTCCACCACACAGGCGATGATTGCAGCTGGCCATCAATATTGTAAAGGATAAAGTTGCGCCAGTCGTCGTACGGCGGATAGCTTTGTGAATGATAACAGCCTACTGCCAGGTCGAGATCATCGTCACCGTCTAAATCAGCCATAGCCAGCCCGCCGACCTGCATTCGCAAATCGCATGTCCAATCAGGCTGCTCGCTGTATGGTACTATATCATTTGTCTCGGTAATTACCGGCTCGTTATCGCTGTTTTCGATCACAACAACACAATGGCCGTCTTCGCTGACCTCGATACGATTTGTATCAGACAATAGCGGCGATGCTATCATCATTAATCCCATTATCATTAGTAATTTTCTCATAAAACCTCCGAGTTAAGAGTTGTGTTTACAATATTAATGTAATCGATAATCGAAATTTGTCAATTGAAAACACCTTAATCTGCCAAAAATATGCTTATTTTAATTACGAAGAGAATCAAGAACTGTAGGCGGTTTGTCGGCCGCAGCGCTGTCGGGGGATAGGTCCTACGGATCTGTAGGACTCCCGATCTACAACTGGATTCCTGGTCAAGCCAGGAATGACAGAAAACAAAGGGGCACACGAGGATAGGCACCACCCACAAATTTAAATAAAAAAAGCAGCCAGATCGCATGAATCCATAAACCTGCAATCCGGCTGCGTTCTTTTCCTGATTTCCTTGATACCTCTACAGCTCGGGAAACAGCAGTTTTAGTTCCGACTCGCTGAGTATTTCTATGCCGGCATCCGAAATCTGAACGACCTGAGCGCCGATTTTCAAGCGCACCTGGTCGCCTATGCCAAAATATTTGCCCAGTGATGGATCTTTTTCGAGTATCTGAAAATAGGCATCGGAATATCGCTTTATCTCGATATCGAATTCATCGCTTTCGAGATCGCCCTGCACCCAGATATTATCGGCTTTGAAAAATCCCTGAGAACCAACTTGTGTTGTTATCCTATCCATTGTTATTCTATCAACAGTTGATACCTCATATTTATCGATAACCGGTCGTTCTGCCTGGACAACAATATTGTACGATTGCCTGAACGCTCCCCTGCCGGTTTGCTCTTGCGATTTTTTCTCGACGTTTCGTTTAAGAGCGCTGTGCAGTTCAGACTGCGGCATCCTCAGATATTCCTCAGCCCGCATATGGCTGTCTCCCTCGACAAGGAAGGACGTATATTCGGTGACGATGCCATATTTTTTCGACAATTCAACTACTTCTTTAATCAGCTCATCATCAGTCCCGTGAAGTCTCATCTGCTGTGTCAGGTAAGCTATACGCCTATTAGCCCAGAGCAGGGGGATAAACTCATCTTTGACGCTTCCCCTCGAAAAACTCACCGGGAATTCGTAAACGACTTCTTTGCCGCTGATTTTCCCTGTGATAATCGCCTCGGATTTATCCTGCCCCTCGAACTTACCCACTATGATAACCTCCGAGCCATAGAAAAGGTCCGGCAGTGGATCTGGATAAGTGTATTCGGTCTTTACTGATTCGAATAAGAGTTTTATATCAGTCAATGCCGGATTGCTTATCTTGGAAGCAAGACGAGAAACTTTGATTTCGAGGTCCTCCTCGGGCAATACGTACTCGGGCACTCCCGAATTTTCTTCGGCCAAACGGTCAAGAAGATGGGTGTTGACATCATAACCAACACCGAACGCAAACAGCCGAGCTCTTTTTTCATTCAAGTCTGTAGTATTGCTGACAATATCATCAATACGGGTATTGCCGACTGTCGGTCTGCCATCAGTCAAGAAGAGTATGTAAGTAGGGTCATTGTCATTTGGAATCATATTGCAGGCGACCGCCAGAGCATCGTAAATATTCGTACCGCCGGAGGCATCGAGTCTGTCGGCTAATTCCAGAGCAGTCTTTATATTTTCATCATTTGCCCTGACTAAATTCTGTTTGAAAGGCTTAACCTCATCGTCATAATCGATTATATTGAAATCATCGTCCTCTTTAAGCCCCCGCAGAACAAACTTCAGCGCCGCAACCGCCTGCCGGAACTTATCACCGCGCATACTGCCGGACGAGTCCAGTAAAAAGATGATATTCTTATCGATCTCTTCCGTATCATTTTTTAACGGCGGCGCCAGTATGCCAAGGAAAAAACCGTCATCTTTGCCGGGTTCCCGATAGCTCAACAGGTGAAAGCCGAAATCACGGTTCTGACGGGTGAAATAAAGAATGAAGTCTTTATTCGGTCTTACATTTTGCTCGCTGTAAACGACGCTGAAAGACTTATCGCCGAACCTTTTTGTGGTCACCTGATGTGTTGGGCAGTACAGGGCGCCGATCTTTTCAAACGAATTTATCTGGACGTCAACTTTACAGTCTTCGAGATTAGTACCGGAATATTTTTCGGTGTTAAGCGGATATAGATATTCAACAGTACCGTTATCCGATTTGAGCGTTTCCTCATACTCAATAGCGATGCGTACTTCCCCGTTTGCCCGAATCGGATATACTCTCATGCGGTACATTCCCCGGCCGGCATATTCCAAAAGCGCCGGGTCTTTTCGTCGACGTACGATATCCTCATAGATTTTCCGTGCCTGGTCGGCATCGAGAAGTTCAGCTTCCATCTTGCGGCCATCCAGCCAGGCGACAAACCGGCTGATTACCGCATTTTCGGGAATCGGGAAAATATAATCAGCCTCGATCTCCCGGCGATAGGGATTGATAAACACCTGGTCGATTTTGGTTAATGCAACAGGGTCGTTAATTTCAACATCCACATGATGATACTTAACATTGACCGCCGGTCTTGGCGGCATGCCGGGCGGCAGCGGTCGCGGCAGAATCGGTATTAAGACTCCATCGGCCATGGCGGTCGCAGCCAATATTATTATGAGCAATATGGTTAAAGATATTTTTCTCATCGCTTTCCTCCTTCAGTTTAAAAATCTTATAACGAGCCCGTTGCCTGTGTTTATTTATTATACACACACAATGTATAAAATATTCCATTTTTTTTGGAAAACTGTAGGCGGTCGGTTTATCCGGCCGCAATTGTGTTAGGGGACAAGTCCTCAACTAAAAGTGGCTGGTGTACGTCCTCGTGCACCGGCTGTATTAGTCAGGGGCACGGGACACCAACCTGCGTCTGCTCCACCAGATTAGTTGGCGCATGGGGACATACGCCAACCACTAAAGAATGTTTTTGACTTCTTGCCCCCTTGACGATAACGATCTTTGACTGCTTTCAGGTAAGCGTAACGCTCATCTTTCCCCATATTACCATTCAAATCATTAAGTTACATGTAATATGAGGCAACGACCTTTTTAACGCCCTAATTTTTACCCATTTGGGTTACCTTTTTTATGAGTCAATTCGATCACCTGACGTATTAAAAATAAGTGTTTACCATTTAATAATACTATTATATATTCAATATAATTGCATTTTTGTGCTATGATTTTGTTGGTTACTTATTAATATTGAGGAGGTTTATTATGGATATCGATTTCAGAATAGATGAAAGCTCATCAAGAGGCGCAAAACTTAATGATCTGCCTGAAAAATGCCCTATTTGTAATAATTATATTCAGCCTATTTATTTATACAGTCATCAAACGAAAAAATTGCAGGATTCATTGGGTAATATTGTTTGTGTATTTTTATGTCCTATTAAGAGATCATGTCAATAGTTGTGTAAATTTATTTTTCAAGCAGCGACCCTTGCGCGTTTTTTGTTTTTATTTTTGACCTCCTTACCGTTTTCAAATTTAACACCCCCA
>CBFDEC010000014.1:0-69420 GCA_965603725.1 uncultured bacterium | reverse complement strand
TTAATTTCTACCAATATTTCACAATCTTCAAATCATTCATCCTGTTCTTAAAAAAGTCCGGACACTAATGATATTTTCAGCAGAGTTGAATGAACCTTAAAATAGTTATTTTACCACTTCTTCCCTTTTTGAGTGATATCCTTTTTGATTTTTTTATCCCCTATCCAGATTTTCTCATTGGTCTCAACATTTACCAGTTCCATATCGATTTGATAAAGTATTACTCTTCTGCCCTCAATCTGGTCGACTGTCGTCTTTATAGATCCCTGGAGTATAAAATCAGCGCCGGTTTCCTCGGCCAGACGTTTTGCGGTTTCATCGGAAGCGTGCATCTGCTGGTCGTCACGTTCGTCACGGATTTCCTGACGTTCCCTTTTACTTGCGACAAATTTCACTTTGCCCGAATTAATAAGCTCGCGTTCAAAATCCTTGGTGAATGTTTCGGTATCGATATGTTCACGGCTTTTATTGCGGATAGTGCCGACAATAACCGACGGCTTTCTGCTCTGGGCCATGTTGAAATCATTTACCCAGGCTCTGGAGAGACAGTCTGAAACCATCTCCTCGGACACTAAACGGGCATCTGTATCGTTCCATCTGCCGCTCAAGTCGATAGTAGTATCTGCGGCTATACGCGTTACCTGCCTGGACGATCCGCAAGCCATCATCAAGCTTGCAGCTAATACAACACCAATCAGCTTTTTCACTTTCCCTCCTGTTATTTAATTATACTTCCTAATCTTTGCTTATTAAGCGTCATCACCATAATATTTGCCTTTGATTTTATCTCCAGTTTGCGCAAAAAGTCAAGCGATTTTTCCTTTCTGATATTTTAGAAAAAGCATGGCATTTTCACCCCGTTGATCAATAATAATTCAGAGACAATACGGGATGTCTATGCAATGAATATAACAATAATCATTGGGATTGGAATAGGATTGCATAAAGCTATTTCATACTGAGGTTCAATTCCAGAGATTGCTGCGACTGAGACCTGACTTTCACTTTAAATGAATACAATCCTCTTGAGATGAGTTTATCGGCAATGGCTTTGCCATCGGAGATTGAAACAAGATCATATGCCGCCGTACCGCTTGAGAACGTTCGCCGCTGCATAGACTTCAGGCCATCTATCCTGTCCTCGAACTCTCTCTGGAACAATAAAAGACCTTCCAGGGATTTAAGACCATTGACTATCAAGACTATATTCATCCCGGAAACCACATTTTGCGATCCGGAACTTGTTAAATTAGCAATAAGCTCAGTTGCCGCCTGATTTGCGGCTTTCGATATGGCCAGTTCTCCTCCAGCCAGTTCATCATTATGATTAAGCTCAGATATACCGGAACTGCTGGCAATAAGTCTGCCGTCTTTAATCTGGCGCGTTTCTAAGTTTACCGAAGCCTGTATATTGATATCGCTATTCGGATTTTTATTATCGCGGGAAGCCCTCGAAATAGCCTTACCGGAAATTATTACATCAGCGCCGTACCTGTCGCCGATGTTGAGTATCGTGTTTAAATCCTCTGTATAAAATGTTCTTTCCTCATCCGGCGTCAAATCATTCATTAAATCCGTTTGATCGATAGTCCTGAATCTGTTTAAACGCATAGCATCACGTACTGCGGTTTCGGCATGGTTTAATGCCCTGGCCTGAAAATGCCAGTGAACATTATCGATATTTTTTTCCTGGATCAGTACCAGTATTTGCGGCAAATACTTATCCTGGATATACAACCCAAGATCAATCAAATCTGCTTGAAGATCGTTAATAATTATTATGCTTCTGGCTGTGATTTCATAGATATTAGGCGCTTTCTCGCTTGTTTTCTCATCGACGATTTCTATGTTTTTAACATAGCCGCTTGCTTTTGAAAAAACCTTTTCCTTAAGTAAATCCATATTTCCGGTTATTTCCTGATCCGTTAAGAATCCCCTGACACCTTTCTCGACCGCATTGCTTAATGCATCATTGAAAGCGTCGGCGCGCGCTTTGACAGTATCACCTGATACAATTGCTCCCTTGCCTGAGCTTTTAATATCCTGCAATTCGGCAAAAGAAAGAATAGGAATAATTAATATCATAAAAAAGACGAGACCTTCGTATTTCATTAATAAAACCTCCCCATTATGATTATATGTTCTTTAATACTGCTCCGACAACAAACATGCAAGAAAGCTTAATACGGAAAAACATTTCATTACCTGCAGCTGCCTTTAATTTGCTATCTACTATATTCTTATCGTCACTGAAGCTGCTATCTTAACAGCTTATCCAGCATAAGACGAGAAAGAGATTTGCCAATTGTCAACATTTCCAAGCCATAGGCTCGTATGAGATGAATAATCTTGACATATGCATGTATGAAGAGGTATTTTATTTTCAACCGGCGGGCGTAATTCAGCGGTAGAATGTCAGCTTCCCAAGCTGGACGTCGTGGGTTCGACCCCCATCGCCCGCTTTTGTAATTGCTTGCATTTCAACCAGTTAATAATGCTCTAAAGGTTGAGCGCCGAATGTATGTCAGACAGAAATCAGTGAAAGGAACAATGTCTTATAATGAATTAGCTGATATATTGGATTGTTAGCAGAAATAACCGATAATAAAAAACATTGACAAGTTTACCCTAAAATTTATATTAAGGAGTAACTGGTGATGCCGGGAAAAACCAAGAATCCTCAAAAGCGCCAGGAATAAAATGATTAAGAAAAAACAACCTGTAATTCTAAGAGGATATATTAAAAAAGAGAATGGTGGCTTTGTAGCGGTTTGCATAGACCTAAATATTGTTGCTCAAGGTAAAACTCAAAATGAGGCAATACATGAATGTGTTGAACTAATTTCAGAATATCTTAATTATATCCAAAAAGAATACCCCGATGATTTTGAAAAGTATGTACCAAGACAGACTCCAAATGAATTTGTTAAAGAATATGATGCTATAGTGGGCAAAACACTTAATCCCAAAAAGCATTTAAGCGGCAAAATGCCTTATAATTTCCCCATTGAGCCAGAAACTTTATCTTTCTGCTACACTTAGACTTTGACGAATAAGCCAACAATAGATTTAAAGGAAGTGCGCAAAAAGCTAAAGAAATTAGGCTTTGTCAAAAAACGCGGCAAAAGACATGAAATATGATAATGGTTCTGGTCATATTATCCCGCTATCTCACGGGAATCAAGATGTTGGGAAAACTCTCCTAACAATGATTTGCCATGAATTAGGCATTACCAAAAAAAAATTTCTTAATATATGATTTCACACAAAAAAACCGCCTTCTGACATATCCCAAAGGCGGCAATAATTCTATAGTTTGCTTATTCTACAAATATTATTGTTTATCTTGCCGAATCCGTTCGGCTTTTATTGCCCGGCTGTTGTCGACAGCAACCCAGATGAACAAAGTTACTACAATCAATGCCGACAAGAAAAATCCCCTCAGAAATACGCCATGTTCAATAATTGGAACGATAACATAATATGACAATCCCCCGATTAATATCAATATAGAGGAATATAACGAGGCCTTTAACGGTAATGAGCTGACAATCCCTAAGGCTGCTAAGATTCCTATTATTACTAGAAACAACATTCTTCCTCCTTGTAATGACAATATCTAACGAAAAAAGAGCCTAATTGTTTCATCAATATTAATATTAAGCAAAACAAATACCTTCATTCTGCATATTGGAATAGTTGTCGGTAATCGGTTAATCTGAAATCAAATATATGTTTCATAAAAAGTGAAAACTGTTTTCAAACGTTTAAAAATGAAATGAAAATATCAGAAATTATGACATTGTCGCCATATATTGAGGGATTTTTTTTGCGTTATTAGCTGCGCTCTTAATCTTCTTAAACAAAGCAAATTGTCAAGATCACAGGAATTTTTGCCCGCAATTGCTTCTGAAACACAAAGTTTTATAGATTAAATCAAGATGTCAGTTCATTTCAATAATAGACATTTCCTGATCAATAAATATTTTCCAGCGTTCAGTTTATAAAAATAGATACCGGTAGAAATATCGGAGGCGTTCCATTGCACCTGGTAGTTTCCTGCCTGTTTAAATTCATTGACCAGCACGGAAATCCTTTCACCCAGGACATTATAGATTTCAACTGTTACGAAATCAGCCTGTGGAATATGATAATTTATTGCAGTTTGGTTGTTGAAAGGATTGGGAAAATTTTGAGATAAAATGTATAAACGAGCCATATTCCTTTCTGAATCTGTACCATCAATCGAGGTTGCGGCATCCCCCGTCAGATAATAGATATCATAATCAGCAGAATTTCCTCCTGTATGATAGCCTATATGACCACCGCCAGACTGGTCAATTTTGAATGAGGGAGTGAAGTGATCACCTCCAATAAGTTCCGATATATTCCAGCAATCGTTCTCGTCTCTATATGAATACAGAATATCACCTGTATAAATATTACCCGACACCTCCATGCAGATAACGTGCGGGGTTCCATAAACATCGATATATAGCGAGGGTCTTACTGCGCTGTAATCCAAAGAGACTAATTCAGGTCCTAACCAGTATCCGCCTTCAGGTTTGTAATTATAAAAAGTCCGGGAGGGAAATCCCCAGCCGTCATTCCCGCTGAAAGCAGCATGCGTATTGCCGTCATCATCGACTGCCACGCAGGAGGAAAAATCATTTATATTTCCACTGGAGATAATTTCATATTGCCAGTTAATACTGCCGGCAGAATCATTCCAGGCATGATGGATATGATAATTGCCATAGTTGCCGCCGCGATAAGTAATATGCGCCGCACCCTCGTTTGAAACATCAATAAAGGGGGAGGCTCCAGTGCCATAATCGCCAAGGTCGCTGTAAATCAAAATCTGAATATCCCAATTGCCGAAACTGCCAATAGCATAAGCAATTTTATATTCGTTTGTAGTAGTATCTTCTGTTATCCAGGCTAAGTGGATATTGCCAGAGGTATCAACAGCAATTGTCGGGAACTCATCCAACTGTGAGTTTGAAGTAATCTGTTCGTTGTGCCAGATCTCTTCTTGTTCATATGCCAGGATAATCTCTGAGTCCTGCATAAGGACAACATAAGGTCGACGATGAGATGCTGAATACACCAGAGCCGGTGAAAAAGACTGCCGGGTTGAATCGGTTATTTCCTGGGGAGGCTGCCAGTATTCGAGATCGCTGTTGGTTGAGTAAAATATTCTATTGCCGCCGCCATCGATAGCTTGCCGCCATACGAGATGAGCAAAACCATAAGGATCAAGGTCTAATGACTGAAGAGTGGTCTGTTTGCGAATATGAGTATTTGTGATTGTGTCAATTACAATGTCATCCCATTGAGCTCGAACCGGACTGAAGGCCGCTAAGAACAGGATTACTAAAACTATAGCTAACCCATTACTTCCATTAAAAACAGTCATAAAAACCTCCTTAATAATATTGAAATTACCTCTAATCCGTACTCCTATAATTAGCTACGAATTATATCATGCTTTGTTGCAATATAATAAAAAATTGAATTAAGTCAAGCCTGCAGAATAACAGGATATGTCTCCCCGAGTCATACCAATTACCGGCAGGAGTCTTTCTAAAACTTGATTGGCTTATTTCTCAGTCAATCTCCCCTGCCAGCTTAACAAACGGATCGATATCAGACATAACGCGGGTGACTGCATCTTTCCAGTAATCCTCTTCTGTGAGATCGACTCCGAGATGTTTCATAGCGACATCTTCGGTCATCATACTGCCGGTATCGGCCAAAAGCGCCCTGTAGTCTTTGGCAAATGACGAGCCCTCCTTGAGCGCCCGATCGTAGATTCCAATAGCAAACAGAAAACCGAAAGTATATGGGAAATTATAAAACGGCACGCCGGTAAAGAAAAAATGCAGTTTGGAGGCCCAGAACAGCGGATGCCAGCCAAGTTCCTGATCGAGGGTGGCGGCATAGGCTTTCTTCTGGGCTTCAATCATGAGCTCATCGAGCCTTTTACGGCTGACCATGCCCTTTTTGCGTTCTTCATAGAAATTTGTATCGAAAATATACCGGGCATGGATGTTGCAAAGCATGATATAGCCATCCTGAAGTTTCTGATCGAGCATCATCAGCTTCTCGTCCGTATCGCCCGCCAGTTCCAGGGCGGCGTCTTTGACACGCAGTTCATTGAAAGTGGAAGCTGTTTCGGCCAGAGTCATCGGATAACGTGAGGCAAACAGCGGTTTTTCTTTTAGGACCCAACTGTGGTAGGAATGCCCCAGTTCATGCGCCAGCGTGGACAAATCGCCAAAAGTATTAGTATAGGTCATGAAGATTCGAGTTTCTTTCTTGACCGGAAAACCGGTGCAGAACCCGCCGGCCGCTTTCCCTGAGCGGTTTTCCGCCTCGATCCACATATCATCAATTGCCATTTTAGAGAAATCACCCATCTCCTGGCTGAAACTGCCTAAATGCTCGATGATAAACTCGCTGGCTTCCTGATAAGTGTAGGTTTTATTCAGCTTACCAACCGGTGTTGTCTGGTCATACCACATATATTTGTCTATGTTGAGCAGTTTCTTTCTGGCGTCGACATACTTCTGAAATCCGGAGGCAGCCCTGGAAATGACTGACCACATGGCATCCAGCGTCTCCTTTTTCAAACGCGCGTTAATCAACGGTTCGTAAAGCGGTGAATCCCATTTGCGGTTCTTATACATGGCGAGTCTGAATCCCGCTTGCGAATTCAATGTCAGCGCCGCCAGTTCCGCCCTCGATTCCCAGGTCTCCGTCATTTTATCAAAAGCCTGTTTACGGATTTTTCTATCTGGAGAATCCATCTTGGGAGCTAACTGACCCATTGAGATCTTTTGCGTTTTGCCATTTTCAGTGAAATCGACTCGCAAATCGCCCGCCATTTTATCATACAAACGGTTCCAGCCATGATAACCGTCAACGGCAAGATCTAAAACCAGCTTTTCAAACTCTGGGGGCATCTTGTTCTTAGCCTTATCCCTTGTAAGATCGAGGTAGAATTTGATTTCGTCCAGTTGAGTAGTTTTTATAAAATCATTCCATTGGTTATCCGTCAGTTTCAGGGCAAACTCCTCGAAACTGGTCATCAGCGACTGCCATTCGGCGCTGAAGGTATCGATCTCTGCATTGATTTTGTAGCCCTCGGCATCATCAACATCCTGACTGATTAAACATCCTGAGAAAGAACCGGCATGATATATCTCCTTATAATTCTGCTGCATATCGAGGATAAACTTTCCCCAATCATTGTACTTTTCTTTTCCCATTTTACCAGACAATCCTGCCACAGTTTTTTTGGCATTCTGCAGGTTTTCTTTTATCTTGCTTCTGAACTTAGCATATTCCGGTGATTTCGAACCGCCGGGAAAAACCGATTCAATGTTCCATCTTGGGGCTTTCATCTTTTCAGCCATCATTTATCCTTTCAATTTAAATTTAGCAAAAATGTCAATGACTGTATATAAATTTACAGAATCCGTTTGGCAAGTGGAATTTGGCTTCTCTTTAACAAAGGTTATATAATTTTGCTGGCAGGAACCCATTCCTATTAGTGTAAGGTAGGACAGACTTTGCTCCGCACCCTACGGGGCAGTCTGTCCGGACAGGTTGAAAATCCACAAGATCCCAGACGGGCCGTATGGCTTGACGGCCTGTCCTACTGTGACTTTCTATTAACATATGCGCTCACGATAATTTTCCTACGATTAAAACTTGCAAATATAGTATTAAGATGTTATATTTATGCATTGTAAACATTAATGGAGGTCGGCATTAGTAAATTACCGTTTAATATTCTTCTTTTATTAACAATAAGTTTTTCAATTGGTTTCGCCCAGCGAAGCTACGATCCCAAATCTGTTACCGTTACCCGCTGGCTTGACAAATCAACCAGACCTATTACTTATAAAGAGTACATTCAATCAAGGGATTTTGCCCCCTTGCCAAATATTCAGCTGCTCCGCTCGGCAACTATCACTACCGATGAAATAATTGATATATTCGTAAACGAGGATTTGTATCCTCAAATTGAAGCTTCACTTGATACCTTTCTTTTAGACCTTCAGCTTGACGGTTACGGCATTAATCTTTACATGGCTGCTGAAACCCTATCGCCTATAAGCCTGAGAGATATTTTGTGTAATGACTGGAATTCCCAGGACATAGCAGGTGTAATCTTCATAGGTGATTTAGCTGTTCCCTGGTATGAGATGTATGAACCGCCGGAATGGGGCGGCGAACACGTTGAATTTCCCTGCGACCTGTATTTTATGGACCTTGATGGTGACTGGGACGACGCCGATTCTGACGGCATGTTCGATGCGCATACCGGTCAGCTTATGGGGGCAGATATATGGGCAGGACGCCTGGTTGCGTCGCCGATGGTCTGGTACGGCGGTACAGAGGTTTCAATACTGCAAAATTATTTTCGGAAAAATCACGACCATCGCACCGGCGATTTCCGTCTCGATGACCACGCCTTAGCCTTTATCGATAACGATTGGAACATGCATGGCTGGGGTTTTGATGTGGCCCTTGCTTATCCAAATACTGATTCTCTTGTTGGCATATACGAAACCAGACGCAGCAATTATATCAATTATGTAGGAGGAGCCTCAGACAACCGCTACGAGCATGTGTTAATCTGTTCTCATTCCTCGCCCTTTGCTCATTATATTTATTACAATAACCATAATTACGAGATGTTTCATAATTATGAAATCGAGCAATACATGATGCAGGCGATTTCCTATAACCTTTTTGCCTGCTCCAACTCGCGGTATGTTGAACTTGACAATATGGGCGGCTGGTATATATTCGAGACAGATTATGGCTTGATTTCAGTCGGGTCCACCAAGACCGGCGCCATGCTTTGCTTTGATGATTTTTACTGGCCTCTTGGCGAGGGAGCTTCCTTTGGCGAGGCTTTCTTATTTTGGACCCAATACAATATCGAGACCTGCGCCGAGGATCATAGCCGCGCCTGGTTTTATGGCATGTGCCTGCAGGGCGACCCGACATTAAGACTTGCCAGGTTCCAGGAACCGTTAACTTACTGCTTCTATGTCCCGGGCGATATCAACGGCGACAGCCTGGTGAGCGTTGGCGATGTCACATATGCCGTTTGCTATTTTAAGGGTATCGGCGAGCCGCCGCCAGACAGCTGCTATGATGATTCAACTTCGAGCTGGCTTTATGTCAGCGGCGATGTCAACGGCAGTTGTGAGTTTCTGGGTTCGGATATCACTTATCTCGTCAGCTATTTCAGGGCAATCAGCGATACGCTGATGCATTGCCCGACGTTCCCAGTTCTGGGAAGGTAGCGGTCGACCTCAGTAACTTGTAGGTCGGCCTCCAAATGAAATGAGAAGGCCGACAAAATAAAAGTGTCGGGTTTTTCCCTCCGGTTAGAACCCGACCTACTTTGTTGGAAAGTCGGGGCTGTTAATTATGTTGTTAATTGCATATCCCCTTAACAGTCGGGACTTTTCAGTCCCGATAATCGACCCGATTAATAATGGGCAGGAGTAGGTCAGGAGCCATGCGCTCCTGACTAATACTGCTGGTGCATGGGGACATACACCAGCCTCGAAACATATTTTCAGAGGCATGAACAGATTCCTGCCAGGTGCTCTGATCTGAATATAAAGCTATATCAGCGCTTATATCAGGCGCTCTTGAGTTTTGGCAATGGTTGATAATTAGAATAGATAATAAAGTGGACATCTTTATCACGGTTCTGGGCATAGATTTCACAGGACTATTCTCAATCAGCTTGGTTACTAAATATTAACTCAAAATAAATATTATCGATATATAAGTTTTAAGTGTACATCATTTTCAGTTCATCAATTCTTCGCGGGATATCCACAGTATTGACGCATCGAGCTGTGCAAACATTACATGACTTGCATACCTGAATACTTTTTTCTTTTGGTATTTCATCCAGAGTTGTGCGGGCCAGATAAAAATCGCCATACTGGGCGGCATACATATGTGTTCTCATGAGCGTTGGTATGTCTATATTGTTTGGGCAGGAAACCAGACATTGACGGCATTGACGGCAGAATCCCATGCTTAATTTGATATTATTATCAGAAAGCAATTTCTTTTCCTCGGAAGTGAATTTAATATTGGAGGCGACTGAAAAGTCCTCTTTCATATGTTCGTAGTTTGAAAACCCTGGAATTGAAGTGGTGATATTCTCATTTTTCAATACCCATTTAAGGGCGGCCTTTGCGATGGTTGAACTGCTATAATCTTTCCGCGATTCCGGATTCGGCCATCTGGCGCCGCCGGCTAATGTTTTCATGGCGATTATGCCTATGCCTTTTGAAGCAGCATTTTTTATTGCCTCCAATAGAGGCTTATCATCAGCCATGGTGAAGTTCATGGAGGTTAAAACCACATCGTAGTTGCCAGTGCGGGCAATTTCACTTATTACTTCGGCCATATTTGAATGAGCGGAAACACCGATAGCCCGGACTTTACCCTGTTTTTTTAAAAGCTTCATTGCTTCGGCAAGGCCAGGGTCGCTTATTTCCTCGGGATTATTTACATCATGGATATAGAGAATATCAATATAGTCCATTTTTAAGCGTTTGAGACTGCCCTCCAACAAGATAACAGACTCTTTCTTGATTTCTGCGGGATTTAATCCCCGCCGCTGTTGGGGAGTAAGAATCTTTGTTCCTATGATTACATCATCTCTTACTCCCAGATGGCCAATAACCTTGCCAACCATTTGTTCATTACGGCCAAATTGATAAGTAGCCGCGGTATCAAAATGCCGAATTCCAATCTCATATGAAGCCCGCACTATTTCAGGATTATTGGCATTCATTACCCCCATACTGACAATCGGTATATTCATATTTGTTTTGCCAAGCTGGCGGTAGATTATCTTATCTTTGGGACTATTGGTCGAGCCGGAGGATTCCTGTGCCAGAGCGATATTTGACGAGATGCCTGCAAGTCCTGTTGCCACCGCACAGGATATGGATGTGGCTAAAAACTCTCTTCTATTTAAATCTGAATGGTTGGTCCCCATTTCATTCTCCTTGTCGATGATTTATTCCAAGTAAAAATTTTAAGGAAAATAGCCTTATTAGATTATCCCCCAAGCCTTTCAATGTTTTGCTGAGCACCGTTTCTTATCGCCTCTCTGAGCTGTTCGGATGCGGTTGTATCAGCGGGTAGTATTTCCAAGGCTTTTTTATAGTATTTGATAGCGAGTTCGTTGTTGCCGTTTGCCATGTAAGCCTCAGCAAGACTGTCCCATGTATTCGCCGAATGAGGATAGGCATCGGCGTTCATTTTGAATATGGCAATTGCTTCACTGATTCGACCGGTTTGAAGGTATTGATAGCCCAGGGTATTAAAGAACGCCTGCCTGAAAATAATATTCTCAGGGTCAGATTTTTTGAATTTTTCATATAACTCTTCGGCCTTATCTATTCCATGTTCCCCGATAATACTTGCAAATTGCTCTTCGGTTGGGGGCAACTCATTGCCGGGAAATGAACTGATTGCGAGAAAATCGGGGTCGATGTCATTATCATGGGGTGAGTTATTAATGAACGTTAAGGCTTTTTCATCATTGTTTAGCCTGGCATTGAAGAAATTCAATACATAGCGACAGATTATTTCATAACCTCGCCTTTTTGGAGCTGTAAGCGAACTTATACTATCGGATGCAAGAACGGAAAACATAGAGTAATGAGTAAAATCGGCACCTCGAAAATCGTTCATCGTTAAAGAGAACCTATTAGAATATTTTAATGAGTTATAGAGAGAGTAATCAAGTAATTCCTCCTCTTGCCCGCAGATTTGCATAAGAGGAACGCTCATTCTATCGACATTAAAAAATGGAAATAGTCTCGAGAATTCTATTCGTTCACTGATGATAAACCATCCCTCAAGACTGACAACAACGTCAACATCAGTATTGCGCATCTGCATGATTAAGGCCGCTAATCCTCCCTGAGAAAATCCTAAGACACCCAATTTGTTATGATCCACATTTGGATAATCATGGAGGCAGGAGATGGCAAATTCCCTGTCTCTTATCTGTGCTTCAAGATCGGCCAGATTATCCTGAGGATTTCTAGAGTTCATTCCCAATGAATGTGTAGTGGCCACAACAAATCCATGACTGGCTAAGTATTCGCACATCAACGTATTTTCGCAGTAAGTTCTCCGTAAATTTGGATTATAAATAATTAACGGGAAAGAGCCATCAGCTGGGGGAGCGTTTCTGAAGGCGGACATTTTTGCACTCATTAAGTCCACAACAAATCCTGTATCGCTACCCATTATATAATGCAGATAGTATACTTCTCGATTTTGCAGTTCTGACAACAGATCAAAAAAACGATCATCCTCAGGGTAAGGGAAAGCGTATTCCCCATAAGTCATCGCCGAGGCTTTGTCGGTAGCTTTGGCGGGATACCAGATACAGATCTGTATGGGACGGGCTCTCTCCCCTGACAAAGGTTTTCCGTAATAATCGTTTTTGACTCTGAAAACCCTTGAGTAATCGTATTTCTCAACTGTTTTGAACCCAATGGCATATGGGCCGGGTTCAAGCTCTCCCCATAACGAAGGCGTTTGCGCAAGGATGTTGATAGAAAACATTAACAGCAATGGAAACGCAATCAGGGTGATCTGACAGATTCTTTGTCTTTTTTGCATATTTTTCCCCTTCATTTTTAGAATGTTAGATGTTATTTTACTATAATACTTATCATTTTGCAACAACAAATGAGCGAATGCAGATATTTAGATTAAGACAATCCATATAATAATTTTACGAAAATTCAACTTGTTGGTTTCACTTTTATTTGTGGTTGGTAGATTTCCTGATCTATCAACGACTTCGGACGGTGCATGGGGATATACACAATCCACCAGGAATTTTAAAAAATGGCTTGACTTAGCCTGAATTATTCATAAATTAATTTTACTGCTTCACAAAAAAGCCTCCAAGTCATAGAATATTAGCATGTCAAGCAAAATCGTATTCAGGGAGCTCCCGGAAGTTTTTGTGCTGTCGGAAGTTACTTCCGACAGCTCTGGCAGAAGAATCCGCTCATAAGGGGCACACGGGGACGTGTGCCGCCCACAAGCTTTGTCAACAATCTGGGCAGGTCTTAGACCTGCACCCTACGCCGCAACCGCCCTGCGCCTGCGATAAAAAAAGGCGGCCACGAAGACCGCCTCTATAAAAGCTATTTCAAGATGGTTTCAATACCTTCTATCGCCCCTTCGTGGCTTGCCTCTGCTGAAATCTCCCCTGGGCCTGCTTTTTTGGGGGCGAGCTTCATCGATTTTCAAAGTCCGTTCTTTGAGTTCTGTGCCATCCAACGCTTCTTTAGCGCTTTCGGCTTCAGAGGATGAAGACATCTCTACAAATCCAAAGCCCCTGCCTTCTATTATTTTAATGTCCTTAACTGTCCCGTAATTGGAAAATAAATCCTGCAACTCTTCATTGGTTACATAATAATCGAGATTTCCCACATAAAGTTTACTGCCTTGCATTACTTCCTTCTCGTTCTTTTCTTTTCTTTGTTCAACAATTATTCTCTGAGAGAAAGAAGTAAGATAGCTATTCTATTCTCGTCAATGAATACAGATTAAACAAAGATAAAATCATTGTTACTTGTTCCTAAAACCTAATTTGCCTTATTTGGCCTCCTTACTCCTGATTTAATAGCTATCAAACAAATCTACCTATCTCACCCATTAATAATCAAAAACTGTAAGAAAAGCAATACTTTTTACGAGGCTATTTTCAAGAAAAAGGCGGCCCTGACGAAACTGTCTCAAAACTATAAAAAACTTGGATTTTGCCAAAACTTTTGCCAAAGTCATTGCTAGCTCGCCTCCGACAGACAAACAAGCGAACAAGGTTCTATAATAAACCCGATACTTCTCTGCTTTATATGCATGTCAATAATTCTGGGCTTCTTACAGCCTTTTAATTTAAATGCCAATGAAAATAAATATCAATTGTTTGCATAAGATTGCAATATTTTTAAATTCGGATAAAAAAACGCTCTTTAGCTGAAGATGTAATCTATTGACCTATAACAAGTTATGGTATTTATTAATTTGCTTGTTTTGGCACATAATTTGTAATACTAATGTAATAAATAATATCATTCTCTAATTAAGGGAGGATTTCTGTGAAAAAGTTTTTAATTTTGATGATTATGTCGATATTCATAAGTTCTACAGCTTATGCTATTCCATCTTTGCAGCTCTGGGTTGACGGCATATATGATTATGAAACTGAAACATGGATAACATACGACGGTGTATTCGACCTTTATGTTATCGCCAATTTAGATAAGATAGAAATTCCTGACGAGATTTTCATCAGCATGGCTTTAGCTCCTCGTGAGGATTATAATCCGGGTGAT
This sequence comes from uncultured bacterium, assembly GCA_965603725.1. Lineage (GTDB taxonomy): Bacteria > Zixibacteria > MSB-5A5 > UBA10806 > 4484-95 > JAGGSN01. The sequence continues at coordinate 54,991 of CBFDEC010000014.1, read as the reverse complement.
GAGCCTTTGCCCGGTTCGGTCACATTTGAAGGCCAGGATGCATCATGGTTATGGGGCACGCCCCCTGTATACGATGACGATGGCTATGGTAATCTGCCGTACCATGGAGTTTACCCCACATGGTTTTCCCAACATAATATTGGGAACCATGTTGGTCAGACTCAAGTGAATATTGGGAATGTTCAACCAGATGGAGGTGGAAATTTCTGGGATCCCAATACTCCGGGTGAACCGAAGCAATGGGGTTATATCCGTCATTTTCAAATTGCTGTCGATGGTGTAGACGGCGTTCAATTTGATGCCTATCATATGGATGAAGGTAGGGTTCAGTATTTCGCTCCATTCTCTCATGATGCCGGTTATGCGGTTCCCGAACCGGGAACGATGATTTTAATGGGTATCGGATTAATTGGAATAGGGATTGCCGCAAGAAGACGCAAAAAATAAGGTTATTGAAATATGAAGTTCTGGCCGTTGCACACTTTGACCAGAAAGTGGAGAGTTTTTTAAGAAGTATATATGTTTCCAAACAATCACCCACTTGCAAGTGGGTGATATATTTAATGTTAGGAATTACTCAAATAGATATTTGCAATCTCATAAATATTGCGTAAAGTCATAAAAAAGATACCATTTTTGAAAGGAGTAACTTATAATGAAAAAAATTATGACATTAGCAGCGGCTTTGATATTCATTAGCGGTTTATTCATGACTGCTTCAGCAACTTATCTGCTTGATGAGTATTTTGGAGTAAATTTATCGCTCGATGGCGATGATCATTTCAATAACGTCTGGGATTATGGAATTGGATGTGTAATAGTTGAAGACTGGCCAACTAATGCCAGCGCTCCTGACCCTGGCCCGCAATATTATATCTCAGAGGCTTTTGATATCGAGGCAATGTATCTTGGTATAGATTACAATGACGATTTAGTATACTATTCGATTGTCACCTCGATGCCAGAGACCGGTTTTCAAAGATACTGGTTGCATAGTAACCATTTCTTCCGTGCAGGTGACATAAGATTTAACGTAGGTAATGATTTTTATGTCATGGGATCATATGGCGGCTTTGATGGCAACTTGTATTACAACCCGGAGATGACTTACAATGACGGTTATTATGGTTTTAAAGAAAGAGGGAACCCGGTACTTGCTGAAGGCAATTTAGGATCGGAGCTTAATTCCACCGCTACTTTTGATTACTCGCAATATGCTAATTTAGGTCGTGAGAATGGATTTTACACTTATCTCATGGAGGGCACTATTTCTTTTGCCGACCTGGGAAATCCAGATTTCCAGCAGCAGGGCTTAAGCATGACACTAGGAATGAGTTGCAATAACGATGAAGCTATGGTTACTATTGAGCCGGTTCCCGAACCGGCAACTATTATTTTGCTGAGTATTGGATTAATAGGAACCGGAATTGCCGCAAGAAGGCGAAAAAAATAAGTTAGCTGAAATAAAAAGTTCCGGCCGTATCATTAATCGATGATACGGCTTTTTTTATATAATGATTAAAATGGATATATACCTGTCAGTTTGTCTTAGCGGCGACTCAATCCTTATAAAGCAGCTCCTTGTAGACAAAAGTAGCCGCTCCATAAATGAACAGATTCAAAAATATCCCGGCAGATATTTTTAGATATATAATCACAACTACAATTTGAGGGTTGAAAATCCTTGTTATTTCTAGCCCGTAATTCGCTAATATAAAATCAGGTAAAAACAGGAAGATACCGGGTATGATTACAATAAAGTATGTCAGGAAGAAATTATTGAAGCATAGCCTGACGCTGTCTGCTAAGGCGGCGCCGAGCCTTTTCCTCGCTATGATTATTCCGGGTATCGTATATATCAGGAACGCTGTAACGATATAGGCCATCATCTGCAGGCCAAAATCAAGGGCCATATTAACCCTGGGGGAACCTTTAACAAAAGAACTCAGCGCTCCGGATGGCAGCAGCAGGACTGCCAGCACAAAAACCATCTCAATCAGCCAGACTGCCAGAAGCGGCAAATAGGATTTAAAAGCTATATTGATTCCATCTTTAAGATGTGACGGGCGGCTCGAATAAACGCCTCCCAGTTTATATATTGCCGTCGCCAGCATTAGAAGCCAGACTGTTGGACCGAGGATAAAACTGTCGAAGATAGAATTGATAAATGGAAGTGCCAGGTAATACCGGGGAAAATGAAAGACCCTGTCCGGCAGAAAAATCGATAAAACCGGCTGGATAAGATTTGTCCATAACGGAGAGTTAACCCAGATTAACGCCATCAGCCCCCCTGCCTGAAACAGGGCAACGACTAAAAAAGGAACCCAGGGGGATATTTTAAAGATGCTGACAAATAGCATTATATAGACTCTGATAAACAGGTTGATTTTATCAAGAATTGTCAGTCGTGCAATCAAATTAATAGTCCTTTAAATTTGTTGCGCGGGCAGGAACCCTTATACAAGCCATATAGCCATTCCTGCCAGTATGAAAACTCGGGAAGGGATTCCTCCGACGCCGCAATGAATCCATAAAATATGTATCGTCAAGAATTCTTTATATATTATCAATTACCGGCAGTCAAGTAGTTTTCATAAAGCATACGTTAAAAAAGGGAGCCTTTCGACTCCCTGTAGATTATCCAAAAAGTGTCTCTTTCGCTTTAAAACAGCATACCGATTGAGAAATACAGCCTTGAGTATTCGAGTTTCAGAGGATCATTAAGTACCACATGCTCATTTATATCGGAGCTGTGTATCCAGGTGTATGTTCTGTCATATTCTGAAGAACCGAATTGGTAAGCGATATCAAACCAGATTTTTTCGAATTTCAAGCCACCGCCAACTGAAAACAGGTAGGTATTTATTTGATCGCCATAAACAGTTTCATTCTCTAAAGAAACCGAGTCCGCTTCAAATATCGAATCGACATAATCGGAATCATATACGATTGAACTTGTTATATTTTTAGTTAGTCCCGGCAAATTTTGCATGCCTGCTCGCAGAGGAACCTGTGCAAAACCGGCATCTAAGACATATTCAGCGCCGACTCTGAATTGAGTCAGGTCTTCCCATTCAGGATCATGATCATAGATATTTTCAAACATGAGAACTTCAGGATCGATATCGATGGTTATTTTAGAATAGGGTTTGTATTCTATATCAGCGGCCAGAGTGATGTTTTCCATGGGCATATAAGATACCCCGCCGCCAAATGTGGCTGGAAATTTATTCTTTGCATTGATACGATTAATTGTTCCTCTTTCATTATTGTCAAAGCCATAGACGTTATCATACCTGAGAGAAGAATAAACAACGCTTTGTTTTAAAGTGAAGGGCGTACTCATCGATAGTCCGATCTTAAGTTGATCAAAATCAACTACAGCTCCGAAATCAAAATTTACGCCGGAAAAAGTTGATTTATCCTTGTCGTGGAAGACCCAAATTGTATCAACGTCATCGATAGTAACTTCATAAGGAGACCAGAAATTACCCCGGTAACCCCTGACATACATATTGAAATTAACGCCCAGGGCCACATTTGGATGGGGATTTGCAGCCAGAGCCATATTTACCGCATCAATACCCCTTGTTTGCTCTATTTTTCTTTCAAAATCTCTTTCATCAATGGGGTAACTAACGGGCAGACTCATTTTATAATGAATGTCGTAAACTGTCCTGTATCCGCCGCCGAACCACCAGTCCATATCAAAATATGAAAACGGGGCGATTGCGCCGGCCTGGATTATCCTTGTGTGCTTACCGTCAACATCTTCATATTTATTTATAGGGGCGCCGGTTGTGGAATCATATTGACCGGAAAAATAATAATCATTGAATTTATCCTGAGAGTTGACCACATCTAAGGACATCAATGATTTGTTGGTATAAATCATAGTCGCGGGATTGAGAAACGAACTGAACCCCTCATTGTAAAAGGCAAAATGAACGCCGCCCATTCCCCTTGATTTAGCGCCAAAACCGGATGAGTTGAAATCGTAATAATTATCCAGATCAGACAAGCTTTCCAATCCTCTGTATCCGACATACGTATCATCCTGAGCCGACACCAAACTGACTGAAACTAAAACCGCGATAACAGCACAAAGCAACTTCCTCATTTTATCCTCCTGAAATTCCAATTACTGCAGGGGTCAAATCCCTGGACCCTCAAAGCTAAAATTAACAACCCTCTCCCCCCATACCAAAACTTGATTAATTTAATTAAACCGGTCAAGCTATGCAAGAACTTTTCACATAAAATTCAGGCCCTTTATTTAATTAGATTTTTCCTGTAAACGCCATAATATTGTGTTTACAGCGCTTTTATAAAATACAACCATAGCGGCTTTTTATTCCCTCCATAAACCAAAACCGGATACTTAAATCGTTCCTGGCAGAACTATGATTTTGAGTATTTCTCCCCTACGGGGTCTCAGAATCCGATCTGTAAACCTCATTTCGTCTTAACATGTTCCATATTGAACCGAATTTAAAATCGCTAACCGGCATTTATTACAAAATTCGGTCAGGGTATAAATTCTTGATTTTATTCTCCGATTTTGATTATTAAATATATTTATTTAAAGGAGGAAATGTATAATGTTAATAATATCCTTCGCTTTTTTCATTCTTGGAATATTCGCATTTATGGACACCTTGTTCAACTATGGTAATACATTCCAATGGTTCACATCCGCTGTATTGATTTTTATGCCATTATGGCTTTATATCAGGGTCAGGACTTTAAGAAATCTCAAAAATATGGAAAAGTTTGAAGCTCAAGACACCAAACCCGAAGAACAGACGACTCAATTTAGCCAACCGCCCGCCTCAAGAAAAAAAGAGCCGGAAAAAGTACATAGCTGATAAAACACTCTGGCAGATTGATGTCAGGAGCGCCGGGCGCCTGACCTGCTGTCCATAATAATGATAGTACAAAAATACCCCCTTCTATGCGATTTGCGGACTATAAAATTTAAAATAAATATATTATGACTTTTAATTTAAACTTTTACTGTCAGTAGCAAACAATATTAATCAAATTGGCTAATTACTATAATGGGTATAAAATCATGCATCTTCTTTTACTTTTTCCATTCCTGTTTCCAGATCAGTATTCATCCTTGCTTCACATGTTTCAGCATCAGGACAATCAAGTTTAAATGTTTGACATATTCCCGGCCTATTATTGACTACATCATTATATGATATCAACATTACCCCAAGATGTCCGCTTTTTAATATTCCACAGACCTTAGCCACCCTTTTATTCTTATCTAATTTATTTATGAAGTGTTTTCCGAATTTATCAAGGAAATCATTTAGCCATTTTTCTATATCCTTAACTTCTTTAATCAAATCTTCAATCTCAATCGTAGTCGGTGTTGATTTCCTTTTTCCTGAAGGTATATTGAAATATGTTATTTTGTTTTCACTATCACTAGATACAAAACCGGCTAGAAAATGTACGTATTCATCTCGAATATTCTTAATTTTATCGTACCATGATAATTCATCAAGAATATTGCTATATTCGTTATCTATATCTCTATTATCAATTAATCTTTGCTTTTGTTTTCTGAATCCATAAGGTAAATTATGTTTAATGTATATCTTTCTTACAAAGTATGCTAAATTTTCCATTATAGAATAAACTGTATTAATATAGTTCATATATTTATATAGCAAAATGTAACTTTGTTCACCTTTTGTATATCCTTTTTTATGTAATTCTTCATTCTCTTCAATAATCAATTTTTCACTATCAAAAATATCCTTATAGCAAATATTCTTTATAGTTTGCCTTGTAGAAATAGACATGATGTAATGATAGCCATTTCCAATTCTATCATCGCCTTTAGCAAATAACAAAAAGCCCTCAAATGAATTTATTTCAATTTCTTTTTTACCAAGATTTAAGAATTCATTCTTCTTTTCCATATTATCACCACATTTTCAATTGAATTCAAGCAGTATTTTCTTTCTTTACTGCTTCTTTAACTTCTTCTTCCGTCTTTTTCTGTTCTTTTCCCCACTCTGTTTCCTCATAAAAATATTTCTTAAGCTTTTCAACATCTTCGGGTGATGTTGATATAGCAACAAACTTATGATTAATAGGTTTTCTTATGGGAATACGATTGTTAAATAAGCTGCCAAGAAGTATATTTTGCGCTTCTCTCCCTAAATCATAAATATAGGTTTGAGCATCTAATAGATTTTCAATATATGGTTGAGCTATTTCGGATACTTTTATAATATCATCTTTTGATGGTATTTGGGGGATCATCACATTTGTTCCAAGTCGTTCTTGATTTGTTTTCGGTACATCATATGGCAAATATTTCATCAATATTTCATGAAAAGGGGGAAAAGTCTTGGACATATCGTAGTGTGCACAAGCGAAAGCCGCATCGAATATTTTAAGGTTTGGATTTATTATTTCATATTTTTCCAATAAAAACATTAAATCTGTAAGCGCCTTCAATGCTTCAAAGTGGCCATCCCTAAAAATTACTTCCCTTTGACTTATAGGGGAAGGATTTAGTCCCATAGAAACACTCGTACTATATCCGGTTAAGCTAATAGTAATACTATTAGCAGCACCATGTATTGATTCAATCTTTTCTGAAGCTTCAGTTATAACTTTGCTATACTCTTTAAATATCTCTAGCTTCAACTTTTCTTTATTGTTTTCTCTTTGAAGTTTTAAATTATTTTTATGCTGCCTATTTAATTGCCAAATTATCAATAATGCTGATACAACAATAGCAACAAGCTTAATAAAGAAGTCAAGATCAAACATACTTGAATCGAATTTTGAATTTACTGATGGATCTTGTCCAAATAATGAGACTGCCCAAAGAACGACAAGTATCATTATTAAATAAAACTTGATTTTTAAGCAATTCATTATCTATCGCTCTCATTTCCCAAACGCATATGCTCTGTAATTAAATTCCCCTCCTTTATTTTTATTTTTCATTTTTAACCTCCCATATATTTCGATGTCATTCTAAAATGCTAATCCAATTTTATTTCCAACAAACAAAATATAGCGTATTTTTACTATGTATGTCAAACTGATTCCACTAAATAAAAACTACCCCCGGCAGGGCTCGAACCTGCGACACCCGGTTTAGGAAACCGGCGCTCTATCCTAACTGAGCTACGAGGGCATGATTTGTTAAGTCAGGCTTTTCTCCGCCCTATGGCAGATTAGTACCCAACGTTTAAACTATATTGAATTGGCTTATAAAGGTCAAGAGCTAAAATGTCGGGTTTCTCCCTCCGGTCTGAACCCGACCTACATCTACGGGCTATAATGTCGATCGCGGAGAGTCGACATCACAGTATCCATTAAAAATACAGAATGTTTTTGTGCTGTCGGAAGTTACTTCCGACAACTCTGGCAGAAGTCCGCCTATGGCGGATGTCAGCACATGTTAAGATTTGTTAATAATGCGGGTTACCTAACTCCACCAATAAAAAAATGGCCATCCGAATCAAGCGAATGGCCAACGCAAATTATGCTCTTATAATTCATTTAACCGCTTTGTCTTGTTCATTATTATCCTCGGCAATATAGGATGGCACAATACAGGCAGGATAATTCTCCTCAACCGGATCGATATGAGGGTAAAGGGGACAACCATCAGGAGCCGGAAAGTCGCTTACGAAATATCCAACAAGATATGTCACGTCGCTGCCAAGAATAATACAATCGCCGTTAGCATCGGCAGCCGCATAGAAATTATCAAAATAACAAGGCTGTAAGTTAAAGGATGTAACAAAATAGCCTATGAGATAGCTTACATCAGCGCCTGTTAACTCAGCCGGCCATGAGCCCAGACTCATGTTAGCATCGCCAGGTATATAGGCATAAACCTCGTTGACTACAAAAGTGACCGGTATATCCAGGGGGGTATGAATATAATCATTAGAGATAAACCTGATATTGCCGGTATACGTATCGGGTTCCAGGAGAGTTGCATCCATTGTAACTGTAATATCAACCGCCGGGTCGCCCTCATGAACATGACCATTTATGATATCAATAGTCAGCCATGGCGTTATGCAGTTCACCCAGGTCACGTAATCATTCTCATATTCGCCGCTGCCATCACATGGTTGATCATACCAGGCTGTCGGTCCTATCCAGAGCCAGTAAGTTCCTGCCGGCAGACTACTTATGATTGCAGCGGTATCTCCGGCAGCCGCGCCGGCGAAAGAAAGAGCCTCAAAATCGTCGCATTCATTGCCCGCAGGACCGGGAAGCAACAAAAACATGAGAAATGGAAAATCGGCGGTAACAGAGAAAGTGAAAAATTGCGGTTCGGCTAATTCCAGGATATACCAATCCGTATCGCGGATTGTGCCATCAGACCACACCGTTCCGCAAACGGTAGTATTGCAATCAATAGGCTCAAACGACTCAGCGCCCGGAGACATGGCGCAACCGCCATTAATATCATCGCCGCATTCTTCAGATTCTAAAACAGCGCCGGGCGGACATTCAGTAAGAATTTCCAGAGCAAACCGGTTATCTTGATTTTCAGCGAAATTAAGCGCCACGGGCAGATTATTATAATACTCATCAATATTATCAGGAGCGACTGAACCGAGCAAATCATGAAGATTAACCTGGCCCTTTTCAAGAGGATAGGAAGGGGAGATATCCTGAGTAGCTTCAGCGATAAAAACTAATCGTCCGGTTCCGGTATTAGAAACAGATAATATCTCAGTATCGGTGAATCCTTCCAGCGCTTCGCCATAAACAACAGTCGGAGCAACTGTCAGTTCGGGCGCGCCCAATTCACAGGCAACAGACGCTGTATAATCATTGGTAAACATACCGCCGCCATCGCAGGGCATATCGTACCAACCATCTGTTCCCACGACCAGCCAGTATGTTCCGGCAAGAAGCTCAAATTCGAGGCTGGCAGTATCACCGGGTTCTGCGGCTATAGAGCCGAGAAATATACCATCACAACCTCCACTGCCATCATACATCCAGATTCTTGTAGGAGCCTCGCCAACTGCCGACCATTTAAGGAAGCCGCGTTCAGTCAACTCAAGTTCATACCAATCAGTGTCCCGGGTATGGTAATTAGACCAGTAATCGCCACAGACAGTGATACCGCAATCAATGGATTCAAACTGCTCCATCCCGGGCTCCATTAGACAGCCGCCGTTGGTATTATTGCCGCATGCTTCCTGTTCAAACTGGGCGCCATCCGGGCAAGTGACAATTGCCGGAATGTATTGGTTAATATCAATTGAAAAACCGAAATCTGTCGCTTCATCAAAATAAACCGGCAAATAGTATACTGCTGGTCCGGGTATACTAATCCATCTCCGGTAGGCATTTCTGTACCCATTTGCACACATTTTATCATACGCCTGGTATGCTCCGATGTAATCGGCGCAAGAGGCCATATCATACGGGCAGTTCGAATAAAGAATTTCGGAGGTGAAATCAATTTGATCGTTTTCAGTCAAACAATAATCAATAATTATTTCATTTCTGGCAAATGGAGCCGTAAATTCATACCAGACAGCTTCCCCATTAAACCCTTCAGGGCAATCAACGGCAGCCCCTACAGTTGTACCGTAGACACTGGTCGGGAACGCGCCGTTAATCTGTTCGGCGTTTTCACAATCATCGTTAGGCGGTATATTCAGCGAATAATCATCATATCCTTCGTTCTTTTCACGAAGATTAAACCGTTGCGATCCCATTTTATCATTGGTTGATCTAATGTTCGACTTTGCTGATGACATGTTTTTGGCAGTTAATTTGGCCGAGTGGTCATTTAAGGCGCCAACCTGGTTAGCCTGCGAAATAATAATTCCGGTTGCCAATATAATGACCATATTTATCATAAAAATCTTTCTCATTTTTTGTCCTCCCCGGATAAACCAACTGTAGGAATAATTAAAGGCGCTTTATTTCGAAAGATATTAAGCAAATTTGGACCCGGTGGAGGAGTATACGGACAGAACTGGGGAGGTGGATTGTTGCCTATGAAATATTGAATAAGATAGGTAATATCCGAACCTAAAAACGCACAATCACCGTTTGCATCGGCCGCTGAATACAGCCAACTATTCGTATTTTCATTAAAACAGCTGTCAGGCGGTCGAGGACCGCCAAGAACTAAAAAGGCGACGCCATAGGTAACATCATTGCCTATTACGATTCCATCGCCATTTACATCCCCGGGAACAAAATCACAGGGAAATTTCAAAACCATATCAAGTATTGTTGTTTGCCTGAGCAGTACCTCAACATCTGCAACGGTTGTATCACGATATACCGGGTGTGAGAATGATACATCATATGTGCCAATAAGCAGATTGTTGAGAGAATATTCTCCCATGATATTTGTACTATCATGAACGGATGAACCTATGGCGGTTATGTAAACATCGCTAACTGGACAGATAGCTTGATCCGTGACTATTCCTGCTATAGAGCCTACAGCTTTGAAAAACACCGGACTGAACGCCTCAATTACCGGGTAATTATTTGAGGCCAGGGTATCGCTGGCGCTTGAAGAACCTAACGATGGGTTAACTCCGGTTCCAAAACATTGAACCGTATCCTCCATCAAAAGCGGGTCGTTAACAGTTTTAAACATGAAAGTTAAAACTTTAGTCGGCGTTGTAAAATGAAGCCATGGATTTGGGCCTGATCCAAGACTGCTGAAACCCCAGAATGACTGGCTTGACCAGTTTTCAGGATTTGGCGGAGAACCATAAGAGGAAGAAAACAAAGCGACATCCCATTCACCGAATGGATAGTATAGTTGACCTTCATCCTGACTTAACAGGCTGTCAATATACTGGTTGGCTGCCCCGAGACAGAGGTGACAGTAAGAAAGATAAATATCCTCAACAGTCTGAACATATACGTCAACTTCAAGCCTCTCATCCACATAACCTTCCAGAGGAGTATTATCAGGGTTTCCATACCAGGCCGAAACTCCGAAAAATATTGAACTCGATGAGGTTGAAGTGTCGTTGCTGGCATTGACGTCCTCCTCAAGAACAGTATATGAAACAAGCTGATAGGTAGTATCAAAAGCAGTAAACAAAGTACTGTCGAAAGTAACGGTATCAACGCCGCCTCCAACCATATCTGTTACAGTGATGGTGTCAATGATTAAGGGAATTGTGGAACCCAGAAGATAAGCTTCGAAAATAACATCAAATGTACTGGCAGCGGTTCCATAATTTACGACCTCTGATTCAAGGAGATATTCGATGTTAAGCTGCACAAACTGCGGCGGGCTGATTATTTCAGAAACGCCGACGTCATCAAACGGTAAAGGTTCCATTTGAACGTTTAAAGCATATGTTTGGTTAGCAATTATATTAACATCGGCTACAATAGTATCAAGATGGTTTGGATGGGAGAAGCTGATGTCATGTAAACCGGGAAACAGGTTAGCTAAAGTATAATTTCCAAGTTCATTGGTAATATCAATTCCAGATGTATTTAAATCTACTACAACCACGCCTTCAATGGGTTGTGAAGATTCATCAGTGACGACTCCGCTTACATGGCCTGCGCCGAGGAAATAAATTGGACTGTAATATTCCAAAAGGTCGAAAGTGACGAAACCTGTGGTATCGCCGGCATTGGATGGACCTTGATATTGATTAAGTCCTGCCCCTATTGCGTTGACTGTTTGACCGACCAGGGTTGGATCGTTGGCAGTATGAACGGCATAATCTAAAATTAATGTTGGAGTTGTATAATGAAGCCAGGGCGCCAAGGGCGGATAGGGATTGAGACGGGCAAAACCGACAAACGATTGACTGCTCCATCCTTCCGGATTAGGGGGTGAACCATCGGGTTGTGTAAAAACGGCTGCATCCCATTCAGTTAGTGGATAGTAAATTGTGCCTTCAGTTTCACTGAATATGGAATCGATATAGAGATCATTGACTCCAAGACAAAAATGAGTGTTGGCAACATAAACAGTTTCAGCACAATATATATATGCCGAAATATTTAAGTCGCTGTTAATATTGCTTTCTACAGGTGAACCGTCAAGGGCGCCATACCAGAGAGCAAGTTCTACTTCGAATGTGGTGGTTAAAGCCGAGGTGTTATTAGTCGGGTTCTCATCTGAAGCAAGAACTGTATAGGAAATCAATTGATAAGTTGTATCAAGCGTCGGAGTAAACGTCCGGCTAAATGTGATAGTGTCAACTGCGCCGCCCGGCATCAAAATGATTGTTGATGTATCCGATACTATCAGGGTCGATGTACCCTCTATCAGAACATCAAACACAACATCGAAAGTAACGGTGTTTATCCCGAAATTGGTCGCCTCTGATTTGAGTGGATAGGTTACATCCAGAACAATTGTTTCTGGCGGGCTGATAATAGCCGATACACCAACATCAGTTTCTTGAGCCGATGCGAAACCGGTCTGGAAAATCAGCAAGAAGGCAATAAAAAACATTGCCATATTCTTCATCGTCGTTCCACCTCCATAACCAAAAAATTCATTCCTCTCCAATTATATCGATTTATTAATACAGTCTAATAAGACCAATTATTAATATTCAATGTGATAGTACAATACACATTACAATCGTTCATGTTGACAGCTTTAATACTATTATTTACAATCATCAGAACAAATAAATTAAAAACAAGTTTTAAAACCACTTAACCGAATCTTCCAAGAATTGTTTTTTTATCTCCCTTACAATAAAAGGCAGCAGACTTTCTAAGACACTATAAAAGTATAAAAATAACTTCCTTTTGTCAATAATAATCCTGATAAATTATATAATTATTTATATCTTAATCTTAGAATTGACAAAAGATAGCTCAATAAATATATTGCATCGAAAATTGATAAAAATGGCGCTTGATTTTGGATAATGCCATTTTCAGGAGAAAATACAATGGATAATAATAAAAATTGTCAAATTCATTGCCTGGCTGTCAGTTACAGCTTCTTCGATGAACTGCGCCGGGAAGCTGTATCAAATAATGCTAACGTTATAACAGGCAACATATTATAGAAGTGGCGGTGTGAATATGCGTATTGGGATTAGACGAGAGAATAAGAATGAGTGGGAAAGGAGAGCCCCTCTCACGCCTGATAATGTCGGCAAACTTGTGAAGAATGGAATCGAAATCTGGCTTCAACCATCATCCATCAGAATTTTCCCCGATGAGGAATACCAGAATGTCGGCGCTGTTATCCGCGAAGACCTGTTTTCATGTCCTATCATCCTTGCCCTGAAAGAAATTCCCGCTGATTTCTTTGAATATAACAAGACCTATGCTTTTTTCTCTCACACAATTAAAGGGCAGGAACATAACATGCCCATTCTGAAGAGAATGATGGAACTGAAATGCCAGCTTATTGATTATGAACTGATCACCGATGATAAGGGTCAACGCCTGATATTTTTCGGAAAACAGGCCGGACTCGTCGGGATGATCGATACCCTCTGGGCTTTCGGGAAGAGACTGGAATGGGAGGGCATACCAAACGTTTTCAGCATGATTAGAATGGCGCATGAATATAAAAGCCTTAAAGAGGCTAAATCCTGTATCGCTGAAGCCGCCGACATGATTAAAAAGGAAGGCATCCCGTCCATGTTGTCTCCCCTGATATGCGGATTCGCAGGATATGGCAACGTTTCCCAGGGCGCCCAGGAAATCTTCGATCTTTTTCCACATGAACAGGTTGAGCCCTCTGAAATCGCGGCTATCGCCGCCTCATCAACAACCGCCCGGGGAAAGCTGTTTAAGGTTGTTTTCACAGAAGAAGACATAGTCGAACCACTCGACCCTGCCGGAACTTTTGACCTGCAGGATTATTATGATAATCCTCAAAACTACCGTTCCCGTTTCGAAAATTATCTTCCCTACCTGACCATCCTGGTAAACTGCATCTATTGGGATTCCCGTTATACGCGGCTGGTGACTTTCGACTATCTTAAGCGAGCGTATTCCTCCTCCCATCTCCAACCACTGAGGGTCATCGGCGATATTTCCTGCGACATCGAAGGATCCATTCAGTGTACGATAAAAACCACCGATCCCGGCAATCCTGTTTATGTTTACAATCCCCTCGATTCCACGGTCAGCGACGGCTGGGAAGGATTAGGTCCGGTAGTGATGGCTATTGACAACCTGCCTTGCGAGTTGGCGCAAGAAGCCTCTGAATATTTTGGCGAAATACTGACTCCCTTCATCCCTCAACTGGCGAAAGCAGTTTATAATGTTCCATTTGAAAATCTGAACCTCCCCGGCGAACTTCACCGGGCGTTCATTCTGCATGAAGGGAAATTAACCCCTGGATATAAACATTTAAGCAAATATCTATAGAAATCATTTAAGCAATAACCATGAGGAGACACAATGAAATCCGTTTTGGTACTTGGAGCTGGTTTAGTAACTAAACCACTTGTTCAGTATCTTCTAAAACATAATTTCCGTGTGCGCGTTGCCAGCCGCACAGTCAGCAAAGCCGAGAAGCTGGTCGCCGGCCACCCCAATGGCGAAGCCCTACAATGGACCGTTGATAAAGAAGATGAACTAAAAAAAATGATTAGCGAAGCTGACCTGGTAATCAGCCTTTTACCGGCCGCCTATCATCCGGTTGTGGCCCAGATGTGCATTGAGCTCGGCAAAGATATGGTTACTACCTCATATGTCAGCCCGGCTATGAAAGCCCTTGACGAACCCGCCCAAAAAGCCGGTGTGGTGATCCTAAACGAAAGCGGCGTCGACCCCGGCATCGATCATATGTCCGCCATGCGGATCATACACAGCGTTCAAAAAGACGGCGGCAAGGTTATCAGCTTCATGTCTTACTGCGGCGGACTGCCTGCCCCCGAAGCCAACACCAACCCCTACGGCTACAAGTTTTCATGGAGCCCCAAAGGAGTCCTTCTCGCCGGTAGAAACGACGGCAAATACCGCAAAGATGGAAAGGAAATATTCGTTCCCGGACCGGAACTCTTTTCCCACTACTGGCATATCGAAATCCCCGGCATCGGCGAACTGGAAGCATATCCCAACCGCGATTCGCTGGGCTATATCGAGCTTTACGGTCTGCAAGGCATCCCGACCATGTTCCGGGGCACTCTTCGCTACAAGGGCTGGTGCGACACCATGAAAGCCGTTGCTGACATAGGTTACTTTGATGCAGACGAAAAGGATTGGGCCGGCAAAACCTTCGCCGATTTGGGCTGGCAGCTTGCAGGCAAAAAACCTTCACCAAACCTCCGAACAGCATTTGCTGAAAAACTGAATATCCCGTCAGATTCATTTATCTTCGATAATTTCGAATGGCTGGGACTGTTTTCCAATGATCCCCTGCCGATTGAGAAAGGCGGTGTCATTGACATCCTGACTGCCCGCATGCTGGAAAAAATGCCCTATGAATCCGGCGAACGGGATATGATTATCTTGTATCACAACTTTATCGCTGAGTATCCCGACGGGAAAAAAGAGGAAATAACCTCAACCCTGATCGACTATGGTATTCCCAATGGAGACAGCTCGATGTCCCGTACTGTAAGCCTTCCCGCCGCTGTCGGATCACGTTTGATACTCGAACGCAAATTCACCAAGCCCGGCGTCTGGGTTCCTGTTATCCCCGAGCTTTACAACCCCATCCTCGATGAACTGGAAACCCTTGATATCAAATGCAAGGAAGAGTCAAAGGCATTGTGATAGTTAGTAATGTTATATTCCTCACCTATGAAAAGGCTGTTACATGAGGCATCTGACAGCACGATATTTTATATTTACTTTTAATTTGTTTTAATATAGTTTTAGTTTTGTTAGGAAATGGCGTGCTTTAGAAATAATTGAGGCTCGTGTACAATTGCAGGGATAATTTATGACAACTCTTTTTAAAGATAAAAAAGATTTATTTACAATTAAAGAAGCGGTAATATGGGCAAGGAAATATCTGAATAAAAAAGTAACTTTTTCTAACATCTCTTATCTTGTTCAATATGGGAAAATTAGAAAAATTGAAACTAATGGTTTCATATATATTAACAAATCTGAACTTCAAAAATATTATGACTCTTATTATGGAAAACGTGAAATTGATTGGAAAAATAAATTAGGAGATGATCTAAATTGGCATTTATCGTTTGATTATTTGAGAGAGAAAGATACAACAAAGCATGTACACCGACTTCATCCGTATAAAGGTAAATTTATTCCACAACTCGTGAATTATTTTCTTGATGGCCATACTGATGAATTTAAGATGAAAGCTTATTTTAAAAAGGGCGACATTATTTTAGATCCATTTTGCGGCAGCGGTACGACTCTAGTTCAGGCAAATGAACTTGCAATGCACGCTATTGGTATTGAAATATCTGAATTTAACACCTTAATATCAAATGCCAAAATAACGAAATATGATATAATTAAATTAAATAAAAAAATCGTAGAAATTACAAAGGTTCTAAGAAATTATTCATTAAATTCATCTGCCATAGCATTTGAAAAAGAACTGCTGGAAGAGTTATTTAAATTTAATTCAAAATATTTTCCTAGTCCTAAATTCAAACTTCGAGTTCGAAATGGAGAGATTAAAGAAAGAGAATATTCTAAACAAAAAGAATTTGAATTTCAGCAAATATATAATAATCTAAAAAAGATATATAAAATTGAATTTAAATCATCGCAAAATGGAAATTTTTATGACATGTGGTATATAAATCCAATTAAAGATGAAATCAAGTTAGTGTTTAATGAAATTAAAAAGGAAAGAGATTCAAATATAAAAAAGATTTTAGCGATTATTTTAAGCAGAACAATGCGTTCTTGTCGGGCAACAACTCATAGCGATCTGGCAACTTTAAAAGAACCCGTTATAACTACATATTATTGCACAAAACATAAAAAAATATGCAAGCCATTGTTTACAATAGCCAGGTGGTGGGATACTTACTGCAAAGATACTTTAAGGAGGCTATCGACTTTCAATAGTCTACGTACAAATACATATCAAGTTTGTTTAAATTGTGATTCAAAAACGATTGATATCTTTTCTGAACTTGAAAAGAAAAACGCAGCATTTGCAGAGCAAGCAAAATCCGATAAGATTAATGGAATATTTACCAGTCCTCCATACGTTGGATTAATTGATTATCATGAACAGCATGCTTATTCATATGATCTGTTTGGCTTCAAACGCAGAGACAAATTGGAAATTGGTTCTTTATCAAAGGGACAGGGAGGAGAAGCGCGAAATTTATATATTAAGGAAATTAGTGATGTGCTTGTAAATTGCAAAAGATTTTTAATAGATGATTTTAATATATTTATAGTTGCCAATGACAAGTATAATTTATATCCCGGAATCGCTGAAAATGTCGGAATGCAGGTAATTAATAAATATAAGAGACCGGTTTTAAATCGTACGGAAAAAAATAGAAACGCATATTCGGAGACAATATTTCATTTAAAGCAAAGGTGAGACAATGCGGTTTTCTAAAGATAAAAGAGATTATATTGAAGATGTTATTAAGACATGTATCAGAGATAAATTTAAGAAGTATAATCCAGAAACCAGTAATATGCCTTTTCATTTCCGCTTGTTAGGAAAAGATAGAATGGCATTATATTCATTTATCCATTCGCTAAACACAAGTTTTGGCACATCGATTTTTGAACCAGCTGCAATTGCGTTGGCTAAACATCGATTTGTAGATGCAACAAGGCAATATAAAGTAGAAAAAAGAATTAGTGAAGAAGCCTATAAAATAATACAGAATATTATTAATGATTTAACAACCGTAAAAGAATCTCCCAATAAAGATGTTGAGTTGGAGAAAATCAGGGCTGTCTGTCAGACTGGCAAGATGCAGAATGTCAAATTAACAAATGTAGATATATTTTTAAGAGATAATAAAGGTGCCATTTATTTATTCGATATTAAAACAGCAAAACCAAATATGGGCAATTTTAAGGAGTTTAAGAGAACTATTTTGGAGTGGGCTGCCGCTGAATTTGCCAAAAATCCTCAAGCTCAAGTAAATACTGCTATCGCTATCCCCTATAATCCATATGAACCGGAACCTTATCAACGATGGACATTAAGAGGAATGCTCGATTTAGAAAAAGAATTGTATGTTGCGAATGAATTTTGGGATTTTCTAGGCGGTGAAGGCAGTTACGAAGAATTACTAAATTGCTTTGAAAGAGCGGGTATTGAACTAAGAAATGAAATTGATGAATATTTTTCTAATTACAGATAATTCAGCTTTTTGCAATTTACAGTCAGCAGGTCAGGAGTCCTGTGCTCCTGACTATAGCAAATTGTCAAGCCCACAGGAGTCTTGGCCTACTCTCTGACTCTTTACTGCACCCTCACTTCAGCAAGGCATGTCTTTCCGAGACATGCCGATTTCTGCGCGGCTCTAAAATAAATAGGCAGTAGTCTGCGACTCCTGCCCTACTCCTAAATTCGAAATTGTGATAGCCAGCTTGCCTTGTTACTCCACTATTGGCGGTGCATTATTATTGAAGCAGTCACGGGCCAATTTCCAGGAACCATCGGCTTGTTTTGCCAGGATGGACAGATATTTTCCGCTACCTTTAATAGTCTTACCCTCTTCCTTGGGAGTCAGTGTGTATGTGTAATTGCCTCGATCAAAAGCCCAATCTCCTGCTACCTTAATTTCTTCATCATCGATAGTCATCTTCCAGTTGAAAAGATCGAAAGAAGATTGCAGGCCTGCCTTAATATTCTCTTTTCCGATGACAGCAGGATTGTCCGGCGGCATCTGTATCCCATCATCAGCCCACAGAGAAATCCATAGGTCTGTATCACCTGCATTAATACTGGAAGCATACTGGTTGAGAAGTTCGTTGATCGCAGCGATGTCGGCTTCGACATCTGCTTTTTCGCCCTGCTGTGTGCAGTTCAAAGTAAAACACAGCAAGAGAATTAAAAGAAAAGCGGAAAATCGAAGAGTTAATTTTTTCATTTTCTTTCTCCTTTTAAAAGATTATCCAGTTGTATATCTTAAAAACATTTATGACTTATCCATCGCAAAATGTCAATAAATATTTTTATTTCAGCAACAGCATCTTCTTCGTCTTGGTAAAATCACCCGCCTTGATTTTATAGAAATACATGCCCGTGGCGTATTGATCGGCGTTCCATACAGCCTGATGATAACCCGCCGGCTGGTACTCATCGACAAGCGTTATGACTTTGCGGCCAAGGATATCGTAAATATCAAGGCTCACATCAGACGCATCCGGCAGGCTGTATTTTATGGTTGTAACCGGATTGAATGGGTTCGGATAGTTCTGATTCAGGGCAAAGATAGCAGGCAGATTGTTGACGATGTCGTCATCTACGCCGGACTGATCGGCAACATGCATTGCCGCCGGGATGCTCACCGGTTCCTCGCTGTGGTATATGTCGCCGCCAGAGATATTAATAAGACCGCTGTAGTCGCCTATCACAAGAGTAGCGGCATCAAACAATACATTTACTGTATCTGTCGCCTGAGGGGCAACTACTCCGGTACTCGGGAAAGTCCTGAGCCAGTCTTTGAAAAACCGGATTGCCAGACTGTCATGGACATACGATTGATCAACGGCGACCGGCAGGCCGATTGAGCCATCCTCGTTTTCGATACCGATAGACTGCTCATCCATTCTCCCCGGCCCCAGATCGAGGTACTGGTAGACTATCTTCTCCGGTGCAATCAGGATAATCTGGAATGTGAATATACCTTCCTGACGCCAATCGGGGACGTGGTCCCAGGTAATTATCGCAGTGTCGGCATTGTTAGTATAGAAATAGCCATCGCCGCCATGCTCTAAATTCATATCATCATAGAATACTGCCAGCATGTCGTTGGGCTCTTCAGGATTGGGTATATACTGGTTTCCCCATTCAACCGAAGTGCTGTTTGAAAATGACGCCCATCCGTTGGTACAGACATTAATCGAACTGAATTCATTGCCATAAAACCTGAAAGTAAATCCGAGAGCAAGCGGCCCGCCGTTGCCGTCATCGATGTCGCCCCCGAAATCTATAGGTGTGCCGAATGATGTAATATCAATCCAATCGAATTCCGGACCGCCCGGGTCATCCGAATCTATCCAGGCATAGCCGAATATATCAGGGCCGCCGCTGTCTAAAAGCTGAGGCGGATTCTTAGGACCTGCCTTTACATAGGTCTTATCATTGGCAGTGTTGCTGAATCGGAAAGCTTGCTGATCAACTTGGCTTACCGGCGGCGTCCAGAACCTGCTCGCCTCGCTTGCGGCAATCTCGTAATTCAACTCAAGGTCGCCATCATTTGAAATAAATAAGCTTGTGTTCAGGCTGTCACCGGGATTGACATAAACCTCAAAACTACCCGGCGAAACCGACAGCCGAGCGCCAGTTACAGCATAACCCTCGCCGATATTTGAAGGAAGCGATTCAACATCACCGGTGTAAATCGCCGTTGTATAATAGTAATAATCCTGATAGTTGGATACCGTTTCATCTGAAAAACCAAGCTCTGTACAAGGCACAATTCCTATTTCTACATACTGTCCGGATATTTCATCAGCCCGATAAACTTTATATGATTCAGGGTCGATACGAGGCTCCTCCCAGATTAATTCGATTCTCATATCCATGTCTGATGAAGCTGTCAGATTAAGCGGACAGGGATGCGCTGAATCAAGGAATATGGTATCCGTATTATCATTGAATATAAAAACAAACTCCTCGGTTACGTTTGGTGTTACTGCAAAATCAGGACCGCCAACCCCGCCTTGACCATAGGAAGCCGAATCAAAATGCATCGGGTATATCCTGAAATGATAAGTAGTGCCGGCATTCAATAAAGCCTCGCCCGACCATCTGAATTCATCATTTTCGTATCCTGGCTGAAGCTCTATTAACAGCTCGTTATCGCCTTCAACTGTCAAAGTCCAGTTGTTTTCAGAACCGGATGGATTCACCTCAAATACAGGTACTTCGGGTGGTTCAGCCGGATCTAGTATATCAAAACCGCCTGCTAACTGGAGCAGCGCTTCAACGGTATAATCCTCGGAATATATCGCCCATTGGTAGGTATTAGCCAGGTCGGTTGCCAGTTTAACAGAACCGGTAAATATGCCATCGCCGGCAGTTTCATCGGGAGTTACACCGTCATCGCTCATCGGTATGAACGTCTCTGTCCAGGTTGTGTCATAAAAGCCATCATCATTCCAACTGCCCTTAAAATAAAAAGTGCGATAAGCAATATCTTCGGGATTACCGAAAGATGCCCGCAGAACTACTTCAACCTTGGGCTCCAGTGGGAAATCCTGTGCAACAGTATCATCTTCGGAAACTGACAAAGCAGCAAACGACGGCAAATAGTCGGATGTATATTCGGCACGGAAATCCCAGAGAGTATCCGCAGGAACATATACGTGGAAATAACCATCCTCATTGCAGGGTGCAATGATCTGCGGGTCCCTGTTTGTAACTGTGACTATCCCCTGCAGTCCTTCATCTGTTACCAGATCGGTCACATACCCCTCGACAATTCCATAACCTTCCGGCGGAATTATATCCACCTCCACGCTGTATCGATAATAGTTTGGTTTGGTAACCGTTATCAGCATGGTATTGTTTGGCATCTGCGGTTCAATCGGTATAGCCACCGGATTTCCAGTGCCCTCGGCGACTCCAATAATTTCACCATCGACTGTAAGCGCAATTAATGCTCCAGGATCGGCATTCACCGTAAATTCGGTAAATTCTGCAAATAACACAGGAGCATGCAAAATATCCAGGTCTTGGGGAACTTCCGAATACATGGTTATAAAGGCGTCTCCATGATGATGGAACAGATGATAAGTCACCGTTTTATCGGATGCATTATGGGGCCAGTTTGAAACCTGCAGATAATATTTCCCCGAGGCATTGGCAAAACAGGGATTTAATGTCGCTGAACCGTCTTCTCCATAACCGGGATCGAAATCAGGCCAGAGATAATCAAACAGACCGAATATATAGGTATCGTTTACAAACGAATACGATATTTCTGACGCCCCGATGAGTCCAAGGGCGCCATGTTCCATCCGGTGAAAAGCCTCGACGAATGTTTCACTGGAATAATTATACTTGCCGGTTAAGCAGTTAACGGAAAACACAAAAGGATACGTATCATTATTCAGTCCGGATAGGTCGCCGATGTCATAATCGGGCTCTCCCCAGCCGTACTCATTACCGTGGTCGCGGTGAAGAAGCATAAAAGCGCCGTTGTTGATGTCATTATTTACTCTGAATGCATTACCTCCCCAATCGTTCAGATATGAGGGAGTCAGCGGAATATACCCCAGCCCATTTGGACCGAAATAATTTATCAGCATGTACGTGTTTGGATTGGATGACCACTGGTTGCCGGGATAAGGGATTTCATAAATAGCATATTCACGGACCGGGACCTTGCCATGTATGTTATGCAAATAACCCCAGCATATTTCAGTGCATAGAATAAACCATCTCTCCAACTGCCAGCCGCCGGCAACAATAGGATAATCATAAACTCCGGGATCGGTTGGCGGGTTACGTTCGTAATCAAGGAACTTGCCAACCATTCTGGAGAGGTCGCTCTCATCCTGAGCTGTAATTCTGGCAAATGCCATGTCTGGAAGGTTGTCGTTGTTAACATCTGCATAGATATTATCAGAAACACAATAGCCGTTCCATAGAGGTGAGGTAATTCCATAAGTGCGCCCGGAGCTTGGATAATCCGACAACAACATTACCGCTACCGGTGGAATATCCCAATTATAATAGGCATTATTTACATAATTCTCAATATGGGCAGCGGTGTTTCCGCCGATTTCTGTAAGCGTGACTACTCCGGTCATGATACCCTGTAATGTCCGCCAGTTTCTGATAGTATCAGCCCAGGCTGTGAAAATCAAATCATCAGGAATGATAATTAAATATTCAAAACCTTCATCGCGATCATTTTGCATGTATGGAAGGTTATTATCAACATCGGGCAGCGAGGCATAGTTATAAAGATTGCTTTGAAGCACAGGTTCCCAGTAATGGCTGCGCAAGCGATCTTCACCGAAATGGCCATTACCGCCCTCGAAATTAACTCGAACTCTTATGTTTTTATAAACCACAAGCTCACGAGCTGCCGGGTTATACTGAAAAGGCGTTATCCCTAAAATCACATAATCCACTCCGCGCATTTCGGACAATTCAGATAAAATAACCGGGCTTTCGGGATAATATGCATTGCGTGAATATATCTCGGGATTTTTCTCATAAACGAGAGGCGAATCATCAGTTTCAAGAGGCAGCGGGGGCGCGGGGGCAATGTCAATATCTTGAAACACTTCAGTTTCTGATGATAAAACCTGAACACTTGCGAGGCCCCCCTCAGGAATGGCTATATAGCGGCCGCTGCCGGGAAGGTTTGGAGCGCCGGCGTCATTGGGCAGAAAAATTCCTGAAATATGTATATTTTTCATATTCTCACCCTCAATGGTAATATCGTTGAGAGCCATATTACGAATCGAATACACTATTTCCACACCGGAAACATCCTGACTAACCAGGTTAAACCCTTCATCACCCCAGGCATCATCAAAAGCGATTACCTGACCTGTGACCATGGAATTAAAACCCATAAAAAGCAGGAAAACTGCAACTATGCTGAGATATTTCATCAGTGTTATCCTCCCTGATTTAAAATATCGATTAAAATATTCATTAACAAACAATCCAATTGATTCATATGTTACTTTTAATATACTAATTTCCGAAAAATATGCAACATGATTTATTAATCATCCGGTCCTTCCATTTTATCTACACGCAGAGTTGCAATAAGTTACTTATTATATTTGATTGTTCAACTGCAAGATCTGGGATAAATATTATAACCTGATGTCTTTAATGGCTATGTGAAACCGTAAAGCTCTATGATAAACTTGATCATATTTGGCAATTTATCTTGAAGCTTAGAACAGATATGCGAAAAACAAATAGCAAGATTATATAATCTAATTGTTTAGATCACCGGGTTAACTTCAGGTCATTTAGATAATCGTATTTTTAGGGTTTAACGCCGGATATTTTGACTAAACTGATAATATTATTGTTTCTTTAAGTCCTTTGCTTTTTTCTTCGGTTTCTTCTTCGGTTTTTTTGGACTTTTGCGTCTGTCCTTTGCTTTAGCCATGGTTCATTTCCTTCCTTAATCTGCTATTA
Source organism: uncultured bacterium (assembly GCA_965603725.1). GTDB lineage: Bacteria > Zixibacteria > MSB-5A5 > UBA10806 > 4484-95 > JAGGSN01. Next base: position 30,738 of record CBFDEC010000014.1, on the reverse strand, counting down.
TAATCTACAATATAACTCCAGCAGAATGCATTCAAAGTCCTCGGCTAAACCGCTGCTATGATTAATGTTTTCGCTTAAAAGCCTCATCAAAATATCCAACCGATAGATTGCGAGAATATCTCTCATTAATAAGATATAACAATACAGCAATTATTTCAAACATTTTATTGACAATATGCATAATTATTGCAGCGGCATCTCTGAAAATATCTGCCTGCTATACAATAATACTTACTTATTGTTCGACCAGCTTCTCTTTAATGATTGGCAGGATATTCATCAATGCATTGTGACGGTGGCTGATTTTGTTTTTCTCGGAAGCAGTCAGCTCCGCCAGCGTCTTTCCCAGTGATGGCACAAATAATACCGGGTCGTAGCCAAAGCCGTTGCGTCCCCGCTTGGCATCAATAATCTGCCCCTCGATTGTGCCATCGGCGATATGAGCGGTTCCCTGGCTGTCAATAAAAGCCATTACCGTTCGGAAACGAGCCGACCTGTCTTTACCCGGACTTTTTCTTACCTCTTGTATCAACTTATTACAATTGTCATCATAGGAGGCGCTTTCTCCGGCATAACGAGAGGAATAAACACCGGGTTCGCCATTAAGGCAATCGACCTCCAAACCGGTGTCATCAGCGATACACGGCAGATGATATTTGTTCCAGACGGCCCTGGCTTTCAAAAGAGCGTTATCCCTGAGCGTCTTCCCGCCTTCTTCGACATCAGGGAAATTCTTAAAATCAGCCGCTGAAAGGATTTCGATATCTGTGTCATCGAGAATATGCTTTATCTCATCAAGTTTATCGCGGTTGTTGGTTGCGATTATCAGTTTTGTTTTGGGCATGACAAAATGATTTGCGGTCAATATGAATTGATATCGACTCTGACAACCCGTTTAATCTGCCGACCAACAAAGTGCCTGGACATGCGTTTCAACTTATCCGGAGTATCGGAAACAAAAAATCTATGAGCTTTTACTTTCTTAGCTCTGCTGTTTAATTGCAAATCGGCAAGTAATTCCTTAACTGACCGGGCAGTCTCCTCCGCCGAATCAACCAGGCGCACATGTTTGCGCATAACTTTTCTTATAACATTCTTTAATGGAGGATAATGCGTGCACCCCAGAACAAGCGTATCAACCTTTTTCTGTTTCATGAACCTGAGATAATCCTCGGCGATCAGGTAAGCGGCTTCTTTATTTATATAACCGTTCTCCGCCAGGGCAACGAATAACGGGCAGGCCAGGCCAAACACCTTTAGCCGGGGATTGATTTTTAGCAAGGCTTTGGTATATGATGATGACTCGATTGTTCCTTCTGTGCCAATTATCCCGATATGGCCGTTTCGGGTATAGCTGGCCGCCGCCTTAGCTCCCGGCTCGATCACTCCAACCATCGGGATATTAAATATCTTTTTAATATAATCAAGCGCCTGAGCCGAAGCGGTGTTGCAGGCAACTACAATCATTTTTACTTTTTGCTCCAGCAGGAAATTAACATTCTGACGGGAAAAACGTTTGATTACCTCAGCCGACCTGATACCATACGGGAAACGGCCGGTATCACCAAAATAAATCACCTGCTCTTTGGGCAGTTTTCGAAAGATCTGCCTGACAACAGTTAAACCTCCGACCCCTGAATCGAAAACGCCGACAGGTCTATTAAAATCTGTTTGCCGCGACCTGTTCATTTTAAAGCTTCATACTTCTGCTTAAATTGATACACCGACTCGGCAATCGCCCGAGCAATATCGTTATATGTATTTTCGCTTTTCAAGAGCTTTTCATCTTTTTTATTCGATATAAAGGCAGATTCAATAAGCACCGAGGGCATATACGCCTTATTCAGAACAAAGAAGCCTGCCTGGTCAACTCCCCGGCTGCTGATTTTAGTATATTTTTGAATATTCTGCTCAATCGTGCCCGCCAGATCAGCCGATTCTTTTAAAAACTCGCTCTGAACCATATCCAGAAGGATAAAATCAAGGTCCGAGACATAATCTTTCTGGCTTTCGGATGATTCGAATCTTATCGAGGCATTTTCCAGAGCGGCAGTCGCTCTTGCCTGATCGGTTTTAGCGTCAGATAAAAAGAACGAAATAAAACCGCGGGCATTTATATTTTTCGAGGAATTAGCGTGAATACTTATAAAAATATCTGCGCCGGCTTCATTGGCTATTTTGGTCCTGTCGCTAAGAGTCACAAACCTGTCAACGTCACGGGTTAGGATTACCTGGAAGCCTTTATCCTCCAGCATGCTTTTCAGTTTCTTGCTGATTTCCAAATTAATATCTTTTTCCTTAACTCCGGATGGCCCTATTGCTCCATCGTCCTCGCCGCCATGCCCGGGGTCGACGACTATAACGTCAATAAGGTTATTCCTCATATCATCGGCTCCCGGCATATAAGAAAGCACTGTATCCGCAAACCCCTCACCCTTAACCATTATCTGAATTCGAAGCGGATTCTCCTTGAGCTTGCTGACAAATGTAAAATCCCTGGGTCTTAGACGAATTGATAATTGAGCGGAATTATCGAACTGGTACGCCCTAGTATCATATATAGCTATATCCGGTCTTTTACCGTTAAATAAAGAAGTGTCGATCTTACCCTGGTACATGGTCAGTATCAGCCAGTTGTCATTTGTCTTCACAAGATCATATTGCAGTCTTTCGGAGACCAGCGCCTCGATCAGCAGACCGTTCATTTTTTGCTGGGCAATAAGGTCAACAACATTGTACAAAGCCGGGAATAGTCCAATCGATTTTTCTTTTGTTAAATAAAGCAGATCATCCGGTATCAGCTTGTCGATGACCGGGATAATATGCTCCACCGGCGCATGAAATTCACCATTATAAAGGATTATGTTATAAAAGATGTTGTAGCTTTTGTCGCCCACCGTGACATAGGGTGAAAAAAGAGTGTAGTCTAAGCCGCCGTTTTTTAATATAAGCGTTCCTGAACCTTTTCTGAGATCGGCGAAATGGTCGCATTCCAAAAAATATGACAGCTCGGTTAAAGAGATATACTCAATGCCATCCTGATCTATCGAAGCAATGCTTACTTTTTTCCCTTTATCGGTCCAGACAGCTTTGATTTCAGCCTGCGCTTGAACATAAACAAGCAGAAAAAGTGAAACGACAATCAGTTTTCGCATTAGTGTCTTATACGATAGTAACAAATCAGTGTTCATCTCTTATGCTTGGTAATTCTCCTCATCTCTCTATCAGCTTCACGTTTGGCGATTACTTGACGTTTATCATATTTACGTCTACCCCGGGCTACTGCCAGTTCAATTTTAACATACCGACCGCGGAAATAGACTTTCAACGGCACCAGTGTGAACCCCTGTTCCTCGATTTTTGCTTTAATTTTCCTGATTTCTTTTTTATGAAGTAAAAGCCGCCGCGGGCGTTCCGGCTCATGGCTGAAATGAGAGGCTTTATCGTAAGGGGCGATATGAAGGTTTAACAATATTACTTCGCCTCTTTTCAGGATGGCAAAGGCATCCTTGAATGATATTTTTGCCGCTCTTACTGATTTGACTTCACCGCCGATAAGCTCGATTCCGGCCTCGTATTTTTCCACGATTTCGTAATCATGCAGGGCCTTACGGTTTGTAGCCACAGTTTTAATTTTTTCATCATCAGTCACGGGGGCGAATATAGGATGGTTTACAGGATGTTTCAAGGAATTATTTAGCAATTAAGATATTCATTCAATTAAAATCTTTAACATTCAAGGTGAAAAAATAAATCTTGCCTGTGCTGAATCGAATTACTATAATATCCGCTGTCTGTAAATGCCGGAGTGGTGAAACTGGCAGACACGCTGTGTTCAGGGCGCAGTGTCCTCACGGGCGTGGGGGTTCGAATCCCCCCTCCGGCAATAGGTTCTAAATCCTCGTAATCCATTGTTTTCTTGTTACCAAACTCTGTTTGGTAACACAATGAAAATCGAAACTCCGTTTCGAGTAAAAATGTATCCAATCTTTCCGTGTTATTCCATAAAGATCGTGCATATTGTCTATTCCTTTTTCAATTAAAACGGAGTTTTAAGAATCAGTACGTTCCCAAACAGAGTTTGGGAACGAGAAGTGAAGGTTTTGGCCTGCTTTTTTGCCATCTCACATCAACAGCGTTAGGAAAACACCGGCTGCAACGGCAGAGCCGATTACACCTGCTACGTTTGGCCCCATCGCCGGCATCAGTGGGTTGACCCGGCCATCGGTGTTATCAGAGACAAACTTCTGAACAACGCGAGCCTCAATCAGCCGCCCATGGTAGAGTTTTAGCTTAGTATTAAATCCTCCGATACATTAATCATCAATGCTAACAGAGTTAAACAGTTCCTTCTGAAATATTCCCTGAGATTCCATGACAGCAAATGCAGCAAGATGAACAATATCGCGCACATTATACGATCCCACTTGTAAAAGCTGGATTGGTTTATCCACCCCTATTAGAAGCGGGCCAATAATTTCAGCGCCTCCAAGTCTTTGCACCAGCTTATAGGCAATATTGCCGGACTGCAAGTCTGGGAAAATAAGCACATTGGCAGTATTCTTAAGATCAGAGAAAGGATAAGTCTTTTTCAGAATGTCAGGAGATACTGCTGTATCAGCTTGCATTTCACCATCAACTTCTAATTCCGGATTAATTTCATGAATCAGCTCAACAGCTTTTTGCATTTTAATTGATAATTCACCCCTAACAGAACCGAAGTTGCTGTAAGAAATCAAGGCAACTCTCGGCTTAATACCCAGCAATCGTGCCTGGCGCGCACAAACAATAGCAATATCAGCAATCTGCCCGGCAGTTGGATTGATATTAACGGCTGTATCGGCAAAGAAAAATACTTTGTCTTTAAGCAGCACAATGCTCATCGCTGCGATACGATCATTTGGATTTTTTTTGGGGAAAACTTGCAGCACAGGCCGTAAAACTTCAGGATAATGTTTGGTGGCTCCGGCGACGAAAGCATCCGCATCACCCTGCTGAAGCATCATTAAGCCAAAGTATATAGGATCAATAAGCGAATCAAGCTTGGTCATTCCCCGCCGATGGCATAACTGGTGAAGTATTTCGGCATATTTTTCAGAGGCAGTAGAACGTTTAGGATCGATAAGTTCAATTCCCTCAAGATCAATTCCTAAATTACGGGCGCGTTCTTTAATAAGGTCGATACTTCCTAAAAGGATTGGTATGCCTATCTTATCTTTATAGATACTTCTTGCCGCATAGAGAATTTTTTTATTTTCGCCTTCTGGGAAAACAACGCGCTTGGACTGCTTGCGGCTGTAATTAATAACTGTCCGCATAACTGCCCGGGCGCGACCAAGAAGCGATTCAAGTTTTATTGTATACTTTTCCGGATCAATTTTACGTCTGGCAACTCCAGTTTTCATAGCCGCTTCAGCCACTGCTTTTGCTTCCCATAACAGAACTCGATGATCGAAAGGTTTGGGGATAATATAATCTTTACCAAAATCAAGGGAGATTCCTCCATAGGCGGCGCTGACAGATTCAGGAACCGGCTCTTTAGCCAGATCAGCCAGAGCCTTAGTGGCGGCGATTTTCATTTCTTCGTTGATTGCCGTCGCTCGTACATCCAGAGCGCCGCGGAAAATAAATGGAAAACCAAGCACATTATTCACCTGATTGGGGTAGTCGGATCGACCGGTAGCCATAATTACATCATCCCGAGCCGCTTTGGCTTCAGGATAAGTAATTTCAGGATCAGGATTAGCCATGGCAAAGATTATCGGGGATTTAGCCATTGATCGTACCATATCCTGGCTAACCACATTCGCTACAGATACACCACAGAACACATCTGCCCCTTTCAAAGCATCTTTAAGCGTACGGGCATCGGTATCTGAAGCAAATTCTTCTTTGTATTTATTCATTCCCTTCTGTCTGCCTTTGTAAACAACTCCTTTTGAATCGCATATAATAATATTATCGTGCTTAACTCCAAGATTGACATAATGTCTGGCACAAGCGATACCGGCAGCGCCAGCCCCGTTAAATACGACTTTAATATCACTTATGTCTTTACCGGTTATTTCGCAACCATTGAGAAGCGCAGCTCCAGAAATTATCGCCGTTCCATGCTGGTCGTCATGAAACACTGGAATTCCCATTGCTTCTTTTAAAGCCTGCTCAATATGAAAACATTCCGGGGCTTTAATATCCTCCAGATTGATACCGCCAAAAGTCGGTTCCATTTTTTTTACAATATTAATAAACTCGTCAGGATCGGTAACATCAAGCTCGATATCAAAAACATCGATATCGGCAAATCGTTTAAATAAAACCCCTTTTCCTTCCATAACAGGTTTGCCTGCCAGCGGGCCGATATTGCCAAGCCCCAGTACAGCCGTGCCATTGGTAATAACGGCTACCAGGTTAGCTCGGGCCGTATATTCAAAAGCCGCATCCGGGTCTTTTTCTATCACGCGGCATGGTTCCGCTACTCCAGGAGTATAAGCCAGAGATAAATCCAGCTGGGTAACACATGGTTTAGTGGGATTTACTTCTATTTTCCCCTTCCGTCCTCGACTATGATATCTTAACGCTTCTTCTTTGGTAATCATTGTTCCTCCAAAAAAACAGAATTACTTTATATCAAAAAGAAATTTCAAAATCGTTCCATACCGGCAGCAAATATCCTATAATTTGCTGTGTTAATATGTAGACAAATATCATCATAGAATCAATTGACTTCATATATTGATTTCCAATTATCCCATTGTTGCCTGCATAGATTAACGCTAAAAAAAGAAACAGTAACAGCTGTTTCTCAATTATTTTAATAATCAATTCTTATGATAAGCTACTATTTTGGAACTATCAAGAGATATTTTGATTTTTAATAATCAATCTTCCTTTTGAAACCGGTCGGTCTTCACCTTCGATAAAAAGCTCTAAATTATCGCCAATACCGGTTACCCGGCCGCTGGCAATCACCCTGACACCCGACCCTGGAATGTCCGAACAAATATCTACCTCGCGGCCTATTACAAGCGATTCTTTTGTGGGCGGCACATGTCCTCGTGTGCCCCACTATAACGGGCAAACCCATCGATAAAGGCGGATGCCGCGTACAGAGATGGATTTAAATTCAATAAAATTAAAAAGACATCAAAATCACTGACAGGTTCTGTCATACCCGGATAGTAGTTAATTACAAGACTAGCATGAAAAACTGGAGGTTAGCATGTCAGATGTAAAAGAAGCCATTTTATCAAAGACTGTTCGGGCTGGGTCAAGGACATATTTTTTTGATGTGAAAGAATCAATGAAAGGTAATAAATACCTTATCATAAGCGAGTCGAGGAAAAAGAATGGCGAATTTGAAAAACACAGACTAATGGTATTCGAAGATGATTTTAAGAAATTTTTCAGCGCCTTAGAAGAAATTGCGGCCGAATTGCAGCAATAATGCCCAAATGCATGAAATGCTGATTACAAGCAGGTTGTGTAAAAAATCAAAATCGATGATGTTTGGGTCTATTTACCAAGCTTGGCTTGGTAACTTTTAGGTCGCAAAGCAGAGCTTTGTGACCAGGTTTGAAAGGAAAAACTATACCGTTTTAAAAGATTCCTGTCTAAACAGGCAAAAATTCCAATACTATTATATCTCTTGTTAATATCTGCCAATCCTTGACATACCTTTATGATTGATATAGTTTAATACTGTGTTGAGAGTATTTAATTCTTACAGTTTGAACAATAAATGCAAATTCTCGAAACCGTAACAGGCAACTGTAAGTTTAGAAGAATCGTATGAGGTATTTGCCATGACTGATAAACGGGAAAAAACAGGTTTAACTATTGTATATACCGGCAACGGCAAGGGCAAAACAACTGCCGCCCTCGGGATTTGTGTCAGGGCGGCGGGTTATGACCTCAAAGTAGCGATTGTACAGTTTATTAAAGGAAGCTGGCATTACGGTGAACTTGACGGCATCAAGAAATATTTACCCAACGTTGAGCTGTACCAGGGCGGTAAAGGTTGTGTCGGTATATTAAATGACAGACTGCCAAAAGAGGAGCATATTAAAGCGGCCGCAGCTGCGCTAAAAATGGCCAAAGAATTGATGTTGTCCGGTAAGTATAATATCCTGATTCTCGATGAGCTGAACGTGGCTGTTTCACTGGAGCTAATTGGCATCAAGGATGTCATGCATTTACTCGACAAGAAGCCTGAAAAGATGGACATTATCATTACCGGCAGAAATGCCCATGAGGATTTAATAGAACGAGCTGATCTGGTTACGGAAATGAAAGAGATAAAACATCCATATCAAAAGGATGTATTAGCTCGAAAAGGCATAGATTACTGAATATCGGGAGGAAACGATGCAGGAATTGGATATTGTAATTGTAGGCGGAGGTCCAGGCGGTTTAACATCCGGCATGTATTCAGCGCGGGCTGAGCTTAATACGATATGTATCGAAGAGATTATGCCGGGTGGACAGATTGTCAACACCGAACTGGTTGAGGATTATCCCGGATTCGAATCTATCTCCGGCCGTGACCTTGCTAAAAAAATGGAGAACCATGCGGTAAAGTTCGGTTTGAAGATAGTATATGATTCGGCAAAGACAATTAAACTTGATGGCAAGTTCAGGATAGTCGAGGGTGAAAACGATTCATACAAAGCCAAAGCTGTGATTGTCGGTACCGGCGGCCAGCCCCGAAAACTCGGCGTTCCCGGCGAGGAAGAATACACCGGCAAAGGTGTGTCATATTGCGCTATCTGTGACGGCGCATTCTTTAAAGATCAGGTTATTGCAATTGCAGGCGGTGGCGATGCCGCAGTTGAGGAAGGGATCTACCTTACCAAGTTCGGTTCGAAAGTTTATATCATCCATCGTCGCGATCAACTCCGGGCGCAGAAGATTATTCAGAAACGTGCCTTCAATAATCCGAAGGTCGAAGTTATCTGGGATTCTGTGGTAGAAAAGGTTAACGGCGGCGATGTGATCGAATCGATAGACATCAAGAATGTCAAAAGCAGCAAGATAACGAACCTGAAGGTCGGAGCCCTTTTCCCGTTCATCGGCTTTGTTCCTAATTCTAATATCTTTGATTTTGAAGTTACAAAAGACGAAAATGGTTACATTATCACAAACGAATATATGCAGACTTCTGTAGAAGGCGTTTATGCCATCGGCGATGTCCGAAAACAGCTTTGTAAACAGATTACCAATGCCGTCGGGGACGGCACTACTGCCGCTGTCGCCGCTGATAAATACATTGAAGCCTGGAACGATTAAGATGAAAAATGAGTAAAGTAATCGTTAGAAATCTAATGAATTTTCAACGGCAGGTTATTGCCGAGGAATATTTATTTATTTTTATACATAGAGTCTCTCCTGTTCGGCTTTTTTCAAAGCGGGATGAACGGCTTAAGGTTTCTGAAATGTTGACATAGATTAATTAACTTTATTATGATGTTAGAGTTCTCAAATAATGTGTGGTTATTTACATAGATTATGAATTTTATTTTTAATACGAAAAGTGTCATTCCCCGCCAAGGCGGGGAATCCATTATGATTGGCGTTTCACTGTTGGTTTTAAACAGTAGTGATTGAACAAGAAATATAACATCATGGATCCCCGCTTCTGAGGGGATGACAATTGTGAGTTTATTGTTAATAGAAAAACCTGAAAGTAATGAAATTAAATAAACGATGAAAGAACAGAAAACTCATCTCCGCAAACCGCCCTGGTTAAAGACCAAATTGAGTTTTAACCCGGTTTATGCGGAAGTGAAAAATCTTATCAAAGATCTTAATCTTCATACAGTCTGCCAGGAGGCAAATTGTCCAAATATCGGTGAATGTTTTTCAGCCCGGACCGCCACCTTTATGATTCTGGGCGATAAGTGTACCCGCAATTGCTGCTTCTGCGATGTTAATGCTGGCCGTCCTTTGCCCCCCGATTATGATGAACCCAGAAGGGTCGCCATGGCGGTCAAGAAACTGCGACTTAAATACGCAGTCATCACATCGGTAACCCGCGATGACTTGCCGGACGGAGGGGCGGCGATTTTTGCCGAAACCATTAGACAGATTCATGATGTTTCTTCAGACTGTAAAGTGGAAGTCCTGATTCCGGATTTTGGCGGCGGTACCGAATCGCTGAATTTGATAATCAACGCCAAACCCGAAGTGATTGCCCATAATATCGAAACCGTTCCCGACTTATATTCTGTGGTTCGTCCCCAGGCAGATTATGCGCGTTCTTTACATGTATTGAGTTATTTGTCCAGATATTCAGACCGTTCACCTGTTAAATCGGGGATGATGGTCGGCCTGGGTGAAGATTTCATTCAAATAGAAAGAGTTCTGCAGGATGCGGTCGAGGCAGGATGTAAAATCTTCACCGTCGGCCAGTATTTATCCCCCTCGAAAAACCATTTGTCGATTAAAAAATATTATACGCCTGAAGAGTTTGAAAAAATAAAAATGACCGGCGAAAAGTCAGGCATTCAACATATGGAATCTGGACCTCTTGTAAGAAGTTCATACCTTGCGCATAAACAGACTGCGCAGTATTATGCGAAAAATCAGGCGGGCAAAACTGCATAATAATAACTTGCCTGTAATGGTTTCCATATTATTCACTTATATTCAGCTTAAAACAAAAGATGTGATTTATAATTTTGTAGGTAGAAATCTCCACATCATCAACTATTCTTCCCCTTTAGAAATTATTTGAATAATTGAAAAAATGTTGATTTTTTCGTTTCAGATAATAATTTGGGGCGTGGTTTTTAACTGTTCAAACGAACACTACCTGTTTAAATAGTTAACTGTTGCACCCCATATGCGAAACAACTCTCTCCAATTCAAAAAAGATTTCAGTTTCATGTGTCGATAAAGTTAATGAACAGGGAGGAAAAGTATGAATATACGGGAAATCCTTGACTCAATAAAACAGGAACAAAAAATCTCGATTTTAGTCGTTGACGACGAACGCGGCGTTTTACAGGTTGTCAAAGACATGTTGAATAATCAGGATTATGATATATTACTGGCTGAATCACTTGATGAAGCCGTTAAAATTATTAAAGATACAGAAATATCCATAGCGCTGACCGATCTTGTCCTCGATGAGGGATCCGGTATTGATGTAATGATTCAGGTGCAGAAATACCAACCCGACGCTAAAATAATATTGATGACCGGCAAACCAACCATCCAGAATGCCATTTCGGTAATTAAAAAAGGCGCCTTCGACTACCTGCTAAAACCATTCGACATGGAAACCCTTATAACTACCATCAAAAGGGCGGTAGACCAACTGATGCTTGAGCGTGAAAATATCAGGCTTAATGAAATCATGTCGTTTTATAAGATATCTGAAGCGATGGGTTCGGTGATGGAATCGGATCCTTTATTAAATCTTATTCTTGATACTGCAATAAGAGAATTCAATGCCGATTTCGCCGCCTTGCACTTTGGCAAGCCTGACGGTCGACTCAGCCTGCAGAAATTTATCTGTCCGGATTACACTTTGAGCGACAAACTCAATCATTTCAGCCAGGACCTGGCCGAGGACGCTTATTATACATGCAAGCCTATTATCGTAAATGAAAAAGAAGCTTACGGAAGATCCGAACACAGAATAATCAAATCGTTCATCTGCCAGCCGTTGATGTCTAAAGGTAAAAGCATCGGCTCACTAAGTTTAATCCGCACCAGGGATATACATCATTTTACAACAGGCCAGTTAACAACACTTTCTCTTTTTGCCGGCAAAGCGGCTATGTCAATTGAAAATTCCAAACTTTATACAGAGCTGGAGGAGGCTTATTTCGATACAGTTGAAGCGCTGGCTAATTCAATTGAAGCACGCGATAAATATACAGGCGGACATACCGAAAGAGTCCTGGAAATTACCCTGGGCATTGCCCGAAATGTCAACTGGCGACCTGAAAAAATAAAAGAATTAAGAATGGGAGCAATCCTACACGACATCGGCAAAATCGGAGTCCCCGATGCAATCCTCAATAAACCCGGGCCTCTTACTCCCGAAGAACATGCAGTAATGAAAAGCCATCCCGAACTCGGCGCGCATATTATCAGGCAAATTAAATTCTTAAATCCCGCCCTGCCCTACATATTATACCACCATGAGCGATATGATGGTAAAGGTTATCCAACCGGTTTAAAAGGTGAGAACATTCCGATTCAGGGACGACTGCTCGCAGTCGTCGACACCTTTGATGCTATCACCAGCGACCGCCCATATAGAAAAAGCAGAAGTACCGAAGAAGCGGTTGACGAGATAAAAAGATGCGCCGGTACACAATTTGACCCGGTAATCGTTAAAGCTTTCTTAGAAACAATTAAAACAAACGAAGCTCTCTTTGTATGAAATCTAATCCGCTTTATTCATAAATCAACTTTATTGTTAATAATAGTTTCAAAATAAAAGAAAAGCAATATAATAGCGGTTATTGCATATTGTTTATTAAAGAAATAGTATGTTTTTATATAGTATAATATTCTTCACAGCAATACTAAACAAAAGTAGGACAGGTTTTCAACCTGTCCGGACAGACTGAAAGTCTGTCCTACTTAACTTTGCGATCTATATGTTTTCAGATTTGTAGGTCGGCCTCCGATCCTCCTAAGGCGGAGAGAAGGCCGACAAATAAATGTGTCGGGTTTTTCTCCGCTAAAGGCGGATCAGAACCCGACCTACCGGTTGCCAGCGCGATTATGAGGCAGAAGGGGACGTGTGATGCGTACTATAACTAAGCTCTCTTTGTATAAAATCTGAGAATATTCTTTGAAGAAAACACGAAAGGGAGTTTTCAAAACTCCCTTTCATCAAATACCCTGGACAAACTTATTCTGTCCCTATTAAATTTTACTACTTCAGCAGCAGCATCCGCTTGCTGACAGTTTCATCGCCTGCTTTCAGGACATATAGATAGATGCCTGATACAACGGCGTTGTTATCTGAATCAGCGCCATCCCAGGTAATTGTATGAGAACCAGCTTCCATCCTCGATGAAACAAGAGTCGATACTTTGCGACCCAGCAGATCATACACAGAAAGTTCTACATTGCCGGCATCAGCAAGGTTAAAACTGATGTTGGTCGAGGCATTAAATGGGTTGGGGTAATTCTGATGAAGCGTCGTAGACGCCGGCAAACTGATAATATTATCATCCGAAGTGGGGCCTAATATTATATCAGCCTCATACTCATCAGCGAATAATACCGATACATTTTCAAGAGCGCCTTCGCTCAAATTCGGCGTGATAACCTCAATGTCGTATTCGCCCGGCATCAAACCCTCAATGTAGTAACTGCCGTCAGGATAGGTAACGCCCAAAGCTGCAACTTCATCACCCTGCATAACCTGTATGAAAGCGCTGGAAACCGGCAGACCATCTTCAATCACCTGCCCGCTGATAAGCCTGATTCCGCCTTCGTCAGGCGCTAATTCGAAGTTAATGTCGTATGCGTCAGGAGTGACAGGATCCGCTTCATACCAGCGATATTTATTGTCATAAAATTCCGCCACGTAATCCTCTGCGATGCAAAGAACTCTGTAATCAGCTCCCGGCAGGTTTTCGAATATATAAGAACCGTTTTCATCAGTATGTGTAAATCTTCTGAATAAGTGATGGTAGTGATGATTCCAGGTATGGCCAACTGCCGCCACCAGGGCGTCAGCGACGGGTGCAGTTGTTTCTTCATCAAGAACAGTACCGGAAATAATGCCGTCAAAAGGCGAATCGAAAGGCTCAAGATAGAAATCAATTCCGGTTACATCCATGCCGTTTTCGACCTCAACAGGTTCGTCATAAACCTGCGGCAAATAATCATGTGCAAAAGCTCTGACTTGATAAGTTCCCGGGAATAGATTTTCCAGCGTGTAGCTGCCGAATTCATCTGACCTTGTATGAGCATGTCCGAATCCCCAAGCCCGACGAGCATCAATAAATGCTCCCTGAATCGGCTCGCTGTCAACGTTATATACAGTTCCGGAAATACTGCCAAACTCTAAAGACGCAATCGCAAAGTCGATACCGGTTATTATCTCATCCACTACAATCACGGGTTCATCAAATTCGCCGGGAAGATATCCCCAAGCTCTTGCTTCAACTCGGTATTCGCCGGAGATTAATACCATTTCATATTCACCGTTCTCGTCTGTACGGGCAAAGTTACAATGGTGCGGCATGCCGAGTTTAACTGCAATAACCAGCGCATTTTCAATCGGATCGCCGGTTGCCGCATCGGTAACCATACCGGAGATACCTCCAAATACAAGCGCCGCCATGGCGAAGTCGATGCCGGTAACATCATCGCCATCAACTGTAACAGGTTCGGGATATTCCATCCGCTCGTAGCCCATTTTACAGCACGATAGCAGGTAGTCACCGGGAGGTAAATCGTCAATAAGATATGTGCCATCCTCAGCGCTGTAAGCAATTCTAATGAAATGATGGCCGCCGGGTAAACGGGCAACAATTCTGGCGCCTGCAATAGGTTCGCCAGAATCAAAATCTGTAACTGCGCCCGCAATTGAGCCCAGCTCGGTTGATTCCCCTGTTAAAGTGAAATCGATTCCAACAGGACTATTACCCTCGCCGACCGCAACAACAGTTGCATCCTCACGATGGGCGGCTTCCTGCCACCATTCAGGGAAGTAACCAATTGCAGCTGTTTTAACATGATACTCCCCAAAGGGCACATCAAGCTCGTAATTGCCCGACTCATCAGTTATATCCATGGCTATTGGCCAGAACGGACCATCCACCGCATAGGCTCTGACTATGGCTGGATAAATAGCCTCATCAGAATCCTGGTCGGTAACCACTCCGCTGATCGTACCGAAATCGTCCATCTGGGCATAAACGATACCGGTGCAAAATAACGATGCAGCAAACACCGTCATTGCCAAAATAAACAACCTTCTCATTAAAGCTCCTTTGTTTAAGTGTTTATTTGTTATGATTTTAAAATACTCATCTTATTTGATAGACACAAAAATTACTTTCCGGTTTAATCTATCAAACAGTTTATTTATTGTCAATAAGAATAATAACTCTGTTTTTAAAAGCGGAATAAAGTTGAAACCATACTTTAAAGATATGACAAAGCGATACAATTCAAAGTGTTGTAAAAACACCAGAAATGTATTGGTAAAATCCAATAATTGTGACAAACGGCCGTCAATTAATCTGACTGCAATTATTTAACGTGTTGATTGGCAACATGTTGTATTCTGTTAATATAAATGATTTTATGGGCTCACTGGCATTTGATTTGCTTTATTATCGTATCACACAAGGAGGTGTTTTATGAGAATTAACACAAATGCACAGGCTTTAAATATGGTCAATAACATTAAAAAGACCAGCAATGAATTAAAAACATCTATGGAGAAACTTTCATCGGGAAAGAAAATCAACCGGGCTTCTGATGATCCGGCGGGATTAATTATTTCCGAGAGGATGCGGGCGCAGATTGTCGCAGTCGAGCAGGAAATTTCAAATATCGAAAACAATTACAATAAATATGCTACGGCCGATGGCAATCTTCAAACTCAGCAAAACAGCCTTCAGGAAATGAGAGATATCGCTCTGGAAGCGGCGAACGAGGGCGGCAACTCTGAGAAAACACAGGAGGCCTTACAAAGAAGTATGGATAATACCGTACAAAGCTACAATAACGTTCAGAATTCAGCTTCATTTGGCGTTCAAAAATTGTTTGACGGGTCCGATGGTTCAGTAGCCGATTTGGAACCTATGACCAGTATCGATATCTCCTCCCCTGAGAAAGCTCAGGAAGCGGTAGAACAGATCGATCAAAAGATGAACGAGGTCGCCGAGCTCCGCGGTGAGATCGGTTCCAAACAGAAAAATGATCTGGAGGCCAGGAGGAATAACTTAGAAACCGAACTGGTCAACCTGACCGCGGCCGAATCTGCAGTCAGGGATGTTGACATGGCCAAGGAATATACAAATTTGGTCAATAAAGAAATACAGCTCAAGTCAAGCATGGCCATTCTGGCTCACCAGAATCAGACTCCCAATCTTGTCTTGAATTTTATTGGCAAGTGAAAAATCTTTCTGAATGCGTACACTAAAATTCCCAATATTAATAATCTGATAAAGGGGTGAGGCTTTTTGTATCTCACCCTTTTATTTTTTAACCATTATTAAAATATTCTTCAGCGCCTTCTATTAATTCGTCAAGGGACTGGCAATATTGAAGCTGCGGTGTAACAGAATCTGAGAAAAAGCGGCCATATTGTTTACCGGTCAAACGTGAATCAAGCACAACAACACAGCCTCGATCTGTTTTTTTGCGAATCAATCTTCCAAAACCCTGGCGGAACCTGATAACCGCCTCGGGCAAAGAAAACTCAATAAATGGATTTCCGCCTTCGGTTTCAATTTTTTCAAGGTTGGCTTTAATCCAGGGACGGTCCGGCACGGAAAACGGCAGCCGGGCTATCACCAACAGTTCAAGCTCCTCTCCCGGGAGGTCTACCCCCTCCCAGAAACTGTCAGTGCCGAAAATTATACCTTTGGGCGATTGGCGGTAGCGGGACAACAACTGAAACGGGCTTAGGTCGCTGTCCTGAACGAACAGTTCAAATCCACAGTCAAGTAAATGCCCGCCTATCTGACCGACTACCGTAGTGATGCTTTTATATGATGTAAATAACACCATACCCCTGACGCCGGTTTTTTTGAAAAGCTCTTCTATAGTTTTAGCGGCCTGCCTGTCGAAATCATTAGAACCGGGGGACGGCAAATAACCAGCCTCGAAAAAGCCGACATTCTTTTTTAAATCAAAAGGGCTGTCCAGAGCGAATTCGAAGGCGCGTTCTGCTGAAGACAGGTCCAGGCCAAGACGTTTTTTCAAAAATGAAAAATCCCCGGCTACAGATAATGTAGCGGATGACAATATCAGCGTCTTAAGGTGATCGTATAATCTCTCATCGAGAATTTTGCCGACCTCCAAAGGCGCGCCAATCAATCTGACTTCTTTTCGCCTCAAGAAATCAAGCCAGTATACGAAATTTTCATCATCGGGATAGACTAAGAACTCAAAAGCTTGCTTTAATTCAACCAGATCCTGGATGAGAGCGCGGCATCTTATGCACAAAAGATTTTTATCTTTCAGTGAATCTGTCATCTCGATTTCATCAGTGAAGTTTTTCAATTGCAGCCCGAGTTCCTCAAGCGATTTCAGGCAAGCTTCAATTGCATTTTCATCAACAAATGTAGTGAGCTTATAATAACGGATTTCTTTCGGTCCGTTGGGGCTGTCAAACCGTTTCAGAAGGGAAGCGACAAGTTTTTCGAAGAAATTGCCGATGTCACGGCGAGCAGACAGCAATACTCTCTGGACTTTGTTTATTTTTCTATTGATTCTTTTATTGTCGTCATCCTTCAATCCCGATGCATGAAATTTCACCAGCGCCAGGAACCCTGTCTCAATCGGCCTGATAGTAAATATCTGGTTGAAAAAAGTGATGAACTGGCTGTGAGTAACTAAAGGCCCAAGGTATGACGCGGCCACCTTTTCGAGGTTGTGGGCTTCATCTAATATCGCATGACCCGAGGTTCTCACAAGTTCACCGCCGGAGGAAAAATCTGCAAACAGCAAGTGATGGTTTATGACTTTAACGTGAGCTGTCATAGATTCATTTCTGACCCTTATTAAAAAACACTTTTTATAATAACTGCAGATTTTCCCCGGGCAGAAGTTCCCCTCGCAGGAAATCCTCGACCAGAAGTATCTATTTCGTCCCGGGTTGAAACCGCTGCATTCGGATATATCGCCGGTTCTGGTGGTTTCAGCCCAGACTGCCAGCGGCAATAATGTCTGCCTTTGTTCAATATCAAAAGACCTGATCGCCTCATTCAACAACTCATAATATTTAAACAGACAGAGGTAATTCCCTCTTCCCTTCAACAGGACAGCCTTGAAATTAAAATCAAGAACCTGTTTGACCAGTGGAATATCCTTATTGAAAAGCTGGTCCTGAAGGTTTTTCGTTTGAGTGGAAACGATCACACTTTCACCATTGGCCTGCGACCACATCAATGCCGGTACCAGATAGGCAAACGACTTGCCGATGCCGGTTGGCGCTTCGGCTAAATGGATTTCCGAACGGTTAAAAGCGCCGGTGACCTGAGAAGCCATCTCCAATTGTTGCGGACGTTCCTCGTAATCATCGAGGACCTCACGAAACCGATTATCGAAAATTTCATTGACCCGGTCAACATCGACAGCAATGTAGTCGTCAGCAGATTCAATTGAACCCGAGCCGATGATATTATCGCCATAAGCGTACTCATAAGCAACAGCCGGCGGCAGGTTTTCAGACAAGCTTTCTATAGATGACAGTACTGCTTTCCGGTACAATTCACCAAACAGCAATCCGGCAATGAAACCATTAATCTTCTGCGGGAAATTCCTGATTGCCGCCAGTTCATAAAGATATACACAGGCAGTTGCTTCAGCATCGGCAAGCGCCCGGTGAGCATCCCTGTTTTTAATGCCGACAAATTCAGTCAGCGATGACAGCCCATATCTTCTTAAACCGGGCCAGACAAGACGGGCCATTATCGCAGTATCGATATAATAATTATCGAAAACATCTATGTATTTCGGGGAAATGTAACGTTTCAGGAATGATATGTCGAATTTTACATTCTGACCAACAATTAACGGGGAGTTGCCGAGAAAATCCTCAAACTCAATTATTGCCACTTCAATCGAAGGCGCCGACTTCACCATATCGTTATTAATACCAGTGAGTTCAGTGATATCAGGCGGAATTGAAATGCCCGGATTTACAAGCCGAGAAAATGATTCTGTCAGTATCCCGTTTTCATATCTTACAGCGCCGATTTCGGTAATCCGGTCAATTTCCGAATCAAGGCCGGTAGTTTCGATATCAAGGCTTATAAATGTATTTAGAGCAAAATCCATCTGTTTTCCTGGCCAAAGTCCATTATTCTATATTAAGTCCTGGCGCCATAAATTGTCACAAGTTTGCGTGCGAGTTCATCAGCCACCCTCTCAAGAGCCGAATTGCATAATTTCTGCAATAATCTATTAGCTCCTCTTTGAGTGATGGATGCATCGCTTTCGATAACAACATCGATGTTAAACTCACGAATATCAGACAGCAAAAAATCAATGGCTGAAAAATTCAGGCTTAGCGTGATAATAACCTCGTATTGTTCCAGTTTATCAGCATGAGAGTGATTGTCAATGAAGGGGACAAATTCCAGGCTGGCCGATATATCCTTCAAATGAAGCAGGCCTCTTAAGTTCAGCGATTTTATATAGGTATCCGACGGTCTGTCATCCAGCATGATTGTTCCGGCAAAAACCGCCCGTGAAGATGACGTCAATGCTTTCGAAATCCCCCTTCCGAGTCGTATGTCTTTATGGTCACAGCAGGATTTAATCATCCTCGGTTTATAAACAAAGTTCAGGTTTTCGGACGGAATATATATTCCCAGCGAGTCGTCGATTTTACTCGAGGCCATCTCCGGCCATGAATATTCCGGATGCGGAGTAATAAAAGGCCTGCCGCAGGCAGTAAATAAAAGGATTAACCCGAAAAAAACAGCTTTCGTTCTCATTATTTATTGATAAGATATTTATAATGAGTAGTCAAATATAAAAGCAATATTAGATGTTTTTATGTCTTAATTTAGTGGCTGGTGTATGTCCTCATGCACCAGCAAGCAACCCACCCCCGCTTTGACGGAGGATGGGGCACCGGGTTGCTTGGTGTGTTTTATGGCATTATCCCACTCCCGCCCAAAGCGGGAGTGGGGCACCCGGGCTACTCGTCTGACCTCAATTTTTTAGCTAAATTTATTAATATTTCAATCGAAGCTTTAAGCTCATCATCTGTATATTGCTCATTATCTTTATTCTCAGGGTGATGAATTTGATTTCTAATATAAGTGCATAAAGTTATATCTTTCTTTTGACCGTTTTGAATATACTTTTTAATGGTATTAATTTTTTCTTCCTTTAGATAATCATCAAATGGATCAATATGATTTATGCCAGTTCGTTCCTGTAAATAACCGTATAGCTCATTATGAAACTCAACAGTCGGAAGATTATAAGCATAATAATTAACTTCACCCCATGACGGGCTCCATGGAAATATTCCCCAATCCTTATCTTTAGCATTAGATATAGCTATATTATTATTCTGATCTCTATTAAACAATAAAACGCCCACATTTTTAGACAGAGAGTTTTTAAAAATAAATGGTGAATGAGTTGAAACAAATATTTGTTTAGTTTTTGATTCTTTGATTAGTAAATCTAATAGTTGTTCTTGTGCTTTTGGATGTAAATGTAATTCAGGCTCGTCTATTAAGTAAATTACGCTTCCTTTTGATTCATTAGCAATACTTTTAAGTAATAGCAGGGTTAAGATCATTTCTATACCCGATCCTAAATCACGAGCTCTAATTTGCTTTAAAGTATCGTTTTTTCTGCATGCAAAAAAAGCACTAGAAAATGGGTGCAATAAATCTAATAATTCAATATTTAAATCTTCATACTCATCTTGGTTAAAAAAATCTTTTAATTCAGTAGCAATTTTACCACCTGTACCTTTTTGAGCTATTTGAATGACATTTTTAAAATAATCCCCACAAATATTAGCTGTAATTTCCTTTTTCTTTTCATCATCTGCGGCGTTTAAATTTTTAGCAAACTTCCAGTTTAAATCATCACAAATTCTTTCAAAAGTAGTTGTATAGTTGCCAGTAATAATTTGTCGCGTCCTATTCTTATCAAAATAGAAAATATTTATTTCTTCATTTATAATATCTGCATTATTGAAAATACGAAAACGATCCTGTATTTCGTTCCCTGAATCCTCGTCTTGGCTGTTTTTATATGTATTATTGATATTGATAAAATAATTCTTAATTTGAAATGGCGATGACAATAATCTACCAGGTGATTTGCGCTCTCTATTCTTAGCCCCGAACTCCACCCCCCTACATTCAAAATAATTTCCAGGATATGGCATTTTACATTTAAACTCTTTTGTTTCACCCTTTATAAGAATATCTTTTTCAAAATTATTAAAATCGCTTATTTTTAGCTTATTTTCAGTAGCGTATCTACTTTGTGTTAAATAATTAATTGCCTCTAAAACAGCGGTTTTGCCATTTCCGTTTTCGCCAATAAAGATATTAAGACCGCTTCCTTCATTTTCTCCATCAGGTATATTGAATTCCAAGTGCTCATCGATAAAACATTTGAAATTAGATATTATCAGTTTTTTGAAAAATATATTGTTCATTTACACCCCTTATCAATTGTTGCAAGCAAATAGCTCAACTTACTAAAAAATTATATGGAGTCTCTGTAATAATGTCAAGAAAGAAATAGTCGGATTTCTCCCTTTGGTCGGAATCCGACCTACTATTGCTTACGCCGCTTTTCTCGCCTCCCTGCCGATTGACTTGCGGTTGTAGGTCGGCCTTCTCTCCGCCTAAGGCGGATCAGAACTCATACAGTCAGGAGCCACGGCTCCTGACCTACTCGGATCGTGATAATCCTTGCAAAAAATGTACATTATTTATATCATTCAGTATGTCAAATCTCAGACGCTATTTCAAATTTGGTGATATTTGTTTTATCACAAATGTTACCTATAATAGGATGCCGATCCTCATTGAAAACTACAATCTCCTATCAGAATCATTTGAAAAGGTTAAAAAGGCAACACCATTCGATATAATAGCCCAAGTAATCTTACCAGACCATTTTCATATTGTGTTCGACCCGCTTAATAATAATCCATCGACCTTGCTTCAACGTATTAAAATGAGCTTTGGCAATTCTTATAGAATTAAAATGAAAATGAAGGGCGGCCGCATATGGCAAAACCGCTTCTGGGATCATATAATTCGGGATCAAGATGATCTTAATAACCATATAGATTACATCCATTACAATCCGGTGAAGCATGGATTTGCAGCAAACCCGGCCGATTGGAAATATTCGTCCGTTCATGAGTATATCAAGCAAGGAGTTTATACAAAAGATTGGGGAGTTGTTGAACCAAAGGGTTTAGAAGGCGATTTCGGAGAATGAAGCCTTCGAGCCTTCGAGTAGGTCAGGAGCCGTGGCTCCTGACCGAATGGTAAGTGCTTTGCATGGCCGCCAGCCGAACGTCAGGTGCTACAGCACCTGACCTACTTGATTTGCGGTTGTAGGTCGGCCTTCTCTCTGCCTAAGGCGGATAAGAACTCATACAGGCCTATGGCGCGACCTACCCGCTGACCGAACTGTGCGGTAAAAACAGGTTGAAATCTACCTTGTTTACTGGAGTTGGACTGTAAAAGGCGGCGCTTCGGGGATTTCAGGTCTCCGCTTAATACCCTCGGGTTTGCCCATAACCTGGGCTTTTGGTTTACGTTTCCTGAGCTTAAGGTAGTCCCATACCAGTTCTCGTTTCATAAGCTGTATTGCCCGCGCCGGGTCCACCCCCTTCGGGCAGACATTTGAGCACTCACCGGCGTAATGACATCTAAATGCCCCATGAGCGCTGCCGACGATTTCCTTCCGCAAGTTGAAACCGTCATCCCGCGTGTCTTTGCTGTAGCGATATGATTGGGCCAACGATGTCGGTCCGAGATATTCAGAGTCTGTCGCTAAAGTAGGACAAGCAGCCATACATAGCCCGCATTTGATGCAATATGTAAATTGAAGATACTTGGTAAGCTCATCCGGATTCTGACATAGTTCACCTGAGGGATTCAACATCTCCTCAGCATCATCCCGCATTATGTGAGGGTTTATGGCAATGTGCTTTTCAAACATAGGCGCAAGGTCCGGAACCAGGTCTTTGATAATATCGAAGTTTGGCAGCGGCGCGATTGTCAGTTTTTTGGCTGCGATGTCGAGAATCTGCGTATTGCAGGCCAAGGAGGGACGCCCGTTTAACAGCATGCCGCAGGATCCGCAGACGCCCATTCGACAGGAATACCGTAAACTGAGCGTGGCGTCTTGTGTTTCCTTGATCAGATGTAAACCATCCAGGACAGTCATTCCCGGTTCAATGTGGACCTTGAACTCCTGCCAATATGGTTTGGTATTTACCTCCGGGTTGTATCGGCGGATGTAAAAGACTATATCCGTTTCTTTCTGAACTTTCCTGGTCATATTGATAATCTCCTTAAACTCCCTGGGCGATTAGGTGATACTTAATCGCCACCCAGCTTCCAAATGCAAAAAGGCAAATTCCTATGACGATAAATAGTATATTAATAAACTTCTGAGTTCCTTGCTTCGGCCCCAATTCAAACAAGATCGTCCGAAAGCCATAAAGCCCATGATACAGGGCTGCTGCCAGCAGGGCGATATAAAAAAATGCATAAATGGCCAGCTTTGCCCTTGCCGTAATATTAGCCCAACTGATAGCTTCGCCCTCGACAGCATTGAACCAGCCGAGAATCGCATCCAAATGCATGGTTATCATATGAATCCCCAGAAGAACCAGGATTATTATGCCTGTAAATATATGCCAAGTCCAGTATTTTGTCTCTCGCATATTAACCTCACTAATGAACGAGTCCAAAGAACTCATAGCCTCCGGCAATGATAATGACGGCTGCGGCAATCATTGCTACCACCATCAACAGCCGTTGCGTGTTTAGAGATGATTTATAAGGATATACGGGTTCCTCAGCCTTGCCGACTGCGAAGCCCAGCTCTATCAGTATTAGCCTGATTCCATTCAGCGCATGAAAGGCAAAGGCGACAAAGACCAGGAATTCTCCAACCGCAAATAAGGGCGATTTAAAAAATCCCATCCATTTTTCCCAGGCATCCATACCAAACAAGCGCGATGATGTAACGAAGATATGAAGAATGAGATAGAGCAACATTCCCAGTCCTGTTAGGCGATGCAACGTGTAAAGGTATCGCTCCAGGCCCCATCTACCCCCGCTGAACCAGCCTATAAGTCCAAGTTTATTGGAATAATTTTTGTATTTTGCCATAATATCACCCTTTAATATTTTCTTTCTACCGGTTTCCATTTTGTGATAGTTACATCCTTGTAATCCAGCCT
Organism: uncultured bacterium; assembly: GCA_965603725.1. Lineage (GTDB taxonomy): Bacteria > Zixibacteria > MSB-5A5 > UBA10806 > 4484-95 > JAGGSN01. The sequence goes on along the minus strand of CBFDEC010000014.1, from coordinate 6,608 downwards.
CGGTTTATCATCTATCAAAGTGATAAGCGTGTGTTTAAGCCACTTTTCATCATCCCTTACAGTGAAATCCCGTCTTGCATGCCCACCGCGGGATTCCTCACGCGCAAGCGCTGCGACAATCATCGCCTCGGCGAGCATCAGCAAATTCCCAAGTTCAAGTGTATTGATCAGGTTTGAATTGTAAATTCGGCCTTTGTCCTTAATCTCTACGTTTTTAAAACGTTCCTTTAGCTTACGCACCTTCTCAAGCCCGGCTGCCATATCATCTCCTGTACGGAAGACTCCCATGTGGAAGTCCATAACCTGCCGCAGCTCCGTCTTCAATTGATATGGATTTTCATTACCTTTATTTTGCATTAAGTCATGGAATATTCTCTTTTCTTCCTCCTCAACGCAGTCAGCGGGTACTTCGGGAATTTCAGGATTGGTTTTCAGATACTCCACTATATCCGCGCCTGTGATTCCACCCCAGACAAGACATTCTGCGGTAGAATTAGTTCCAAGACGATTTGCGCCGTGCAGTGATGTACAAGCTACCTCGCCAGCCGCCCAGACGCCTTTCATCTTTGTTTTACCATCGATGTCCGCTTCAATGCCGCCCATTGAATAGTGGGCCACCGGACGGATTGGTATTAGTTCTGTAATTGGATCCAAGCCGAGGAACTTCATCGTAACTTCACGGATAAGCGGAAGGTGGTGATTGATCTTATCCGCGCCAAGGTGAGTCAGGTCAAGGTAAAGATAGTCCAACCCCTTCGGTCCTTTAAGCCCTCGTCCTTCAATTATCTCTGTCATTTCAGCGCGGGAGACTATGTCGCGAGGGGCGAGTTCCATTTTAGCGGCGGCGTATTTTTCCATAAAGCGATCGCCATCCTTATTGCGCAAATATCCGCCTTCTCCGCGGCACCCTTCCGTCATAAGTATTCCGGAAGGGACAAGCCCGGTTGGATGAAACTGCAAAAATTCCGAATCCTCCAAGGACATCCCGGCGCGATAAGCCATCGCTTGACCATCACCGGTAACTGTCTGCGAGTATGTGGTGAAAGCGTAGAGATTGCCAAGTCCACCCGTAGCTATAAGCAACGCCTTTCCACGAAGCGCCTTAAATTCGCCTGTACATGCATCTATCATTGTTATGCCGCGGAAGCTGCCGCCTTCAGCTACGATAGATGTGGCAAATACTTCATCATAGCGTGTAAAATTCTTGTACTGTGTCAGGGTATCATACAGAGTCTGCATTTCAAAAAATCCGGTCTTATCGGCGGCCATCGTAGCCCGCGGATAGCTGTGACCGCCGAATGGACGCTGAACTATTCTACCGTCATCCTCTCGCGACCAGGGCAAACCCCAGTGGTCGAGCAGCCAGATTTCGTTTGGTGAGGTTCGCACAAACTTGTCTACGACATCCTGGTCAGCTAAAAAATCGGAACCCTTGATCGTATCCCAGGCGTGCAAGTCTAAATTGTCCCCTTTCTCTTCACGAAGCACAGCCGCCGTGCCGCCCTCGGCGCAGACCGAATGTGCACGATTCAACTGAACTTTGGAGACAATACCAATATTTACCTTATCGCTGGTTTTGCGCGCAATCTCAACCGCCGCTCGCAACCCGGCCAAACCGGCCCCAAGAATTATTACGTCGTGATCTATTATCATCATTGCCTCATGATGTTTTTTTTCTTCTCACTCAACTCAATCAAAAACTTAGCCATATTATAAGGGAATATTACAAATGTCAAGAATATTTCTGAAACTTCGTTAATTTTACATTTTGCGAATTTATTTAAATGATCTCTTTTCAGGAATAAGCGGTTATGGCAAACATTAATCGATGGTGCATGGGGACATACACCATCCAGAATGCTGATGTTGTTGCTTTCTGGTTGCGGCCAGAATGCTGGAACAAACCCCAAGAAGCATTAGGCGCAAGTGACCAGGGATACGGCGGATGGGGACATATAACTCTGCGACCATGAGGGCGCTGGGCTAAATTCAAAACTTATTATTGGTGACTGGCGGCTTTTCACCATTCTGCTTACTTCCTTTTTCCCATTTCTCCCATAAACCAACAGGTCATACGACCTCGTACGACCCATCTGGCCATCTGGGGGGATATCTTGTCCCTTCCTTTTTCCAAATTATTTCACATTTTTTCTTGACTATGAACTGATAATTTATTACTAATTTTTGATATATTAAATTAATTTGTGTTAACCTTATAGAAGTTAGCATGGATTAAGACAAAGGTGATTGATGGTGTTAAATTATTCGTTTTGTGCATCAAAAGCTTTATTCAAAGAAGGAAATAAAATATAGAAATCAAGTGATACAACTATTAATTTAAGGAGATGCAATGGCCGACAAAATTCCCGAAACCCCTATGCTTGACGAACTCGAAAAAGGTGGCTGGCCAAATTTTGTAAAAGAAATCAAGATGCCCGCCCAAAAAAGCCCCATGGCTGCTGACCTTCCTGGGCAATTAGAACTGTCCTATACGGAAAAGATCGGCCACTGAAAGAATGGCGACATTGTTGGTGTGTTTGGATGTGGCGGCGGCGTCATTGGCCGTTATTCCGACCTGTCCGATAAATTCCCCGAGATTTCTCATTTCCACACCATGCGTATCAATCATCCGTCAGGACGGTATTATACAACTAACGCTCTTCGTAAGATCTGTGATATCAGGGAAAAGCATGGTTCAAGATTGACTAACATGCATGGCTCTACCGGTGATATAATCCTTCTGGGCGCCAGGACGATTTCAAACATGCCAGTCTAACATATAAACGGTCAACTCATTTAACCTTTTAAGGTGGTCTAAGTGACAAAAACTGTTGAAGAAATTGCCAATGCCATATTCGATTTGGTAAAGCAGGCATATGGCCAGAAGAAACTTAAAGCCATCGACCTCACTGAATCCATGATTCAGCTTCACGGCGACGAGGTTGACAAAAAAATATGTGAGCAAGCCATCAAGCAGTTGATAAACTCCGGAAGATGTGCCTACACGTATTTTGGCGGCAGCTACATCGAAATTCCGCATAAGGAAGGTGCGGCTAACGATTAAAATTCATCATTCTGGTTAAGTTTTCATGGCTGAAAAATTACCGCGGCTTCCAATTGCCGGTTTATCCGGCGACTCTGGCAAAACTATAGCCAGCTTATCCCTTTTGAGCGATCTAAGTCAAAAAGGACTGGCTGTCGATACCATTTCGCATGGCCGCATAGCGGCTAAGGCTATCCATGAAATGATCATCGGTGAAGCGATACCAAATAAACCAGAAATGGATATTATTCGACTTGATAAAATGGCACACGCATATTATGAGGAAAAACAACGCACTGAAATTAAGAGCCTTCCAGTCGAGGAAAGATTCAAAGAACTCACTGCCGAAATAACCAACTCCCGGAGCAAGGACGAAGCGATTAACAAATCGAAGAGATGTATGACCTGCTGCATTTGTTTCGACTGCGGCACGTGCTGGAGTTTCTGCCAGGACAACGCTATAATTAAACCGCTTGTTAGAAGTGAAGAATATACGTTTAAAATGGAATTCTGTAATGGCTGCAAGAAATGCGCCGAATAATGCCCGTGCGGTTATATATAAATGCATTAGTTTTTAGTCGATATTGACAATGAAGCAAATAAATAACAAATGAAGGAGTCGAAATGACGATTTTCGAACATGGCGAAATTAAAATTGAAGTTGATGAAGACGGTTTCATGCAAAAACCTGATCTTTGGAATGAGGATATTGCTAAAGCATTAGCAGCTACAGAAGGCGTTGATGAGCTCACCGATGAACACTGGAAACTCGTTAACTATCTCAGAAAATACTACCTGAAATTCGGAATTGCCCCAATGATTCGGAAGCTGTGTAAAGAAACAGGGATCCCGCTTAAAAAGATTTGTGAACTGTTTCCCTCTGGACCTGCCAAAGGCGCCTGCAAAGTTGCCGGTTTGGCAAGACCGACTGGCTGCGTATAAAATATCAAACATATGGCTCGGAGAAACAAACGCTTTTCCGAGCCTTTCACCATCATTTCAAAAGAAAGAGCATGTTTTTTGCGACGTTTGCTTTCGAGAAAATCCGTCAGCAGGAAGTGTTAAAAAGTTTGGAGAAGCTCCCGCCCGACATGCAGGATGAAGTAAACAGGGCAACCCGGAGTATGGTAAAAAAGCTTTTTGCAGGTGAAAATGCCAAATCGGCAAAATGTATAATATTTTGAATATCGAACGGAGAAAATAATTATGACTAATAAATTCTTGCCAATAGCTCTATCGCTTAAAAACCGCCCCTGTCTTGTAGTTGGTGGAGGCGGGGTTGCGCTCCGTAAGATAAATATTCTCCTCGAATACGAGTGTAACATTACCGTTATCGCTCCTGAGGCAACTGAAAGAATCGAATATTTTGCCGGTAAGGGACTCATAAAATATATGAAACGCGAATATAAATCACCCGAGGCTTCCACTTATGGCATTGTGATATCGGCCAGCAATGATAAAACCTTAAACAGGCAGGTATCTGAAGATTGCAAAAAAGCAGGTGTGCCGGTTAATGTGGTTGATTCTCCTGCGCTGTGTGATTTCATTTTTCCCGCAGTGGTGAAACGTGATTGCCTAACCGTGGCTGTTTCCACCGATAACAAAGCGCCCTTCCTGGCCGGGCATTTACGATTGATTCTTGAGGGTGTATTCCCGGAAAGATGGAAAAATATTGCCAGACTGTCTGTAGATTTCAGGAAAAAAGTCATGCGACGCTGGAAAAATGAACCCGGCAAACGAGCGGAAAGCTTTAACAGGTTCTTAAATGCCGACTGGAAATCAATTTTGGAAAAGATGGATGATAAGCAAATCGAAGAGGAATTTAACAACCTGCTGGAAAGCTGATTTTAGCTTTAATATAAATTTAAATTCGACTAAATGAAAATCATTCAAATTAATTCAATATGAAAGCTGATAATAAAAAGGCTGAACTGGGAATCGTGTCCGCATGGGTCCGATCGAACTTTAAATTTATATCTCATTTAAATACAATTTTTAACATTATTTCTTGACACGACAGCTTGATTTTCGCTAATAATTCCCTGGTTAAAAAACATAATATTTAACAAAGCGAGGTAAACATGTCGGTAAAATGGATTATCTGGGGAGCCTGTTTGTTGACGTTTACAATCAACTGCTCAAAAAAATCAAGCCCGGTTGTCGAATTGAGGCATTTCCCTATTACAAGCCTTGAAGAGATTATCACCCAAACCGGCGTTGAATTTGATGAACAGGTTACAAGCGACGGCAACGGTTCACTGAAGATAACCGCGGCCGATTCGGTAGTAATCCAATTGTTTGAAGTTGACGACATCGATATTGAGGATACGCGCCTGCTTTACCGTGCACAGGTTAAAACTGAGCGTATAACAGGCTTGGCTTTTCTTGAGATGTGGTGCGGTTTTAAGGATAAAGGCGAGTTTTTCTCAAGAGATTTGCAGACACCCTCCACGGGCGATAAAGACTGGTCGATCGAGGAGACGTTTTTCTTTCTGAAAAAAGGTGAAAATCCCGATAATGTCAGACTTAATTTAGTCGTTCAGGGTACGGGCATCGTCTGGATTGACGATATTCATCTGCTTAAAGCGCCGCTTGAGTAAGCTGCAAAATCAAGGCTAATTCATTCAGACTGGCGAATTCGCCTGAATAGGATAAGATACTGGTCTGAAAAGCCTGAATTATGGCTTTTAAGCAACTTGAGAAAAATATGAATGACTGATTAAACTGGATTGGTATGCATATTACTGATCTGACTGAAGCTTATATTATACATGTATTAAGTAGCGGTGATTTTCCCCATTATGAAAGATCTTATCCGGCCTTATTTGAACATTATTACAAATACTGGGCTAAGAGAAATAACACAGTTATTTTAGCAGATGAGAAGGCAGTCAAGCAAAAATCCAAACTTATCAGGAAACGTCTTGATTTTATAGAAAATAATTTTAATAACAGCGGTTTCAATATTGCTAATCTTAAAATAGTATTATTAGTCGGTCAAAATACCTCAAACGGCCATGCATTTAAAGATGGCGACAATTATGTTGTCTGGCTGCCTGTTGAAACTTATCGGACATTAGAACAATGTGATATATTCATAACTCATGAAATTGTACATTTCCTTCATTATTCGCGCTCCCCTGATTTTTATTTTCACAGTATCAAAAACCTGCTGTTGCTTTCGCGAAAACTGATTACTGAGGGAATTGCCACATATTTAACTCAACAAATTCTTAAGAACACCGAAAAGGAAGCCTTATGGGCTGACTTTCTTACTGAGTTAGAAATTAATGCCTGGCTTGAAAAGTGTCAGATCGCTGAACCGCAATTATATAAATTTGTCCTGGAAAATTTCAATTACAGCAGTCCTGAAATAGAACTGTTTTACGCTAATGATATAGCTGATATTTTTAAATTTCGAGCAGGATATTTCGTTGGCCTAAAATTGATTGCTCAGATTGTTAAGGAACTAAAATTAAGTATGAAAGAACTTTTAAAGATACCAAAAACGGAGTTAATTACAAAAGGTGTGGAAATTTATAAAAAAGTAGCGTAACCTTTCTTA